>NZ_JAHHIR010000079.1 GCF_018678075.1 Epibacterium ulvae | reverse complement strand
TGCTGGAAAACTACTTCCTGCCGGGAGACCTCAAAGCTCAGATCGAAGCCTTCGTCGATCACTACAATCATCAGCGGTATCACGAGAGCATCAACAACGTCACACCTGCCGACGTCTACTTCGGGCGTGACAAAGCCATTCTAAAACAAAGGGAAAGGATCAAACGTAAGACGTTCGAAGCGCGACGCTTGCATCACCGCCAGCGTGCCGCATAATGCAACCAACCAGATGAGCCAGATACTCTCTTAGTTTAAGCTGCCATTGGTTCCAAAAACCCTGACGACGGACAGGACAGATACCGACGTTTCTTGCTAGCAGAAACTGTGTCGTGCGTCGTTGGATAGCAGCATTGAGCCGGTCTTCATCATGCCGCCCATGGCATCGATTTCGGACATTCCAGCAGACCTGTTCGGCTTTTACTGCGAGATTGCGGATCGCGACCGCAGCTGTATTGCATCACAAGCGCCGAACAGAGTTACCGCCAGCAATGATCGCGTTGATCAAGTTTGCGACGGCTCGGTGCCTTTCCGTTTCGAGTTCTGTCCCAAGGGCGTTCTCATGGGTTGCTGCAGCGTCGCGAAGTACGCCCACGACCTCGTGCTCCGGCAGTATCCCTCGATCGTTCAACGCAAGCAGGAGCGCCTCACAGATCGATAGGGCGGCCTGGCCTGCATGTTCGCTCGCCGTGGACATCCTGGGTTCCTTTCCTGGCATCGTGAACCGGGGAAAGGCGAGGTTCACTTTCATCCGTACTTCTTGCAGGAAGTGCCCTATGCTGGACTGATCCAGAGCAGTGTCCGGGTCGATTTCCGCTCTTGGGTCACGACACGCCAGGAGGCCCAATGACATTAGTTGAACACAGCCCCTTTACCCGCAAGCTTTCGGCCTTCGTCGCCCTGTCGGAGGTCGAGTTGACCGTGCTTGAACGACTTCATCAGCGTCGCCGGTCCTTCGTTGCTGGGCGTGATATGGTGCATCAGGGCCAGTCGGCTCAGGCCGCTTATATTCTGTCCGCAGGTTGGGTCTGTTCCTACAAGCTGCAGGCCGATGGAACTCGGCAAATCGTGGATTTCCAGGTGCCGGGGGATTTTCTGGGGTTGCGGAGCGTCCTTTTGCGCACGTCGGACCACAGCTTCGAACCCATCGTCGACATCGAAGCCGCCGAAGTGCTGAAGAGCGACCTATTGGAAGCGTTCGCGCAGACCCCTCGCTTGGCGACCGCCATACTCTGGGCGGCATCAAGGGACGAGGCGATGGTCGTGGAGCATCTCGTCGGGATCGGTCGGCGTGATGCGGACGCCCGCATGGCGCATTTCCTGCTGGAGCTGGGATCGCGGCTTGCGCTTGTCGGCATAGGCAGCAAGGAAGGGTTTGACTGTCCGCTGACCCAGTACCACCTCGCGGATGCCCTGGGGCTGAGCGCCATCCACGTGAACCGCGTTCTTCGCCAGCTTCGCGAGAGTGGACTGGTGACCTTTCGTGACGGCCACGTCACGTTTCACGACTACGGTGGTTTGGTGGACCTTGCCGAGTTTGATCCGGCGTATCTGGATCAGAGCGGACCGCTCCTGAAATAAGAGGGCCGCACTCCCTTGTTTGGCAGGCGGCCCCGGTGATCAGGTCAGACGCCGAAGGTCAGGCGAGGGCGTGGGTCGCTGCGTCGAGTTCCTTGTTGGTCTCGGCGTCGTTCTTCGCCGTGTTTGCCTTCTCAGCTGCCTGGTAATGCTTCAGCGCCGAATCCTTCTTCGGGCCTGTGGGTGCCTTGTCCCAGGCGGCTTTCACTGACTTCATCTTGTCGGCGGTCTTTGTCTGTTCGGGTGTCATTGGGAATGTCCTTTCATGGACGTTCCGAGAAATAAGAAGCGCGCCGACATGCCGACCCTTTCGGGTTCAACACGCCCACACGCTTCTCGAGTACTCGGAAAAAAAATGCCTCACCAAATATTCGGCGGGCACATCGCACCTAACCAATGTCGGCGCCCCGCCGCACTGACGCAGGTTAGTCCCGGCGCGTGCGGCAGGTCGAATGACGCTGCGGCACTCAGGCTACAATGGTTTGCTGGTGGGAGATCCTCAGCCAGGTGTCGTCATCGTTGAGGTATGTTGAGGCGCAGAGTGCTTTGTAGATCGGTACGCCGGCTTTCTCCGCTGAGACACGGTAGGTGAGAATGGCGACGTCATGACACCGCGTGACGCGACGTTCGGCCATGACGACGGAGCGCCAGCCGGTGCTCTGCTTTAGATGGGTCCAGATCTGGTCGCCCTGGAGGATGCCGGGCGGATAAGGGAAGATCATGATGGCGTTGTTCGCTGTCGTCGCCCGCGCGTTGTCGGCGCCACTGGTCCAGAAGTGTTCCTCCATGTCCCAGAGAACGCCCTGTTCGCGCGGCGAAAGCGTCCCGGTCTTGTGCGCCGCATGTGCCGGTCTGCCCATGGTTGCGGTTGAGACGGTCATTGGCCTGACCCCGACCCGCCAACCATGAACATCTGAAACAGTACAAAGACGATCGCGAGCACCGCCCAGATCGCTCCGCTTGCTCCCAGGCTGCCGCCGGCGACGGTCGAGGCAGCTCGCTTCAGGCTACCTGACGTCCGGCCTTCGGGAAGCAGCTGGCTCAGGTCTTGTGCGATTTTGCCGTGGTCGCTGGCGAGCGCCGGAACGTCCCGAAACCGAGCAAGCAGCGTTCCTAATCGCGCTCGCGCAGCGTCCCGCCCCAGCGTGACCAGTTCAGCGGTTTCTTTCCATGGATCGAGGCCAAGCCGCGCGAGCGTGGAGAGCACAGTCACGGCAAAGCCGTTCCGGTCCTCGCCGACGGATGCATAGAGAAACCGATCGAACTCGGGCGGGTGCGGGTTGAGAACATTGGGGTCGGCCATCGCCAATCCTTTCAAGGTTTGCAGGAATGCAGATCATCCCTGTTTCCCAAAGGATACGCGCAGGTCGCTCTCGCCGCCCTTACACAGGTCAGTACGGGCGACTGCCCCCCGGAAGTTCGCAGCCGGTTTGGTGCCCGGGACTAACATGCGTCAGCGCCAGGCTAACGATCATGTGGTACAAGGGGAGAAATCGTTCGACTGGTCCGTCCCCGACTTCACGGGGCCGCCAACAGTGGTGAGCGACATATCTGCCAACATCGTGGTGACCAAAGATGAACATGCGGTCGACCAGATCGACGGTGACGTTTTCGAACCCGTTCACGCTGCCGGGTTATCCCGGCAAACTGCCGGCGGGCGACTACGAAGCTCTCGTCGAAGAGGAGCTTCTTCAGGGGCTCAGCTTCGAGGCGTATCGCCGGACGGCGACCTACCTGACGGTGCGCGGCAAGGGTGCTCACGCGGGGCGAAGTGAGCTCCGACTGACGACCGAGAGCGACCTTAAGGAGGCGCTGCGCCGGGACGCGGACACGTCCGAAACGAACAATCACAGCGATGCGGCGCTTTCCCCGCAGGAGGATAGAACATGAACACTCCCGAATGGCTCAAACCCGGCATCTATGGTGCACTGATCGGCGCGGTCTTCGTCGGTGTCGTCGGATTCACATGGGGCGGTTGGGTAACCGGCGGCACTTCGAATGACCGGGCGATGGCGATGTCCCGTGACGATGTCGTCGCCTCCATGGTACCTGTCTGCCTCGACATGGCGCGCTCCGACCCTGCGCGGGTCGACAAGATCGAGACGATCCGGGCTGCCTCGACCTACCAGAGGCGCGACGCGCTCATGACGGCGGGCTGGGCGACCATGCCGGGAACTGACGCCGCAAATCGAGATATCGCGCAAGCTTGCCTGGCAGCCCTCGATGTCGATGGATCACCGGAGCCTGCGGAAAACGCGGTCGATGAAGGATAAACCGCGCCTTGCCAATGGTGTCAGCTTTGGTGACGGTTGCATCGCCATCGATCTGCCGGAGAACGCCTATCTCGACCGACCCAGAAACCGGTGGAGTTGCAACCGAGGCTTTCGGCTGTCGGATGGCGAGTGTATCTTTGGTCGGTGATGCGGATGTGTCTCGTCGCGGTGCGTCCGGCATGCGAGTGAGCATCGGGTGTCGTCTGCGCTACAGCTTTCCACAGCCGACGCCCATGATCGCGATGCTGAACGTGCACTATTCGCGCTTCGGCGACCTGGAGCGCGCGGACTATCTCGTGACCACCCCCAGCGTGCCGCTCGAAAGCTACCGGGATGGCTTCGGTAACTGGTGTACGCGCATGCTGGCTCCGGAGGGCGACTTTACCCTGTCGACAGACGGCATCTTCCGCGATACCGGCCAGCCCGATCCCGTCTTTCCTGATGCGCAGCAGCACGCGGTTCAGGATCTGCCGTTCGAGACGCTCGTGTTCCTGCAGGGGAGCCGGTATTGCGATACCGATCTTCTCTCGGAAGAGGCCTGGCGACTTTTCGAGTCCACTAACCCCGGATGGTCCCGTGTCCAGGCGATCTGCGATTTCGTGCACGGGCATGTACGCTTCGACTACATGCAGGCGAAGGCGACGCGCACCGCATCACAGACAATGGCCGAGCGACAGGGCGTCTGCCGTGATTATGCTCACCTCGCCATCGCCTTGTGCCGTTGCATGAACATTCCGGCACGTTACTGCACCGGATACCTGAGCGACATTGGTGAGCCTCTCCCGCATCCGCCTGGCGACTTCGCCGCATGGATGGAGGTCTTTCTCGCTGGTGAATGGCACATGTTCGACCCGCGCAACAACAAGCCGAGGTTTGCGAGAATTCTGATCGCGCGCGGCCGCGATGCCGCCGATGTGCCTTTGACCCAGACATTCGGCGGCAACACTTTGACGGAATTCAAGGTCTGGACCGATGAATTGGCATGACTGACCTTGGCTTCCTTTTTGATGCGCTATCGTAAATGGGGTCGCCAGTCCCCATATAGTTAATACCGATGCAAAGTATCCCGGTCCGACACGGACGAGGAATTTAGCATCGGCCAATCAAAGGATCGATGACATGTCCTTCAAGGACCTGACCGCCAGGGCTGCGGCCGCAATGAAGCCGAAGCCTGCCGAAACAGCAAAGGCACCAGCCAAGGCGAACGAGCCCAAGGCCGTCGTCAAGGAAGCGCCAGCGAAATCCAAGACATCTTGAGACGTACAAAGGCCACGCGCCCCATTCTCAAAGGGGGCGCGGGCCACCCGCAGCAGCAACATGGAGGATCACGTCGATGGAAGATCTGACGAGCAAGACCGTCGCGGTGTTCGCCCGACCGTTCACTGTACCCGGCTTCAACGAGACGCTCCCGGCGGGAGAGTACGAGATCGAAACGGAGTTGGTTACACCCCCGGATCAACAGGATCCCGCAGCCTGGAAAGCCTCCGTCCTAGTGAAACTTCATCCCCGGACATCGCATCCGGGGCTTGCGCGAACCCTGACCGTTTCCCTTACCGACCTCGACTACGCACGCGCTAGGGACAAGCTGACAGGTAGGGTGTTGTCCGACTTCTTCCTCGAGGAAATGCTGGCAGATCCGATGGTGCGTCTCGTGATGGAGGCTGATGGCGTCTCCGTGGCGCATCTGCGACATCTTTATTCTGGGCTCCGGACGCCCCAGTCCGACATGGATGAGCTGGACCCGAAGCCGGCGCACCAAGGAGCAAGCGAGAATGCGGCAATCCAGGCTGCCGAAAACGAAGGCATGCCCTCGCGACCGGAAACGTCGCCAGCCTCGCGGACGTGCCTCGTAGCAGAACAGATATGACGGCGAACAAGGCCATGGCCGAGGTGGCAGCGCCGGACATCGCGCCCGATAGGGCCTTGGGCGACATACCTCGAAAACGCCCTTGCCTGAGATGC
Source organism: Epibacterium ulvae (assembly GCF_018678075.1). GTDB lineage: Bacteria > Pseudomonadota > Alphaproteobacteria > Rhodobacterales > Rhodobacteraceae > Epibacterium > Epibacterium ulvae_A. Next base: position 13,490 of record NZ_JAHHIR010000079.1, on the reverse strand, counting down.
GATGTTGTCTTCTGGAGCGAGGGCTTTGGAGAACGGATCTGTCGGCGCTGCAAGGGGTTGAACGCCTGGCGAAACGCCGTTCCCGTCAGCCCGGGTGCATCTCGCCGCCGCTGATTTCCATCGGTGCCCGCGCCGTCTTCCCAGTAACGTACTGGACCCGTCAATTCGGCCTGTCTAGACATCGCTCGCATCACGCCGACCGATGTCTTAAGGGGCGAAGGGGGCTGGGAACTTCCCCACCGTCACAGGAAACGCAGACGGCTCTATCACAAGGGCAGCTCTATCATTCGCCTGCGCCCAAGAAACCCAATCAAGAAAAGCCGAAGGTCTCTGCCACAGCCAACTCCGTCGCAGGAAAGCCTGCGCTGGCGATTGGTGGGAGAAAGGTAAAGCAAGACAGCCGTTCAGGCCGCGATTCCTGAAATTCCTTTTTGAGCGAAATATAGTTCAACAGCCTATTGTAGAGATCTGCCGCGATAGCCATTTTTTTATAAATTGGCTCTCAGGTGTGGCGAGTGCCAATGTGTCCCTACGCATGCCACCCCTACCCGGAAATCTCGAAAAGGAGCATTTCCATGAAGTTTACCCCGTTACATGACCGTGTCTTGGTCCGCCGTATTGAAGGCGATGAAAAGACCTCGGGCGGCCTGATCATCCCTGACAATGCAAAAGAAAAACCGCAGGAAGGCGAAGTCGTTTCCGTTGGCGCAGGTGCAAAAGACGACGCAGGCGCACGTATCGCAATGGACGTCAAAGCCGGCGACAAAATTCTGTTCGGCAAATGGTCGGGCACGGAAGTTAAGATCGACAGTGAAGAGCTGATGATCATGAAGGAGAGCGACATCCTAGGCACTATGGCCTGAACAACGCTGAACCCTCCCCCATTTTTTATTAAGGAATACCGTCATGTCTGCAAAAGACGTCAAATTCGGCACGGACTCCCGTGATCGCATGCTCAAGGGCATCAATACGCTCGCCAACGCCGTCAAGGTCACGCTTGGCCCCAAGGGCCGCAACGTGGTCCTCGACAAATCCTATGGCGCGCCGCGCATCACCAAGGACGGTGTTACGGTGGCCAAGGAAATCGAACTCTCGGATGCGTTCGAGAACATGGGCGCACAGCTCGTCAAAGATGTTGCATCGCGCACCAATGACGAGGCGGGCGACGGCACAACAACCGCCACGGTTCTCGCACAGGCCATCGTCAAGGAAGGCATGAAGTCGGTCGCCGCTGGCATGAACCCGATGGACCTCAAACGCGGTATCGACAAAGCGGTCACCGCCATTGTTGCCGAGGTCAAGGCAATGTCGCGGCCAGTGGGCGATACGGCCGAGATCGCCAAAGTCGGCACAATCTCCGCAAACGGTGAGGCTGCTATCGGTCAGCAAATCGCGGACGCGATGGGCAAGGTCGGCAACGAAGGCGTTATCACCGTCGAAGAGAACAAAGGGCTGGAGACCGAGACCGAAGTGGTCGAGGGCATGCAGTTTGATCGTGGCTATCTCAGCCCGTATTTCATCACAGATACCGCCAAGATGACGGCGACCCTGGAGGACTGCGTCATCCTCCTGCACGAGAAGAAACTGACGTCTCTGGCCCCTATGGTGCCCTTGCTTGAAGCTGTCATGCAGGCGAACAAGCAGCTCTTGGTGATGGCCGAGGACATTGACGGCGAAGCGCTCGCAACCCTTGTGGTGAATAAACTGCGCGGCGGACTGAAAGTAGCTGGCGTCAAAGCGCCCGGTTTTGGAGACCGTCGCAAAGCGATGTTGGAGGATCTTGCCATCCTGACCGGTGGACAGGTGATCTCCGAGGAAATGGGTATCAAGCTCGAAAATGTCACGATGGACATGCTTGGCGATGCCAAAAAGATCACAATCACCAAGGATACTACAACTGTGATCGACGGCGCAGGCGACAAAGAAGCTATTGCTTCGCGTGTCACCCAAATCCGTGCACAGATCGAAGAGACCACCTCTGACTACGACAAGGAAAAGCTGCAGGAACGACTCGCCAAACTGGCGGGCGGTGTTGCGGTGATCAAAGTTGGTGGCGCGACCGAGATCGAAGTGAAAGAGCGTAAGGACCGCGTAGATGACGCCCTGAACGCAACCCGTGCAGCCGTCCAGGAGGGCGTCGTACCAGGTGGCGGCGTCGCACTTGTCCATGCGGGCAAGGTTCTGGAAGGACTCAAAGGAGACAACGCGGATCAGAATGCGGGTATCAAGATCATCCGCAAGGCCCTTCAGGCCCCGTTGCGCCAGATCGCCGAGAACGCGGGCGTCGATGGCTCGGTCGTTGCCGGAAAAGTACTTGAGAACACCAGCAAGACGTTCGGCTATGATGCGCAACTGGACCAGTACGGCGACATGTTGAAGGCCGGTGTTATCGATCCGACCAAGGTCGTTAGGATCGCGCTTGAATACGCGGCATCGGTTGCAGGCCTGCTCGTTACCACCGAAGCGATGGTGGCGGATAAACCCGCCAGGCCGAACCGCCACGGCATACCCGACATGGAGGGTATGGAAGGCATGATGTAGAAGCGAACTCTTGCTCGCGGCATTGGCACCAATCTTTATGAGCCGCGAGCAGTATATTTCTGAAAACGGCTCGCACCAACGCCCCGACTTTTTTCAGTCGCTTTGCCCCCTGAGTAGACCATGTTTGAAGGCGCCGCTGTCCAACATCAAATCGCTCCAGGCTGATCTATGTAAGCGTCGAAAACTGGAATGTAAGTTAGCTAGAGAATGCCTGCTGAAACCTCAGCAGGAAGTGTGTTTTCGAGTTTTTAAGCGGCGCACAAGTGGCCGTTCCCTAAAAAGAACTCCTTCTTTCGCGCGCCGCTTTTTCTCGAAGTGTCTAGGAAAGGACACCACAATGAAACTCAACCCCAATACCATCTCAGAAAAGATGAAGTCCGTTAAAGCCAGCTGTGGAGGCGCACCCTTCGGTGAAAAAAGAACGCAGGCCTGGAGACATTACAACGCTGCTGAGGCCGCGCACAAAGCGAATGACGACATCAAGACGAAATACGAACTCGACGCTGCCAGGAAGGCCCTTGCGTAAAAAATAACGGCCGCGTGAAAAAGCGGGCCAGTTTGCGCAAATGCAGAATGTAATGCGCCGGGGCCTGAACCGCAATCCATGATGGATTGCCCTACCTTGATTGGAAAAAACGTGAAAAATGAAATTCTCGTAGCTGCCCTCATGACATCCGTCGCATTCTCCGCCCATGCAATGTCCGCCGAAATTGATACTGACGGCGACGGCATGGCATCCTTCGCTGAACTTCAGGTTTCATATCCTGAACTCACCGATGAGGTGTTCGGCGACATCGACACAAATGGTGATGGACTCGTCGACGACGAGGAGATGGCTATCGCCATCGAGCTTGGCAATCTCGCGGATCCTGAAACCGACTCCTGAAACCAAAGTTTGGAGTATGAGCTATGCAAAATCGTGAAGCTTTCAGATGGACCTTCACAGCTTCAGGGCTTTGGCTCATCTTGTCGCCATTCATGCTTCTTGGCGGCCAATCGGCTCTTGGCAATGCCCTCGTTGGCGATGCAGGACTGCTCATTCTCTCGGGGCTTCTGGCTTTGACCGTAGCGGGTTACGGCCACAACAAGCATTACCTGGTCCAGACCTATCTGGGAGTGTCCTACGGTTTGATTTTGGTAGCGGCGCCTTGGCTGTTCGGATTCACCGAACCTATGACCGCCTGGAATGCCGGCGTCGTCGGATCGGCTCTAGTTCTGGCGGGCCTTTTTGTGGTGTTTCAGAAAATGCCAAAACATCACTCATAGTGAAAAACACTGTGTGGGGCGGCAAACGCCCCACACTTCTTATCGTTGTCCTTGCCAATACTAATCACCCTGCATCTCTTCCGAAGATGGCTATTGGCCATTGACCGCGAGTCGAACGCTTCGCGAGCTACAGAGGATTGGACAGACTGTCTCTCTGGACCAAGGTAGTAACCACTGCAGCTTAGCAACTTGTGTGCACTCCTAAGTAAAGGTCGTGAAAGCGCACGAAAGCAGCCTCTTGCGCAATCGCAGCGAATTCACCCTTTGTCCGCGGTGCGGCATGTGTTGATCGAACTCCGTATGTCCGCATAGGGTAGGGCGCCCAGCAAAGGAGACCTTCGTGCGGAGCGCAGCGAGGGTCACAAAAGAGCCCTCTCTACCAATTTTCTGTGACGCAGCGACAGTCAGCTTTTGGGCTGGCGAACTCCAAAAGAGATGGCTGGTGAATGATCTTCAATGCAAGGGGGAGGGTTGCCAACATTGACAACCTTCAGGACACGGGCGGTTTGGAAAACTGAGCCAGTGTCACCAACGTTGCACTTCCGACGCAAACAGACTATATGAGTGATACCAAAGTTGCGGTTCTCTGCGGTATAGGCACATCCGCCTGCAAGAGCGAACCACGACCCTCCATCATGAAAATTCAGCTGTCACGTCCTGGAGCAGGGATCTGATGTTTGGGAAGGTTGCCGATGTCATTCGCGCACGACCACGTCAGCCGTGACATTTCTTCATCCGTTCGCGGTCGAGGGATACACGGATAAACGGCCCGTGGGTGAACAGGAAGTGATGGCGGACGATGACGTCATGCCACGCAACAGCTTTGCGGCATACCGACGGAAAGCGACGTTTCTATTGATCAATCGGCACGCAGAAAAGCCAGAGCTGCGCGCAGTGAAGCAGCAAGGCCCGGAGTTGGCTCTGGCGCAGGGTCAGGCCAGCGAAACTACAAACGAAATCAAAAATAGTGCGGCGGCGCTTTCTCCGTCAGAGGATCGAAAATGACATTTCCCGAATGGACGAAACCCGGTGTTTACGGTGCCACGATTGGTGCAATTGCTATCTCTATCATTGGCTTCACCTGGGGCGGTTGGACAACTGCAAACACTGCGGAGGAAATGGCTCAAAGCTATGCAACTGAGGAGGTTACATTGGCGATGGTGCCGGTGTGTCTGAACCGTTCACAAGTTGATGCTGAACGCTCTGCAAAACTGGCAACACTTCAAGGCGCTTCAAGATTTCAACGGCGCAGTGCGATGATGGATACAGGCTGGGCCACGTTGCCGGGCACTGAAACCCCGAGCCGAGATCTTGCAGACGCCTGTCTTGCGGGGCTTAAATTAGATGGATCATAGAACAGGATCGACAGAACGTCGGTGTCCGCATTCCATCACGTCCCAGATCCCTGTGAAAACACCAGCTATAGGGATCCTAACTATAGGTTTGATTGCTGCGGTCCTTTTGTTTGCACTTCCTGCATTTGCACAAACCGCCGGTCAGCCAATGCCTGAGAACGCCAGTGCCAAAAGTTACGGTGATGGATGGGAATGCAATATTGGATTCCGGATAAGCAAAGATACTTGCGTCGCTGTTGTCGTGCCACAAAACGCATACGACACGAACCAGTCCTATGGCTCCGGGTGGGAATGTCTGCATGGGTTTCGCAGAACTGATGACGCGGCATGCATTTCGGTCGAGGTGCCTGAGGGTGGGTTTTTAGATCCATCAGGCGAACAGTGGCGTTGTTTGCGCGGCTACATAAAAGTCGATGACACATGTCAGGAGATCGTGCTGCCGGAGAATGCATATTTGGCTGATGCATCACATGGCTCCCAGTGGGCGTGTGAACGCGGGTTCGAAGAAACTGACGGCCAGTGCAATGCTATTGAGGTTCCGGCCAATGCCTTTCTGAATGGTTCAAGTTACGGTCTGCCCTGGACTTGCGAGCGTGGCTTCTTTGAGAAAGCAGGACAGTGCAAGGTCGTCGCGGTTCCCCAAAATGCATTTTTTGACGACGCAACTTACGGCCCCGGGTGGAAGTGTGATCGGGGATACGTCGCCTCTGGTGAGACATGTGAAGTCATAGATATTCCCCAAAACGCCCATCTGGACAGGTCGGGCAACCGATGGGAATGCAACAGAAATTTCCGAAAATCCAAGGGGCTGTGCGTGCTTGCCTACTAGGCGCGTGCGACGGTCCTCCAAATTCAAAATGCGCAACTGAGGACGGTCTCGTCCTCAGTTCAGGCGCACATAAGGAAACCACAATGGAAACCAAATCAGAAACTGTTGAAATCATCCGCCGTTCTGTCAGCGGCGCGCAAGCGCCGCCAATGACCCGAGACGAACTAAAATGTGCAGCTGCACATACGCAGGTCACGGCTCCACCATCAGCAGTCGTCTATTGCGAGGGCAATTTCGGGCAAATCGATGGCAAGACGGCGAATGGCCTTGTGCGCCATTCACAAGCGTATCGCATCCTTTCTGTCATCGACAGCACCTATAGCGGCCACGACAGCGGGGCCGTTCTCGACGATACGATGAACCACATACCGATTTTTGGCCATCTGGACGCCGCAGTTGCCCATGAGGCCACCCGTCCCGATACCCTGATCTATGGGATGGCTCCCTCAACAGGGCGTCTTTCGAACGCAGACCGGGGCGTTGTTCTCCAAGCGATCAAGCTTGGCATGAACATCGTGAGCGGGCTGCATGAATACTTGAGCGATGATAGAGAAATAGCCAACGCGGCATCTCAATGTGCCGTCACGATCCGCGACATTCGCAAGCCGAAGCCCAGCAAGGACATGCGCCTGTTCGATGGCAGTGTCGCGGGTGTCAAAGCGCTGCGCATTGCGGTTCTCGGCACCGATTGCGCGATTGGCAAGCGGACAACGGCAACCGTTTTGGCCCGGGCCCTGAATGCAAAGGGCATCAAGACAGTGCTTGTCGGGACGGGCCAGACAGGCCTGATGCAGGGCGCAAAATACGGTATCGCAATGGATGCCGTGCCGCCCCAGTTCTGCTGCGGCGAGCTTGAAGGCGCAATAGTTGCAGCGTCTGACGCCGAACATCCCGATGTTATTGTGATCGAAGGTCAGGGTGCATTGAGCCATCCCGCGTTTTGCACATCTGCGTTCATCCTGCGGGGCAGCCAACCGGATGCGGTCATCCTTCAGCACGCGCCCAAACGCTCGCATCGCTGCGACTTTCCCAATATGCCGATGCCCGCACCTTCGAGTGAGATTGCCTTGATCGAAGCCTTTGCCGACACAAGGGTTATTGGCGTAACACTCAATCACGAGGGGATGTCTGAGGTCGAAATCACTGACACTATCGCGGCGCAAACACAGAAACTCGGGCTACCTGTCACCGATGTATTGGCCCGACCGGCGGCACATTTGCTTGCGATGGTGGTCGCCGCATACCCCGGATTGACCCTAAAACCCGCAGTTGCCGCCATATGAACTGCCCGCGTGTCGAAGTGGATCTGGGCAAGATACGTTGCAACACGCAGACGCTTGTCGGGCGTTTGGGTCCGGGTGGGATCGGCGTGACAGGCGTGACCAAGGCTGTCTGTGGTCATCCAGCGATTGCTCAAGCCATGCTTGATGGCGGAGCTGCGGGGCTTGCAGATGCGCGTATCGGCAACGTGCAAAGGCTGCGTGCAGCAGGCCTGAAGGGGCCCATCACGTTGATCCGGACGCCGATGTTGAGCCAAGCTGATCAAGTCGTTCAATCCTGCGACGCAAGCTATAACACCGAGTCTTTGGTCATTTCGGCACTGGCCGCCGCCGCGATCCGCACCGGTACAGTCCACGGCATCGTCCTCATGGTCGAGATGGGCGATAAGCGGGACGGAATATTGCCCGAGAACTTGGCGGATATTGCGCAGCGGGTCATGCAAATACCCGGAGTTGCACTGAAAGGGATTGGCGCGAATTTTGCGTGCTTGAACGGGGGGGCACCTACGGCCATTCAAATGGCGGCTCTAAGTGCCCTGTCGAACTGGATTGAGGATGTTTGCGGCCCATTCCTCAAGGTCGTGTCAGGCGGCAACTCGGCCAACTTACCTTGGGCGTTTGGCGAACACGCAACCGGTCGCATCAACGACCTACGACTGGGTGAGGCGATCCTTCTAGGGGTTGAGCCAGTGTCAGGCGACCAGATCGGCGGGATGCACACGGACGCTTTCACTCTTGTTGCCGAAGTTATTGAAGCGGATGCAAATCCCCCGCTTTCTCCTATCACCCCGATTGACCCAACTGCGCAACGCGTTCGCATTGTGGCAAACAGTGGTGCCTTTGCGCGCATGATCCTAGCGATTGGACATCAGGACACCAACATTCTGGGGCTCTCAATGCCTGTTGGGAGCACATTGATTGGTGCAACCAGCGATCATCTTGTCATTGGAACGCCCCGATCCCTGCCGACAGTGGGTTCCGAAGTGAGATTCCAGATGAATTACAGCGCGTTGATGCACGCCATGGCTGCGCCTGACATCAAAGTAAAACTGCTGGGCGAGCTACCCAGCCCCGTATTGTGGCCCCCCCAAGGCAAGGCCGATCACTTGGCAGTGGTTTGAAAGAACTCACTTGGTGTGGCCGCCCTCAAAACACAAAGGAAACTGAAAATTGACGAAACTGACAAAAAGCGATCTGTTCAAAGTGTATGACACTAAACCGGAAACCGCGATGGATAAGACGACGCGTGTCGTCAAGCAAATCGTCGACGAAGAAACCGAACGCCGTGACGCCAAGAATTTCCGACTGCGCAAAGCGCGCCTTGAAAGAGAAGCCAACACGCCTCCCGTAGCCAAAGCTTCAGCAGCATCTAAACCGCGTCGCATGAAACCCGCTTCCACGCGGTAGTTGAACTTTGACGGCATTGTTTGCGTTAAATGCCGCGCCGGGCTACAGGCAATTCAACCAAGCTGCAATCGACTAAGGTTGCTCCCAGAACTCCCAATCGTCCCAGCCGTTCACAAGGATCCATCCATGACAAACGCAGAGCGTTCCTCAGAAAAAATCCACTATATCTGCCAGACATATGTTGAAACGAAGGCTGGACGCAATGGCCAGGCTGGCCTGAAAATTGACAAGCAGTTTGAATATTCTACAGCGTCGGAAGCACAAAACAGAGCCGAACGAGAGGCCCTATCTGAGGACTGCGTAGGCGCTGACGCCTACATGGTCACTGAAGATCCAGCCAGTGGAGAAGTCGGCGCCCCAAGCTTCCTTGTGAGGCTAGGCAATGTCCCCGAATTTGACGACTTTTAGCATCCCAAAGTAGCCACGAACTGCCCGGAGTTCGCGACGCGCAAACGTAACAATACAACGGTAAACGCGATCGTGGGGAGCGAGGCTTTTTCTCGATCCGAGCCATGCAAACACAAAAAGCTGACATTGGTTCAGCTGCAGCGAAAGTCCGCAAGGTCCGCGGTGCGGCATGTGTTGATCGAACTCCGTATGTCCGCATAGGGTAGGGCGCCCAGCAAAGGAGACCTTCGTGCGGAGCGCAGCGAGGGTCACAAAAGAGCCCATTTTGACCGATGCTGCGCGGTGCGCGAACGGCGGCTTAGGTCGCAGATCAGCGGCCAGTCCTGTTTAGTTTCTTCCAACCGGCAAATGAGGTCGACCATAGGTTGCTCGTTGGCTCCGACCACCCATGGATAACAAGGGTGCAGAGTCACGTAGGTGTCCAGTGCTTGGGGGGCACGCCCTTCAAGTTCATGAGCAATCCAGTCGTTAAGCGAAAGATCTTCCTTGCCTTCGGGGAGCCCACCGACGATAGAGTTGTATCTATAGAGAGAGCAGATCCGCTCGTACGGACGGCGGACAATCGCAAAACTGCGTCGACTGGCCCAATAGTCGGGACTGGTATTGTGCGCCTATTCTGAAGCTTTCGCGTGTAGATAGTAACCTTGCAACGCGTGGGCCACAGATCTGCCGTCGCATTTAGGAATATGCACGAAGTAGTATGGTCGTTTCAAGGTCTCAACAATAAGGGCTTTTGCCTCTTTCTCGGGAAGACCTGGATGATCGGCAGCGTGATCAGGAAAATCGAGCATATTGAATCTCATTTGCGACGTTTTTGGCCTCTAATCATTGTCGAAATTGATTTAGAGAAGGATTAAGGCACGACCGACGCGGTCCTTTTGGCGGCAAGAATAGTCGGTAAAGCCGCAGGTTGCGGCAAAATGAAGCCATCGCAGAAGCGCAAGTTTGTCCCAGATGAGCAATTCATGTCTGGGGTGTCGGATGCATGGATGGACCACGCGACTTTATGCGCTTGCACCTGGGGCTGCTTTCTTCATAACTTGGCACTTCACACTCAGAGCGTTCTGACAGGCTCTTCTTTTACCTAGTAACGGGTCCTGCGCCACGCGAAAGTGGGCTGCAAGATTTCCGGGGAAACTTCGATAGACACATGCGAATGCGCGACACTTTCATAAAGCCGATGCACCCCGAAGGGCGCAAATTTGTTGGCATCTTTGCCCTGATCACCGTGGGTCTGTTTTTTCTTTGGTCTGTTCTGGGATGGATCGGCGTTGGGCTGACAGTCTGGTGTTATTACTTCTTTCGCGATCCGATGCGTGTGACGCCGACACGAGACGGGCTGGTCGTCAGCCCAGCAGATGGCATTGTCTCACTGATTGAAAAAGCGATTCCACCGGCCGAGCTTGGCATGGACGACATGGCCTTGACCCGTGTCAGCGTGTTCATGAGCGTGTTCAACTGCCATGTGAACCGCGCCCCGATTGGGGGCGAGATTGCGGCCATCGCCTATCGGCCCGGAAAGTTCTTTAACGCCTCGCTGGACAAGGCGAGCGCCGACAACGAGCGCAACAGCCTGTGTATCACAATGGCGGATGGTCGCCAGATTGCCGTGGTCCAGATCGCAGGTCTTGTCGCACGGCGGATCGTGTGTTTTTCCTCCAAGGGGGAAACCCTGCGCACCGGAGAGCGGTTTGGCCTGATCCGATTTGGCTCGCGCTTGGATGTCTATTTGCCGGAAGGTGTGGAACCGATGGTCAATCTGGGACAGACGATGATTGCAGGCGAAACGGTGTTGGCCGACCTTGTGACCACGGAAACCGCGCGTCAGACACGGGCGGATTGAGCCATGGATGGACCGTTAGACAGTGCCAAACACTCTGACATCCGACTTGTCTATCTGCTTCCAAATCTCATAACCATTGCGGCGATCTGTGCCGGCCTGACCGCCATCCGCTTTGGTTATGAGGGCGATTTTGACATGGCGGTGCGCCTTGTGCTGGCAGCCTGCGTTCTGGATGGGTTGGATGGGCGACTGGCGCGCATGATGAACCATTCAACGCCCCTTGGGGCTGAGCTGGATTCACTGGCGGACTTTGTAAACTTCGGCGTGGCACCGGTTCTGATCCTGCACAGCTGGGGCCTGCAGGACTTGCCGCGGGCGGGCTGGATTGCGGTGCTGCTTTATGCGGTGTGCTGCGTTCTGCGACTGGCCCGGTTCAACGTCAGCAGCCGTCAGGATAGTGAGGACGGTTCCAGCGATTTCTTTGTCGGCGTCCCATCGCCAGCGGGGGCGATTTTGGTGATGTTGCCAATGATTGTGTCGTTTGTGTTTCCAGAGCTGCCCTTGCTCCTGCCGATGCTGGTGGCTCTGCACATCAGCCTGATCGGTCTGATGATGATCAGCCGGATCCCGACCTATTCTTTCAAGAATGCCCATATTGACCGCGCCAATGTCAAATATTTCCTGCTGGCGGCTGCGGTTCTGGCGGCGGCTTTGCTCACCTATCTCTGGGCGACTTTGACCCTGCTGAGCCTGGCATATGTGGCCTGCCTCGCTTTTGCGTTTTTTACATCCGGAAACCGAACATAGCCAAAGGACCGTTCATTGGAACTCAATGCAGTCAAGACCTCGTATGCCCGCTGGGCACCTGTGTATGACAAGACATTCGGCGTAATCACAGACGTGGGACGGCGCACGGCGGTTGAATATATCAACGCACAATCCGTTTCGACCGTTCTGGAAGTGGGCGTGGGTACCGGCCTGGCTCTGCCGCTGTACGAGCCGGATCTGGCGGTAACGGGCATTGATTTCAGCGAAGAGATGTTGGCCAAGGCCCAAGACAAAGTCGACGAGTTGGCGATTGAACACGTCACTGCGCTCCGACATATGGACGCGCGGTCGCTGGATTTTCCGGACCATTCCTTTGATGCAGTGGCCGCGATGCATATGATTTCGGTGGTCCCGGAACCAGAACAGGTTATGGCCGAGATCACGCGGGTCTGCAAACCTGGCGGCATCATCGTGATGACAAACCACTTCGCAACGGAAACCGGCCTGCTTGCCCGTGTCGAACGCTTTACGGCACCATTTGCAAATCTTCTGGGCTGGCACTCGGATTTTGAGATCGGAACTGTTCTCAAACAGCCAAACCTCAAAGTGGTCGAGAAGAAATCCCTGCCGCCAATTGGCATGATGACCTTTCTTGTGTTCAAAAAGTTGGAGCGTTAAACCTGCCTGCGCGGATCTGTGTGATCACGGTTCGGGACAGGTTGCCTTTTCTCTGACTTTGAGACACGGGGATTGCCCGACCGGGGTCTCAACAGATCTTGTCTGCGCTTCGGTCCGTTGACTGGAGCCAACCCGATATTCACGCCTCTGATCAACCGCTGGTGATCAGCGTTCCAACCGGTTTTTTGCGAAATGCCGGATGGCAGTCGAGGTCGGTGAAAATCAGAAAATTGGCGCGAAGAAAACGGAAACTCAAAAGGTTAATGTGGAATCCGCTAGGGTCAGGACCCATTGATTTCCGTTTGTTTGCATGATTCACTGACCGAAAAATTGAACGGTGAACCTGTCTGATCTCTTCTGGCTGTCGGATGCGCAGATGGCGCATCTTGAGCCCTATTTTCCGAAGTCCCACGGCAAGCCACGCGTTCACTGCCCGGCAGGGCATTGCATAGCAATGTCCCGAGAGGGGATTATCTTCATAAATCGCAATGGGTTGCGTTGGCGCGACGCCCCTGCAGAATTCGGTCCGCACAAAACGCTCTACAACCGTTGGAAGCGGTGGAGTGACAAGGGTATTTTCGCGCAGATTATGATCGGTCTGACCGCAGGGCACGGCGAGGAGAAGACAGTGATGATTGACGCGACATATCTGAAGGCCCACCGAACAGCGACCAGCATGGGCGTGAAGTAAGGAGGATTAGGCATTGATCCAGTGGATCAATGCCCCGACGAACGGGGGCGTGGACGCCTGATCGGTCGCACCAGGGGCGGAATGAACACAAAGCTGCACGCCATCTGCGACAGCCTGGGCCGCCCACTCAACTTGTTCGTCACCGCCGGACAAGTCAGCGATTACATCGGCGCGCGCGCCATGCTCAGCAGTCTGCCAGAAGTCGACTGGCTTCTCGGGGATCGCGGCTACGATGCAGATTGGTTCAGAGAAGCGTTGGAAGACAAAGGGATACGGGCCTGCATCCCCGGTCGCAAGCAGCGCATGATAGCCGTCAAATACGACAAGCGCCGCTACAAACGCCGCAACCGCATCGAGATCATGTTTGGAAGGCTCAAGGACTGGCGGCGTGTGGCTACCCGATACGACAGATGCCCCAAGGTCTTGCTGTCAGCAATCGCGCTTGCTGCAACCGTGATCTATTGGTTATGAGGCCAGACCCTAG
>NZ_JAHHIR010000038.1 GCF_018678075.1 Epibacterium ulvae | reverse complement strand
CGTTCTCTTTCAGCCCTTCTGTCATGCGTGGGCTGCCATAGCTGCCCAAGCTCAGGCGCGATTGTTCTTTAATGTGCGCCAACGTCACCATATCGGACCGCTGCCTGCGGCTGGCAGGACGGTGGCGAAATGCTCGCAAACCGCGTGGCCTTTTTAAACACTTCCCTTTCCTCCTTGAGAATGCGGTTCTCACGCCGAAGCCGGTCATTCTCTTGGGCGAGGCATAAATCCTCTTTCGACACCACATCCGTGTCTCGGTGCGCCGTAATCCATTTGTTCAGCGTCGACATGCCAACACCCAGATCATCAGCAACCTGCTTGCGTGTCAGCCCACTCGTCAGCGCGATCCGCACTGCATCTTGGCGGAATTCGCCCGTCCGTTTCAGTCCCATAGCCAGTCTCCTTTGCTGAAACAAATGCTATCAAAGGAGCGGCATCAAACCGGGACAGGTCCAGGCTCCCGGTCGTCCATCTATTCTCGGATCGCATGGCCCATTTTCGACGCTGTCTTATGTTTTACTCCCAAGATCCGCGCCAAAACGACAGAGGAGTTTCCCTTGCTGGAGGTCAGCACCAGAAAAATAGCCGCAATCCAGATCCGAAGATCCAGCATTCGTGGAATGCATCGGGGCCTTTGTAGTGACCGTAAACGAAAGGCGACATTCCCGCTCCGAGCACTGATAGAGACCCGACTGGGCAGACTGGCCGCGAATTGGTGTTGAGCTAGGGCTCCCACAATGTGGGCAATGGCGACCGACGGCCAAATGCTCGCTTCGAGGAAGAAGCGAGCATGGCGCTCGCTGGGCATCTTCTTCCAAATGTCTCGAACCGATTTCAACTCTGTGATCATGCTTGCCTCCGAAAAGTCCTGGGACAAGCAATATTGACCTATTCCGCGATTTCCTAAGTGGTACGGTTTGAATAGCGTAATCAATAGGTCAGCGTGTTTTCCGTTTGGTTTTCAACTGCGTCGCTCCACACGTGCTTTGTTTGGTGGATAATTGGAAAACTCAACCGCCCTGATCCTACACGGATTGGTTCATCCGGCCCGCGTCATCGCGAAAAATCCGCATCTTGGCGATCTTGCGTGCCAGATATTCCGCCTGCGCCGACTCATCGCCCTCCATCGCGCAGATCAGCACCAAGAGGCCTGGACCAATTTCACTAACGATCTCTCCGTCAACACGTACGGCCGCTTCGGCCACCCGTTGCACCAAGGCGCGCATGATCTGTGATCCCTATTTTGTACCCGCAACCAACGCAAAGCCGCCCAGAACAACAAGCCCAAGAACCACGGCAATTGCGATCTTCCACGCGGAATAGGGCCGCTCGCCCTGGACGCGGCCGGACTGACCATTCACCACAAACCGATAGGTCTTGCCCCGGTACTTATAGGCGGCCAGCCAGACCGGCAGCAGCACGTGTTTAAAGGTCACATCGCTCACTTCGGTGCGTAGACTGTCGATCCGCTGCCGGTCGCCGCCGATGTCAAAGCGCACGTCCCGTTCAATCACCCGGTCCATTTTGGCACGTGCCTCCGCAAAGCCCGATTCGATATCCACCGCATAGGCTTCGGCGCGAAACCCAGCCAGATATTGCGGCTGATAGGGCTCCAACTGCGACAGATCCCACGGCTCCAACCCTTCGGTATTGCGCTTGGGCAGGGATTTCGAGGCGAGGATCAGCACATCGTCAAAGAACCGCTGCACCCGTCCGGACACCCCACGCCAGCGCACCTTGGTAACGCGGCGGGTTTCTGATTTGCCATCGACCACAACCCGTTGTTCCACATAGTAAACCGTACCTCGCTGGCCACGGTACTGGGTGCGCGTCTGGGCATCATAGGTCCAGAAGGGCACGTAGATGCCATCCATCTTGCGTCCCTTGCGCGCATATTCCTGCAGACCGTTTGGCGCAAACCACAGGCGCCCCAGCCAATCGGTCATCGCCTTTTGGGCTTTGCGTTCATCCACGATGAAGGGCACCACGCCTTTGGGTTTGATATGCCGATTGGGGCCGGTGTCAGCGACCACAGGTGTGGCGCAGAACGGACATTCCTGGGCATGGGTGGTCGGGTCAAACTCCACCTGCGCCGCGCAATTGGGACAGGCCGTGACGCGGGTCACTTCCATCTCCGCCTCGGGCAGCGCGTCGTTCAAAGCCGCCTTGAAATCCAGCTCTTCCATTGCCGAGTTGACGGATGTCTCTTTGCCCCACGGACCCGCCGACTGGGTGGGCACATGGATCTGGTCTGTGTGCCCGCAATGATCACAGGTCAACGTGCCGTTTTCCGGGTGATACCGATAGTCCGCACCACATTGCTCACAGTGAAAGCGGTGGGTCTCTTCGGCCTGCTGTGGCGACGGCGGAGGGGGCGGCATCTGGCTCATCTGATCTCACAGAATTTGCAGGCGACATCGTGGGATGTCGCTGTGGTGATAATGGATGGGGTGGGGTGCCTGCGTTATGCGCCCGGTTGCGGCGGCGGAGGAGGCGGAGGCAGGATGGTGAACAATTGCGCTAGTTCCGCGACGTCGCCTGCCTCTTTCCAGCCGTCCTGACCGGGTGTCCAGACCAGTGTTTCGCGGCTCAACGTGCCTTCCTGTGCCATACGCCCCATGCGCGCTTTTGAATAGGGACCGGTTGTCGCGCCGTTTTCCGCGATATGCCACACATGCTCCACTGGCGGCGGGGGTGGCGGCGGTGGCGCGTAGGCGGGTGCCGCAGGCGCAGGGGCTTGCGCTGCAGCGGGGGCCGGACGTGTGCCCCATGGACCGGGCTGTTGACCCGTTGCCATGTTCCCCATCTGGTGGGCCATCGCCATGCCCATTCCCATGCCAAGGCCTGCACCCATACCGCTGTTCGGCGTTTGGGCAGCTGCTGTCATCGCTTCCGCAGCAGAGAATTGCGTATAGGCGCCAAGGTCGCCGACAATGCCCATCTGGGTGCGTTTGTCCATCGCGGCCTCGACCGCAGGTGGCAATGAGATGTTTTCGATATAGAGCTCAGGGATCGACAGGCCATATTCAGCGATCACGCCAGAAATCTCGGCCGCGACGAGCTTGCCCAGATCGCCCGTGTTCGCGGCCATATCCAACACCGGAATGCCGGAACCTGCCACAACCCGGCTGAATTCTTGAACGATGATATTGCGCACCTGGAATGAGATTTCATCCATGGTGAATTCACCATCGGTGCCCACAATCTCGGTCAGGAACCGCGCGGGATCTGTGACTCGCACGCTATAGCTGCCAAAGGCGCGCAGGCGTACGGGGCCAAATTCGGGATCGCGACAGATGATCGGGTTTTTGGTGCCCCATTTCAGATCGTTGAACCGGGTGGTGTTGACGAAATAGATCTCTGACTTGAACGGAGATTTAAAGCCGTGATCCCAATGCTGCAGCGTGGTCATCACCGGCATGTTGTTGGTCTCAAGCATATAAAGCCCGGGCGTAAACACATCCGCCAGCTGCCCTTCGTGGACAAAAACCGCCGATTGTCCTTCGCGCACCGTCAGCTTGGCGCCATATTTGATCTCGTGGCTTTCGCGTTCAAAGCGCCAGACCATCGTGTCTCGCGTATCATCCACCCAGTGGATGACATCGATAAACTCGCCCTTCAGGAAGTCGAAAATACCCATGGTCTGATCCTCTTCACTGTGCTTGCCACCAACGTGGTCAAAGCGTTTCTCCAGTCAGTTCATATGCAATCTCGCGCACAATAGGGCCGGCTTCATCGGTTGTCATGCCAGGCTCCAGGCGCGGGTCGTACAGCATCTTTAACAACAGCTCATCATGGCTGGTCAGACGCGCAAATTCATCATCGTCGTTAAATATAGACGGTCGGGCCTTTGGGCTGTCGTTGCGCAAACCCAAGCCCTGGGCAACTTCTTCATGCAGGCACGCGCGCCGTGTCAGCGTGGGGTGTTCAGCCCGGATCAAGGCGACCCCTTGGGTATAGGCAAAAGGCGCGGACAGCGGCCCACCGGCAACCACCAGACAGAAGTAGATCTCGGGCGTATTGACCAGCGTGTCCAGCTGGCTGGCATTGATGCGCGGCAGTTGGCGCAGAACCTCGGTGCGGATAAAGCTTTTGTCGTCGACGCCTGCATAGATCACTTTGAAATTGCCTCCCCGTTGGACCGCGCTCACCGGATGCCCCGTGATGCGCGCCAGACGTTCGGCGTATTTCTCCAGCTCCTGCTGGTCGCTCTGGCGCTGTTCGGCCGTCACCGTTGGAGCAAAGACCGCTTCCAGGCGCACCGGCTTTTCCCACTTGCTGAGCGCGCCATTGGTGCCGATCCCTTGCCGGAAGTGCTCGTCAAAAAACGCGATGGCCTCAAAATTGCGGATCAGATCATCCGCATCATAGGGCGTATCCGGACCACCGCCATCTTCGCGCAAAAGGCCTCGCGTCATCAGATCCTGCTGCAACGAGCGGTAAAAATTCGACAGGCGTTCGCTTTGGGCTGAGGGCACAGGCAGGGCCAGCGAAGCCGGACGGGACGGTGGCACCAGCGAGATCCGCTGTCCTGGCTCTTCACAGCCCGCAAGCGCCAAGGCCAAGAGGGCCGCGCCAAAGCGCGAACCCCATGTGATCTTCTGGCGAATGTGAGACTGCATGAAACGGTCGTCCGATCCTTAGGCGGGAACAGCAGTGCCAGCGTTGTCGCCAACACCATCACGGCGGGACTTGGCCGCAGCCAGCGTGTCGCGCAGCTCCGTTTCCATTTTCTTCAGGTCTTCTTCGGCGGCAGCGCGTTTCGTTTTGCCTTCGTCGGCAATTTGCAGGCTGTCCTGGATGGTGCCGATCAGGGCCGCGTTTGCGGTTTTGACCGCTTCGATGTCGAACACACCGCGCTCCATTTCCTGACGGATCATCTTGTTGCTCTCGCGCAGGTTTTCCGCGTTTGAGGTCAACAGCTCGTTGGTCAGATCATTGGCATCGCGCACCGCAGCCGCGGCCTCGGTCGAGCGTTGGATGGTTACCGCCTGCGCCAGTTGGGTTTCCCACAGCGGTACCGTGTTCACCAGGGTCGAGTTGATCTTGGTCACCAGCGATTTGTCGTTTTCCTGCACCAACCGGATCGAGGGCAGGGACTGCATGGTTACCTGACGGGTCAGTTTCAGATCATGCACCCGGCGTTCCAGATCATCGCGCGCGGCCCGCAGATCACGCAGCTCTTGCGCTTTGATCACCTGGTCGTCTTCGGGTGCGGCCTGAACTTCGGCTTCTTTGGCAGGAATTTCCTTGCTGTCCAGCTCTTCCAGTTTGGCTTCACCGGCCGCAATATAAAGCGCCAGTTCGTCGTAGAAGTTCAGCGTCTTGTCATAGAGCATATCCAGCGATTTAATGTCTTTCAGCAAGGTGTGTTCATGCGCCAGCAGATCGTCGGTGATCTTGTCGATCTGGCCTTGCACCATCTCAAACCGGGCGGTGAATTTTGCAAAAGGTGCGGCGCGCCCCAAGATACGTTCAAAGAAGCTCGGCTTGCGGCGCACATCCAGTTCCGACACCGAAAAGCCTCGGATCGTGGTCACGATACCGCGCAGACTGTCACCGGCGGGGCCCACGTCCTTGTTGCGGACGTCTTGCAGCATGGCTTGGCTGATCGTCTGCAGTTCCGCCTGCGCGCCCGAGCCAAAGGCGATGATCGAGTTGGTGTCGCTCATGTTGATCTCATCCATGCGGGACCGGATGGCGTCCGAGGTGGGCGCGTCGGCCTCGACCAACGGCTGCACGGTCTCAACCGGGGCGACCAATTCGATACCTGTTACTTCTTTCACCAAGACTTCCGCTTCGGCGGCTTTTTTCTGGATCATTTCAGACATGAGCACTTCCTCGTTCTGTCGCCAAATTCGAATTAATTTTCGTCCAGCCGGACGCCTTCACGCTGCAAACGTTCGCGCAGCACATCAATTTCCACAGTCAGATCGCTGCGGTCTTCCAATAACATCTTGCGGTTGCGGGCCGCGAAATTCTGTTCCAGATCGTCGAGCAGCGTCAGGTAATCGCTGCGCGCCTCGGTATCCTGGCTGCGGCTGTAGATGTCGGCAAATTTGATCGTCGCATCACGGGCCCCCAGCAAATAGACGGTCAGATATTTACGAGCGGCCGTCAAATCGCGCGGGTCTTCTTCGACCGTGCGAAACAGATCGCGCACCACGGATTGGAACTGGTCGACGCGGGCCTCGACCCTGCGATCCTTGGCCCGCAGGACTGCATCACGCATTGCGGTCAAATGGGTTTCAGCCTCGTCAATCACGCGAGCGACACGGTTTTGTTGAAACTGGTCAATGCCTTCCACGCCTTTGTCGCGCATCGGATCGATGCCAAAGGCCGCCAGATGCAGACCCGCTGCCGCCACGGCATAAACAACTGCAATCAGCGCACCGGGCTCAGCCTTCCAGGCTGCGAACCCTGCGCCCACGCCCACCAGGACTGCCGCCAAAATCTTGCGTGGCAGGGCCGGGCGTTTGGCAACACGACGGTCGTGAAAGGCCGCTTCGGCGCGCAACCCTTCGCGCAGCATGAACCAGCCACCAACCCAGGCCGCAGCCCCCGCCAGTCCCATCGCCATGCCGCTTGCACCGCTAAAAAGGGAGAAGAACAGCAAAACTGCCACCGGAACAGCCATCAGATTGGTCCGCAGGCCGATGGGGTTCACACGTGCGTTTTTGAACGCACCGCCCGTTGGTGCGGGCGATGATGTATCAGATGACTCGTCAGGGCTGAATTTTCCGCCAAATCGTTGCGCCATCCAATCAGACCCCCACGATCCAACCGGTGCTGAGGCCCAGCATTAACAGCAACAACGCGACAAACGCGAGATTTTGCACAGAACGTCTCTCCCCACCTGCAAGAACATGCATTCTTGCTGCAAAAGGTAAGGGATGATGCGCCCTCTTACTAGGGGGAAGCTACGTGCAAATCGCTCAACGACGGGGATTTTTGCCGCCTGGCCGCCCTTTGGGAGAGCCTTTGGGACCTGCGGGGCGCCCCGACGGTTTGCCGGGGCCCTTGCGTTGGCTGGCAGAAGGATCAGCGGCGCGGCGCCCTTTTGGTGCGGGGGCGTCCTGTGCGCCCCGTTTGAAGGGCGGTTTTCCCTTGCCGGGCATGGGTTTGCGGTTGCGCGTTGGGCGCAATTGCGCAGGTTCATCCGGCTCTTGCAGGCCCAGCTGGTCGCGCATGATCTTGCGTCTAATTTCTTCGACCGCGCCGGGTTTCAGATTGCCCAGCTGAAACGGCCCGTATGAGATCCGCAACAGGCGGTTCACCGGAAAGCCCACGTCTTCCATCGCGCGACGGATTTCGCGGTTCTTGCCTTCGCGCAAGCCAATGGTGACCCAAGCGTTCGCTCCTTGCTGGCGGTCCAATGTGACCTGCATCGGCTGGAAGCGTTCGCCGTCGATCACCAACCCTTTGCGCAGCGGTTCAAAATCGGTGTCTTTGGGCCGGCCATTGATACGCACGCGGTAGCGGCGCAGCCAGCCGGTTTCTGGCAGTTCCAACTTACGCTTGATGCCGCCGTCATTGGTCAACAGCAGCAGCCCTTCGGAGTTGATATCAAGACGCCCGACGGTCATCACCCGGGGCAGGTCCTCGGGCAGCTCGTCATAGATCGTGGTGCGGCCCTTTTCATCGGAATTGGTGGTCACCAGGCCGATGGGTTTGTAATAGAGCCACAGCCGCGCGTCCTCTGCCTCGGGCAGGGGTTTGCCGTCCACAATGATCCGATCCCGTCCGGTGACGTTCAACGCCGGGCTGTCGATCTTTTTACCATTCACGGTCACCCGCCCTTCCGCGATCATCCGCTCGGCTTCGCGGCGCGAAGCGACGCCTGCGCGTGACAGCACTTTGGCGATGCGGTCGCCTTCGGGTGTTGCGGTGGATTTCGGATCTGAGGGGGCAGGTTTCTGTGTCATATCCCCGCCATAGAACATTCCCGCGCCTTGCGAAAGCGTCCATTCTGGGGCAGGGAGGTTTCATGCAGTTCACGTCGCATATGGATCAGGCTCTGGAAGAGGCGCAAAAGGCCGCCAGTCGTGGTGAGGTCCCGGTGGGGGCCGTTCTTGTGGCTCCAGACGGGCAGGTGGTTGCAGCAGCCGGAAATCGCACCCGCGAGCTGAACGACCCAACCGCCCATGCAGAGATGTTGGTGATCCGTCAGGCCTGCGCAGAGGCCGGGGTGGAACGCCTTGCGGGGCACGATCTTTATGTCACGCTGGAGCCCTGCGCCATGTGCGCCGCAGCCATTGCCGCTGCGCGATTGCGAAGGGTGTATTACGGAGCCTCTGACCCAAAATCTGGCGGTGTCGCCCATGGGGCCTGCGTCTTTGACCATCCCCAATCCCATCACGCGCCCGAGGTCTATGACGGGCTGGCCGAACAGGACTGCGCGAAAATCTTGCGCGATTTTTTCGCAACCAAACGCCGCGCGGAATGAGCGTATCTGCGTCCATATCCCGGGCTGCGAGGTCTTTGGATGTGACACTCTCCACATGCCTGCAAAGCAACGTCGTCTCGGACGTCTGGCGAGTGACACGCAGGGACGGCGGCTCGGCGATATTGAAGCTCTATCACAATGGAATGGGGAACGAGGCCGCGGGGTTTGACTATCTCGATCAATTCGGTGGCCAGAACGCGGTCACGTTTTTCGATATCCGTGATGAACTGGTCTTGATGGAAGATCTTCCGGGGCCGTCCTTGGGTGATTTTGCCCGCGCAGGGCATGACGCAGAAGCAGCGGTGGAGCTGGCAAACCTTGCGCGTGATCTGCAGTCGCATGCCAAGGTAACGCCAGACCTGCTGCCGATCTCACGGGCCTTTCAGCCTATGTTCCAGCAGTCCTTCGACGACCTATTAACGTCCGCGCAACGGGCCATCTACCGCGAGGGTGTGGCGGTCGCACAGGATTGTCTGGGTAACCAGTCTTGCCTGCGCCCGCTGCACGGTGATCTGCACCATGACAATGTTCTGAACACGCCGCGCGGCTATTGTGCCTTTGATGCCAAGGGGATGATCGGCGATCCGGCTTATGAGCTTGCCAATGCTTTTCGCCACCCTAGGGGGCGACCTGAGTGGACTACTGATGTGATCCGCGCGCAGCGTGTCGCGGTGATCTGGGCAGAGGCCCTGCATGTCACACCCAGTTACCTGCTGTCTTGGGCGATGGCCAAAGTGACTCTGTCGATCTTTTGGCAATTGCGTCGGGGGCAGGTCTCAGCGGTGGAATTTGACCACTTTGAAACCTTTGCCAAGGCGCGTGCATTTTTCTGACATTGCAATGATTGCATTTTCTAGGTCACTTGTCCTATATCTGCATTAGGTCAACTGTCCTAGGATTCGCTTTGCCATGTCCACACGTGAAAACATCGCCGCCGCCGCCGATGATCTGTTTTATGAACGCGGGTTCGAGGCGACCTCTTTTGCCGATATCGCCGGTGTGGTGGGGATCTCTCGTGGGAATTTCTATCATCACTTCAAATCCAAGGATGAGATCCTGGATGCGGTGATCGACCGCCGTATCGCCAAGACGCGCAAGATGCTGGAAACCTGGCAGGCCAAAGGTCAGACGCCGGTCGAGCGGATCGGCTGTTTTGTCCGGATCCTGATCCGAAACCGCGCCAAGATCACGCTTTATGGCTGCCCCGTCGGCACGTTGGTGTCTGAATTGGGCAAGTTGAACCATGTCAGCCAATCCCGTGCAAATGCACTGTTTTCCCTGTTTGGCGATTGGTTGGCGGACCAGTTTCGCGCGCTGGGGTGTGATGAGGGCGCGGCCCTGCAACACGCCCGCCATCTGTTGGCCCGCAGCCAGGGGGTGGCCGCGCTGTCGCAAGCGTTGCGCGACGATGATTTCATCGACACCGAAGTGGAGCTGATGCTGGCCTATGCCGCCGCCGCAGCCCCCGCAAATTCCGCAAAAGGAGATTGAATATGTTCACCGTCTTTTTGAAACTTTCCGAAAACCGCGCTGCCGCTGCTGAGCATATGGAAGGCCACCGCGCCTGGATTGCCCAAGGGTTCGAAAGGGGGCTGTTTCTGGCCGTGGGCTCCTTGGCGGATAAATCTGGCGGCGGGATCTGGGCCCATAATTGCACGGCGGAGGCGTTGCAGGCCTTTGTGAACGAGGATCCATTTGTCATAAACGGCGTCGCCACACCTGAAATAACCGAGATGTCGCCCGCACGGGTCGATCCGCGTCTCGCCTTTTTGAAAGACGACTGACATGAGCGAGATTTATATGGCCCCAGACGGGGAACCACGTTGCAAATGGGCGGGCAGCGCGCCGGATTTTTTGCGTTATCACGACACCGAATGGGGCTATCCGGTTGGTGATGATACGCGCCTGTTTGAGAAAGTCTGCCTTGAGAGTTTTCAATCGGGCCTCAGCTGGCGCACGATTTTGGACAAGCGGGAGAACTTTCGCGCAGCCTTTGTAGGGTTTGACTATCGCAAAGTCGCTGAATTTGGCGATGAAGATGTGGCGCGCCTGTTGCAGGACGCAGGCATCGTGCGTCACCGGGGCAAGATCACGGCCGTGATCAACAATGCTGCCCGCGCGATTGAGCTTGAGGCGGAGGCGGGCTCATTGGCGGGCTTTTTCTGGTCATTTGAGCCAGACCCCAAAACTCTGCCACCACCGCAGACCCAAACCACCAGCCCCGAGTCCATCGCCCTGTCCAAAGAGCTCAAGAAACGTGGATGGAAATTTGTCGGCCCCACCACCTGCTTTGCGTTTATGCAAGCGATGGGGTTGATCAATGATCACGCAGAGGGCTGCACCTGCCGCGCCCGCGCTGAACAGGCCCGCGCAGAATTTACCCGCCCTCAGATCAAAGAGTGATCGGAGCCAGAACCTCAGGCTCGATCACATCCACATCCGGTAATGCCGTCGTCAGTTCATCTGCGTTTTGTTCAAGCAGTGGGAAGGTTTTGTAGTGGCAAGGGATCACTGTCTTGAAGTTGAAATAGCGTTTGGCCGCATAGGCCGCGCCTTTCATACCCATGGTGAAATGGCCGCCAGCTGACAGGATGCCGATCTCGGGCTTATAGAAATCGCCCATCCACTCCATATCGGCCATAATATCGGTGTCGCCCGAGACATAGACTGTCTTGCCCTCAACCTCGATCATGAAACCCACTTCGGAACCGGCCACTTTGAGCCCGTCAGATCCGCCAAAGGTCGAGCTGTGCGAGGCCGCAACCATCGACACTTTGATCCCATCCAGATCCACTGTGCCGCCTTTGTTAAAGCCCAGGGTCTCGATGCCCTCAGACTCGCCCCAGAAATTCATCAGGTCGAACTGACCCACAACCGGAACGTCCAGCTTCTTGGCCAGCGTCACGATATCTGCGGCGTGATCGAAATGCGCATGGGTCAACAGGATGTGTGTCGTCCCCGCCAGTGCGGCTTCGTGCTGGTCTTCTTTCAGCATCGGGTTTCCGGTCAGCCAGGGATCGATCAGCAGAACCTTGCCGTCGCTCTCAAGCCGAAAACTCGCATGACCCAACCAAACAATATTCATAGCGTCTATCTCCATTTTAGACCTAGGATGGTCCGAACCATAGTCCGGCTCTCACCCAAGACATCAACCAGGAGAACTCGATGGAGCTCACACGTTACGTCGATGCCTACTGCGAGCGTATTGCACCGCACTATTGGGCGGAACCAGTGAATGCGCTCACCAATCTCGCCTTTGTGATGGTTGCGGTTTTGGTTTGGCTCTTTGCTAGGCAAAACCGTGCGCCGATGACCGCAACGCTGTGTATGATCGAGATGGTGATTGGCCTGGGCAGCTATCTATTTCACACCCATGCGCAGGTTTGGGCCCTCTGGGCCGATATCTTGCCGATCGCGATATTTGTGTTGGTCTATGTCTTTGCAATCAATCGCGACATTCTTGGGCTGCGCAGAGTGCGCGCCTATGGTCTGACGGCGCTGTTTTTTCCCTATTATGCGCTGACATTACCGATGTTTCAGATGTTGCCGGGGCTTGGCAGCTCGGCCGTCTACGGCCCGGTGCCTTTGCTCATTTTACTTTATGCGGTGGTGCTATGGGGCAAACAGCCGGTGATGGCGCGCGGGTTTGCCATTGGTGCGGCGATTTTGGTGCTGTCTTTGACCTTGCGCACCTTGGATGAACCGCTATGCCCGCTCTTCCCGATGGGGACGCATTTCCTGTGGCATGTGCTCAATGGTGGGATGCTTGGGTGGATGATTGTGACCTATGCGCGTGCGTGGCGGGTGCAAAGCAGCGAAGAGATGTCGCCAACCCTTGCGGGGGACGCGCAGGGGCGGTAAATGCCGGGTAACAAAAGATGAGGGTAATCCATGTCGATTGACCAAAACACCGCCGCCAAAGTGGCGAAACTGGCCCGGATCAAGGTCGAGGACGACGCGCTGCCGGCGCTCGCGACCGAGTTCAACAATATCCTGGGCTTTATCGAGCAGCTGAACGAGGTTGACGTCGAAGGCGTGGAGCCGATGACATCGGTTACCCCGCAGCGCTTGAAGCGCCGCGAAGACGTGGTCAGCGATGGCAGCCAGCAGGACAAGGTTCTGGCCAATGCGCCGGACGCCCGCGAAGGGTTCTTTGCTGTTCCCAAAGTGGTGGAGTAAGACATGACCGACTTGAACAAACTTGGCCTCGCCGAGGCCCGCGATCTGCTGCGCAAGGGGGAAACCACCTCTGTTGAGCTGACCGAAGCTTGCATCAGCGCCATCGATGCGGCGGATGCTTTGAACGCCTATGTGCACAAAACGCCCGAGATCGCGCTGGAGCGCGCCAAGGCCGCTGATGCGCGCCTGCAAGGGGGTGACGCCTCTGCGATGTGCGGTCTGCCCATCGGGATCAAGGACGTGTTCTGCACCGAAGGTGTCGACAGCCAGGCGGGCTCTAACATTCTTAAAGGGTTCAAACCACAGTATGAATCCACTGTAACCCAGAACCTGCGCGACAGTGGCGCGGTGATGCTGGGCAAACTGAACATGGATGAATTCGCCATGGGCTCCTCGAATGAGAGCTCGTGCTATGGCCCCGTGGTCAACCCGTGGAAGCGTGACGGCGATGACACCCAGCTGACACCCGGCGGCTCTTCTGGTGGCTCGTCTGCCGCCGTGGCCGCAGATCTGTGTCTGGCGGCAACCGGCACCGATACAGGCGGCTCGATCCGCCAGCCTGCGGCCTTTACCGGCACTGTTGGCATCAAACCCACCTATGGCCGCTGCTCGCGCTGGGGTGTGGTCTCTTATGCCTCCTCACTGGACCAAGCGGGCCCAATGACCAAAACCGTGCGCGACGCGGCGATCATGCTCGGCGCGATGGCGGGTCACGACGCCAAGGACAGCACCTCGGCCGATCTGGCAGTTCCCGATTTCGAGGCCCTGCTGACCGGCGACATCCGCGGCAAGAAAATCGGCCTGCCCAAGGAATACCGCGTCGATGGCATGCCCGCATCGATCGAAAAGCTTTGGAATGAAGGCGCCGAAAAGCTCAAAGCTGCCGGCGCAGAGATCGTTGATATCTCCCTGCCGCACACCAAATACGCGCTGCCTGCATATTACGTGATTGCACCGGCTGAGGCGTCATCAAACCTCGCCCGCTATGACGGTGTTCGCTACGGCGAACGCGCCACATTGGACGCAGGCGACGGCATCACCGAGATGTATGAGAAAACCCGCGCCGCAGGCTTCGGTCCCGAAACCCAGCGCCGTATCATGGTTGGCACCTATGTGCTGTCGGCGGGGTTCTATGACGCCTACTACAACCGCGCCCGCCGCGTCCGCACCCTGATCAAGAAAGACTTTGAAGACGCCTTTGCCGCAGGCATCGACGCGATCCTGGCACCGGTCACACCATCGGCGGCCTTTGGTCTTGGCGACATGGCCTCGGCGGATCCGGTTGAAATGTACCTGCAAGACGTCTTCTCGGTCACCTTGAACCTGGCCGGTCTGCCCGGTGTTGCAGTGCCTGCGGGTCTCAACAGCCAGGGTCTGCCGCTCGGTCTGCAGTTGATCGGCAAACCATGGGAAGAAGGCGATTTGCTGAACACCGCCTATGCGCTGGAACAGGCCACAGGTTTTGTGGCAAAGCCATCGCAGTGGTGGTAACACATCCCAAAAGCTGAGTAAAACCAACCGAGCATCCCAAAAACAGGTCCCTCACATGCGTGCATTTGCCCTTCCTCTTGTTGTGACGTCGTTGATTGCACTGGCGGCCTGTGCGCCGACAGTGCCGGACAGCGGGGCAGGGGTGCTCGACCCGTTTGAAACACAGCGCCCGGCGCCGGGAACCACCATCACCGGTGACCCTTTGGTGCCGCCAGCCGTGATCTCGACCGAGCCTTTGCCAACAACCGCGGGCCGTCCCTCACAATCCGTGGGCGACTTTGCCTCCAGCACATCGGTCGCACCAACGCCTTACGTGCCGCCCAACCAATCGAGCCTGACAACGGCGTCATCCGGCGATGATATCGCCCGCGAAACGGCAGCGGCGCTTGGGGCTGCCTCCGGCAACTCAGGCGTGCGCCCGGTGGAGGCAAGCCCCTCCAACCCGGCCCCAACATTGATCGACAATCCGGGCATCTCGGATGAAAACGACTTTGGCGCCGTGGCGTCGCGCCAATCCATCGAAAGCGATGCACAGCGCCTGCAACGCAACCGCGAACAGTTCGAACAAGTTGCTCCCACCGCCTTGCCGCAGCGCCAGGGCGAAAGTGATCCCAATATCGTCCGCTTCGCGCTCAGCACGTCGCACCCAAAAGGTACCCGTGTCTACAGCCGTGCTGGCATTAACCTGCAGGCCCGCTCGCAACGCAACTGTGCGGTGTTCCGCTCGGGCGATGAAGCCCAGACCGAATTCCTGCGCTTAGGTGGCCCAGAACGCGACCGCAAAGCGCTGGACCCGGACGGAGACGGCTACGCATGTACCTGGGATCCACGTCCCTTCCGTCTGGCCGTCAGCAACCGCTGAGCCTGTGACAGAGCAACTGCCCCTCCAACGGCCCAGCCCCAATTTCGGGCCGCGTCGCGATGGGCTGTCGCCTCATTTGGTTGTCATCCATTACACCGCCATGACCAGCGCCGACGCCGCGCTGGAGCGGTTGTGTGATCCGCGTTATGAGGTCTCGGCCCATTACCTGATCGGCTGCACCGGCACCCTTTGGCAGTTGGTGTCGGAAGAGATGCGGGCCTGGCACGCAGGTGCGGGTGAATGGGGCGGCCTAGGCGATATCAACTCCCGCTCCATCGGGATTGAGCTGGACAATCCCGGCACCCACCCGTTTCCCGAACCGCAGATGCAGGCGTTGGAACTACTCCTGCAGGGCATCCTGAACCGATGGATTATTCCGCCACAGGGCGTCATCGGCCATTCCGACATGGCTCCGGGCCGCAAAATCGACCCCGGCCCGCGATTTGATTGGACCCGCCTGTCGCGGCAGGGCTTGGCCGCCCCGTCTGGCAAGCACACTTTCACAAAACAGCCCACATGGGAGGCCTTGCGCACGCGGGCCACTCAGGCGGGCTATAGCGCGCCTTGTGACGATCAAACCCTGTTGGACACCATCCGCCTGCGCCACCGTCCGCAGGCCACAGGCCCTTTATGTGCCACCGACATCGCATCGCTCCCCGACGCCTAAGGCCTTTCATCTTTTGAAAAATACTTTGGGGTGAATGGGCGCGTTTCGCGCACAGAGGGGCAAAGCCCCCAAAAACCCCCCTTCACCATTGACGCGCCAAAGGGATGGGCGTAGTCCACCCCTCGCACAGAAGGCTGGACGGCCGCGTTGCAGCAATGCGCGAGGAAAGTCCGGGCTCCACAAAGCAAAGGTGCCGGGTAACGCCCGGGCGGGGTGACCCGACGGAAAGCGCCACAGAAAACAAACCGCCCTGCATGTCGGGGTAAGGATGAAACGGTGGAGTAAGAGCCCACCGCGCCCTTGGCAACAAGGGTGGCACGGCAAGCCCCACCAGGAGCAATGCCAAATAGGGTCCCCGCGCGGGCTGGTCGGGCAACCGATACCGCCGCTAGGTACGCTTTGACCGAGAGGGACCGGGTTGGCAGCTAGAGGTGTCTGGCAACAGGCATCGCAGATGAATGGTCGTCCAGAGGCGTTCAGCCTTGGACAAAACCCGGCTTACAGGCCTTCTGTGCAAATACGCTTTCGCATGCGGACTGGCCGCTCCCCGGAAACGGCTTATTTGATCTCATAGACAAAGCTTTGCCCCTTGCGCCGCGACCGTGTTCCCCGCAATTGGGTTCCTGAGATTTCCATCAACTGACAATCCGTATTCTTAGAATGGGTCGTTAGCGTTCGGCACCAATAACCATCGCGCCACGCCCAGGCCCCATCCAGTTTCGCTCCACCAAACTCTCCGGTGACTTTTCCATTCTTTTTGAACGTCGCGTAGTTTTCTCCAAGAGTGAGCTTGCGATTGACCACCAGCTTGCGAAACTCGGCCTCAGTTTCGATACGTGTAAAGTCATCCGCGAAACTAGGGGAGGCGAGGGTTGAAACTCCAGCGACAAGCGCTGACAATAGTACCTGAGATGTGGAATGCATGTGACGTACCCTTTTCACTGACACTGATAAAACCGCGCCCAAAAAACCAACGCGTCCGCAAATCAGTTAGGTTGCGCTGGCGTTGAGTAAAGTCATTGGCCACTGCTCTACCGGTCTGAGAATTGAAAGATGTGCACTGCAACTCATTGTTATACGACTGTAGAGTTATAATTGACCACGGTTCGAGACCTTAGCCATTGGGTACATCAGTGTCAGCAATGCGGACTAACCTGTCGTTACCGCTTCCGAAACGAATGGCCGCTTAGTATGCTTTGCGTCAGCATCGCAAAACACCGAAGGTTTTAAGCCAGGCATTCGCTGCAACTATTTGACCTCAAACGCCGCTTCACAAGAGCAGATGGGGTGGATGGCTCC
>NZ_JAHHIR010000065.1 GCF_018678075.1 Epibacterium ulvae | reverse complement strand
TTGATTGTAAGCGTCAAAAAAAGACGCATGGTATTGCCTCGGTTTGGTGGCAACAGCAAGAGCAAAACACCCGGTCCCATCCCGAACCCGGAAGTTAAGTGCCTCAGCGCCAATGGTACTTGGGCTTAAGCCCTGGGAGAGTAGGTCACCGCCAAACCTAGATAATACCAATCTCTATAAAACGATAAAATCAAAAAACCAGCGCGGGATGGAGCAGCCAGGTAGCTCGTCAGGCTCATAACCTGAAGGTCGTAGGTTCAAATCCTACTCCCGCAACCACTTGAACCGACAACCCACCCGTAAAACGGTGGGTGTTGTAGTTTCTAGGGCCTGATAATTCCAAGATTGCCGCCAATTCCCCATATAACTCAATCACATGACCATCCTCGGCGCTCTCATCAGGATGCAAGCGCACCTCTGAAACCAGACCCCGCAACAACTCTGAAGCCTCGGATTTGCTAGCCTCATGATTGAGGCTGTCAGCCAAAGCAGCGATCTTCGTGCGGTAAGTCTCTGCGAAAGCAGGATGAAGGACAATTGGATCCTGATCGGGCAGGGCTTCGAGTTTGCTCTCCAACTCGGCTTTGCGCGCTTCAAGGTCGTCCATCTTCGTCTTCATCGACGCGTGAAACATCCCTGCCGTGATCGCTTCGACAATTTTGTCGATCTGATCACCGAGCTGTTTGAGCTCACGTTTAATGGATGTTCGCGCGGATGTGCTCTCGCTATTAAGGCGGTTCCATTCCCTATGATATTCCGCGACGAATTCCTTGAGCAACTCTGGATGCATCAGCTTGGACTTAAGCCCTCTCAGAATACGTTCTTCAACATGCTCGCGTTTGATGAGTTCGCGGTTGTCGCAGGTGCCCTTATTGCGGGCTGAAGCGCAGCCGTACTTGGTCTTGTTCATCAGGGTATAGGAGCCACCGCAGCAGCCGCACTTAAGAAGACCGGAAAACAGGTGCTTGGTGCGTTTTGCCCGTGCGAGCGGATTGCTGGCGTTGGCTTGCTGGGCTTCGCTCAATGTGGATCTGATAACGCCCTGGCGCCGTTTGACCCGTTGCCACAGATTATCGTCAATTAATCTCAGTTCGGGCACAGAGTTGCGCACCCATTCAGTCTCAAGGTTCAGCCGAGCCTGTCGTTTGCCCGTGTTCGGATCTTTGATGTAGCGCTGACGGTTCCAAACGCGTTCCCCTTTGTAGAGTTCATTATTGAGAATACCCGTGCCGCGTTTCCAGTTCCCAGAGATGGTCGAAAACGACCACGTGCCACTGCCCTTACCAGAGCGGGGGGCAGGAATGCCTTCGGCGTTCAGGGCCATAGCAATTGCACGGGTGGATAGTCCTTTGTCGTAGTCTGCGAAAATACGCTTCACCACCGTCGCTTCTTCTGGGCAGATAATCAGTTCTCCTGTGATAAAGGTACCATCTGCGAGCGGCTGGCGGTCCACAGTGTATCCATAGCTCCGCCCGCCACCTGATTTGCCTGCCTCGACACGGCCTGCGAGGCCTCTGTGGGTCTTATGTCCGAGATTTTTGAGAAAAAGGGCATTCATCGTGCCGCCAAGGCCGATGTGCATCTCGTTGATTTTACCTTCGAACTTCGTGATGATATCGATGTCTAAGAAACACATCTGTTTATAGAGGCCCGCGCTGTGTTCTTGATCCCGCGATAGACGGTCCAGTGCTTCGGAAACGATGATATCGAAGTCACCATTTTGAGCGGCTCGTTGCAGCTTCTGAAAACCGGGGCGCAAATGTGTTCCGCCACTGATCGCGTCGTCAGTGAAGATGTCGCGGACTTCCCAACCGTTGTCTTCACAGATCTTACGGCATAAGCGGATCTGATCCGTGATCGAAGATGGGGATTGTAGGTCGGTTGAATAGCGTGCGTAGATTGCGGCGCGCTTAATGTTGAGCCGTGCGGACATTAATCTCTCCTTTGACTAGTGGACTGGCTTGCCTTGAGCAGTGTTGGCAAAGGCGTCCTGTGCTGCTTGCCGTGCCAGAATATGCACGAATGCAAACAAGCGTGGATGTGGAGGGCGTGGCGTCTTCACCAAAGAAAGTTTGGGGCCGGTGGTGTGGTACGGCTGTTTGGGCTTGGATTTTGGTCTCTTCTCTAAACTGATCATGCTCGTGGTCTCTTTTATGCCCTGCTGCGCGGGGCTCATTCCTATTTTGGCACGCGGGCTGAAGTGAGCCTTTGCGTGCTTGCGATGATAGAAATGTAAGAGGCGGCGAAGTTCGAACATAGAAGCCGCACAGTGAAACATGTGGATAAAAGGGGCTGAGCGAGACCGATCATGTGGATACGAGACAGGGTGCTAAGCTTCGCGTGAAGTGGTTCTTCGGGTGCTTGAAACCTGTGAAAAATGAATTTGAATTATTCCCCTGTCTGCAAAAGTTCCCGAATTTGTTCGCCGGACAGCTCTCTCGTCTTGTAAAGGGCTACGGCTACATTTGAGATAAGATCCTTTCTAGCCGTAAGGATTTGGATCGCGCGGTGCTCTGCAATTTTGAGCATTTTGTCTAAGTGGTGTGTCCGGTCATTGAAGTGTGAAGGCGCGGGCGTATATGCGAGCTGATCTCCCAATCCCCATTCACAGATCATTTGTCCGGCGAGCTTAGTCGCGAGTTCGAGGTCTGAATTGGCTCCAAGGCCAGCGCCGTTGAGCGCCTCACCCAAAATGATTTGCTCAGCAGCGCGACCGCCGAGGAGGGCGGCGATGCGGTTCTTTGTGGATTGAACGCTTTCTAACAATGGTGTTGGGATGTCGACGAAACCACCTGTGTTTGTGATCGTTGCGCGTTCTGCGGGCGGAAGGCCGAGGGCATGTGCAACGACGAGGTGTCCTGTCTCGTGGATAGCAATGCGCCAGAGGATATCGGGGTCTAAAACCGGACAAATGCGAGACGCGGCAGCTTCTAACTGGCTTTGTTGCAGCCGGCATTTTTGTGCGCGTGCAAGGCCACGTGCTTCGCGGACAAGCGCAGTGATTTGCGCGCCCGATGATCCAAGAATTTGGTCTGCGATTGGGGAAAGTTGCATGGC
Organism: Epibacterium ulvae; assembly: GCF_018678075.1. Classification (GTDB taxonomy): domain Bacteria; phylum Pseudomonadota; class Alphaproteobacteria; order Rhodobacterales; family Rhodobacteraceae; genus Epibacterium; species Epibacterium ulvae_A. The sequence continues at coordinate 21,007 of NZ_JAHHIR010000065.1, read as the reverse complement.
CTTGGCGTCAGGGCCCAAGGCGTGTGTGAGAATCTGCAGAACTGAAGCCCTGTCCGGTGTTGAGATCTCAATCTTGAGATCGAGTCGTCCTGGCCTGACGACCGCCGGATCGATCATGTCTGGGTAGTTTGTTGCTCCGAGGACAATAACCCCTGCCGTATCGTTCAGTCTGGTGAGGTGCTCTAGCAAGCCGTTGACCACGCCTACAATGTAGTCGGAGTTGCGCCCTTTCCGGTTGCGATGAGTAAATGAATCCAACTCATCGAGGAAAAACACACAGGGCGTTGATCGGATGGCATCTTCGACTTTACCGGACAAGGCTTTGAGCATGTCACCTTGATGGCCATGACGCTGGCAATCGGAGTAGCTCGTTGCGATCAATGGAACGCCAAGCGAACCCGCCAGCGCCGATGCGAGAAGCGTTTTGCCGTTCCCAGGTGGGCCGTAAAAGAGCACGGACGAAGAGACCTCGTTCCATGGCACCCGTCTAGCCTTCCATGACGCGATATCCGCGATCAATCGCTCAATTGGCGCGCGTGTGTCTGAGTTGAGAACGATGTCGTTCAGTGTTGTCGAAGAGGGCGGCAATGTCCGAAAACGCTTGGCGGCGGTTGCGAGGGTTTGGGCCACCTTGAGAGTTGTCTTTTCTAAGAAGGCGCTTTCGATCACAGCGAGGGGAAGGGCTGTGATCTCACTGTCCGATGGTAGAAGGTTGACGATTGCGTCTTCGGACAACTTGCCTGTCGCGGTATGTGTCACGCGCAGCATCTCAATGATCATTTGTCCGGTGAGTGGTGGCCAGTTCAGCACGCGCCCGCACATCGCGCGCATGAGCGGCGACATAGAATTTGCGTCAGGCGTGAGCGCGAGAAGCTTGTGACCGTTTCTAACGGCTGCTTCGACGGCGTCCTCAAAGTCCTCGCGCTGTGACGCAGTTCGGCCTTTGGTGTGATTGGGTTCTGCTGCAAGAACCGGCGTTTTGAAATCGCGCCACGTGTCGTCGCTATCAACGCATTGATCGGCAAGCCGGCGCAGAACGTTATCGATGTCTTTCCACGCTGCCTTACGCTCGGCTCTGTCCGGGATTGTGATCATGGAAAAAGCGCGTGGTGTCGTGACATCGGACAGGAGGCCAGCGTCTGAGAGCAAGGCGGCGAAGCGCGCGGCGACGAGCATATTTGCGATAGGCGGTTGGTGGAGGAAAGAGCTACCGCCAGTATTTGCCGCCTCTGCCCAGGGATCCTGACCGGCGGCAATCGCTGCTTCAATCTCATCTTGTGGCATATGCAAAGCGGTTGGCTTTGCGTCGTAGGGCGCATTCAAAGTGCGTTCGAGCTCGTCCTGAGTGGGCGTGTCTGGATCAGCAATGTCATCGAACTCAAGGTCTGGATCCAGGGGCACCAGACGTGTCCGCTCGCGGTGCCACAAAGCAATGCCGCGCAGGAGGGGCCGCAAGAGGTCAAGGGAGTGCTGAGATAACGTAGACGTAGAAGGCGCGCTGACGCGCGTGTTCAGTGAATTATTGGGCATGAAAAATGAACCTATGGTGGGGTATTAAGGGCAGGGGGAGAGGGCCGGCATTTGGTGCAGCGGCCCTCGGGCTACGGCTTAAGAATCTGTATCTCTAAGCGACGTGAATTGTTGCCAATTGTCAGTCTGGTTCGGGTTCCAGCCGTTGTCGGCCGCATCGATAAGAGCCAAGATAAGTGCCCGTCCACGTTCATGATAAATCTCTGAAGTGGTCCTCAAGTGTTCATCGAAATGGACGCGCTCCACGATCAGATCTGGCCGATGTGTCTTGATGTAGCGGTGCATCGCTTTCTCTAGGCAAATGGCGTCGTGTCCGGTCTCCACGTCGATCTCTCGGTCCAAATTGCCGTGGGTCTCGGAAGGATCAAGTTGCACTTGCCGCAACCGGAAGGTCGGGTTGTTGCTGTATCCGAGTTTGATCACGGGCACATTCGGCAACATGAAACTGAGTAAATAGATTTTGCTCGGCTTCGACGTCCAGGTCTCGCCACAACCAGCGCAGTTTACATCGCCGGCCCTCATATTGCCGACGCTGACATCTTGTTTATGGCCACACTCATGTTCGTATTGCCTATAGCTCTGATCGTTGCGTGCGGCGGGACCGATGAGTGTCCAACCGTGTTCTGCCGCTTCAGTCGCATGTTGCTCCGTCGTGCATGTCTCACAGCTCAGGGCGTGCCCACCAGCGGCAGCGTCTTCAACGCGTTCGTGCTGGCGGCGATCAACATGGCCGCATTTGAGTTGATAGGTGCCATAGTGCCGATCACCTTTGGGATCAGGTCCGAGAAGCGTGGCGCCAACTTTTGCCGCTGCCGCTTCGCGGCGCTTGCGGATGCAGTTGCCGCACTCTGGATTGTGCCCAAGCACAACGCTGATGCGCTTGAGTGTCGCATCGCCGCAGTTCTTGCATTCTAGGACGACGTGCAGGCGATCCACAGCGCGGCCAATGAGTGTAAATCCGTGCCTCCGGGCGGCTTCAGTCCAGTGTTTGTGGTTCTTTCCTTTGAATACCGGGTACATTTGGCGGTCGATCGGAAAGGCGTAGTAAGTGTCGGTGATAGGCATTGAAAAACTCCATAGCTCTACCAATCAGTGCCGAAGGGGGCACCAGAGGTAGGCTCAAAAAATGAAAGAAGGCATAGCTCCGCAATCTGGCCGGAAAACCGGACAGCTCTGCGTAAGTCATTGTTACGAATTAACTAGTCGTTCCAGAATGCGCGCATTGTCTGGAGGTTCGAGCTATGAACCGTGTTAAGAGTGTGCGCTTGGAAAAGAAGATCATAGAGGCCATCGTCAGAGCCAACAAAATGCAAACTACTCAGGCGTTTGAGCTCGATTTTGAGAATATCGACCCTTGATGATACTGGATAGGAGCCCGGCGTTGTCTGAATGAGTTCCACGGCTGCAGCGCGTAGAGCTGGATGCGCAGTTTCCAAATCGCGAACTTCACAAAGTGCCTCAAAGCACATCGACCATGCTTGCGCGGCCCGGTGGCTATACTCAAGTTTTTCTGGCGTGTCAGGCATCTTGCGGCGCAGAAAGACCTGCCAGTCAGCTGTCAAAGCGTCTTGAAGATGATCGAGTGCGCTTCGAAAACTGATGCGGTCAGGTGCGAGAAGCGGATTCAAAGCTGTCGTCGCCGATACCGGCGTGGTATTGGGGAAGGTAGTCATAAAGATCTCCTAAGGATCGTTGTGATTAGAGCGGGCAAGAGGGTAGGATCTCTTGCTTTCGCTCGCTTAATATGAGACCATTGCATTATGATGTCAACATTATAATGCGGAAAAGTTATGGCTCCCCCAAAAAAAGACACCGAAGCGCTAACCCTGCGCCTTCAGCGCGATCTTATCGCATTGATAGATGATGCCCGCAGGCAAGAGGAAGACATTCCCACGCGACCTGAAATGATCCGGCGTATACTTGATGCTTGGTCTGAGGGCGGTGTCTATGGTTCCCCAAGTAATAGCGACTGAAATCATTGAGAAAATATTTGACCGAATGCGCTCAATAGCTAATGAATAACACAACCTAGGGGCGTTTTATCTTGCGCAAGCGGGGCTATTTAACATCGCCAATTTCAAGACTGTTAAGCAAGAAATTTAGAATATTGGCGGGAACGCCGAATTAGAGGCAGAAAATGACAAACGAAGAAGAACAACAATTTCTAACAAGCCTAGAGAAAAAACTCTGGAACGCCGCCGATAAGCTCCGCTCTACTTTGGACGCCGCGCAGTACAAACATACCGTTCTTGGCCTCGTTTTCCTCAAATACGTCTCTGATGCCTTCCAGATCCGTCAAGATGAACTGACTGAACAGCTCAAGAATGCTGAGCATGACTACTATCTTGATCCCGCAGATTACGGTGGCGCGGATTCTGAGGAATACCAAGATGAAATTTGTGCTGAACTCGAGCAACGCGACTACTACGCGGAAGTGAACGTTTTTTGGGTTCCCGCTGCCGCCCGTTGGAAATTTCTGCAGGACAACAACAAGACCGTCATTGGCGGTGCGGAGCTTACGCTCCCTGATGGTAGTACAAAAAAGTTTAGCTCAGTTGGTCACCTGATCGACAACGCCCTTGAAAAGATCGAAGCGGACAACCCAAAGCTAAAGGGCGTGCTGAATAAGCAGTACACCCGCCTTCAAATTGACCAAGCCAAGCTGGGCGAGCTGATCGATCTTGTCGCCACCATCCCCTTCACGCACGCCAGCCTGAATTCGCAGGACATCCTCGGCCATGTTTACGAGTACATGCTGGGGCAATTCGCATTGGCTGAGGGCAAGAAGGGTGGGCAGTTCTACACGCCTAAATCCATCGTGAGCCTGATTGTTGAAATGCTCGAGCCCTTCAAAGGCCGAGTTTACGACCCTGCCATGGGATCGGGTGGTTTCTTTGTTCAGTCAGAGCATTTCATCAACGCCCACAAGGGCCGCATTGGTGACGTCTCAATCTATGGGCAGGAATATAACCACACCACATGGCAGCTGGCAGCCATGAACATGGCCATTCGAGGGATTGATTTTAACTTCGGTAAAGAGCCCGCCAGCACATATACCAACAACCAACACCCTGATTTGCGCGCGGACTACGTCATGGCCAACCCGCCTTTCAACATGAAGGAATGGGACACAGGCGTCAGCGAAAGTGACCCGCGTTGGAAATACGGCACGCCGCCTTCGGGCAATGCAAACTTCGCTTGGCTGCAACATATGCTCTATCACCTTGCGCCCAATGGCTCATTAGGCCTGCTGCTGGCCAATGGTTCGATGAGTTCCAACACAAATAATGAAGGGGCTATCCGTAAAAAGTTGATCGAAAAGGATCTGGTGGAATGCATGGTCGCCTTACCGGGGCAGCTGTTTACCAACACGCAAATTCCTGCCTGCATCTGGTTTCTGACCAAGAACAAAGGCGCACGCACCACCGCCGCTGGCCGCAAACTGCGCGATCGCAAAGGGGAGGTTCTGTTCATTGACGCGCGAAACTTGGGCTATATGAAAGACCGCGTTCTGCGTGACTTTACCGCGGATGACCTAAGCCAAGTCACCGATGCTTTCCACAATTGGCAAATGGGCGAAGGCTACGCCGACGTCGCTGGGTTCGTGAAATCCGCTGAGCTGGCCGAAATCCAAAAACACGATCACGTTCTCACCCCCGGTCGCTATGTCGGCGCTGCGGATCAAGAAGAAGACAGTGAACCCTTTGCTGAGAAAATGGCGCGGCTGACTGCGCAGTTGAAAGGGCAGTTTGAGGAAAGCGACCGTCTGGAGAAAGAGATCAAGAAGAACTTGGCGGGGTTGGGTTATGAGTGCTGATTGGCCCGAGCTTTCGATAGAAGAATTGAAGGCAAATAGTAAAAATGCAATCGCAATGGGGCCTTTCGGATCGCGCATAAAGGCTGAGAATTTTGTCAATTCGGGCGTGCCTGTGATCAAAGGTGGGAACCTTAACGGAGACTTCATCCTTGAAGATAAATTCGATTTTTTGACTGAAGAAAAAGCCACAGAGCTTCAGGCTTCAAACGCTTATCGTCGAGATATTGTGATCACTCACCGCGGTACTATCGGGCAAGTTGGGATTATCCCTGATAACTCTAAGTATGAGAGATATGTTGCCTCCCAAAGTCAACTTAAAGTCACGTTGGACCAAGAGAAGATCAATCCCTTTTTTGTATACTACTTTCTAAGATCGCCAGTTGGGCAGCATCGCTTGTTGACTAACGCATCGCAGGTTGGTGTGCCTGCAATTGCTCAAGCGTCATCATCGGTCAAGAGCATAATGGTCCCTTGCCCTGATCGTGACATTCAGGACAAAATTGTTGAGATAAGCCTAAACTTGGACCACAAAATTGAACTCAACCGTCAAACTAACCAAACATTGGAAGAGATGGCGCAGGCGGTGTTTAAGAGCTGGTTTGTGGATTTTGAACCCACCCGCGCGAAGATTAAAGCCATTGAAAACGGCCAAGACCCCACCCGTGCCGCCATGACCGCCATAGCAGGAAAAACCATTGATCAACTCGAAACGCTATCGCCCGATCAGATCAAGTCCCTCACCGCCACCGCCGACCTTTTTCCTGATACTCTCGTTACGTCCGAACTTGGCGAGATACCAGACGGGTGGGAAGCGAAGCCACTGTATGAAACCGCTGAATATGTGAACGGCGCGGCGTTCAAATCTGTGGATTTCTGCGATCCTGAAGAAGGTTTGCCGATTATCAAAATCGCGGAGCTGAAGCAGGGCATTTACGATGGGACGAAGTACACCTTGAAAGAGGTGAAGCAAAGGCACTTCATCACAAATGACGATGTGCTCTATTCTTGGTCAGGAAGCCCAGAGACGTCGTTGGAAGTATTCAAATGGTTTGGCGGCGATGGTTGGTTGAACCAGCACATATTTAAGCTCAACTTCGCTTCGGATGAACAGAAGTATTTCACTTACTATTTGCTCAAGCACATGAAGCCCGTCCTGATTGCAATCGCGCAAGACAAGCAGACCACCGGGTTGGGTCACGTCACTGTCGCTGATATGAAGCGCTTGTTGGTCACTTACCCCGACGACGCTTTGCTTCAAGAATTTAAGAAGCGCATTGCTCCTTTGTATGAGCAATGTTCCACGATTGAAAAAGAGAACATTACTTTATCTGAAATTCGGGATGCTTTGTTGCCCAAGCTCTTGAGTGGAGAGATCGAGATCAACGGTGAGGTGGCCCAATGAGCAGGGAATGGGTTTCAAGCAGCAAAAAAGTCATTGAAAGTGTCGAAGCCGCATTGCAAAGCGCCTATTCGGAAAACGAAGACATACATCAAAAATTGGACGGCGAAGAGCCCATAAAAATTAAGAGCCTTCTACCTGATAGGGACGAATATTCATACGAAAGAAGCGAAGCGCTCTTTTGGATAGATCGAAACACATACTATGAGGAAATGGAATTTTGCCTGCTCAAGCATCATGAGGAGGCGATTGAATTCATTAAGCAAAATGAACTTAAGCCCGTTTTCAAAGATTTGGTGTCTTCTGTCAAAAGAAAGCGGATCATTCCTTTCCTCGGCGCTGGGATGTCGTCGCCTTCAAATTACCCTTTGTGGGGGGCTGCCCTTAAAGAGATCGTTGGGCGAATAGACGGGCTGGATACTGCAGCGATGGAGGCCAGGCTGGCGAACTTCGAGTACTTTGAAGTTGCTCAAGAGTTATGGAATGCAGAAAACGCTCAGGTTAAAAGCTATATCCGAAATAAATTTGCTGACGGAAATTTGGGTGATGATGGCCCGGTTGGAGCGATCAACTTACTGCCCGAATTGTGCGAAGGGTGCATCGTAACAACCAATTTTGATCCATTGGTAGAAAGGGTCGTGGGGCCCGGTCATATCACGGGTTACATGCATGGGCGGCAAGAGGGAAATAAGTTTTCAACGAAGCTGATCCAAGGAGAGCGATGCTTGTTGAAACTCCATGGGGACGCAGAAGATCACGAAACATACGTATTTACTGCCGAACAGTATGATGCAGCCTACGGTGCTCCGCTAGATTTTACCAAGCCTCTACCCAAAGCGTTACGACAGATTTATATTTCAAGCTCTCTCTTATTTTTGGGCTGCAGTATGACGCAGGACAAGACGCTAGAGCTTTTTTCAAGGGTTACGGAAGATTCCGATTTCGACGTTCCTGATCACTTTGCTTTGATGTCGCTGCCTTCGGAAGGCGAAACCAAAAACCAGAAAGACGCACGTTTGAACGAGCTGAAGATACGTCCAATTTGGTATCCGGAAAGCGACCACTCGTTTGTGGAGAAATATTTGCGCCTTGCACTGGATATGGCTTCAGAAAGATTGAAGGATTTTTAGTATGAGTTTGATCAGCGAAGACCAATTGGAAAAGATGTGCCTTTCGTGGTTCGAGGACGTTGGATACGACTATATCTGCGGGTACGACATTGCCCCGGATGGGCCAACTCCAGAGCGCGCCGACTATCGGCAGATTATCCTGCATGATCGGTTGCTTGACCGTCTGGCGGTCATCAATCCGCATATTCCGGCGGAGACTTTGGAGCAAGTTGCGCTACAATTGGCGAAGCCAGAGACGCCAATCCTAGTCAAGAACAACAAAGCATTTCATCAATTCTTGTTGGAAGGTGTGAAGGTCACGTTTAAGGATGCCTCGGGTGAGGAGAAAACCGATTACGTGCGTTTGATCGATTTTGACACAGTCGGGAACAATCAGTTCCTTGTGGTCAATCAGTACACGATCACAGGCACCAAGGGGAACCGTCGCCCGGACGTGATCGTGTTTGTCAATGGTTTGCCGATCTCAGTGTTAGAGCTGAAAAACCCTGCTGATAGCAACGCGGATATTTGGTCGGCATACCAACAGTTGCGGACCTACAAAGAAGAAATCCCTGATCTATTCACCTTTAACGAGGCTTTGGTCATCAGTGATGGTGTGCATGCGCGTGTTGGGTCATTGACGGCGAACAAAGAGCGTTTCATGGCCTGGCGTACAGTCGCGAATGAAAAAGACAGGCCGCTGTTTGAGTATGCACTAGAGACGCTTGTTAAAGGGTTTTTCCAACCTGAGCTGCTTTTGGACTATATTCGGCACTTCGTTTTGTTTGAGCAAGACAATGACGTCACGATCAAGAAAATCGCTGGATATCATCAGTTCCACGCAGTTCGTGCTGCGGTCGATGCGTCTGTGGCTGCAACTAGGGCTCAAGGCGATAAAGCCGGTAAGGCCGGTGTTGTTTGGCATACCCAGGGATCGGGAAAATCGATCTCGATGGTGTGCTATGCGGGGAAATTGTTAGCGCAGCCTGAAATGAACAATCCAACGATTGTTGTTGTGACTGACCGGAATGATTTGGATGGACAGCTTTTCGATACTTTTGGCATGGCGGCCGAAACGTTGAAGCAAACGCCTGTGCAGGCTGGCGATCGAGACGAGTTGCGCGAGATCCTTGCATCCCGTCAGTCAGGCGGGATCATTTTCACGACGGTGCAGAAGTTTGCGCTAGAGGAGAAAGAAACGGCACATCCAATCTTGAGTGAGCGGAAAAATATCGTCGTTGTGAGTGATGAAGCTCACCGCAGCCAATACGGAGACAAGGCCAAACTTAACCCTAAGACTGGCAAATACACGTTCGGCTATTCGAAGCATATGCGGGACGCTTTGCCGGGGGCTTCGTTCATTGGGTTTACTGGAACGCCGATTGATACAGGCGACAAAGATACGCGTGCAGTGTTTGGGGACTATGTCTCTGTGTATGATATTCAAGATGCCGTGGATGATGGAGCTACAGTTCCCATTTATTATGAATCCCGTTTGGCCAAGTTGAATATCAATGAGGCAGAGATTGAAGCGCTTAATGATGACGTAGATGAAGTCATCGAAGACGAGGAAGATGTTTCGGCACGTGAAAAGACCAAATCTCAGTGGTCGGCTTTGGAAAAACTTGTCGGCAGCGAACCAAGAGTTGAAGAAGTCGGAAAAGATCTAGTTCAACATTTCGAAGAACGTATCGCAAGCATGCCCGGAAAAGGTATGATTGTCTGCATGAGCCGCGACATTTGCGTTGAAATGTATGATGCTATCGTCGCCCTTAGGCCTGATTGGCATGATGACGATCCAACTAAGGGCAGTATCAAAATTGTAATGACGGGATCGGCATCTGACAAAGATAAGTTGCGACCCCATATCTACAGCAAAGAAACGAAAAAGCTGTTTGAGAAGCGCTTTAAAGATGTGAACGATCCGCTGCAGTTAGTGATTGTGCGGGATATGTGGTTAACAGGCTTTGACGCGCCAAACTGCCATACGATGTATATTGATAAGCCTATGAAGGGGCATAATTTGATGCAAGCTATTGCTCGCGTCAATCGGGTGTTCAAAGACAAGCCGGGGGGGCTTGTTGTTGACTACATTGGCATCGCCAATGAATTAAAACAGGCTTTGAAAACATACACTGGGTCTAACGGTAAGGGTAAGCCCACTCATGACATGCAGGAAGCTTATTCCGTTCTTTTGGAAAAGATGGATGTAGTTCGCGGAATTCTCCACGGGTTTGACTACAGCGATTTTGAACAAAATGCTGTCCAATTGCTGCCGGGAGCGATGAATCACATTTTGGGCCCGCAGGAAGATAGCGACAACCTTGATGGCAAGCGGCGGTTTTTGGATGTTATGGCGGCTATCGGGAAGGCGTACACGCTGTGTAGTACCATGGATGAAGTCGAGCCACTCAAGAAAGAAATAGCGTTTCTTAGTGCCGTAAAAAATGCGATTTCAAAATTCACTACGGTCGACAAGCGCCGGACAGATGAAGAAAAAAACTCTGCTTTGAAACAGATAATTGACAACGCGATTGTTGCGGATGGCGTCGATGACATTTTTCATTTGGTCGGGTTAGATAAGCCAAACATTGGATTGTTGTCTCCGGAATTCATGGAAGATGTTGCTAAACTCGAAGAAAAGAACCTGGCCGTCGACTTACTGGAGCGGTTGCTGCGTGATGAAGTAAAGGCTCGGATGAAGACCGACGTTGTGTCCGAGAAAAAGTATTCGGACAGAATATTGGAGACTCTTCGCAAATATCACAACCGAGCGATTGAGACGGCTCAGGTGATTGAAGAGTTGATACAGATGGCCAAAGACATGGCTGAGGATGCCGAATTAGCGGAAAAATCTGGTCTAAATCCAGATGAGGTCGCCTTCTACAGAGCCCTGATTCAAAATGAATCCGCGGTAAAGGAACTTGGAGATAACAGCCTCCGGGAGCTAGCAAAACATGTCACAGCGCAACTTAAGAAAAGCACGACAGTTGATTGGCAGGTTCGAGACAGCGTTAGAGCGAAATTGCGCAATCTTGTTCGCAGAGCGTTGAGAAAGTGGAAATATCCACCCGACAGGGCAGATGAAGCCGTGGAACTATGTTTGAAACAGGCTGAAGCATTGAGCGAAAGCTGGAGTAGTTAAGCCCCAAATATCCCTCGTGAGTTGCCTGAATTAGAAGTGAGTGATGCAATTGTTCCAAGTCAATCGTTCCGAGAACCGCCTGACCAAACTTGAAGCCAAGCGCTTCTCTGAGCTTAACCTTCGTGAGAGGGAGCATCTGCAAGAATGGCTCGCCAATCAACCTGATGCGTTGGGTGAAGAGTTGTTGATTATTCAGAAAGAATTCGATGGTTTCGCGGATACACGAGAGCGTCTCGACTTGCTCGCGTTGGATAAAGACGGACGACTTGTAGTAATTGAAAATAAGCTCGACGATTCAGGCCGCGACGTTACATGGCAGGCGCTCAAATACACTGCTTATGTCTCGGGGCTGACAAAAGCGCAAATCGTCGACATCTACCAACAATACCTCGATCGTTACTGTGGCGGGGGCAATGCCGTGGCTAACATTTGCGACTTCTTAGATGAAGAAGAACTTGACGAAGTGGTGCTGAACCCCGGCAACGACCAACGTCTAATTTTCATCGCTGCCCATTTCCGAAAAGAGGTGACGGCCACCGTTTTGTGGCTGCGCGAGAACCGAATTGATGCGCGTTGCTTTAAAGTGCTGCCTTATGTCTTCGGGGAGGAGGTATTCGTCGATATCCAGCCTGTCATACCCACACCAGAAGCTGCTGATTTTATGATCGGCATGGCTGAAAAAGAAACTGAAGCCCGCGGCGCCCAAGGTGAGCAAAAGAACCGCCATAAATTGCGTCGCGACTACTGGGGGATGACCCTGGATGCGTTGCGGGAAGAAGGTGTGACGCTCTATCAAAATATCAGTCCTAGCAAAGACCATTGGTTGAGCGCAGGGGCTGGGCTTAGCTCTTGTCACTATGCGCTAATTTTTGCGAAGTCCGAGATCAGGGTTGAGTTCACATTCGGTCGTGCCGCTGCCGAGGAAAATAAGTGGTTGTTTGACCGACTGATCGAACAGAAAACTCAAATCGAAAAGGACTTTGGTCATGAAATCGAGTGGATGCGTTTAGACACAAAGAAGGCCAGCCGGTTACAGTTTGGTGTGCCATGCGAAGGATACAATCGCGATAATTGGCCTGAGTATGTCGCTTGGCACGTCGAACACATTTGTAAATGGGAAGCAGCATTGAGGGACCATATCATAGGTTTGAACCAAGCGTTGAAAACACGAAACCTTGCGACTTAAGCGGAACGCAATCGCGTATTGAACTTGATATGGCCCATCACCAATGAGGTCGGAGCACTCGGTTGCTCTATGTCTTAGCGGGCGTGATGCTTAAGCTCGCAATCAGCAACGGCAACGCGATTTCAGTAGTGCCAGAATCTCAGTTCGAGGGAAAGCGATGGCCCCGCCAGGGCACAGGGGTTTGGGGAGTGTGAACGACGCCCAACACATCACGTGAGTGATCGCCAGACAGGCTCCCCAGACAGGGCCTCCATGGAATGGCCGAACGATGAGTTGTTTAGTTTTGCTTGCAAAACCGATTTGTGGCCCAATTGGGTCAAATCGCAACTCTATAGTCGGTCCACTATAGAGTAATGATTTCCAGATTTCTGAAAGTTATGAAGTAGCATTTTGTACTTTCACAACCTGCGCGTATTTAATGGTCTATGGGACCACAGTTCGCACATATGCAGGCATTCAGCATCAAGCCTAACCGTGAGGGTAACAGCATCGAACAGGTGCTGGCTGAAGCTATTCGTGAAGCCCAATTCTCCACACACATCGATGACCCGAAGCCACCTACCCTCATCTATGGCGTTGACCTTCCAACACTGAAGAAGCAGCACGATGAGATGCTCAACCAACGAACGGTCGAAGTGAAGTCGAAGGGTAAAGTGCGCTATCGAGCTATTCGAAAAGACCGGAACACGCTGATGACTGTGATCTCATCTTTCCCCATCCGCATTACAGATCTCGACAAGGACGGGACAGGTGAAACGCGGCGAATGTTTGAGAAATGGAAGAAGCTCAACACTGAACACTTGAGAAATCTATTTGGCGATAAACTCAAGACGATCATTGAACATACGGACGAAGAATTTCCGCACCTCCACGCGTATATATTACCGGACAATGATCCAGGCGCGTTTGCCAATGCCCTGCATCCCGGGGAAGTCGCCAAAGCCGATGCTGCTGAAACAGCTAAAGCAGAAGGCCTGACAGGTAAGGCAATCAACAAGGTGGCCAACAAAGTCTATCAGGCGGCGATGAGCGGCTGGCAGGATGATTTCTATAAAGCGGTCGGCGCACCATGTGCGCTAACGCGTGACGGCCCCAGGAGAGCCCGCAAAACGCGCGCTAGGTGGCAAGCTGAGAAGATTGCGGCCAAGGCCACCGCGGATGTCATCGAGAAGAACGAAACCCAAGCCAAGAAACTGAAAACAGAAGCCCGCGCCTTGCGTTCCCAATCTGAAACTCTCGATGACGCTGAAGATGATATTGAAGCCGCGCGCGCCAAAATTGCCAGCGATCGCGCTCAGCTCGATCTTGATCGTGCCAAGCTCAACAAAGATCGAGCCAACTTCAAGAAGACAATCGATATGGTTAGAGGTGGAATTCAGCAAATCTTCGATGTGGTGGCGGAAAAACTGGGCGTATCACTTGCAGGGGTGCCGGTCGTGCTTGATGCCATGAAGCTTCTCAGGAAGGCAGCCGATGACCTAGACGCTACTAAGCCAGATGAAGCCATGGCCATCGCCTACACCCTGGTCGAGACCGCCAAGCTCAACAACGTCGATCCTCAAGCCTGGCTAACATGTGTTCTGGCCCAAATCACCGACCTCAAGATCACGTGTCCCGACGAACTTCTCCTCTGGAGTTACGCTGCACAAGCAGCGTAACAAGCTTCGCGACGGTTCAACAGGTCGGGTCCAACACATTTGTCGTCGGACAAACAAGACTCGAGAGGACGCAAGACAGGACATCTTAGACTACATTGAAATGTTTCATGCCTCCAAACGCAAGCATGCCGAAAACTGGATGCTGTCACCCGTCGACTACGAAAGCAGATAGCAAAACGTGAACCAAGAGGGTGTCGAGAAAACTAGGGGCTATTCAATGTCCGCTTTTCAAATGAAAGCTTAAACGTCCTGGCGGGAAATTTCCACGATGAGAACGTCGTTGATCCCTGCTCCCAACTGCCTTTGCGCGGCTTCGCGAAGCGCAGTGCGTAGCGTTGCAAGGACATCAGAGCGTGTAAATGCGCCCTGAAACCCGCCCATGTTGGCGTGATCAAAGAGTACCTGTAGAAATACATCGCGCAGCTTTGGCTCGTAGGCATGGACCATTTCGTTCATGCCAATATCGGTCTCAAGAGACAACGAGACCACAACCAATGAAGCAAGCTCTTCATGCTCGACCACAGGTACCACGAATTGGTTCTGGATTTTGATGTATTCATACTTCGGCTCTGCTTCTGGATCCATTTTGGCCATTTCTTTGGCCTCTTTCTCCATTTCTTCCTCTTTGTGCATTGCCTCTTTGGAGTTTTCATCCATCTCGGCGTGCTCTTCGGGCGCGGGTTTCATCATGATGCCTGCGCCGATGCCGCCAGCGGTTCCAACAACCAGCAAAATGACGGGGAGAAGTTTTGCAATCATTTCGTTTCCTTAGAACGGGAGCACGACGTCCAGCAGCTGCTGGCCATAACGCGGTTGTTGTACATCGGTGATCTGACCTCGGCCGCCATATGAGACGCGGGCTGAAGCGATTTTGTCGTAGGTGATTTCATTTTGGCGACTGATGTCTTCCGGGCGCACATATCCGGACACCAGCAATTCGCGGATCTCAAAATTCACACGCAGCTCTTGCGATCCGTTGATGGCAAGAACACCGTTCGGCAAGACATCCACGATCGTCGCCGCGACGCGCAGTTCAAGCTTTTCGCTGCGGCTCACGGATCCTGATCCGCCGGATGAAGAGTTCGAGTTCAAGTCGACTGCATCGGCAAGACTGGCGCCTTCGGGCAGATTGCGGTCCAGACGTTGTGGGATACCCAAGAGCTGTGGAACGCCCAGGCTTTCAGAACCATTGCGGGACCTTTGCGTGTCATTGGAAATCTCTGCTTCTTCGTCAATCTCGATGACGACCGTCAGAATATCGCCACGTTTCACCGCGCGCCGATCCCCTAGCAACGACTGTCTCTCACCGCTCCACAACGACGCATGATCCACGGCTCGTTGCGGGCGATGCTCCTGCGGCAAGCCTTCCCAGAGCATGGCAACATGTTCAGGGGTTTCGTTGGCAGGGCTAAACGAGGGGGGTTTACCGAGGTGATCGATCCGAGCACAGGCCCCTGTCAGAACGACGCCGATCAGCGCTATTTTTGAAACAACTGACATGGTTTTCATTAGTTTACCTCAATGGATCCATCGGCGCGAACGCGGCCCGATACGGTTGTGCGCGATGAAAGATTCATAACGCGAATTGCTTCGCCTTCGGCTCCTCGCCCGAGCGCGCGCCCCTCGGTCGCGATGGTCAAACGCCCCTCGCGAAAGATCAGCGTCACGAGGTCGTTGCGCTCGATGATTGCAGGTGGGCCCACATCGCCCAGACGGATCGGGCGACCGACATAGAGAGCCACGCGCGCTTCTTGACCGATCAAGGCATTTACGCCCGATATAGCGCCCGGCACGTCCACCTGTTTGACCATCAAATCGCTCGGCGCGATGATCTCCTTGGGGCGAATATTGCGCACCGGTACCAAAATCTCCGCAAGGGATGCTTGCGCGAGGATAATCATTAGGAAGGCGAGGAAAAATCTCATCAGCGTACCTGCGTTGTCGCACTCATCATCTGGTCGACCGCAGAAATTACTTTGGCGTTCATCTCATAGCCGCGTTGCGCTGCGATCAGTTCGGTAATTTCGCGAACCGCATCGACCGAGCTGGATTCCAGGTATCCTTGACGCAAGGTTCCAAGTCCGTCTTCGCCGGCTGTTGAAACGTTGGCCGCGCCTGAAGCTTCGGTTTCGATAAACATGTTGCTTCCGATAGCTTCCAACCCTTTGGAGTTGGTAAAGCTTGCGACGCTGAATTGTCCCAGCAACTGACCTTCTGGCGCATCATCGAAATATGCGTAGACTTCGCCTTCAGGGTTGATCGAAATACTTTCGGCGTCGTCTGGAATTGCAATTTCAGGTGAGACCGGGAAACCATCAGATGTGACGATCAAACCCTCGGCGTCACGCTTGAGCGAACCGTCACGCGTATAGGCAGACTGGCCGGACGGCAGGGTCACCTCTAGAAATCCGTTACCATCAATCGCAACATCGAGATCGTTGTTGGTATTGGACAATGCCCCTTGTTCAAGGTGGATGGAGACGGCGGCAGGACGAACACCAAGGCCCACTTGAACTCCGGTCGGCAGCACTGTTCCATCGGAGGCATTTACGGTGCCCGCACGGGAAACTTGTTGGTAGTGCAAGTCAGCAAATTCCGCGCGACGTGCGTTGTAAGCGGTCGTATTCATATTCGACAGGTTGTTTGAGATGGTTTCAACACGCAGCTGCTGTGCACTCATCCCGGTGGCGGCGATTTTTAGGGCTCGCATTGTCCTACTCCTATGAACGACTTGATAGTTTTTCGATTGCATCCCGCACGCGCTGGTCTTCAGTTTCCAGGAAACTCTGACCCATTTCATAGGCGCGTTGGATTTCAATCATTCGGGTGATTTGGTCGATGGCATTCACGTTGGAGCTTTCCAAGAAGCCCTGGTGCACGCGACCGTCCAAACTCTCTTCAATTTCGCCTTCAATGCGGAACATCACACCATCTTCGCGCACCATTTGGCTGCCCTCAGACGGTTTGAACAATCCGATCTGCCCCAAGGGTCGTCCATCGGCACTCAGCGTTCCGTCTTGGCCAAAACTGATGGATTTCGCATCAGAAGGAATAAACACGGGAGCACGTCCCGCATCCAGAACGCGAAGTCCATCAGCGGTTACAAGATCACCGGCCGCGTTGTTGGAGAACGCGCCGGACCGGGTCAAGCGTTCTCCTAGCGGGGTCTCAACCATAAAGTAGGAGTCACCCTCAATAGCGAGATCAAGGGTGCCGCCCGTTTTGGTCAAAGCGCCTTGCTCCATGGATGTGTTTCGGATGTTCGCACGCGACATCGAAACAGACTCAGTGCCTGGAGAGGAGACGACATATTCAGAGAAGATCAGCCCCTCTTGGCGGTAGCCAGTGGTCGCGGAGTTTGCAATATTGTTGGCCACAACACGCATCTCGCGTTCGAGGCCTGTTTGGCGCGACAAGGTTGTGAAGCTCGTAGAATCCATCACTATCCTCCTGTAATCAGCGGCACGAGGTGCCCATCAAAAAACGTAACAAGCGATTGGGTCATGAAGCCCATCGTGGCCCAGAACACCACGAGGATCGCCACCAGTTTCGGCACAAAGGTCAGGGTCATTTCCTGGATAGACGTCAGTGCTTGAAACAGGCCGACCGCAATGCCGACAATCAAGGCCACAGCCAAAACGGGTGTGGACATAGCCACCGCCGTCCAAATTGCCTGACGCAAAGTGTCGAAAAAGAGCCCTTCATTCATCATGCGCTTAGACCGGCATCCGCATGATTTCGTTGTACGCATCGACAACTTTGTTACGGACAGTAACGGCAGTTTCCACGGCCAATTCCGTTTGCGCGAGGGCTTGGACCAAAACGTGGGGGTCAGCGTTACCTGTCATGGCCTGCACAGACACTTGTTCAGAGGTCTGCAGGGTGTTTGCAAAATCTTCAAAGCTGTTTTGCAGCTTGTCTTGAATACCGCCACCGAGATGGTTGGGGTCGGCTTGCGTGGCAGGACGCGCGGCGGCGTAGCCGCTTGTGGCTGAAAGTGAGCGAATATCCATTCTGGATCTCCTAGATAAAAATTAGTTGCGCAGAAGGTCCATTAGTGCGGAGGACATATTGCGGGTTTGGTCGAACATTTTGAGGTTGGCTTCGTAGCTGCGTTGCGCTTCACGGGCGTCGGCGATTTCGATCATCAGATCCACGTTGGAGCCATCATAATGCCCGCTGTCGTCAGCCATTGGGTGCGTTGGGTCATAGATCTGTTGTAGGTCGCTGCGGTCGAGAATGACGCGTCCAACGCGTACCTGTTCCACATTCGTGTCGATGTCGCGCACGGCTTCAAAAGGGACCGATTTTCTTCGGTACCCAGGGGTGTCCGCGTTCGAGATATTCTCGGACACATGGCGCAGACGGTTGGCCTGGGCTTTTAGACCGCTGGACGAAACGGACAGGGAATTTGCAAAATCACTCATTGTTCACTCCACCTATCAATTGGCTCTAACGCTGGTACGCAGCACGTTCATGGAAGACCGGTAAATTGCCAGTGCACGATCGTGCTGGCGTTTCACTTCGACCCCTTTGAGGATCTCGTCTTCGACTGAGACATTGTTCCCGTTCGGACCAGCTCCGGTGTCGTCGGACGTAATCGCCCAATCGACGCCTCCTCCGCCTTGTCCGTTAAGGTGAGATGATCGCGTTGACACCATATCACCCGACGAGGCACCGCGACGTGCATAGACCTCTTTAAAGGGTCTGATATCCTTGGAGTGGTAATCAGGCGTATTGGCGTTCGCAATATTTTGCGCAACTAAGGCTTGGCGGGTCCCAGCGTGGGTCGCCATAGAGTGTGCAATCTTAAAGACGTTCAATTCTGTGAACACGGGGGCTTCTCCCTCGATAAATTTCAATCAAGGCTTAACCCCGATTCCTTTAGAAATTGTTTTCAGAGGTACCTTGGAGAACCCGAAAATGATCCCAGCGCTGAAAGCACTGACTGAAGAACTCGCGTCTAAGAAACTGTCCACGGCTGTCGGACGTGTCGCGGGAGTCTCTGACGGTGTAATAAAAATAAATAATCTCGCGCACTTAGCCCGTATTGGCGACCGGGCCGAACTGCGGCGCGGACCAGGGGATGAACTTATGGGGGAGATCATGAAGATCGATGGAGATGAGATCTTTATGCTGCCAGACACCGCGCCGGATCGGATTCGAATCGGAGACCCCGTTCTTCTGCATCCCACTCCGATCTTCGCGCCAGACGACAAATGGATCGGTCGCGTCATTGATCCGTTTGGACAACCTTTGGATGGGCGCCCTTTGTTACGCGGCGAAAATGCCCGAGATTTGATGCAAGCGCCGCCAAAAGCTGCAGCCCGCCGTGGTTTGGGTGAAAGACTGTCGAGCGGCTATGCAGTGATGAACACGCTTCTGCCGGTGGTAAAGGGACAACGCGTCGGGCTGTTTGCGGGTTCCGGTGTGGGTAAATCTACTTTGTTGGCCAAACTGGCCCAGAACATGGATGCCGACGTTGTTGTTATGGCATTGGTTGGCGAACGTGGTCGAGAGGTCAATCACTTTGTCAAAGATGTGCTTGGTGAAGAGGGAATGAGCCGAGCCGTCGTTGTCGCGGCAACGTCTGACCAGTCCGCATTGGTGCGTCGGCGTTGTGCATGGTCGGCAATGAGCGTCGCGGAACATTTCCGAGACCAAGGCAAACATGTGCTCTTCCTGGCCGACTCAGTTACACGTTTCGCCGAAGCTCACCGTGAAATTTCTGCGGCCTCTGGTGAGGCCCCGTCTCTCAGAGGGTATCCGCCCTCTGTGACGCCGCTTATTACGGGCCTATGTGAACGTTCGGGACCGGGCGAAGGCGAGCAGGGCGACATTACTGCTGTATTCAGCGTTCTGGTCGCCGGATCGGACATGGATGAGCCGATCGCGGATATTCTGCGCGGGGTTCTGGATGGCCATATCGTCTTGAATCGAGAGATCGCGGAGCGGGGGCGCTTTCCGGCGATTGACGTTTCCAGATCTGTCTCACGAAGTTTGCCTTCGGCTGCTAGTGCTGCGGAGAATGAGCAGATCTTGCAAGTCCGCAAATTTTTGGGATCTTATGAACAGTCAGAGGTCATGATCCGGGCAGGTCTATACTCGGAAGGAAATGATCTGGTGCTCGATCAAGCCGTCAGAATCTGGCCTGAATTGGATTCGTTCTTTGGAAAAGAAGAAGTTGGTGCAGCAATGGAAAGCTTTTCACGCCTTGGACTGATTTTACGCCGCGCGGGGCGGTGAACTGGGCTTGACGCAAAAGCGTATTCTTACGCGCTGAAGGGCTTTATCTGTAGAGTCCGTCGAAATAGAGTGTAGTACAGGCTTAGGTGAAAAGGAGTTACTCCATTGCATGTAAGCGCGAACAGATAGTCGTACCGAGATAGGTGACCTGCCCCCGAGGCTCCCTCATTCATAACGAGAGTTTGCTGGTTTTGATTTCATAGTCTTGGTCGTCAGTTCGGGCAAGCGCGACTGCGCGGTGCCCTCAAGTTGCTCCAGTGCTCGGCGCGCTTCAGCAGGCGTTTGGTCCCGCAGTGACCGACGAACTGACCTGAGCCCCAAGTTTCCTCCAGTCTTTATGAGAATCCGCGTATTGATTTCTGGCCTCATGCGGCCTGCTTTTGCAATGTCATATTGGCCACAAATTGGTCGGGCGTGAGATTGCCCAGTGATGAATTCGGCCAGTTTTGATTGTAGCCCTCCTTCCACTTGGTGATCTCTGATCGGGCGTCTGCGAGCGACGAGAACAGCGTCTCGTTCAAGCATTCGTCTCGGAATCTGCCGTTGAAACTTTCGATAAAGGCGTTCTGTGTTGGCTTTCCCGGAGCGATGTAATGCCAGTCGACCTCTGTCTTTTGGCACCATGTGAGTACAACCGGACTGGTCATCTCCGTGCCATTGTCGCTGACAATTCTATTCGGCATCCCGCGCGTCTGAATGATCTCATCCTGCTCACGTGTCAGCCGCGCACCCGATAACGATGTGTCCGGAACGAGCGCCAAACATTCCCGACTGAGGGCCATGCTCCCCGTCAGACTGACAAGGCGCCGATTGGTCGTTGGTCCATCTCCTCCTCGCTCGCAGATTTCTATGTTTCTCGTTGCGCGGTTGCTTGTCTATGCGCCCACAAGCGCCGCGGGACGATACCCGCCCGCCTT
>NZ_JAHHIR010000083.1 GCF_018678075.1 Epibacterium ulvae | reverse complement strand
GCCTCAATGAAACGCTGTTTGGAACATTGCGCGACGCCCGCACAACGCTTGAAAAATGGCAGGAGGATTACAATTGGCGCAGACCACATTCAGCCTTGGCAAACCTGACACCGATGGAATTTTTGCAAAGAAAGGCAATGGACAAGCTGGCGGCCTAACGCCAAAGATTTAACCTCAAGGACTCCGCGCAAAACCGGAGGAGACTTGGGGCTCAGGTCACATGCATTGGCAAGAGTTTCAGCGAACTCACTTGTAGGACACGAACGAGAGAATAGACCGAATCGAGCTTGGGTAGAGGTCTATAGAGGCCTTTCTCACGGAACTACTAAAGATGCCTGCAAGAAGGCTGCGCCAATCGGCTTTCCCGAAGAAATAGAAGGCTTTGCCGATATCTTTGTGCAGCTGCAAACCGCCCGAAAGCGCGTGGATTACGATCCCACTTGTAATGTTGATACTGAGGACGCCCGCAGATGGGTCGCCTCGGCACAAGTCAGCATACAGCGGCTTCAGACGGCGGACAAGAACAGCAAGGTCGCATTTGCTACTTGGGTTTTGATAACGAGCCCAGGCGCGCTCTCGGCGCGGACAGCAGTAAAAGAAAACATCGGCCCTAACTTGGGACCACCTTCAAATTAGCCGGTATTTGGTGGAAGCGCATTGAGTTTAACATGGTGCCCCATTTTAAAACACAGCTGACCTCGCATAACAACTTCGCGCCGCTCATACACAAACATTGGATTATCATTGCGCGCCCAACCACGCATCTACCGCATCAGTATAACTCCCCTTCCGGCCTAATCTACCGTTGATTGCACGATGTGCCAGCGGGACGGGGAATACGTCGATCTGTGCAAACGGCGCGGCAAACCCCTCGGCAAAGGGACAGGGCCAATTGCGGGTGCTGGAACAGACGATCAGCAGGGGTGGATCCTCTGCGTCGATGTAATTGGATGGGGAGGCTGCGTGCCAAAGGGTCTGATCCTCGCCAAACACCGGTCCCAGCCAGCGTCGCGCGACGCCCGCCATACCCTGCGCCACGTCAATGGCAGCGGTATCCAGGGAGACCACAGCCACCGGCGCGCGCACCCCGGCCTCTTGCAACAGATCCTGCCGCACCGCCAGCAGCGTTGCCACATGCGCGCCAGAGGAATGCCCCATCAAGATGACGCGCCCTGGATCGCCGCCCCAACGCGCGGCGTTCTCCTCCACAAAGGCAAGCGCGCGGGCCAAATCCTGCACCTGCTCCAATGGGCCAGCGTCGGGCATCAGGCGGGTGTTGGTGGAGATAAAGACATAGCCTTTGGACGTGAAATGCCGGGATTTCGACAGCCAGACATTTGGCACCCGCTTATTGCCCGTGGTCCACGACCCGCCATGCAACATCAAGATTATCGGCGCCTTTTCCGCCCCCTTGGGCGCATAGACATCCATCCGATGTTTGCGGTGCGGGCCATAGGCGTATTCATCAAACATCTGAGCATAGGCCAGCCCCGCAAGCCCCAACAGGGCCGCTGTCAAAATCAAGATCCGTTTCAGCATCGCTCTGCCCGCTTGCCTGTTCACATGCAGCTATGAACTTATGAGAAATGCGATCCTACAAACACAAAAAAGCCTGTGCAATTGCAGCAGTTTTCTTAACGAAAATTGGGAAGTTACGCCTAGTTGAAACGTAGAGAGCTGAAAAGGGATCTAGTTTTCCAAAAATCGCCGACACGTTCGATTTATCAAGACAAGGAACAGCTTTGCGGTGGAAGCGTAAAAAGCAAAAGCCAAAAAAACACCCATGGGCCAGGCAGCCCGATAAAGTAAAGAAACACAGTTAAGCTGAGCGGCGACGTCATTTCAGACACGTCGCTAAGGAAGCTAAGAAGGCCTAGCTCCGCCCAGAAAGCTCCATGAATATGTATCAACATTGAGATTCCTCAGCTCACAATCGTCATTGTCAATGTAGCTTGATCGGAACAATTGCTGCCGAATTTGCAAATCGAGCCACCCCACTCACCCGTCGTCTCCCGCTTCCAAATCCCTCAACCTCACCATGCGCATGTTCGTCCCGGGCGATGTGGCGGATCTGATGTAGCCATCAATCACCTCTCCCGCACCGATGCGTTCCGCGCGCTGTCGCACACGGGCGAGTATTTCGGTTGTCGGCACCCCCCTCTCCATCTCCCCAGGGATGTTGTGGGCGATGTCGGCCAGCCCTTGCGCTTTCTTCAACTTTGACGTGGCGCGGACTTCAAGCAAGATGCGCGTAAGCAAACGGTGAAGCATTGAATAGTCTGACACATTGAAATCCCACTGTTCTATGCCGTTAAGCCTAAAGAACTTTGTTAAAAGAAAAAGCCCCCCGCCGTTTGGCGAGGGGCTCTTTTATCTTGTCAGAAAGGCAGGCCACTTTCAGGCCGGTGGACACGCGGGAACGGTGTCGCCTTTTTCTAGAAGCACACAGGCTGTTTCACGGCGTCTCGCTCACCCAAGGGGTCGCGAAGACATCCGTGAAAAGAAGCTTATGCGAGTTCCAGGTTTACGGCGCTTTCGCGGCCGTCACGGCCTGCTTCAACGTCGAATGTTACTTTTTGGTTGTCAGCCAGACCGGTCAGGCCGGAGCGCTCAACAGCAGAGATGTGTACAAAGATGTCTTTGCCACCTTCTTCAGGAGCAATAAAACCAAAACCTTTAGTGGAGTTGAACCATTTCACGGTGCCAGAAGCCATTCCGCAATTCCTTTTAAGTTAGACGCCACCCGCAGGATGCGATGGCGAGGCCGCGTAGAGGCAACATCGAATTCTACCGCCGCAGGGCCGAAAAAGAGTCGAAGAACGAAAACGTAGCTCGCAACCAATGGGACCTGAGCCCCGCCGCGTCAATCAAAAACTGCATAAATACAGCGCGAGGACCATGGAAACTGTGTCGATTCAGCACGATATCGCCGCAAAAGAAAAAGCCCCCCGCCGAGACCGGCGAGAGGCTTCATTCTGTGTCACCATGTGACCCGCTGATCTGATTACAGACCGGTGGATACGTCGATGGTGTTACCCTCTTCCAAGGTCACATAGGCTTTTTTCACGTCTTTACGCTTGCCCAGGCTGCCGCGGAAACGCTTGACCTTGCCCTTGGTGATGGTGGTGTTAACCGCTTTGACCTTCACACCAAAGAGCGCCTCAACGGCTTCTTTGATCTGTGGTTTGGCCGAATCGATCGCCACTTCGAACACAACCGCGCCATTTTCGGACGCCATGGTGGTTTTCTCGGTGATGATCGGCTTGCGGATCACGTCGTAATGTTCTGCCTTGGCACTCATTTCAAGCGAGCCTCCAGTGCTTCGACACCTGCTTTTGTGAGCACCAGAGTGTCACGCTTCAGGATGTCATAGACGTTTGCACCCATCGTTGGCAGGATATCCAGACCGTCGATGTTGCGCGATGCCTTCAGGAAAGCCTCATCCACGGACGCACCGTCGATGACCAACGCGCGTTTCCAGCCCAGGTTCTTAACCTGTTTGGCCAGGGCGGCGGTTTTGCCTTCGGAAGCTGCGTCTTCGATGATGACCAGTTCACCCGCTTTTGCTTTTGCGGACAGCGCGTGGCGCAGACCCAGCTTGCGGAACTTCTTGGGCAGGTCGTGACCGTGCGAACGCGGTGTTGGACCTTTGTAGATACCACCCTTGCGGAAGATCGGCGCGTTACGGTCACCGTGACGAGCGCCACCGGTGCCTTTTTGGCGATAGATCTTCTTGGTCGAGTAGCTGGTTTCCGAACGGGTCAGAACCTTGTGGGTACCAGCTTGGGCGTTATTACGCTGCCAGCGAACCACACGGTGCAGAATGTCTGCGCGTGGCTCCAGACCAAACAGGTCTTCGGACAGTTCAATATCACCGGCTTTGGCGCCGTCGAGTTTGATCACGTCAAGTTTCATGCTTCACCACCTTCCGCGGGAGCATCCGCAGATTTAACAGCAGCCGGGAAAGGCAGACCCTCGGGGGCCTTCTTTTTCACGGCGTCTTTGACGGTAACCCAGCCAGATTTTGGACCAGGTACGGCACCTTTGATGAACACCAGACCACGATCAGCGTCGGTTTTGACAACTTCAAGGTTCTGGGTGGTAACACGGGCTGCACCCATGTGACCGGCCATCTTCTTGCCTTTGAAAACCTTGCCAGGATCCTGACACTGACCGGTTGAACCGTGTGAACGGTGCGAAATCGAAACACCGTGTGTCGCACGCAAACCGCCGAAGTTGTGACGCTTCATCGCACCGGCAAAGCCTTTACCGATCGAAGTACCGGTTACGTCGACTTTTTGACCTGTCAGGAAGTGCTCTGCAGAAATTTCTGCACCCACTTCGATCAGACCTTCGGTCGGAACGCGGAATTCAACCAGCTTACGCTTGGGCTCAACTTTGGAGGCTGCAAAATGGCCACGCATCGCTTGCGACACGCGCTTCACTTTTGCGGAACCTGCACCCAGCTGAACTGCGGTGTAGCCGTCTTTGTCTTCGGTACGTTGTGCAACAACCTGCAGACCATCCAGCGAAAGAACGGTCACAGGGATCTGCTTACCGTCTTCCATGAACAAGCGGGTCATGCCCACTTTCTTTGCGATAATACCAGAGCGCATATATTTTACCCTCCGATCTTATGATTGCAGCTTGATTTCGACGTCAACACCAGCCGCGAGGTCGAGCTTCATCAGCGCGTCCACGGTCTGGGGAGTCGGATCAACGATGTCGAGCATACGCTTGTGTGTGCGGATCTCGAACTGGTCACGGGATTTCTTGTCAACGTGGGGACCACGCAGAACAGTGAATTTCTCGATCTTATTCGGCAGCGGGATCGGGCCACGAACGGTGGCGCCGGTGCGCTTGGCAGTGTTGACGATCTCTTGCGTGCTGGCATCCAGAACGCGATAGTCAAATGCCTTCAGCCGGATACGGATGTTTTGGCTTTGCATTATAGTAATGCCTTTATCCAGGCGTTGGAGTTGAGAGGAGGGCATGTGACCATCACGAACCCTCATCGAACCCAAAAGGCGGGAATCACCCCGCCTTTGTCTCGCTAAGCGAGATGGCGCTCTATACGTCTGAATGGGGCATCTGGCAAGGGGGTATGAGGCGTGGTGTACGGGGCTTTTGGCCTGCGAAGTTAATTTACATCTTTGTCTTTGGAATCGCTAAAAAGAAAGCGCACCGCAACGTAGCCCATTCCAACGACTTGCAGGAAAGTCTCGACCGTAACAGCCGTAATAAACCATTCATAATCGACATAATTTAGCCAGCCCGCACCTACAAACACGGCTAGACATCCATTGAAAAAGATAAGTGCGCTAATCCATGCGATTATCCAAGACGACCACGTTTTCCTTAGATCGAAAAACTCCCTAAGCCCTTGAACTCGAACAGCGGCTTCAACCGCCTTAACGCGCTTGTCGAGTTCCTGTGCCTCCACTTTCCCTTGGTCAAAAGCCTCATCTTTCCTAGACAAAGTCGGCTCAACATTAGAGATCCCAATGGCTTCGGCAGAAAACAATCTCTTTGATCCTATTTGCTTTTGCGTATCAGGACTTCGCCAACCACGGGTTGCGGTGCAATGTGGCTAACCTGTTTTCGATAACATCCTCAGACACGGCAAACATACGTGCGAGTTCGCCGATGTCTGCTACATCTCGATATTTCTCGAGCAAATCTAAAGGCACTAGGAAATTTGCCGCAAACTGGTCTGCCTCGACCTCTTCGATAGGTTTTTCACCTTCGTGGTGGTTAGAGCGATACACAGGCTGGTAATTCTGAGACTCAATATACTCTTGGTGCATCAAAGCGTGTCCGAGCTCGTGAGCAATTGTGAATACCATGCGGCCAGTGCTAATGTCGCGATTTACAACGATCTTGTTGTCCGCTTTGTGGTAGAAACCAGATATTTCCCTATCATGAGGTGCAGCGAAAGATGCGTAAACGACTTCGATTCCTTTGTCCTCAGCAACGGCTTCAGGATCAAAGGGAGGAAGTTTCGGCAGATTGGCTCTTGCGCGCTTGGCTTCTATGGACGCTCTTTTAAAGTCCGGAGTACGGGCCATCAAAACCTCCCAAACATCATTCCAGCAGATGATTCATATGGCGATCGCCGCGCATAAGTCAAGACCACGATAGAGTCAATGCCTTTAAATCGCTAAGTTCGATCATAAAAAAGGCCGCCCATTGGGCGGCCTTTCTATCATTCAGAACCGGGGGCTCTCGGCGATTTTCTTGCGAAACCCGCCTGCCGCCTCGGTCCAAAATCTTCGAGTGATCACTCAGTGATCTTCGATACAACGCCCGCGCCAACAGTGCGGCCGCCTTCGCGGATCGCGAAGCGCAGACCGTTTTCCATCGCGATAGGCGCGATCAGTTCAACGTCGA
>NZ_JAHHIR010000068.1 GCF_018678075.1 Epibacterium ulvae | reverse complement strand
TCCAGAACGCTGGGCCATGCGGCAGACGCTGGTGTGCAGCGCGCGGTAAGTGATGTGCTGCGCGGCCTCATCGGGATCATCGGGTTCAAAGATGATCGCAGTCTGGTCGCCGCGGCTCTCCAGATGGCGGTCGATGCAATTGGCCGCGACATTCAACGTGCCATCGGCAAACCAGTTGATCGAGACATTGCCGGGCGCAAAACTGACGTCTTTGACCTGGGTAAACGGTTTGATCCAATCCACCCGCTTCGCCTGCTCCCCCCAGAACCCCTCGGGGTCCGTGAGCGAGGCGGTGTAGAGCTTTTGGTATGTATCGGCATCAACATGTGCATATTCAACAATGTCTTGCGCAGGTGCAAATGTTGTTCCCGGTGCAATTGTCATTTTCGAGGTCCTCCCTGACCCTTAATTCATGCGACGGATGGACCTTCCCTAAAGGGGGTCAACATCACGGACAGCGTCGCATTCGCGTGCAGCTTAAATGGAGCATCTTTGTGATGGAACTGCAATTAAAGTCGTACATTTTTGCGGGATAGCGACCGCGGTTCATGTCTCAAACGCGGGATTTCAAAACCCAGGCACACAGACGGTCGACGCTGGCGTGCAAGATCATGGTGAATATCGCCAGCACAAGAAGGGCCGCAAACATCAGATCAATCTTGGCCCGGCCATTTGCAAGAAGCATCAAGTATCCAAGCCCTTTGGACGCGCCGACCCATTCGCCGATGATGGCCCCGATAGGCGCATAGACGGCGGCCAAGCGGAGGCCCGAGGCAAATCCCGGCAGGGCGGCGGGGATGCGGATCTGGCGCATCACCTGCCATTTGCCAGCCCCCATAACATGTGCCAGCCCAAGCCAGCCCGACGGCGTGCGCATCAAAGCGTCGAAAAAGGCCGAGGTCACCGGAAAGAAGATGATCAACAGGGCCATGGCGACTTTGGACAGCAACCCATAGCCCAGCCAAAGCGTCAACAGCGGCGCCAGTGCAAAGACCGGAATGGTCTGTGAGAACACCAGCAGAGGCCGGACCAGAACCTGTGCAATTGGCGAGCTTGCCAACCAAATGGCGGTCATCCCGCCGATCATAGCACCCAGAACCAGACCGGTGAGGACTTCGATTATTGTGATCACCGCGTGTTCAGCCAACAGCGCGCGGCTTTTCCACAAGGTCTCTGCGACCAGCGCGGGGCCGGGCAGGATGAACCTGGGCAGATCAAACCCAACAACAAGGCCTTGCCACAGGGCAAGACCCAGCAGGATCGACAGGACAACGCGCGCGACGCGTATCATGCCGCAGCTCTTGCAACCGGAAATCCGGCCCAGGCGGCGTCAAAAAAGTCGCGCTCCAATGTGACGGCTTTGGTGAAGGTCTCGGTGACTTTTGCGCGGGCGCTGTCTGGCAGAGTCTCCCAAACACTGTCCAACTGGCCGCGCAGATAGTCGACAACGCCGGAAAAACCGGGACCTGCATGCAGGGTGATCCATTCGCCGAACCAGAAGGGCAGATCGTCTGCCTTGTCTTCCATCGTGCTGGCCCAGCTGAGATAGCTCCATTCGGCCACAACCAGAACCGCGAGCATTTCCTCATATTGGCCAGACAGCCGGGCATTGCGCATCAAGGTGATAAACGCCGTGGTCTCGGGCGCGTGTTCTGCGGCTTCGGGCACGCCAAGCGCGCTGAGGCTGCGTTGGAAATAGGTGTTCTCTGGCCCTGTAATAACGGCCAGGAACTGCGCGGCGGGCACCGCGTCGGCCAGGCTTGGTGCGTTGGAAATGGCGGCGGCCAACAGGCGCACGAACTCTTCGACAAACAGATAGTCCTGCTGCAGGTAGCCGCGCATTTTATCCAGGTCGAGCGTGCCAGCCCCCAGCGAGCCGGTAAAGGCATGGGCGGTTGCGGCCTGCCAATCGGCAATGCAGTTCTGTTTCAGCTGTTCGGTTGCGCGCATGTCGTATCCTGTCGCAAAAAGTTCAAAAGTTCGCCCTGTAGAGCCAAAACATCCCCATCGTCCACCGGCCGTGGCGTCGACGCTGGCGGGGTGTCGATATGGGTCAAGCCGATTGGGGACATCACAATAATCCGGTGGCCAAGGCGCGCGGCCTCGGCCGGGTCATGGGTCACATGTAACACGGTGCGCCCCTCCAGCATGGTCGCCGCCAGATCCTGCATGTCGGCGCGGGTGCGCGCATCCAGGGCCGAAAACGGCTCATCCAGCAGGACAACAGGCCGGTCCTCCATCAGGGTCCGCGCAAGCGCCACTCGTTGGCGTTGCCCGCCTGACAGTGCGGTTGGACGTTTGCTCAGATGCGCGCCCAGTCCCACGTCTGCCAGCAGGCGTTTTGCCCGCTCCAGATCACCTTTGTCTCCGCGCAGCCTGTCTCCCAACGCCACATTGCGGGGGAGGTCGAGCCAGGGTAGCAACAGGTCCTCTTGGGCCATCAGGGCGATCCGTCTGCCAAGCGGGGCTTTGTCGCCTGCGCCAAAAGATCCGTCGAAAGTGACACCATCAGCAAGACCCGCAAAGAGGTTCAAAATGGTGCTTTTGCCCACACCGGAGGCCCCCAACAGGCAGGTCCAGCGCCCCGCAGGAATGTTCAGATCCACCGGACCAAACAGCCGGGTCTGCCCAATCAGGGCACTTCCCTGCAGATATAGCTCCGGTGGGGTGGTCAAGGGTTCAGCCCCATGTCCCAAAATCCGACCTCAAGCCGGGTGGCCACGGTGAAGCGAGCGCAGAGTGCGGCCCAACGCGGACTGTTTTCAGGTGATGCGCCCAAACGGCGCGCGACCGCGCCATCCAACAGATCTGCAACCGCGTGGCAGACGCCTTGGTAGTCGTCGCCCGCATAGGTGTCGATCCAGTCTTGATAGGGCGTCTCAGTGGCCTCGGCTTTGAGCCGCGCGCCGATCTCACCATAGCCCATGACACAGGGTGCCAGAGCGGCCAAAAGATCCAGAAAGTCACCGGAATGGCCTGCATCCAACACGTAACGTGTGTAGGCGAGGTTTTCGGTACGCTCCTCGGCGCGGGCCAGATCGGCCTCTGAAATGCCAGCCTCGGCGCAGATGCCGATGTGGAGCTTCATTTCCTCATCGATCAGCGCATTCACCGTCCCGGCACACAGGCGCATCTCCTCGATCGTGTCGGCCTTGGTCACGGCAAGCGCCCAGGCACGCGAGAAGTGGATCAGGAAGATATAGTCCTGCACCAGATAATGCAGGAAGGCCGCGCGGGGCAGGGTGCCGTCGCGCATACCTTCGACAAAGGCGTGGCGGGTGTAGGCAGGCCAGGTCTCCCCAGCCGCCGCACGCCATTTGCCAAATGTTGAACCGTAGTCTGGCATCATTCGCCCAGATCCACCGCCAGATCGCCAACCGCCTTGATCTCGTCAATCAG
Organism: Epibacterium ulvae; assembly: GCF_018678075.1. Lineage (GTDB taxonomy): Bacteria > Pseudomonadota > Alphaproteobacteria > Rhodobacterales > Rhodobacteraceae > Epibacterium > Epibacterium ulvae_A. Next base: position 6,109 of record NZ_JAHHIR010000068.1, on the reverse strand, counting down.
GCCAGCCTCGTGCAGGAAGGCCTCAAAGCGCGCATAACGCCCTTCGTCCAGCGCTTCGGGGCGCAGGGCAAAACGGGGTAGGGTGTCGACCCAGGCTTTGGCGTTCAGCTCATCCTGCAGCTCGGTCGAGGTGGCGGCAAAGATCTCCCAGCTTTCTTCCGGGTGGTTGACGATATACTGGGTCGCCTTCTCGGTTGCGGCCATGAAACGGCGCAGCATGTCTTTGTCCATCAGGTCCGGATTGGTGACGTAGATCAGCTCGTCATAGGACGGCAGGCCTTCTTCTTCGACGTAGAAACAGCGCCCTTCGACCCCTTCGATCTCCATCTGGTTCAGTTCGAAGTTCCGATAGGCTCCGATCACCGCGTCCACCTGACCAGACATCAAAGACGGCGACAGAGACCAGTTCACATTGACCAGTTCCACGTCCTCGTAAGCAACGCCGTGGGTGCTCAGAACGGTGCCCAGCAGCGCCTCTTCGACGCCCGCCACGGAAAAGCCGATTTTCTTGCCTTTGAGGTCGGCGATTTCCTGAATGGGGCCGTCTTTGAGCACCAACAGGCAGTTCAGCGGCGTCGCAACCAGCGTGCCCACGCGTTTCAGCGGCAGACCTTCGGCCACTTGCAGGTGCAGTTGCGGCTGGTAGGAAATCGCCAACTCAGCCTTGCCTGCGGCGGCCAGTTTCGGGGGATCTGCGGGATCTGCCGGCGCGATGATTTCCACCTCAAGCTCCTGGTCCGCGAAATAGCCGTTCTCCTGCGCGATGATGATCGGGCCGTGGTCGGGGTTGATGAACCAGTCCAACAGTAGGGTCATCTTGTCGGTGGCAAAGGCGGGGCTGGCCACCATCAGGGCGAGGGCAGCGGTCAGGGTTGTTTTCATGGGGTTTCCTCCGAAGTCTGGCTTTGGTCTCCCAAAGCGATCATGGCAATGGGACCGGTGTGATGCAGGGCGAGATGTTCGGCTGCGGCCCAGGCGCGAAGGCCCGAGCGGCAGCACAAAAGAATGCGTTGGTTGGGAGCGGCGGCGGGTGGCGTTTGCGCGATCGCCGCGACACTCATCCGCTGCGCGTTTGGATGCGGCAGGGGGCCTTCTTCAGGCGCGCGCAGATCGACAACCAGATCATCCGTGGTGATATCTGCGGCGGCAACAAATGCCGGGCGATGTGAAGGCTCCGGCGCCGTGTCAAAGCGGAAGCCGCCAAAGCGGAAATCGCGCGCATCAAAGGTCACCAGCTGGCCCAGCGGGCTTGGCTGGTGGCCAGTCAAAACGGCAATCGCCATCTGCGCCTGCAGGGTCGCTATCACCCCAACCACAGGACCCAAGACGCCCAAGGTCGCACAGGTGCCGGCCGCACGCGGTAGATCTGGGAAGAGCGCGCGCAGACTGGGGGCGTCGCCGCAAAACCCGCCGACATATCCGTCCATGCCCACCACAGATGCGCTGATCAGCGGCAGGTTCAGCGCCTGACACATATCTGACGCGACATAGCTGGCGGCAAAACTGTCGGCGCAGTCCAGCACCAGATCCATGCCAGAGCAAAGCGCGGTCGCGTTGTCCGGGGCAAATCCGGTGACATGCGCGGTGACGCGGCAGTCCGGGTTTAGGGCACGCAGATGGTTTGCGCAGGCCTCAGCTTTGGCGGTGCCAATGTCGCTTTCACGAAACAAGGTCTGGCGATGCAGGTTCGACAGCTCCACCGTGTCCGGATCAACAATGTGGATTTCGCCAACGCCCGCGCCCGCCAGATAAGGCAACAGCGGCGCTGCCAGCCCGCCCGCGCCGATCACCAGCACGCGGGCCTTGCGCAGGGCGTCTTGCCCGGCGGGGCCAAATTCAGGCACCGCGATTTGACGGGCGTAGCGGGTCATCCGCAGATCTCCAGCCATTGGCGCACGCGGGCTTCGGGATCTGCGTTCAGGGTAATGTCGGTCACGGCGGCAACCACATCAGCGCCAGCGGCAAAGGCCCCCGGCGCGCGTTCAACACTCATCCCGCCGATAGCGATCAACGGCGTGTCGCCAATGCGGGCCTTCCAATCTGTAAGCTTTTCGATACCTTGTTGGTGCCACTTCATCTTTTTCAGTATCGTGGGATAGACCGGCCCCAGCGCGACATAGTCGGGCTCGCAGGCCATCGCGCGGTTCAGCTCGGCCACATCATGGGTCGACAGGCCCAGTTTCAAGCCCGCCTCCTTGATCGCAGGGAGGTCGGCCACGTCCAGGTCTTCTTGGCCCAAATGCAGCCAGTCACACTCCAGATCGATCGCCAGTTTCCAAAAGTCGTTCACAACCATGATCGCGCCATGTTCACGGCACAGATCACGACCGGCGGCCAGTTGGGCGCGGACCTCATCGTCGGGCTGGTCCTTGATGCGCAATTGGACCAATTTGATCCCCAAAGGCACCAGCCGTTCCAGCCAGTCCACATGGTCAAAGATCGGGTAAAAACGCGGCAGGGTCATAGGAAGGCCTTTCCGATCAACGGGGTCGATGGAGCTGCCATATCGCGCGGCTCCATGGGATCCGCGTCATAGGCCATGCGGCCCGAAACAACCGCTTGTGCAAAGCCTTCCGCCATCAGGGCCGGATCGCCTGCTTTGGCCACGGCGGTGTTCAGCAAGACCGCGTCAAACCCCATCTCCATCGCCGCCGCTGCCTGGCTCGGCAGGCCAAGCCCCGCGTCAATGACCATGGAAATGTCTGGAAATTGCGCGCGAATGCTGCGCAGGCCGTAGATATTGGACAGCCCCAGACCAGAGCCAATGGGCGCCCCCCACGGCATCAGAACTTCGCAACCGGCCTGCAGCAGTTTCTCGCCAACGATCAGATCCTCGGTGGTGTAGGGGAAGACCTTAAACCCGTCCTCGGTCAGGATTTTTGCCGCCTCAACCAGGGCAAAGGGATCCGGCTGCAACGTGTCCATATGGCCGATGACTTCCAGCTTGATCCAATCGGTATCAAACAGCTCGCGCGCCATGTGGGCCGTGGTAACCGCCTCGCGCACCGAATGGCAGCCGGCAGTGTTGGGCAGAACCGCAACGCCAAGATCCTTGATCAGATCCCAAAAGGCATTGCCGGCCTTGTCGCTGCCCGCTTCACGTCGCACAGAGACGGTTGCGATGCCGGCGCCCGAGCGTTTGAACGCATCGGCCAAAATAGCGGGCGAGGGATACTGCGCCGTACCCAGCATCAACCGGGATGAGACTTCGGTTCCGTAAAACGTAGCCATTGTGTTTCCTTTTCAGCCGCCTTGGCGGGGGGCGACAATTTCCAGCCGGTCGCCTTGGGTCAATTCGGTCGTTGCGCGCAAGGATGCGGGCACGAAATCCTCGTTCACAGCGGTGGCCACTTTGACATCGCCATAGCCCATTTCGACCAATGCATCCGCAAGCGTTGTGGCCGCGACCGTTGTCGCGTCACCATTCACCGTGATCTTCATCCATCATCTCCGGTTTGAGGTCGTCGCAGATCAGATCTGCAACCTGGCGCGCCATTGCAGGCGCAAGGAGGTATCCGTGGCGGAACATGCCGTTGACAAAAATCCGCTGCCCGCGTCTGCGGATGCGGGGCAAATTGTCGGGAAAGGCCGGACGCGCATCGACTCCGATCTCCAAAATCTCGGCCTCTCCAAAGGCCGGGTGCAGGGCAAAGGCCGCTGTCAGCAGTTCCAAAGTCGAGCGCACGGTCGGGCGCGTGCGTTCACCGCTTTCGATCTGGGTGGCACCCAGCATGAAGACACCATCACCGCGCGGCACCACATAGAGCGGAAATCGCGGGTGCAGCAGACGTACGGGACGGTGAAGTTTTACCTCGTTGCTGCGCAGGATCACCATCTCACCTTTGACGCCGCGCAGGTCTTTCAATGTGTCCTGCGCCGCAAGTCCCCGGCAGTCGATGATACGTCCGCTCGTGGGCTGATCCTTGGTGAACTCCACATCCCGCGCCACCAGCCCGTCCCACAATTCCGCAAGGGCGGCGCGCGGGGTGATATGGGCCTCGTCCTCAAACGCCAATGCTTCGCTGAAACGCCCGCCAAGGTCGGGTTCCATCTCTGCGATTGCATGTGCATCCAGCGCGCGGTGCCCATCGGTTCTGCGGGCAAATCGCGCCAATTCGCGTCGGTCACGCCCCAGAGCCACCACAAGTGATCCGTTGCGGATCACCCGCACCCCTTGGCGTTCCCACCAATCGGCCGCTTCCTGGCCCAGACGTACAACCGGTTCTTCGGCGCTTTCACCTTCGCAAAACGGGGCCAACATGCCGGCGGCCCACCAGGAACAGGCTTGGGGGCCGGGGACGTCGCCGTTTTCACAGATCCGCACTGGCACACCGCGTGCAGTCAACTCGGTCGCGACGCAAAGGCCGACAATGCCGCCGCCAAGTATGGTAATCGGATCGCTCACACCCAGACCTCGTGGAAATGGTGAACGGGTCCGTGGCCTGCGCCAATGTTCAAACGATCCGCCGCTTTGATGGCCGCATGAAGCCAGGTGTGGGCGCGATCAACGGCTTGGGGCAGGGGTTGTCCTTTGGCCAGTTCCGCCGCGATTGCGGACGACAGCGTGCATCCGGTGCCATGGGTGTTTGTGGTCTCAATTCGCGGTGCGCTGAACTCCAGCACGTTCCCTGCCGTGACCAACCGGTCGACACAGGTACTGCCCGTGGCATGGCCGCCCTTCATCAACACCGCCTGCGCGCCAATGTCACAAAGCGCGCGCCCCTGCGACAGGGCTGTCTCCTCATCTCCTGCCTCGGCCAAATCCAGCAGGCAGGCGGCTTCGGGCAGGTTCGGGGTCAATACTGTGGCGTGGGGCAAAAGATGCGTCTTCAAGGCGTCAATCGCATCATCCGCCAAGAGTTTATCGCCCGATTTGGCCACCATCACCGGATCCAGAACGATGGGTCCTGTGTAGCCTTCAAGGGCCGCCGCGACCTCTTTGATCACCGCGACGGTGGCGAGCATGCCGATCTTGATCGCGCGGATGTGTATATCACCCAAGACGGCCTCGAGCTGTGCTGCGACCATGCCCGGTGCCATCGCGTCGACCCGTGTCACTGTACAGGTATTTTGCGCCGTGATCGCTGTGATCGCGCTGCAGCCAAAAACGCCAAGCGCCGAGAATGTCTTGAGGTCGGCTTGAATGCCCGCACCGCCGCCACTGTCAGAGCCTGCGATGGTCAGTGCCGCAACCGTTTGGACACTGTTGTGCAAGGTGCCATTTCCCATGGACGCGCCTTTCTAGTCGTCATGATCGGCGCATTGGAGGGCGAAAGGCTGGATTGGCGGCGTTGCAAGGGCAAAGCGTGCTTCAGTCTCCGTTCCCTACGCCGGTATTGCCCGGATCAGGTTCGATGGGTTGGCTTACGCCTCTCAGCCACGGGCAACGTGGCACCCCAACGGATTTGCGGCTGACATTAGGGTAGATTTTATAGGTTTGGCAAGAGAAGAAGCGACATCACACGCTGGGCATCAGGGACGTCCCGTGCATTGCACCCACCCCGAACCTGTCGTTTAACAGGTAATGTGATAAACCCTGTCCACTGGAGGATTCGTTGCACAAATCGGGTGAGGGTCGGACGTCGCCTTTTCCCAGAGGGACTTACCCTACGGCCTCTGTGAAAGGTACGCCAAGGGCCGTGTATTGATTGAGGACGGCGATGCGGATTGGGATCTCCGCGACCTGCCTGTCGAAGTCCTTGGCCATCAGCGATTGACCGAGCAGTTTTATACAATGCATCTTGGTTTCGACACGGCTTCGGCGGTGGTATCCGCCGGAGCCGTCGCCACAGAGTGCGGCCTAGAAACCGCTGCGCATTGACGGCCTCGTTTCGGGCGGAGGCACCGGCGCTTGTGGGCTTCCATGGCTTGGCATTCTTGCGCGGTGGACTGACAGCATGGGCATTGCGGGCGGCAATCGCCTCGTGAAATTTTCGAGTGTCATACGCTCCGTCTGCTGTGACACTGCCGATGTTCTGATCGGGTGGAATTTGATCCAGAAATTCTGGCAGCTTCGGCGCATCACCAATATCGCAGGTGGTGACCTCGCCCCTCGGCAGATTTCTACGCAATCGCCTGTCGGGCAATGGGACGGCAAAGGGTGCTAAAA
>NZ_JAHHIR010000091.1 GCF_018678075.1 Epibacterium ulvae | reverse complement strand
CGAGCCGCGCGTTGTACGTTGATGGGCGTGGCGCTCGTGTTCACCATATGTAGCTGGTAGGATCCCAGATCTTCTGCCGGGGCCGGCGAACGGCAGAGAAACTCTGCCAAATATGTGACTACTCGGGTATGCGCTCTCTGAGAGCTCTCCCCCAGACCCTTGATCCGCATATCTTCTATCATCCGTTAACGCAGCAGCGTGGTCTTTTGACCCAACATGGGATCCTCCTGTCCGTTGATTGAGAAGGTCCCAATCGTCGGACAGGTTCGCCAGTTCGCAAAATCCAAGACGCTCACATCTACGCGCTGCACCGGCCACAACCGCCAATACCGCGAAGGCGGTTTCGTCCTTGTCCGCATTGCCGACATTCATACAAATTGCGGCAGATGTCGGTCGTATTGGCACACGTCCCGCACGCGCAATTGCGTGCGGAAACCGAAATATGCGTGGAACTAGACGGAGACTTTGGCCAACAGTGCGTCACGCGCGGTCTCTGCACGGGAGGCGTTGTGGACCACTTCACCGCGTGTCAGCACCACGAAATGGTCGCCAAGCTCGTAGCCGAAGTCAAAGAACTGCTCGACCAGAACAATGGCCATGTCGCCGCGTTCGCGCAGGTATTTGATGACCTCACCGATCTGTTTGATGATGTTGGGCTGAATGCCTTCGGTGGGCTCATCCAACAGCAGCAATTTCGGTTTGGTGATCAAAGCGCGGGCGATGGCCAGCTGTTGTTGTTGACCGCCAGAAAGGTCGCCGCCGCGGCGGTTCTGCATCTCTTTCAGCACGGGAAACAGCTCATAGATCTCATCCGGGATCATATGGTCGCCGCGCTCCAGACAGGCAAACCCGGTTTCCAGGTTTTCCTTAACCGTCATCAGCGGAAACACATCGCGGCCCTGGGGCACATAGCCGACGCCCATTTGCGCTAGGTGATGCGCCGGGGTGGATTTGGCGACGGATTGCCCGTTCAAAACCATCTCCCCACCTGAACGTGCATGGGTGCCGGAAATCGCCTTCAAGAGGCTGGTTTTTCCGACGCCATTGGTGCCCATCAGGCAGGTCACAGCACCCGCCTGCACCTCCATCGAGATGTCGTACAGGATCTGGGAGTGCCCATAGTGCAGGGTCAAATTTTCAAGTTTCAACATTGTTCAACGTCCCAGATAGACTTCGATGACTTCGGGGTTCTGGGTCACGTGATCCAGCGAGCCCTCGGCCAGAACCGACCCTTCGTGCAGGACCGTCACTTTGCAATTCAGACGGCGCACGAACTCCATGTCATGTTCAACGACAACAACAGCGCGCGTCTTTGCGGCGTCAACCAGCATCGTGGTGGTCTTTTCCCGTTCGGCCGGGGTCATGCCAGCCGCCGGTTCATCCACCAACAACAGGCGCGGTTCTTGCGCCAGCAACATGCCGATCTCCAGCCATTGTTTTTGACCATGGCTGAGTTCACCGGCCACACGGGTCAGCTCATCCGTAAGGCCGATCTGTTCTGCCAACGCCTCGATCCGGGCTGCGCCTTCTTTGGTTTTGCGGTAAAACAAAACCTCGAACGGGCCGCGCGGGTTTTTCAGTGCCATAGCGAGGTTTTCGCGCACGGTTTGCGCCTCAAACACGGTGGGTTTTTGGAACTTGCGCCCTACCCCTTCGCGGGCGATCTTGCTTTCGGACATCCCAATCAACGAGATGTTTCGTTCCCCAAAGACAATGCGCCCTTCGTCGGGTTTGGTTTTGCCGGTGACAATATCCATGAATGTGGTCTTGCCCGCACCGTTGGGGCCGATGATGGCCCGCAGCTCTGGCTCGCCAATTTGGAACGACAGATTATTGATCGCCTTGAACCCGTCAAAGGAGACGGAGACGCCTGAAAGCTCTAGCAAGGTGCTCATTTTGCATCTCCTTTCAGCCGATCAAACAGCGACCCAATGCCGCCCGGGAAGAACAGCGTCACCGCCACAAAGCTTGCGCCCAGCAGCACCAGCCACCATTCGGTCCACAGAATTTCATAGACGCCGAGGTTGATATTGGGCGCACCGCCGCCGGTGAACCAGCTGGCCAGAAGCGAGACAAACGCCGCCCCGATGACCGAGCCGTACAAGCGCCCGCGCCCGCCAATTGCCACCCAGACCGCCAAATAGATCGACGCGATGGGGGCGACCTCGGTTGGGTTGATGATGCCCGCCTGCGGGTAGTAAAGCGCGCCGGCAATGCCCGCGACGATCGCTGTCAGGGTAAAGACAAACAGCTTGTAGCTTTCCACGTGATAGCCAAGGAACCGCACGCGGACCTCATCATCACGCACCGCACGGATCACGCTGCCCATTTTGCCCGACAGAACCCGCGCGAACAGGACATAGCCCGCCCCCAGCGCCAGCGCCGAGGCCCAAAAGAACACCATCGAAATTGTCGATTGGGGCACGTTGTCGAAACCTGGAATGTTCTGCAGCCCCGACAGACCGTTATTGCCGCGCAAACCTGAATCGTTTTGCAGCAGGTAGAGCGACAGCGCCAGCGTCATCGCCTGGGTCAGGATCGACAGGTAAACGCCCGTGACCCGACTGCGAAACGCAAGCCATCCAAAGATCAGCGCCAGGAGACCGGGGATCAACACGACCATCAGCAGCTGCAGAACCAGCGAATGGGAGAACATCCAGATCATCGGAAATTCAGATGCACCCACCACGCCAAAGATCTGGGCCGCGATGGCGTCCTGCACCTCGGCCGCGGTTGGTGGGATCACGCTGGGGGCCATGCTGGTTTCAACAATCGCCTCGGTCCGGGCGTACATCAGCCACATGCCGACCGAATATCCACCAATGCCAAAGAAGGCGAAATGACCAAGGGAGAGGATCCCGCAATAGCCCCAGACCACATCCATCGCGATGGCAATCAGGCACAGGCACAGGACCTTACCCAATGTTTTCACAAAGGAGGTTGAGATAAAGGCAGACCCAGTGCCTTCGGCCAGAAGGGTCACGCCGATGGTGAAGATGCCAAGCGCTGCGAGGAACCACAGAACGGATGGATTTTGCGCAAGAAAAGAACGTTGCATCGGATCAATCTCCCGCCGCGCGGCCTTTGAGGGCGACGATGCCCTTGGGCCGGAATTGAATGAACAGGATGATGAAGAGGATCATATAGGTCTGCGCGGCCAGGGTGTTCGACGGGTTCAACCATTCGACACCTTTCTGGAAGCCACCGATCATGCTGGCACCTGCCAGCGTGCCCCAAACGTTGCCAACACCGCCCACAACCACGGTCATGAAGCTTTGTACAATATAGTCGGCACCCATCTCGGACGTGACCTTGGCATAAAGGCCGATCGCAACACCGGCGATACCGGCGATACCAGAGCCCAGACCAAAGGTCAGCATTTTGATCTTTTCAGGGTTGATCCCCATCGAGGCCGCCATACGTGGATTCTGTGTCACGGCGCGGACCTCAAGGCCCAGGCGCGTGCGTTTCAAGATTAGCAGCAGCAGGCACAGGAAGGTCAGCGCCAACACAAAGATCGCGATCCGGATATAGCTGATCTGGATCACATCGTTGATGATCCATGCGCCGTCTAACCAACCGGGAGAGGTCAGCGGGCGTGCTTGGGTGCCAAAGATGTTCTTGGCTAGCTGTTGCAACGCAATGGAAATCCCAAAGGTCGCCAGCAGTGTTTCCAAGGGCCGGTTGTACAGCCAACGGATCACCAAACGTTCCATCGCAACACCGGCACCAAAGGTCACGGCAAAGGCCAGCGGCAGTGCAATAATCAGAGACAGTGTATAGTCTGGCACGATCTGTTGCACGATATATCCGGTATAGGCGCCCATCATGATGAACTCACCATGGGCCATGTTAATCACGCCCATCACGCCAAAGGTAACCGCAAGGCCAATCGCCGCGAGGAAGTAAATCGACGCCAGGGAGATCGCATCAAGGCCGATGTCTGCCGTCTGGCTCAGGCTGACGCGTGTTTTTACGCTGGCCTGTGCGGTCTCAGCCGCTTCGGTAATGGTTGGGTCGCTTTCCAGGTAGACGTTGTAAAAGCCCCAGTCAGCAAAAGCTGCGTCAATGGCGGCCTCGGATACACGCGCCGGAACTTTGCCTGCGGCGACCAACGTGTCATAGGCCCGGATGCGTTCTGCTTGGTTGTCCAGCTTTGCAACGGGAACACCGCCTGAAATGCCACCTTCGACGTGCGTCTCAAGCGCGCGCCGGATATCAGAAGCCAAGACCAGAGCAGGCAGACCGTGATCGTCCACCAGCATCTGATAGGCTGTGTCGCGTTCCAGATCCCCTTCGCCGGGTGCCAGTACTGAGGCCACATTGGTGCCGTCCGGCAGCTCTTGCGCCACCAGCATCTTGACCGCAAGGATCTGCGACAGAACGGCCCGACCATCCACGCTTAGATCATCGGCAAGGTTGTTGATCGCGGCGACACGGATCGCCGGGGATTCACCAAATCGTGCCTGCAGATAGTTCGCTAGTTTCTGTTTACGCGTCTTTAGACGTGCGTCGGTCTCGCTGTCGATGGAGGCAATCAGCGGCGCCAATTGCGACGCATCCAGCGCGCGCGCCAAAGCGTCCAATGCCTGGGTGCGGCGGGCGATATCAGGGTCGCTGAGCTGGAACGCCACCAGCGCGGATCCGATCTCGCGGCGCACACCGCCATTGGGTTTAATCTGTTGGGCATCTTTCCTACCAACGCCGGTTGCGGCTTCTGCACCGGTATCGACATCGAGCAGGGTCAGATCACCACTGTCGTCCTCGGAACCGGTATAAAACAGGTCATCCTCCGCATGCAGGTAGACGTTCTTTTCCTGCCAGGCTTCCAGAAAGCCACGGACCGTTGGGAGCCCAGAGGCGACCAGCGCGTCGAGCGTCGGGCCAACAGTTTTGCGTGAGGGTTTGATAATTACATCGCGGTGGCTTTGCAAAAGGGTCTGCAGCTCTTGAGCAGACACGGCAAAAGGTAGCCACGCCAAAGCGATGACGAGAGTAAGTAGTCGCAACATGGGAAAAATTTCGCCCTGATCCTGGGCCAGTGGCACAATATGCGCGCCACTGGCCGGTCTTGGGTGGATTAGTAGTTAGAAGTCAACTGAACGCAGGTCTTGGTCTCAGTATTGTACATACCGCAACCCAGATCTTTCCAGTCAGACGTCAGAACAGCCGATTCCGGCAGGAAGTCAGTCCAAGCGTCGCCTGGAACTTCGGTGGTTTTGGAGATGATGTCGAACTGTCCGTCTGCCTGGATTTCACCGATCAGAACCGGCTTCGCCAAGTGGTGGTTCGGCAGCATAACCGCTGTACCACCGGTCAGGTTCGGGAATTCCTGGCCGTACATAGAGGTACGAACCGCGTCGACATCCGTAGAACCCGCAGCTTCGGTCGCAGCAACCCACATGTTGAAGCCGATGTAGTGTGCTTCCATTGGATCGTTGGTCACACGCTCAGCGCCTGCAAACTCTTTCCATGCGTCGATGAATTCAGCGTTTGCTTCGGTTTCTGCTGACTGGAAGTAGTTCCAGGCCGCCAGATGACCGACAAGGTTGGATGTGTCCAGACCGGACAGTTCTTCTTCACCAACCGAGAACGCAACAACAGGCAGATCGTCCGCAGATACACCAGCAGCTGCCAGCTCTTTGTAGAAGCCGATGTTTGCGTCACCGTTGACGGTGGAGATCACGCCAACCTGCTTGCCGCCTTCGCCGAGGCCCACAACGTCAGAAACGATAGTTGCCCAGTCAGAGTGGCCAAACGGCGTGTAGTTCACAAAGATGTCTTCCGCGGCGATACCTTTGTCTTTCAGGTACTGCTCAAGGATGTTGTTGGTGGTCCGTGGGTACACATAGTCGGTGCCCAGAAGTGCGAAACGTTCGATGCCCAGCTCTTCGAGGAAGTAGTCAACCGCAGGGATCGCCTGCTGGTTGGGAGCGGCACCGGTGTAGAATACGTTCTTGGAGCTTTCTTCGCCTTCATACTGAACCGGGTAGAACAGCAGGCCGTTCAGCTCTTCGATGACGGGCAGCACGGACTTGCGCGAAACAGATGTCCAGTTGCCAAAGATCACGTCAACTTCGTGAACGGTCAGCAGCTCGCGGGCTTTTTCAGCAAACAGCGGCCAGTCAGACGCCGGGTCAACAACAACGGGTTCGATCTGACAACCCAGAACGCCACCAGCTTTGTTTTGCTGTTCGATCAGCATCAGCATGGTGTCTTTCAGGGTGGTTTCAGAGATCGCCATAGTACCGGACAGCGAGTGCAGCACGCCAACTTTTACAGGGCAATCCGCAGCAGCAGCGGCACCTGCAACCAGCATGGACGCTGCAGTTGTTGCCATAAGTTTGGTGAGACGGGTCATGTCATTCCTCCTGGCGGGCACAGGCAAACGGCATTGCACCCAAGAGTGCAAAGGCGTAGCAAGATCCCGCAACAATGTTGCAAATGGTGTGGCGGCTTTTTCGAGGTCCAATTCGCATGGCCGTCACACGCTCATGCCTGAGGTTTTCCTCTTAGGGCCACGAGCGCCTATACTATGACCCTCTCAACTGCCTATAAATCAATCGCTCTCGACGCAGGTTTTCGTGAACTGGTTAATTTGCTCAATTTTTAATCCACTTCTTGTGTGTAAGGTCGAAAACTGAGCGCATTACGTCGCACTTACGCTTATCTTCTGTGCGGCGACCGGACGCGGCCTTTGCGATAGATTTAGGTATCGACCTAGATATAAGTCATTAATTTCAAATAATTACAAGTACTAGACGTCAATTTACAGTCTAATTCCAAGCGATATTCGCTTCGTTTGAAGGCATATGAATTGCGCACAAAAAACGCCCGCTGCGAATCGAGGCAGCGGGCGTTTTGTAGATCTCAGTCGGCTGCGCAGAGATGCACAGCCGAGGATTTCGTTGCTTAATCGCGGCTTTCCGGTGTTTCCACCAGGTTGTCCAGATCAGCAGCCATGTCGTCTTCGACAACCGGAGCGGCCAGGGCGGCAGCTGCGGCTGCTTCGTCACGACGGGCTTCCAGAACCACGTTGTCGCGCGACTGAGCGACCTGACGCATACGCTGGGTTGCCCCACCGGTACCGGCCGGGATCAGACGACCCACGATGACGTTTTCTTTCAAACCAACCAGCTTGTCTCGCTTACCCTGAACCGAGGCTTCGGTCAGAACACGTGTGGTCTCCTGGAAAGAGGCCGCCGAGATGAAGGAACGGGTCTGAAGCGACGCTTTGGTGATACCCAACAGGATCGGCGCGCCTTTGGCTGGGCGTTTGCTGCGTGCAATCGCCTTTTCATTGGCTTGGTCGAATTCCTGCTTGTCCACATGCTCGCCTTTCAGCAGCGTTGTGTCACCAGAGTCCGAGATCTCCCACTTTTGCAGCATCTGGCGAACGATCACCTCGATGTGCTTGTCGTTGATCTTAACACCCTGCAGGCGATAAACGTCCTGAACTTCGTCGATCATGTAGTTGGCCAGAGCCTCGACACCCATAATCGCCAGAATGTCGTGTGGCGCTGGGTTACCGTCCATGATGTAGTCACCCTTCTGGACAAAATCACCTTCCTGAACAGGAATGTGCTTACCCTTGGGTACCATGTATTCGACGGTTTCCAGTGCCTCATCAACAGGCTCGATCGAGATGCGACGCTTGTTCTTGTAGTCGCGGCCAAAGCGGACGTGACCATCGATTTCGGCGATGATCGCGTGATCTTTTGGACGACGCGCTTCGAACAGTTCCGCAACCCGTGGCAGACCACCGGTAATGTCTTTGGTCTTGGCACCTTCACGCGGGATACGCGCGATAATGTCACCAGCTTGCATTTCCTGACCGTCTTCACAGGACAGAACCGCATCAACCGACATTGGATAGGTCACTGGGTTGCCCAGATCGTTGCGGATCGGCTCACCGTCTGCACCCAGCAGGATGACTTCAGGCTTGAGTTCAGACCCTTTCGGAGCCGCACGCCAGTCGATCACGATCTTCTGGGTCATACCCGTTGCTTCGTCGGTCTCTTCACGGACCGCGATACCTGCAACCAGGTCGACGTATTTGGTGGTACCGGCCTTCTCTGCGATGATCGGCAGAGTATAGGGATCCCATTCGTACAGCTTGTCGCCACGCGCGATGGTCTGACCTTCTTTGACGAACAGTTTAGAGCCATAGGTCAGCTTGTGGCTGGCGCGCTCTTCACCGTGCTCATCTTCGATGATCAGCTTCATGTTCCGGCCCATAACCAGGATCTCGCCATTGGCGTTTTCCAGGATATTGGGGTTCTCAAAGACGATCTTACCTTCCTGGCTTGCTTCCTGGAAGGACTGCTGACCACCCTGCGCAACACCGCCGATGTGGAACGTCCGCATCGTCAGCTGTGTACCAGGTTCACCGATCGATTGCGCCGCGATAATACCAACCGCTTCACCTTCGTTCACCTTGGTACCCCGTGCGAGGTCACGACCGTAACACTGGGCACATACGCCCTCTTCGCTTTCACAGGTCAGAGGCGAGCGGATGCGGGTAGATGCAACACCTGCTGCTTCAACTGCGTCCGCCATGCGTTCGTCGATGATCTGACCGGCAGCCACCAACAGCTCTTCGGTGCCGGGACGGTAAATGTCATCTGCGGCAACACGGCCCAGAATACGTTCACCAATCGAGGCAACAACTTCACCATCATTGACCGCAGCTTCGGCTGTGATTGCACGCTCGGTGCCACAGTCGTTTTCGCGAACGATACAGTCCTGTGCCACGTCAACCAGACGACGGGTCAGATAACCCGAGTTCGCGGTTTTAAGCGCCGTATCCGACAGACCCTTACGGGCACCGTGGGTAGAGTTGAAGTACTCAAGAACGGTCAGACCTTCTTTAAAGTTCGAGATGATCGGCGTCTCGATGATGTCGCCGTTCGGCTTGGCCATCAGGCCGCGCATACCGCCCAGCTGCTTCATCTGTGTAACCGAGCCACGCGCACCGGAGTGGGCCATCATGTAAACCGAGTTCGGTTCCATAACTGCGCCCGCTTCGTCACGTTTGTCGGCGGAGATGGAGCCCATCATCGCGTCAGTGACCTTGTCGTTACACTTTGACCATGCATCGACAACTTTGTTGTACTTTTCGCCCTGAGTGATCAGGCCGTCCATGTACTGCTGTTCAAAGTCTTTCACCTGATCACGGGTCTCGTCCACGATGGTCCATTTGGTGTCTGGAATGACCATGTCATCCTTACCAAACGAAATACCGGCCTTGAACGCTTCGCGGAAGCCCATGGTCATGATCTGGTCACAGAAGATAACTGACTCTTTCTGACCGCAATAACGGTAGACGGTGTCGATGACCTGCTGCACTTCCTTCTTCCGCAGAAGACGGTTCACCAGTTCAAACGGTGCTTTGGCATTGTGTGGCAGCAACGCACCCAGACGGACACGGCCCGGCGTGGTTTCAAAACGCTGGTAAACCTCGTTGCCTTCCTCGTCGATCTGCAGAACACGTGCGGTGACTTTGGAGTGCAGGTGCACTTCGCCAGCGTCCAGCGCGTGGTGCACTTCGTCCAAGGTGCCGAAGACCATGCCTTCGCCAATCATGCCTTCACGTTCCAGGGTCAGATAGTAGAGACCCAAGATCATATCCTGCGAAGGAACGATGATCGGTGCACCGTTTGCAGGCGACAGAACGTTGTTGGTGGACATCATCAGAACACGCGCTTCCAACTGGGCTTCGAGGCTCAGAGGAACGTGGACCGCCATTTGGTCACCATCAAAGTCCGCGTTAAACGCCGAACAGACCAGCGGGTGCAGCTGGATCGCTTTCCCCTCTATCAGCGTGGGTTCAAACGCCTGGATGCCCAAACGGTGCAGCGTCGGCGCACGGTTCAGCATGACCGGGTGTTCGCGGATCACCTCGTCGAGGATATCCCAAACTTCGGGACGCTCTTTTTCGACCAGTTTCTTCGCCTGTTTCACGGTGGAGGACAGACCTTTGGCCTCCAGACGTGAATAGATGAAGGGTTTGAACAGTTCGAGCGCCATCTTCTTGGGCAAGCCACATTGATGCAGCTTCAGCTCTGGACCGGTCACGATAACCGAACGGCCAGAGAAGTCGACGCGCTTACCCAAAAGGTTTTGACGGAAGCGACCCTGCTTACCTTTCAGCATGTCAGACAGCGATTTCAACGGACGCTTGTTGGCGCCAGTGATCACGCGACCACGACGGCCATTGTCGAACAATGCATCCACAGATTCCTGCAGCATCCGCTTTTCGTTGCGAACGATGATGTCAGGTGCGCGCAGTTCGATCAGACGCTTCAGACGGTTGTTCCGGTTGATTACACGAC
Organism: Epibacterium ulvae; assembly: GCF_018678075.1. Taxonomy (GTDB): domain Bacteria; phylum Pseudomonadota; class Alphaproteobacteria; order Rhodobacterales; family Rhodobacteraceae; genus Epibacterium; species Epibacterium ulvae_A. The sequence goes on along the minus strand of NZ_JAHHIR010000091.1, from coordinate 15,712 downwards.
GGTACAGATCGTTCAGATCAGAGGTCGCGAAACGGCCCCCATCCAGCGGCACCAGCGGGCGCAATTCTGGCGGGATTACCGGGACAACGGTCATGATCATCCATTCTGGACGGTTGCCGGATTCCAGGAAGGACTCCACAACTTTCAGACGTTTGATGATCTTCTTGGGCTTCAGTTCGCCTGTGGCTTCGGCCAGCTCAGCACGCAGCTGCTCGGCTTCGGCTTCCAGATCGATCTGGGACAGCATCTCACGGATCGCTTCAGCACCGATATTGGCGGTGAAGGCGTCCATGCCAAACTGGTCCTGCGCGTCCATATATTCTTCTTCGGTCATCATCTGGCCGTATTGCAGGTCGGTCAGACCCGGCTCGATGACAACGTAGTTTTCGAAATACAGAACCCGTTCCAGATCACGCAGGGTCATGTCCAGCATCAGGCCGATACGCGACGGAAGCGATTTCAGGAACCAGATATGTGCGACAGGCGACGCCAGTTCGATGTGGCCCATACGCTCGCGGCGTACTTTTTGCAGGGTAACTTCAACACCACATTTCTCGCAGACAACACCGCGATACTTCATGCGTTTATATTTACCACACAGGCATTCGTAGTCTTTGATCGGGCCAAAGATACGCGCACAGAACAGACCGTCACGCTCGGGCTTGAATGTCCGATAGTTGATGGTTTCTGGCTTTTTGATCTCGCCATAGGACCACGACAGGATCCGTTCCGGGCTGGCCAGCGAGACTTTGATTTCATCAAAGACCTTGGGCGGCGTCAGCGGATTGAACGGGTTGTTGGTGATTTCCTGGTTCATTTTTTTATCCAATCTGACTGTTGACAGCGGTCACAGAAGAAGAAGCTGAGCACATTTCAAGACCACAAAGATGCACAGTAGGTTGAAGGAGCAATTGCATATAGATTCCCACCCATGTTTTAGGGACCAAGTTGAGGGATCAATCGGGTTGTACTCGTACTTCTGGTTCAACAAAGTCTGGCGGATGAAGCCGCGTGTGAGAAGATACCCACACGCAACTACAACAGATATCCAGCCTAAGGCGTGCCAGAAGTCCAATAACCGATTACTCCTCTACCTCAGCATCCAAGAGTTCCATATTCAGGCCGAGACCACGGACTTCTTTCACCAGAACGTTGAACGATTCTGGGATGCCTGCCTCGAAGTTGTCTTCGCCCTTGACGATGCTTTCATAGACCTTGGTCCGGCCAGCCACGTCATCCGATTTCACAGTCAGCATTTCCTGCAAGGTGTAGGCGGCGCCGTAAGCTTCCAGAGCCCAGACCTCCATCTCACCAAAGCGCTGACCACCGAACTGCGCCTTACCACCCAGCGGCTGCTGCGTAACAAGCGAGTACGGACCGGTTGAACGGGCGTGGATTTTGTCGTCGACCAGGTGGTGCAGTTTCAGCAGGTATTTGACACCAACTGTCACCGGACGCGCGAATTGCTCACCTGTACGGCCGTCAAACAGAACCGACTGACCCGAGGTGTCAAAGCCCGCACGTTTCAGTGCATCGTTGACGTCCAATTCCTTGGCACCATCGAAAACCGGAGTGGCGATCGGAACACCGCGGGCAACATTGCCTGCCGCTTCCAGCATCTGGTTTTCTTCCATGTTGGTGATGCCTTCTTCGTAGACATCCTCACCATAGGCCAAACGCAGCGCTTCACGTACCGGAGTCATGTCACCGGAACGGCGGTAGTCCTGCAGCGCATCGTCAACTTTGATGCCCAGACCGCGAGCGGCCCAACCCATGTGGGTTTCAAGGATCTGACCAACGTTCATACGCGACGGAACACCCAGCGGGTTCAGACAGAAGTCGACCGGCGTACCATCGGCCAGGAACGGCATGTCTTCCATGGGAACAACGCGGGAGATAACACCCTTGTTCCCGTGACGACCGGCCATTTTGTCACCCGGCTGCAGCTTACGCTTCACCGCGATGAAGACTTTGACCATCTTCATCACACCCGGTGGCAAATCATCACCACGGCGGACTTTTTCGACTTTGTCTTCGAAACGAGCATCCAAGGCGCGTTTCTGCGCTTCGTATTGCTCGTTCAGGGCTTCAACGATCTGTGCAGACTGCTCGTCTTCTAGCGCCAGCATCCACCATTGACCGCGTGGCATGGAATCCAGCAGCTCTTCGGAGATTTCGGCACCGGAACGGATACCTTTTGGTCCTTTGACGGCAACTTTACCCGCCAGCATGCCACGCAGACGTGCGTAGATGTTGCGGTCCAAGATCACCAGTTCGTCGTCGCGGTCACGTGCGAGGCGTTCAACTTCCTCACGCTCGATCTGCAGGGCACGTTCGTCTTTTTCCACACCGTGGCGGTTAAAGACGCGCACCTCAACAACGGTACCATAGTCACCCGGTTTGACGCGCATCGAAGTATCACGAACGTCAGATGCTTTTTCACCAAAGATGGCGCGCAGCAGCTTCTCTTCTGGGGTCATTGGCGATTCACCTTTAGGGGTGATCTTACCAACCAGAATGTCGCCCGGTTCAACGTCCGCGCCGATGTAAACGATGCCAGCCTCGTCGAGGTTACGCAGCGCTTCTTCACCAACGTTGGGGATATCGCGAGTGATTTCTTCTGGACCCAGTTTCGTGTCACGCGCCGCGACTTCGAATTCTTCGATGTGAACCGAAGTAAACACGTCATCACGCGAGATACGCTCTGAAATCAGGATGGAGTCTTCGTAGTTGTAGCCGTTCCAAGGCATAAACGCGACGACCACGTTTTTACCCAGAGCCAGTTCGCCCATATCGGTGGACGGACCATCGGCAATCACTTCGCCCTTTTGAACCGTGTCACCCACCTTCACCAGCGGACGCTGGTTGATACAGGTGTTTTGGTTCGAACGCTGGAATTTGCGCATGCGGTAGATGTCTACGCCTGCGTCACCCAGCTCAAGGTCGGAGGTCGCGCGAATAACGATACGCTGAGCGTCGACCTGGTCGATGATGCCCGCACGTTTCGCCTGGATCGCAGCGCCCGAGTCGATCGCTACTTTTTCTTCGATGCCGGTACCCACCAGCGGCGCTTCTGCGCGCAGCAATGGAACCGCCTGACGTTGCATGTTCGAGCCCATCAGAGCCCGGTTCGCATCGTCGTTTTCGAGGAACGGAATAAGCGAGGCCGCAACCGAGACCAACTGCTTGGGCGAGACGTCGATCAGATCGACAGCATCGCTTGGCGCCATGGTGTAGTCACCGGACTGACGGGTGTTGACCAGCTCGTTGATGAACTTGCCATTCTCGTCCAGCGTCGCGTTTGCCTGAGCAACCGTGTGGCGCATCTCTTCGGTGGCCGACATGTAGTGAACTTCGTCGGTTACCTTGGATTCAACAACCTTACGGTACGGCGTTTCGATGAAACCGTATTTGTTGACGCGGGCAAAGGTCGCCAGCGAGTTGATCAGACCAATGTTCGGGCCTTCCGGCGTTTCAATCGGACACATCCGACCATAGTGGGTCGGGTGAACGTCGCGAACCTCAAAGCCTGCGCGCTCACGGGTCAAACCGCCAGGGCCAAGCGCCGAGAGGCGACGTTTGTGGGTCACTTCAGACAGCGGGTTGGTTTGGTCCATGAACTGCGACAACTGCGAGGAGCCGAAGAATTCACGAACAGCCGCTGCTGCTGGTTTTGCGTTGATCAGGTCTTGCGGCATGATGGTGTCGATTTCGACCGAGGACATACGTTCCTTGATCGCGCGTTCCATCCGCAGCAGGCCAACACGGTATTGGTTTTCCATCAGCTCGCCAACGGAACGTACACGACGGTTACCCAAGTGGTCGATATCGTCGATATCGCCTTTGCCGTCACGCAGCTCAACCAGCGCTTTGATGCAAGAGACGATGTCTTCCTTACGCAGGGTGCGCATGGTGTCTTCGGCATCCAGAGCCAGACGCATGTTCATCTTGACGCGACCAACGGCCGACAGGTCGTAACGCTCGCCATCAAAGAACAGGGTGTCAAACAGCGCGGAGGCCGCTTCGACGGTGGGCGGCTCGCCCGGACGCATAACGCGGTAGATGTCCATCAGCGCGGTGTCGCGGCCCATGTTTTTGTCCGCAGCCATCGTGTTGCGGATGTAGGGGCCAACGTTGACATTGTCGATGTCCAGAACCGGAATGTCGGTGATACCGGCATCCATCAGCTCTTTCAGAGTACCGCCAATGATGTCGCCATCTTTGTCGTGCTCCAGCGTCAGCTCATCACCGGCTTCGACATAGATCGCGCCGTTTTCTTCGTTGATGATGTCTTTGGAGACAAATTTGCCGACGATGTGATCAAAGGGAACCAACAGCTCGGTGATGGAGCCTTCGTCGATCATCTTTTTCACAGCGCGCGGCGTGACTTTCTTGCCGGCTTCACAGATGATCTCACCTGTTGCTGCGTCGACCAGATCAAAGATCGGACGGGTACCACGCACACGCTGCGGGAAGAACGGGGTAACCCAGCCGCGTGATTTCTCCAGCTTGAAGGTCACTGTGTTGTAATACGCGTCACAGATGCCTTCCTGGTCCAGACCCAGCGCATAAAGCAGGGTGGTTACAGGCAGTTTGCGGCGACGGTCGATCCGGGCAAAGACGATGTCTTTTGCGTCGAACTCAAAGTCCAGCCACGAGCCGCGATACGGGATAATGCGGCAGGCAAACAGCAGCTTACCAGAGGAGTGCGTTTTGCCTTTGTCGTGGTCAAAGAAGACGCCCGGCGAACGGTGCATCTGGGACACGATCACACGCTCTGTGCCGTTGACGACAAAGGTGCCGTTTGGCGTCATCAGGGGCATGTCGCCCATAAAGACGTCCTGTTCCTTGATGTCCTTAACGGACTTGGCGCCTGTGTCTTCGTCGATATCGAATACGATCAGACGCAGCGTAACTTTCAGCGGAGCGCTGTAAGTCATGTCGCGTTGCATACATTCATCAACGTCGTACTTGGGTTTCTCAAGCTCGTACTTCACGAACTCCAGAACGGATGTTTCGTTGAAATCCTTAATCGGGAAAACAGATTGAAACACACCCATGATGCCTTCGCCGTCAGTCGGCAGATCAGCATCACCTGAGCGCAGGAATAGATCGTAAGAAGATTTTTGCACCTCAATGAGGTTCGGCATTTCCAAAACTTCACGGATTTTGCCGTAATATTTCCGAAGACGTTTCTGGCCAAGGAACGTTTGAGCCATGTCAGATGTCACCTTTCGATGTTCTCATGAAGCAAGAACGCCGCCGGGCTCCGGCGCCTTGCCCATACGAGACGGCGTGTTCGGATCAATTCACGACCGTCGTCCCGTATGACGGCCTTCCCGATCCCTTGAACCTCGCCTTAGAAAACACCCCGGAATTGGGGTCCTTACTAAGACAGGTACGGCTGGGCTCGGGAGACCCCGAACCCAGCCTGAAACTTGGGAGCACAGAGAGCAATTTCAGAGCGAGATTGCTACCCTCTTTTCTCCCTAAGCGGCGATTAGGCCAGCTCGACTTCCGCGCCAGCTGCTTCCAGCTTCGCTTTGACGTCTTCTGCTTCGGCTTTGTCGACGCCTTCTTTAATCTTGCCGCCAGCTTCGACCAGACCTTTTGCTTCTTTCAGGCCCAGACCGGTGATGGCGCGAACTTCTTTGATCACGTTGATCTTGGATGCGCCGGCGTTCTTCAGAACGACGTCGAATTCAGTCTTTTCTTCTTCAGCAGCTGCGCCGCCTTCTGCCGCCGCCATGACAACTGCGCCGCCAGCTGCGGGCTCGATGCCGTACTCATCCTTCAGGATGGTTTTCAGTTCTTGTGCTTCCAGCAGGGTCAGACCAACGATGCTTTCCGCGAGTGCTTTCAGATCAGCCATTTTCTTAGCTCTTTCCGTATAAATTGTGTGTGTTCCAACGCAGAGGTTACATCCCTACGCCAGTCAGTCAGTTCCAACCGCTTACGCAGCTTCCGCCTTCTCTTCGATGGTCGAAAGGATGCTTGCGATGTCGCTTGCAGGTGCGCCAATTGCGCCAGCGATGTTGCTTGCAGGTGCGCCGATGCAGCCAGCGATAGAAGCAATAAGCTCCTCGCGGGAAGGCATCTTCGACACTGTAGCAACGCCAGCACGATCCAGAGCGTTTTCACCCATTGCACCACCAAGGATCACGAACTTGTCGTTATCTTTGGCAAAGCCCTCGGCAACCTTGGCCGCAGCCACAGGATCCTCGGAATAGGTGAGAACGGTCATACCCGTCAGCAGGTTCGTCATGCTTTCACACGGCTTACCCTCGAGGGCGATTTTGGCGAGCCTGTTCTTGGCAACACGCACAGAGCACTCCGCGTCACGAGCACGCGCGCGAAGGTCTTGCATCTCGGAAACTGTCAGACCGACGTAGTGGGATACGACCACAACGCCAGAGCTTTCGAAGATCTGGCCGAGTTCCTCGACCACTTTCTCTTTCTGGGCTCTATCCACAGTTCTCTCCAAGTTATGGGGTGCAAAACACCCCGGCTCATTATGTGCCCGACCTTGTGACCAAGGCCCGGCGTTCGGGTCCGTTTTACGGGATGAGCCAAAATCTGCCCGAGGGTTAAAAATCCCTCGATCTATCTGGTCTTACCCGTCTCAGGAGGGAAATTAAGGCCCGATCGACAAGCCACCCACCATCTTGGACGAAACGGAATGAAGCGCACGACGAATCGCACGCTTCATTCCGTGCTCGTACTTAGTCCCAAACCGAGAGATTTCCAAGGGGTAAATCCGCATCCAATCTCGGTTTGCGCAGGCTTTACGGCCCTAGAAACGAAACGAGGCGAATCCCGCAGGATCCGCCTCAATCTTTTGAAATGTTGGTCCGCGAATTACTCGCTGACGGCACCTTCTACATCAAGCGTAACGCCGGGGCCCATGGTGGACGACAGAGCGATTTTCTTCATGTATGCGCCTTTGGCACCAGCAGGCCTTGCTTTAGCAACAGCGGAGATGAACGCTTTTACGTTCTCAACCAGCTTTGCTTCGTCAAAGGATGCTTTGCCAACGCCTGCGTGCACAACACCGCCTTTTTCGGCTTTGAACTGCACTTCACCACCTTTGGCTGCTTCTACGGCCGCTTTCACGTCCATAGTCACGGTGCCAACTTTGGGGTTCGGCATCAGATTACGTGGGCCAAGGATTTTACCCAGGCGACCAACGATCGGCATCATGTCAGGTGTCGCGATGCAGCGATCAAAGTCCAGGTTGCCGCCTTGAACGGCTTCCATCAGGTCTTCCGCACCAACGATGTCTGCGCCTGCAGCCTGAGCTTCTTCAGCTTTGGGGCCACGTGCGAACACAGCAACACGCATTGCTTTACCGGTGCCGTTGGGCAGACCGATAACGCCACGAACCATTTGGTCCGCGTGACGTGTGTCAACGCCGAGGTTCAGCGCGATTTCGATGGTTTCGTCGAATTTTGCAACCGCATTGGTTTTCACCAGTGCAACAGCTTCTTCAACGGTCAGGTTCTCTTTGCCAGCGAAGGCTTCGCGCGCTGCGCGGGTACGTTTACCGAGCTTTGCCATGATTTAGCCTTTCACCTCGATACCCATAGAACGGGCGGAGCCCAGGATGATCTGCATTGCCGCTTCTACGTCGTTCGCGGTCAGATCTTTCATCTTCGCTTCGGCGATTTCGCGTACTTGTGCAGCAGTTACAGACGCAACGATCTCACGGCCAGGTGCTTCTGCACCACGGGGACGGTTACGCTTGCCAACTGGCTTCAGGCCAGCTGCTTTTTTCAGGTAATAAGACGCAGGCGGCGTCTTGATGTCCATGGTGAAGGACTTATCCTGATAATAGGTGATCACGGTCGGGCACGGCGCACCGGGCTCCATTTCCTGTGTCTTGGCGTTGAACGCCTTACAGAATTCCATGATGTTGATGCCGCGCTGACCCAGCGCCGGACCAACTGGCGGGGATGGGTTTGCTTGACCTGCAGGGATCTGCAGCTTCATTGTACCAGCAAGCTTCTTTGCCATCTGGTTATCTCCTTTTCAACACCCGCAGGACGCGTCCCTTGGGCCTCTCATGTTGTGTGGTACAGCTCTGACATCGCGATGCCATTGCCTCCCACGCTCAAAGCCGCGCGCCGGATTGCTCCAGCACCGCGGCTTGTTTCCATCAGGTTTGTTTGGTGACCTGAGTGAAATCCAGTTCGACCGGTGTTTCGCGACCAAAGATGGACACGGTAACCTTGAGCTTTTGATGCTCGTCGTCGACACCTTCGACCATACCGTCGAAATCTTCGAACGGACCGTCGTTGACCTTGACCCTTTCACCCACCTCAAAGCTGATGAGCGTGCGCGGTGCTTCCTCGTTCTCGCTGACGCGGTTGAGGATACCGTTCACTTCGGCATCGCGCATCGGCATCGGGCGACCTTGCGGGCCCAGGAAACCGGTGACGCGGTTGATCGAGGAAATCAGGTGATAGCCACGATCCGACATCTCCATGTGGACCAGCACATACCCCGGCATAAAGCGACGCTCAGAGGTCACTTTCTTGCCGCGACGCACTTCGATCACCTCCTCGGTGGGGACCAGAACTTCGTCGATCTCGTCCTCAAGACCCTTTTCGATCACTTCGGCACGGATTTGTTCTGCGATTTTCTTCTCGAAATTCGAAAGAACGCTGACCGAATACCACCGTTTCGCCATGAACTTGATCGCCCTTGTTCTGCCACGCGGGCTTGAGTGCCCACACCGTTGATTACATTTCTTCCCGTGTCTGGTCGGCATTTCAGCCAACACCACACGGACCCAATAAAAATCGGCGCGCAACCGAATCGCCACACGCCTTTGTCAGGGATAGCGGCTGAACTACTCCGGCTGTTCGCCAAGATCAAGTGTCAGCACGCGCCCGAAAGCGACAATCGAGAGACGCTTGATGCCCCTCGCCTCGGCTTATCCGAGTATGAACGCCAGACCGGAACGAATGGCCAGATCCACTAACGCAAAGAAAACAGCGGTCAAAGCTGCCATGATGAAAACCATAACGGTTGTCAACAACACTTCACGGCGTGTTGGCCATACGACCTTGGAGACCTCGGCGCGGACCTGCTGGATAAACTGAACGGGATTGATGCTGGCCATTTGGCTGCGTCTCTTTTGCTGTTTTGCGATCTGCGGGATTTAGCCGGTGTAGCCCTTGAATTCAAGGGCAGAAGCCACCGACAGCTTTTTCCGTGACGCTGGATTCGGTTTTAGCACGCCAAAATGCGCCAATTCCTGGCCGCCAGCATCTGGAGCCGGCTTACGCTGGCTTCACACAGCGCCCTGACTGGAAATTTTATTTAATAGTTTGAATGCGTTAATTTGCATCGATTGCTCAAACATCACCGTTGCCCCAACACCGCGCACTGAATCAATTCTATCTTAATTTTCTCGTCCTACTCCTATGGGGGACGCGGACAAAAGGCACAGAAACATGCCTCCGCCACAGCGTATCGTAAGTGAGATAGGATTCCATGACCGTCGCAACCAGCCTTAGCAAAGCCCAACACCTTGAACGTAAAGAGAAACTCGAAGACGCAACCAAAGTCTACGGTGACGTCCTGTCGCGTTATCCACAAAACAACAAGGCTAGAGAAGCTCTGCGTGCTTTGCGGCATCGGTTGGACAACATCGATGAGCCTCCATCGGAGCTGATCAGCCAAATCAAACAGGATATTGCAACGGGCAATATCAACAAGGCGGCGGCGACCTGTGCCAGCAATCTGAACACTTATCGAAAATCTCATTTTCTTTGGCGGACCTTGGGTCGGTGCCATTTTCTCCGCAATTCATTGAACGAAGCCTCGACTTGCCTGAACAAAGCGCTGGAGCTGAATAGCGGGGACGGAGAAACCTACCGCCTGATGGCCAGCGTTTGCACCAAACAGGGGCAGCTGCAAAACGCACAGGCCTTGTTTCGTAAGACGCTGGACCTTGAGCCCAAGAGCCTGGTGGCACTCAACGACTTTGGAAATCTTTTGATGCGGCTAGGCAAGGTTGATGAAGCCAAGTCCCTGTTGAAAACCGCAAGCGAATTGGCGCCAGACAACGCACGTGTTTTGTACAATTTTGCCTCGGCGCTACGCGAAACTGGCCAGATCTCTGACGCACTGGTAATGTTGGAGAAAGCTGTCGCACACGATGATACATTAGCCGAAGCCCATCACAATCTTGGCCAGCTTCACATCATGAACGGAAGCTACGAGCAGGCCGTGCCTTGCTTGGACCGCGCGCTCAGCACCGGCAAAAATTGTGACAACACGTTGACCGCGAAACTACATGCCATGGCCCATTTGAACGATTGGGCCTGGGTAGACGAATACGCCCAAAATCGTCGTTTCATCGGCCTACAAGGCGCGGCCTGCCAGCCTTTTCATTTGATGACGATGGAAGACAATCCAGATCTGCTACGCATTCGAACACAGGCTTTTGCGAACGGCAAAATCCCGGCACCGGCGACGTCGCAACGCCAGCCGCCCTTCGAACGCCCAGATCGTCTGCGGATTGGGTATTTTTCTGCTGACTTCCATGATCACGCGACGATGCATCTTATGGGCGGTCTGTTCGCGGCACATGACCACGCGCGGTTTGAGACGTTTGCCTATTCCTATGGGCCAAACATTGATGACGCTGGACGTGCGCAGGTGCGCAACAACGTGGATCATTTCGTCGAGGCCTCAGGTATGACGAACGATGATTTGATCACCCGCGCCAAACAAGACGGGCTGGATATCGCGATCGATCTCAAAGGGTACACAGGTGGAAACCGTTGCGAAGTGTTCGGCGCGCGGCTTGCGCCGATTCAAATTGCCTATCTCGGCTATCCCGGAACAATGGGCAGCACGGCTTATGACTATATGATTGCGGATTGGGAGACCTGTCCGCCCGGCAGCGAACGCTATTATGACGAACACCTCATTCGCATGCCCAACAGCTATCAAATCAATGATCGCAATCGGGTGATTTCCGATCGCCAATTTACGCGGACTGAATGCGGGCTGCCCGAATCTGGTTTCGTATTTTGCTGCTTTAACAACAGTTACAAGATCACCCCATCCGAGTTCGACATTTGGATGAAGATCATGCGTCAAGTGGACGACAGCGTTTTGTGGCTTCTTGATACCAGCGAAACGTCAAAACGGAACTTGCGCGACGCGGCACAGGCACGTGGGGTCGATGCCGACCGCCTGATTTTTGCGGAACGGATGAGCCAAAGCGACCATCTGGCACGCCACCACCTTGCGGATCTGTTCCTGGATACATTTGTCGTCAATGCCCACACGACCGCAAGTGATGCCCTGTGGGCAGGTTTGCCGATCCTCACGATGGCAGGCAAACAATTTGCCGCACGCGTAAGCGCCAGCTTGTTGACTGCTACCGGCCTGCCAGAATTGATCACCCATTCTCCTGCTGCATATGAGCGTCAGGCGCTGGCCTTGGCACAAGATCCCGCGCGTTTGGCTGCGATCACGGCCAAGCTCAAGTCCAACCTGCTTTCTGGACCGCTCTTTGATACGCAGTGTTTCACCCGAGACTTGGAAGAAGGTTTGGATCTTGCCTATGGGCGCTGGCTGAAAGGAGATCAGCCTGATCATATCGATGTGGCTACATCCTCCAGCGGCTACACTCTAATGCCGAACTCCGCCGCTGTGGCGTAACACGACCCAGCGCATCAAGGCACACTAGCTTTGATGCGCAAGAATGCGGGCCATCAAATTGGGAAGCACCCAGAACCTAAACGTTCGAATTCCTGAGAAAATGGCAGGGGCATCAGGGTTCGAACCCGAGACCTACGGTTTTGGAGACCGTCGCTCTACCAACTGAGCTATACCCCTGCGGTGCCGGTGTTCCTAAGCCACTGGCGCGGCAGTATCAAGAGGGAATTGGCGTCAAAACCCCGACATTTGCGTGCAAGGCTGGAACGATCCGTGCCTCTGGTCTATGACTGGCGAAAAAGGACCCCGTGACGTGAGCCTGCGCAAGAAAATCGCCGACAACCCCCACTTCAACCGCACCATCGAAGGCCTCTTTGCCGCCTATGTGCGATTCGCGTTTCGTACGTCTCGCTGGCAGCGCAAGGGCTTTGAAGAAATGGACGCCTGCGTGGCACGCGGTGAGCCGGTGATTTTTGTGTTGTGGCATCAGCGATTGATCATGGCGCCTTATATGTTTGACACATCCAAGGGCCGCATATGTGCGCTGACATCGGCTGCGCGCGCCGGTCGACTGGCTGGGCAGATCTTGGTGCGGCTCGGCTTTGAGACCATTCCGATGTCCAGCCACCAACGTCACGTCTCCTTGTCCCGCGAAGTGCTACGTCGCACCAAGGACGGCTGCTCCATTGGTCTGGCCGCTGATGGCCCCCGAGGGCCCGCACGCCAATCCTCGACGGTGCCCATCATGTGGGCCCGCATGACCGGTTGTCGCGTTTTCACGGTCGCATTCGCGGAACGGCGCGTTCTCAAACTTCCAACGTGGGACCGGCAGATGCTGCCTTTGCCGTTTTCGCGCGGCGTTTTCCTGTGCGAAGAATGGACTGAGGCGGTTCCAAAGAAACCAACCGAAAATGAGCTGTCTGAGTTGCAGTCCAAGATTTCGAATGCACTGGACGCTGTCACCGAACGCGCCGATGCAATGGCAGGTCGGAACCGATAGTTTGCGCGGTCTATCAGACCGCCCGTTCCGCCAGATCCTGCGTCAACACCGCATCGACCACTTTGCGAATACCCCAAGCCAGCTCACTCTCGTTTTGTGCCCGGCCAAGGATACCTTGTGCACATGACGCCAGCAGCGGCGCAAGATCCGCCGCACGCGTGTCATGGTGTTCAGCCAAAATCGGTACAAGGAGATCCACGATCCATTGATCAGCCTCTTTCGGCTGATCTTGATAGAGCTGTTTCTTGCCAGAAAGAAGTTCATCTGCGTGCGGCGATCCCTTTAGCAGGCGATGAACCATGTTGGATTTTTCCACCAAGGCATCTGAGAGTTTTTCCGACACCGATTTGTCCTGCGCCAAGCAGTGAACAACCGCTTCCTCTATACGGGTGTGAAACCGAACTACCACCCCGGCAAAAACGGCTTCTTTGTCAGGGAAATGCGCATAAAGCGTCGCCTTGGTGACCCCAGCCTCCTTGGCCAGCCCCTCCATCGTCACACCGCGCAAGCCTTTCCGGAGAAACAGATGTTCAGCAGCATCAAAAATTTGTCCCTGCTTTCGCAGGCTACGGGTTGAAAGTGCCATTCTGCCTTTACTATATATTTTGAACGAATGTCGTTCATTTTGTTCATTTCTGGAACACGTCAATGACGGCTAGCACACATACTACGATTCTTCTTACCGGGATAACAGGGTTTCTCGGCGGACACACCGCGCTTACGCTTTTAAAGTCAGGCTATCATGTGCGCGGTTCCATGCGTGATCTGGCACGCAAAGAGGCCGTTCGGACTGCGCTAGCGGATCACGGCGCAGATATTGCCAATCTGTCCTTTGTTAAACTGGATCTGACCCAAGACGACGGATGGGATGACGCCGCCAAGGGCACAGACTACATGATCCATGTAGCGTCCCCTTTTGTGACCGCGATGCCGCGTGACAAGGAGGAGCTGATTTCCCCGGCGGTCAACGGCACGGAACGGGCAATCAACGCGGCATTGAAAGCGGGCATCAAGCGCGTGGTCCTAACCTCCTCGGCGGTTGCGATCGTCAATGGGCGCGGCATCTCTGGACCGTCAAAGCTTGGACCAACAGGGGCTGCTCACCAAGTGACGCACCGACCAATGGTGCCTTTCACCGTATTAAGACGTGCGCATCCCAGGATAAACACCAAGGGTGCGCATGTGCTATTCCGGGTAAAGCGACCGCAGCTTAATCGCTTTTGCATAAGCATTTTGTTCCAGAAATTGTTTCACAAAATGCCGCATCTCCATCCTCGGAAGACCTGCGGCAACTGCCTCCTCAATGACCTTTAGTGCAGTGTCAAAGTCCCCCTGCCCCAACAACGCCGAAGCCTTTATTTGCAATACCCATTCATCACCGCCACGTACAGCAAGTGCCTGTTCTGAATCTGCAAGCGCCAGTTGGTGATCGCCCAAATCGAGCGCCACATAGCCACGTAGCTTATGATAGAAATAGTCACCGAACCCACCGTCATCGATGGCAAAAGGCCGGGCTCACCTCACCTCTATTCCACCAAACGAGATGCGCTCTAAACGTCTGAAACACCAAAGTGGCAAGCAGGTTTCGCAGCGAAACGCGTTGCCTGTTCGGCGCGCGGTGGGGTTAGGGTTTATTTACCGGTCGCGGCACCAACACATCAAGTGAGGGAACCTATCGCCACCCGCTTCAGGTTTCATCCTGTGATTGCTGACATGTTGCGCGACAGATATGCTTTTGATTGTGAGGTGCCGTCCGTGATTCAATTGGAGTTTGACAGCTTTTTTGACCTGAAATACCAGTTGAAAGGTATTTTACGAAAAAGATATTTATCTCATGTCAGGTCTAAACTCACAGACCAAGGTGCAGGCTCTAGGCCTGTGTCGGTGGTCCTATCCGTCGGATTCCAAAGGGTTCAAACGTGGTTCAGACACGTTGGAGGATTTACGCGCGCGGCTCTATACCCCGGAACGATTGGAACATCGCCTGTTCTTGCTGCGGCATCTGGTTCTACCTGCGATCGCTCGGCAAACGGATGCGGATTTCAAATTGATCTTCCTGATGGGCGACCAGCTGCCAGCACCGTGGCGCGGTCGGATATTACGCCAGCTTGCCAAGATCCCGCAGATCGTTGCGGTCTTTGCCAAGGAAGGCCAATCGCAATACGAGCTGGCCCGCGCGGTGATGTCGAAGTACCGCGACCCTGCGGCGGATGTGATTGCCCAGTTCCGTCTGGATGACGACGATGCAGTGGCCACGGACTTTGTCGAAAAGAGCCGCAGCGTGTTTGATGACATTGCCCCGCTTTACAACAGCGCGGGCCTGTTTGGATTGGATTTTTGCCGGGGCATGGTTATGCGCAGCTCCCGCGAAGGCTGCGAATTCACCCCGATTACCATGCGGTTTTGGGCGCCGGGGACGGTGATTTTTACGGCGCCAGATAACCCGCGCTCCGTGATCGATTTTCACCACCTGCGTCTTTGGCACGAAATGCCAACGCTGATGTGGCGCGATGGACCGATGTTTATCCGCGGCGCCCATCACGACAATGACAGCGACATCGCCAATCTCGGCCGTCGGGCACGGAGCTTCCAACTGGATGCCCCCATGGATCAGGTGCTGCGCGAACGTTTTGCGCTGCGCCCCAGCCGGTTGAGAGCCGCCTGGGCGGCGAATATTGAGACCTACCTGCCGGACGGCACGGGTGAACCGTTGCGGATCGCAGATGAAGAGCGGGAGATGTCGTCAATCAACGGTGATGGTGGGTAGCAATAGCCGAGGGGTCAGGCGTCGGCGTTCGCCTGGCCTTCTGTTAGACAATGCAAAAAGGCCGCCCCTTGGGGCGGCCTTTTGTTTGATTACCAGCGTGATGCTCTCGGGACATCCGCGCCTAAAGGCGCGAATACCCTGTCGCAACCTCTAAGATCACTCAGTGATCTTCGATACAACGCCCGCGCCAACGGTGCGGCCGCCTTCGCGGATCGCGAAGCGCAGGCCGTTTTCCATCGCGATCGGCGCGATCAGTTCAACGTCGA
>NZ_JAHHIR010000077.1 GCF_018678075.1 Epibacterium ulvae | reverse complement strand
AAAACGGATCTGAAGGCGTATTAGTCTCAGGACCGATTAATCCACTTGGGGCGGAGATGGCTGCGTGATTCATTGCCCTCAATCTGGGTGACCTTATGAGCAATGTTTACTGGCTGAACGAAGATCAAATGGCGCGGCTTCGGCCCTATTTTCCAAAGAGCCATGGCGTACCGCGCGTTGATGATCGACGTGCCTTAAGTGGCATTATCTTTATCAATCGCAATCGCAATCGCAATCGCAATCGCAATGGCTTGCGCTGGCGTGATGCGCTGTATGAATACGGTCCTGCCAAGGCGCTCTACAATCGTTGGAAACGGTGGAGTGACATAGGGGTGTTTGCCCGGATCATGGAAGGGCTTGCTGCTGAAGCACCGGACAACAAACGATTTCTATCGACGCAACGTACCTCAAAGCCCACCGGACTGCTTCCAGCTTGTCGGTTAAAAAGGGGGGGGCGTGGACGTCTGATAGGGCGCACCAAAGGCTGCATGAATACAAAGTTGCATGCTGTGACTGACACGATGGGGTGACCAGTTCGCTTCTTTATGACAGCTGGTCAGGTGATGAGCGATTGGACCGGAGCCAGAGCGTTTGTGAGTAGCCTGCAGCTGACTGGCTGCTCGGGGATCGTGGCTATGATGCGGATTGGTTCCGAGAAGCCCTTGTGAGTATGGGTGTCACGTCTTGCATCCCAGGCCGAAAATCACGAGACAAAGCAATCAAGTATGACAAGCGCCGCTACAAAAGGCGTAACCGGATTGAGATCATGTTTAGCCGGTTGAAAGACTGGCAGTGCGTAGCAACCCGTTACGACAGCTGTCCAAAGGTTTTCCTGTCTGTACGCGCACTCGCAGAAACCGTCATATTCTGGTTATGTGTCCTGGCCTAACCCTATCTCTCGACGGAAATTCTAAGAAAAATTCAACTGCAGCCGATGGTCAAAAAGCGAAACTTAGGTTGCAGATGGCGAAGGGACCCGAGCCCCTATAGCTCAAAAGAAATGTCCCGCCTTTTTCGATCAAAATCTGCTAGGTACAATCTAATGAATATCTCGGGGCGCTATCGCGACTGACTTGATGATCGCAAAACATTTCGCACCTGGAACAAGGTCCAATCGATGGACGCTGCGTTGTGTGACCCGCGCCAGAAAGCGTCCGGCAGGGCTTTCGATTGCAACCATGGCACCCGGCCCCTCACCCATATGTATTTGCGTCACGAGGCCCGGCAAAATGTTCAAAGCAGAAATCTCCTCCGGCAATTTGCGCGCTAGAATAACGTCATGAGCAGCAATGCGAACGCTCACCCGGGCACCAACCGCCTGTGGCGTATGCGGTACAAATAGCCGCTGACCGCCGGCCGACAGTTCAGTCAAGCCATCGGAATGTTGTTTGCTCACAACGACTTCCAACACGGACCCAGCCCCGCGTGGCCCCATAGGCAAGACCGCAGGGTTCCCAAAAACCGATGCCGGGTGGCCTTGTTGCAGAACCCGCCCCTCGGACAATGCAACCACGGTTGACGCCAAACGCGACACTTCCGAGCTGGAGTGGCTGACATATAGCATCGGCGTGTCAATCGCGTCTCTAAGACGTTCAAAATACGGCAATATTTCCGCTTTACGTGCTTGATCCAAGGCAGCAAGAGGTTCATCTGCGATAATCAATTCCGGCTCGCACAACAGCGCGCGCCCAATCGCAACGCGCTGCTTTTCACCCCCTGAAAGATGCGCAGGGCGACGTTCCAGCAGAGAATTCAACCCCACCAGATCAACCACATGGGCAAATTCCTTTGGATCGTTTGGCGCTTTGGAAAACCACCGACCATAAGTCAGGTTCTTGCGCACCGTGAGATGCGGCAAAAGTCGCGCATCTTGAAAAACATACCCGATCCGACGGCGATGCGGCGGCACCCAAATGTTGTTCTGGCGATCGCATAAAACACGGCCCCCCAAAACAACGCGACCTTCTTGTGGACGCAAGAGTCCCGCAACCAAATTGGCAATCGTCGACTTTCCCGACCCCGACGCTCCGAACAGAACCGTAATCCCACCGGACGTCGCAAAACTTGCATCCAGTTCAAAGTCCGCAAATCGGTGGCGCGCTCGAACGTCCAACATCAGATGCCCTCCAGCCGTTTACGCGCACGACGCGCCAGCGCCTCGGACAGGAACAACGCGGTCAAGGCAAGACAGACCGAAATCACTACAAGCCGCGCAGCGACGGCTTCCTGGCCGGGAACTTGCAACAATGCATAAATTGCTGAGGGTATCGTCTGTGTCTGCCCCGGAATATTCGCGGCAAATGTGATCGTTGCGCCGAATTCCCCCAAGGCTTTGGCGAAGGCAAGGATCGTTCCCGTCAATACCCCCGGTATCATCAATGGAAGCGTGACGGTCACAAAGATCCAAACCGGCGAGGCTCCCAACGTCGCAGCCGCCTGTTCCAGGCGAATGTCGATCGCCTCCAATGACAAGCGCAGGGCCCGCACCATCAACGGAAATGCCATGACCCCAGCCGCCAATGCGGCTCCGGTCCACCGAAAAGCCAAAACGATACCGATGTCTTGAAGCCAACCACCGACTAACCCTTGGGTGCCAAACAGTAAAAGCAACATGTATCCCGTGACCACCGGCGGCAGGATCAAGGGTAAATGCGCCAAACCGTTCAATATGGACTTGCCCGGAAACTCCCACCGAACCAACGCATAGGCCGTCAACAAGGCAAGCGGCGTCATCGTCAAGGTCGCCCAGAACGCAACTTTGATCGAGAGCAGCACCGCCTGCCATTCCATAGGGCTGAGCAAGTTTTGCATCGCGCGCCCTTACGGGTTTGCCGGGAGGAAGCCAAATTGCTTCAACCGCGACTTTGTGACATCGGATCGCAAGAAAGCCAGAAACTCCAACGCGGCGTCGGATGGAGACTGACCAATAACTGCTACAGGGTATTCGATTCGTGGATGGCTTTCTGACGGAAACAGCCCCACCAAATGCACTTCAGCCAGACTGGCTGCATCAGTTGCATAAACGACGCCCAATCGAGTTTCCCCCAAATGTACAAGCGTGAGCGCCGCGCGCACATTGTCCACCTGAACCACCTGATCGCGCAGATCATCCCACAATTCCAGGTATTCAAGCGCTGCTTTGCCGTATTCTCCCGCCGGCACTGCCGTGACCAATCCCATGGCAATCCTGTCGGGGCCCTCGAGGTTCGAAAGCACAGGTTCAACGTCCGCTGATTGATCATCCTCGGAAGAAGAAACCAAAGCCAGTCGATTGCCAGCAAGCTGAAAACGATTTGCGTTTTCAACCCACCCAATGATTTCCAGATGATCCATCCATTGTTGATTGGCTGAGACAAAGACATCAACTGGCGCGCCAAGCTCTATCTGTCGGGCCAACAGCGAGGATCCGGCAAAATTCACTTGGGCACTGTGGCCTGTTTCCGCCTCGAAATCTCGCACCAACGTATCGAACACCGGTTTCAGGCTCGCAGCAGCAGAAACCGTAATTGTATCCGCGAGAACAGGAGTTGTGGAACTAACAAATAGGGCAGCGCATGTGCCACGCCACCACATCCTTGCCAAAAATGACAAAGGGTCTTGCAGCAGCGTGCGATTGCTCAAGTGTTTGCGCGGGCTCAAAAGTTTCACCCAAACTGGGTGCGGCATTCGAAGGCGCAAGTCAATAACAAGAAAAGCCGCACCCGATATGTGCGGCCTGTACCTGCATACGTAGTTGTCGCGATCAGAACAGCATGACGTCGCCCGTGCCTGCCGCCGGTTTGGCAGCTGGCGCAGGTGTCGGCCGCGACACTGTGCGTTCGATGTTTTCCAAAGTTTGGTCGTTTTGAACGCGGGTTTGCTGTGCTGCGCCGCTGACCGGGTGAAAGCGAACCCGGCGCGCCGAGGTTCCCCCAACGCTGGAGGAGACACATGGGATGCCTTCGTCGCGTAGGAACCCTTGGATAAACGATGCGTTCTTGGAGCCGATATCCGACAGATTGACCGACATTTTTGCGCCACCAAACACTTTGGCTTGCAGGTGACGACGATCGGCACCCTGTTTCATGACACCGTTGATCAAAAGTTCCATCGCGTGCACACCATATCGGGCACTTGCAGGTCCGCCATTGGATTCAGCCAATAGGAAGTGGTTCATACCACCCACTCCCCTCTTTTCATCAAAAATGCAGGCCGCAATGCACGAGCCAAGGACAGTCGACAAAACCACATTCGGGTCTGTTGTCAGTTGGAACTCCCCTTGGAGTACCGTAACGATTTTCTTATTCACAAAGACAGTGCTCACGGTAGGTTCCTTCCCAAAAACTCTTATGTCTTGCAGGCTTGCAGCAGCGCATTTGCCATGCGCGACAATGAAACTTGTTTCTGTGCACCGCCGTTCTCCCATGCCACGCGTGGCATGCCATAAACGACAGAGCTTTGTTCATCCTGTGCGAATGTCGTCGCTCCGGCTTTGCGCAGCTCCAAAAGGCCCTTTGCGCCGTCCTGGCCCATACCCGTCAGGATCGTTGCAACAACATCGCGCGCAAAAGGCACGGCAGATGTGAACAACGCATCCACCGATGGCATATGGCCCGAGATTGGGGGGCCGTCTTTCAGACGTGTCCGCAGCGGTTTGCGTTGCGACATGCCAAAATGTCGAGTTTGACCTGCCGCGACATAGACATGCCCCGCCTCGATCGGCCGATTGTCATCCACAGAGACCACTTTCGCCGGACAAATCCGATCCAACAGAGAGACGAGACCCTGGCCAAAGTTCTTGCCAGTGTGTTGGACAATCAGGGTTGGCGGGCAACTGGGTGGAAAACCCACCAAAACATTGCGCAGCGCTTCTACACCACCGGTCGAAGACCCGATCAAAATCATTTTGTTGGATCTCGGTGCCGCCGGTGCAGAAGGTGACGCCGCACGCATACCGGGTTGGTTACGACGTGGCGCGTTCACCATCATGTCGTAGTATTGAATGAACTGACGTGGGCTGTCGGATTTGGTAAGTTCGAAAATACCCGCGCCGACGTTCAACAGCGGCGATGCACGCCGTGCAGGATCGGCGTTCATGTCGTCCATGACCGAAACCCAGCGCACGTCCAAGGCATTAAACAGCGCCAGCATCATCTCAAATTCAGGAAGTTTGGTAAAACCATCCTCCACAAATGCGAATTTGGGTTGCCCGGCCTCTGCTTGATTATAAGCCATCATCAGGTTGTTGGCCAAGAGCACTTGCATGCCAGCATAGGCCGCCTGAAGATTACTTTGCAGAGATCGTGCGAAGTTTTTGTCAGTTGTAATGATTAAAACGCAAGAAGACGGCAATTCAGCACCTTTACTTTTATGCGGCACGGGTGCCGTGTTTAGTCAATTTGGTCTGGCGAGATAAATCTCTCTGCCGGAGTGTTCCAAGAAGGAAACTCGCTTGAAAAGCTTTCGGAAGAGTTTCTCCCACTGCTATTTTGACGCTCCGACGCCCAAATACGCCAAAGAATATCTCCAATCCGCCTGCAAGCTAACCAAATTAACGGTCCTGGTAAGAATTGGACCTGATAGAACGGCAACCAAAGGCTTGAGGCACCAAAATGCGAATCTTTTATGTACCTTTTACAGTGACGCCAAAACGTCGCCCTGGAGCCACTATAAACCTGTATCAGGTTCACTGGTCCCATGGTTGGATGGAATTTATATAAAACTCAACCAATCCAAAAATATCGGGCTGATAAAAAAATGGCCGCAAGTTGGGCGCGGCGGCAATCAAATATTAAGGCCCACGCCCTACCAATATTGCATCGAAAGTCAAATCTGTCGCCAAACAACGGGGGTGCGAATCGCTGGACATGTCGATGGAAGCACAAAAATTCTCATTGGATTTGCCAAATCCATTTGCCGAGCTTGAACCGCTTATCACTTTTCTACGCGGTGCTCAGGCACAAGCAGTTGAGATCGACTGCAGCAACGTAAAGGTCATGCCCTCGCGCGGCCTGCAATTGCTGCTGAGCGCTGAACAACAATGGCGTTCTGAGGGGCTTGGTTTTGCCGTTAAAAATATCGGTGAAACATGCCGCAAATCCCTGACACTCCTGGGCCTGGAGCCCACACGATTTGAAGACGAGGAAACAGCATGAAGACCAAAGTTCTGGCAATCGACGATTCCCGCACAATCCGGAATCTGCTTGCGGCCGCCCTGGAAGAGGCCGGCTTCGAATATCACAGCGCCGTTGATGGCCGCGAAGGTGTCGACATGTATCCAAATGTTGCCCCAGACGTCGTGATCACCGATATCAACATGCCCAACCTGGATGGTTTTGGCGTGATCGAAGAGCTGCGCGGTACCGGCATCAACTCCAAAGTGCCAATTCTGGTTCTGACCACCGAAAGCGCGCCTGAATTGAAAGCTCGCGCTCGGGATGCCGGCGCAACCGGTTGGATCACAAAACCTTTTGACGACCAGTCACTGATCTTCGCTTTGAAGCGCGTGACGGGAGCAGCTGCATAAGATGTCGGGGTCCATTCAAGATACATTCTTCGAGGAGTGTGAAGACCTCCTTGAAGCAATGGATGAAGGTCTAACCGCCGTCGAAGGCGGCGAACATGACCAAGAGGTCGTCAACGCGGTTTTCCGCGCTGTCCACTCCATCAAAGGCGGCGCTGGGGCTTTTGGCCTGGATGAGCTGGTGGGGTTTGCCCATAAGTTCGAGACTGTTTTTGACGAGTTGCGCAGTGGTAAACTGGAATTCGACGCGGCTTTGATTCAGCTTTTGCTGCGCTCCAGCGACCATCTTGCAGATCTGGTTGCGACGGCGCGCGATGGCGGAACAACCGATGAAGCACATCACAACGTGCTCATCGAAGCGCTGCAGAAATACATTCCTGAGGAAGAGGAAGACCTCACCTTTGAGCCTATGGGCCTGGGTGGTGGAATGGGCGGCGGCTTTGCGCCTGCGCCGATCGTTGATGACACGGAACGCGATTATCAAATCCGTTTCCAGCCGCTCAAAGAAATGTACGGCACCGGCAACGAGCCATATTTCCTGTTCCAAGCTTTGTCTGACCTAGGTGAAGTTGACATCAAACTTAATGATGCAGAGCTCCCTGGGTTCGACGCGATTGATGTCGATGAAAGCTATCTTTCCTGGGAAATCTCGCTGAAATCCTCAGAATCGCGTTCATCCATCGAAGCTGTTTTCGAATTCGTTGAAGGACTGTGTGAATTGTCAATTTCATCAGACGGCGATGCCGATGACGAGGCAGACGCACTGGCAGCACTGAATGCTGCTTTCGGCACGGATGGTGACGACGCCGCGCCCGCAAGTGAGGCTCCTGCCGCCCCTTTTGAGGCCCCGGTCCCCGCACCAGAAGCAGAGGTTTCGGTGAAACCTGAAGAGAAAGCTTCTTCTCCCAAGGCCGAGACCGCCAAGACGGAACAGCGAGGCCCAAAGCCTACACTCCGTGTCGATCTTGAGCGGGTGGACCGGTTGATTAACGCCGTGGGAGAACTCATCATTAACCACTCCATGCTCGCACAGCAAATTGCGAACTTGGATGCGGGCGATGTGCGTGACGTCGAAACCGAACTCGAAGGTTTCAAAAACTTGGCGCGTGATATCCAAGAGGGCGTGATGTCCATTCGCGCCCAACCGGTTAAACCCCTGTTCCAGCGGATGGCACGGATCGTACGCGAAGCGTCCTCTGCCACTGGGAAAACCGCAAAGCTGGTGACCGAAGGAGAAGCGACCGAAGTCGATAAGACCGTTATCGAACGTCTGTCCGATCCTCTGACTCACATCCTGCGAAATGCGGTCGACCACGGTATCGAAAAACCCGAAGGTCGTGAGGCTGCCGGCAAGGATAAAGCCGGTGAAATTCGCCTGACGGCATCGCATCGGTCTGGCAGCGTTTGTATCGAGATCAGAGATGACGGCGCCGGCGTAAACCGCCCGCGGGTCAAACAGATCGCGACTGAAAAGGGCTTGATCCCCGAAAACGCAGAGCTGACGGACGCTGAAATCGACAACCTGTTGTTTATGCCAGGCTTTTCGACCGCCAAAGAGGTGTCCAACCTCTCCGGTCGTGGCGTTGGCATGGATGTCGTGAAGAACGCCGTTACAGGGCTTGGTGGCCGGATCAATATCTCTTCAACACCGGGCAAAGGCTCAACCTTCACCATTATTCTGCCGCTGACGTTGGCGGTGATGGACGGAATGGTTGTCTCAGTTGCGGATCAAACCATGGTTGTGCCGATCACATCGATCGTCGAAACCATGCGCGGTAGCGATGAAATGATCAACAATCTTGGCGCCGATGGCACCTTGTTGTCGATCCGTGGAAATTTCGTTCCGATCTGCGACGTTGCCGGCGCTTTAGGCCTGCGTGGTGCATCGGATCAACAACCTGGCGTCTACCTTCTGGTGGAAACCGAAACCGGCCAACGAAGCGCCCTCGCTGTCGACGACATCTTCGATCAGCGGCAGGTTGTTATCAAAAGTCTCGACGGCGTCTGTGGAAACATCCCGGGCGTGGCTGCGGCAACTATCCTGGGCGATGGTAAAATCGCCATGATCCTAGATCCAGAAAGCATCATTGCGGCCTCGCCTGCGGCAGCCGCCTTTGACACCGAGCGGAGAATGAGCAATGCCATCGCAAGCTGAAGCAAAAAAGGCTGACCAAGAGGTCAAACATACCCAGTACAGTGAGTTCGTCAGCTTTGCGGTCACTGGCCAGGCATTCTGCCTGAAAATCACCCAGATCCGCGAGATTCGACGCTGGTCGCCGGTTACAATTCTACCACACGCCCCTTCGGATGTGTTGGGCGTAATGAACCTGCGGGGCGCCGTGATCCCGATTTACGACCTGTCCGCGCGGTTCGGCTTACAACAGACCGAAGCAACCGAACGCAACGTTGTGATTGTTGTCGCTGTTCATGGCAAACAAGTCGGCCTGCTGGCTGAATCCGTATCCGAGATTATCTCGATCAATCCGGAAGAGATCCAGGACACCCCGCAAGTCGATAGCCGCAACACTATGGAGTACATCCAAGGGATCATCTCCCACAATGACACCATGGTCCGGATCATCAACCTTGACGCCGTGATTTCTGCTCCGGAACAGGTGATGCTTTGACAATAGCAAGCCCCATTGATCCCAAAGGTCAGGATTTTTCAATGACCGATGCCGACTTCGAGATCGTCTCTCAATATGCTCACAAGCATTTTGGATTGGCGATGTCGAGCAGCAAAAAGCCGTTGGTGTCATCCCGGCTCGCCCGTCGTCTGCGGCACCTCAAGATCGACAAGTTCAAAGACTACATCGCAAAGCTCGAAGGCCCAAATGCTGACAGCGAAAAGAACGAGTTGTTGTCTTTGCTGACAACCAATGTGACGCACTTCTTTCGCGAACCGCATCACTTTGAGACGCTTCGCGATGATCACCTACCGTCGCTGATTGAACAGGCGCGTCGCGGTGGCCGTCTGCGCATTTGGTCGGCTGCTTGTTCCACCGGGCAGGAGCCATACTCCATTGCGATGCTTTTGAAATCTGTTTGTCCAGACATTGACCGTTTGGACGCAAAAATACTGGGAACGGATATTGATCCAGTTGTTGTGCAAAAAGCGCAGGCTGCCAAATATCCCTTGGACGAATTGGCGCAAATTCCGCGTGAATTTAAGCCAAAAGATTTAGCAGGTGACACGATGCCCTCCAGCATTACCTCGCTTGTTACATTTGGGACGCTAAACCTAATCCAACCGTTTCCCTTCAAAGGAAAGTTCGATGCGATCTTTTGCCGAAACGTGGCGATTTATTTCGACACGCCTACTCAGCAAAAGGTCTGGAGTGCTTTTCAGCGGATATTAAATCCAGGCGGGTATTTATTTATCGGTCATTCTGAACGTATATCGGGGCCCGCATCTGCCCATTTTAAGACTGCCGGAATTACAACATATATCAACACGCCAGCCGGTGGGGATTCCTAAGCGCCCGGCATAGCGAGCAAATGAGGAAATAACATGAGCTTGAAAGATCAGTTGAGAGTGATGGTTGTTGATGACATGTCCACCAGCCGCGGCATTCTAACCCAATGTCTGGATGACTTGGGCATCAGCAACTATATGGTCGAAAACAATGGTCAGTCGGCCTTTCAAAAGTTAACGGCGACACCAGTCCACCTTGTTCTTTCTGACTACAACATGCCAGGCATGGATGGTTTGGGTCTTCTAAAAGCGGTGCGCGAACATCGTGTAACACAACGCTTAGGCTTTATCTTGGTCACAGGCAAACCGACACCAGAGGTGATCGAAGTTGGCAAACGTTTTGGTTTGAACAACATCATTCGAAAGCCTTTCACGGTTGCAACCATGAAGCAGGCAATCGAACAAGTTGTGGGTCGCCTCTAACCATGAGTGGCCCAGAGAACGCTATAAACGATCTCTGTGCTGTCTCAGCACGCGAGATGCGCCAGCTACAGGAAAAGGTGCAGGTGCTCGAAGACGTCGTCTTGACGGTTTTTGAGCGCGGCACCAAGCCTAACAGCCAGGAAATTCGCGCGCTGCAAGATTTCGACCTAGTGTCTCAAACCTTAGCTGGCATGTGGAGTTTCTTTGAAACGCTGCGCGAACAAAACGTAGAGACCGGTTCGGCGGATATCGACCACGCCAGCGCGGGAGTGACTTTGGAAAAGTTGCGCTTGCGCTTACGCGATCATGGCGATCCAACGGACGTATAATGTCTTTGGCGCCGCTCCATAACTGGGGCGGCGTTGTGCATTCAAGATCCTGAAACCCACAACGCGAGTGATGTCAGCATTTTTTTGCACCGATCAGATCAGCATCATGTTGGTATGGGATCTATTTCGCAGTATAGTTTTCATGCGTTATGTTCGTTAGGTGGGTCAATGGTTTGTAAGATGCTTCGCGTATTGGGTGGTTTGGTCATTTTCACACTGACCTTCAGTCAGGCCGGATGGGCGGCGTCTGATCGAATTGCGTTGGTGATGGGGATGGCGCGCTATGAAACCCTGCCCGGCCTGGACAACACCGCTAACGATGCACGTGCCATGGCGAACACGTTGGAGACAATTGGGTTTGACGTGACACTGGCGGTTGATGCAAGCGGCGCGGAAATCACTCAACTGTTGGACGATTTTGCCTTCCGATCCGAAGTGGCCGACCTTGCGCTGGTTTATTTTGCCGGTCACGGCATCGAGGTTCAGGGCGAGAATTTCTTGATCCCAGTTGACGCTCAGGTCCAAAGCAACCGCGATGTCCAACGCCAATCGGTTTCATTAAAACAACTTCTGGCGGCAGTCGATCGGGCGCGCAAGATGCGGATCGTCATCCTTGACAGTTGTCGCGACAATCCACTGGGCGATGGCATTGATCCAGTTCAGTCTACAATCGCGCAGATAACAACTGAGCAGACTGCGCGCGGTGGTGGTGGTGGCCTTGCTGCGGCGGACCCTGATCGCGGCACAATGGTGGCTTTCGCAGCCAAGGATGGTCAGGTCGCGCTTGACGGATCTGGCAAAAACAGCCCCTTTGCCATGGCATTGATGGACAAAATGGTTGAGCCTGGATTGGAAATCAGCCTGATGTTCCGGCAAGTGCGCGACAGCGTTTTGCGACAAACCGGCAACCTTCAGGAACCCCACACATATGGGTCACTAACCGGTATACCGTTCTATTTGGCGGGTGCTGCCGACGGCCAGCCGCAATTGTCCAACAAAGCGACTGAGGCATGGGCGGCCATTCGTCCCGACCAGGAAGACCAGCTTCTTGCGCTGGCCGACCTTGGCGATACGCGGTCCATGTTGGGCTTGGCCTATATGCGATTAAACCCAAATGAGGGACGGTTTGATCCTGCCGCGGCCGTTTCATTCCTGCAGCGAGCAGCGGATGCCGGCTCACCTGAAGCGCAGTTTGAGTTGGCAAAACTGTATGAACGCGGAACGGGCGTTGAACCCGATGCAGAAAAAGCGCTGTCGCTCTATCGCGCAGCGGCGGATCAGAATTTTGCCGATGCAATCAACGACTTGGGCTTTCTTCATTACCAAGGCGGTCTGGGCCTGCCTGCCGACTCGCAAAAGGCCCTGCGGTTTTTCGAACGCGCCGCAGATCTACGTCATCCGCAAGCCCAGTTTAACTTTGCTGCGCTGATCGACGACGGTTTGATCCCAAGCAAGGGTCCCGAGGAATCAGCCTTTTACCTCTATGCGGCTTTGCGGTCGGGCAGTGCAGACGTCCTGAACCTGCTGAGTGAACGGCCCAATATGTTCACCCCGGAAACCCGCCGCGCCCTGCAGGTCAAACTGCGCGAAAAAGCGTTTTATGCAGGCGCAATTGACGGTGATTTTGGCCCCGGCACCCAACGCGGTATTCGCCGCGCTTACGGGATTGAGGAATAAGATCACAATTTGCCTTCTGAGATCCAGGCGTCCAACTGGCGGCGACTGATCTCAAAATGCATACTGTCTTCGCGGCGAAATCCAGCGCCCCAGACCCAGCCTTCGTCAAAGAAAAAATCGGCCATAATCGTCAGGCCCAGCTGGGTCTTGCCATCGGTGAAATTGTCCAGTTGGCCGTCGATATTCAGATCCACGGCCAAACCGTAACTATGGGTCGACAAAGCGTTTTGCGTGCCCCGGATGCGACGCACACACAGCGCGCCTGCCGTATTGATGCGCCGATATAGGTCTGGATCAGCCTTGCGAATGTTCTCAAACACGACCTTTAGGCTTTCGATCGCTGGCCGCAACATGCTGACACGGATGGGGCCAACCCGCTCTGTGACCAGTCTTTCTTTTAGATCCGGGTTTGTCATCGGTTGGCATTCGTCGCTTAAATTCTCGCGTGGTCGACCAAGGCGCTCCGTCAGGTAACGCCCGCCCGTGACCCGCAGGTCGCGATTTACATTCAAACGATCCGCGATCAAAACCACCTGAGCGTAATCCAGATCCGCCCCCTCGGTCTGTTCCCAAATCTGCTGTTCTGCGTCTTCATCGGCGACAAGCGGAACGTTTGGCGCAACCCCACCAGCAGGCAGGCGGGACAATTCTTCCTCAACCTTTTCGGTGCGGATTTGCAAATCTTCGATCTGTTGGCGCAACAGCTCAATCTCAATCCGGGCCCCAGAATCGATGGAGGCACCCTGCCCGCCGTCTTGGGGCGAAAACCAAGACAATGCGAACCAAATAACAGGGGCCAAAACGATCCCAATCGCCAAAACGATGGCAGGCAATAACTTCATAGCAGCCTCAAATACTCATAACCGTGTTCAGTTTGCGCGAAGTGGATGGCGCCCGTAAAGAGAGATGTGAAAATGTGAAACGCATTCTGTGCGACACCCCATTGGCAGGTCACGGGGTGTGGTATACTATTATCATCGATTGTGTATTAATGAGGGAGGGTCGGGTCGTGCGACGTCTCAGCCAAGTTTCAAAAGCCTCTGTTTTTCTTCTGTGTTTTAGCGTCCTACCAGGTCACGCCCAACAAGCCGCAGGCGAAGAATTGAGCGTCGAAGAGATCACCGAAGCCTTTCGTAAGCAAAAGACACGTGGCTTGGTGATTGTGCCAAATACCAACGTCAGCGGCGCCGCGAATGAAGCGGTCCAAGGCACCACCGCTGTTGCCGCCGCGACCGAGGATTATACCCCCGTCGAACGCGAGACGCAGATCAACGTGCAGATCTCCTTTGATTTCGACAGCGCCGCGCTGCGCTCGGATCAGGCACCAAAGCTCGACAATATGTGTACCTCGATGAAACTGATGGACGGAACCGTGTTCCAGATCATCGGCCATACCGACAGCTCCGGATCCGCGGCCTATAACGAACGGCTGTCGCTGCTGCGCGCGCAAGAAGTGCGCCGTCACCTTATCAGCACCTGCGGCGTTGCCGATGATATGCTCAAAGCGATCGGTCTGGGGGAAACTGCGCCCTTTGACAGCAATGACCCGCGCGCGGATGTGAACCGTCGCGTAGAATTCCAGGCGCTCGGTTAAGCCCCGGTCTCTGTTGATCCTTTTGCACAAACGACGAGGCCGCGATGTTGGAGTCCATGCCCGGTGACCTGTTTCAACCGGGTGACCTTCTGAATAATACCTATCGGATTGAAGGGCTGTTGGGTCGCGGAGGCACCTCTGACGTCTACAAAGCCCGGTCCGAGATTTCCGGTAACCTCGTCGCGGTTAAAGTGCTGAAACGCGAACACGCAGCGAATGAGGATTTCCATGTCCTCATGGCGCGTGAGGAAAACATCCGTGAAATCCGTCACGCGGCGGTGGTGCGCTATTCCGAAAACCACCGGACGCCAGACGGGCATATCTATCTGTTAATGGATTTTGTTGACGGCCCCGCGCTGGACAAAAAACTGCGGCAGGGCCCGATGGAGATGGAAGATCTGATGATCATCTGTCGCTGTGTCGCCCAAGGGTTGGAAGCCGCACATCTGCGCAATATCGTGCACCGCGATCTTAGCCCCGACAATATCATCCTGCGCGGTGGCAACCCCGCCGAAGCGGTGATTATCGATTTTGGCATCGCCAAGGACACAAATCCCGGCGCGCAGACCATTGTTGGCAATGAATTTGCCGGAAAATACTCCTATGCAGCTCCGGAACAGCTGAGCGGCCAAACCGATGCGCGTTCCGACATCTACTCGCTCGGTGCATTGATCCTGGCGAACTTCCGGGGTGCGGCACCAAAACTCGGCAACAACCCGATGGAAGTGGTCGAGAACAAACAAAACCCGCTCGACACGGATGCGGTGCCGGAACCGCTGAAGACCCTGATCGAACGCATGTGCGCGCCCAACCCCGATGACCGCTTCCAATCTGCGACCGAGGTGGTGCAATTCATTGACCACCCTATTGCTGCGCCCGCGCCGGAATCCATTGAAGAAGCGACAATTATTGTCCCGCAGGCAGCCAGTAAACCAACAGCAAAACCAGATCCCGACCCAACGCCAAAATCGCGTATGCCAATGGTCGCCTTGGTTGCTGTTGCGGTAATTGGCGGCGGCGCGGCCGCGTTCTTTTCCGGTGCGCTGGACGGTGTTTTAGGGTCAAATCTGCCCAACGCCGACCCCTTTGCGCTGGTGGTCGAAAAGGTCGATGGCACGATCTCTGCCAGTGGGTTTGTCCCGGATGACCGGATCTTGACCACCCTGTCCGAACAATCTGGACAGGCCGATTTGACCATCGCAAACGGAGATATTGCCGACAGTTGGAGCGTCGATATTGAAACCGTTCTGGCCGCTGTGTCGCCGTTCCCGGCCTGGAAGTTGAGCTTGTCTGGAAATTCCGGCACCCTTACCGCCGCCACAACGGATGCGAGCCAGGCCGCGATGTTGGAACAGGCCTTTGGTGGCCGTTTGCCCGGTGCCTTGGACGGCCCGGTTGAGGTTGCCTTTGAACTGCCAATCTTGGCCGCACATACCGTGGCCGACATCTTGAAAGACCACGCCGATTGCGGCGCTCTTACGGTGAACCCGCCCTTGTCGACCACGGGGTATTCGCCGGACGAAAGCCTGCAGGTCAAAGGGCCGGTTGCAGATACCGCCACCCGAGTCACATTGTTTGATGCCCTGCACGCCCAAGCGGATGAGCGGCGGATCATTCTGGACGTGGAAGTCCTGAACGCCGCCCTATGTGTGGTTGAACAACATTTGCCCAAAGCGCCGGTGGGCCCGGTCGATGTGGCCTTTTCCGTCGGCGGTGAAGGCACGCCAAACCCATCGGGTCGCTTTTATGTGGGTGAAAACCCGGTGATCGACCTGGTTTTACCCGCCAGCCTGACCGATGGTTTTTTGACGGTGTCGATCCTCGATGTCTCGGGCAACGTCTTTCACCTGCTGCCCAATATAAACCGTCCCGACAATGCGGTGGAAAACTTGCGGGATGGGCGCGCGGGCGAGGTTGCAGTGCGGGTGGCCTTTGATTTACAGGAGGCCGCCACAAACGGTGGCATCGCTTTTCAGGTCGATGACAGCTCGCTTGGCAAAAGCAAGGTCCTGGTGCTCCACTCCAACGCGCCGCTGTTCGAAGGTCTGCGTCCAACCACCGAAAGCGCCACAGGTTTTGCCGAAGCGTTGAAAGAAAGTTCAGACGCGGATGTTGGCCGGATCACATCGCTCAACACGCAGATGCTAGTCACCGCCAATCCCTAAAGCACATCCACCACAATGACCGAGATATTGTCAGCCCCGCCCCCGGTCAGCGCGATCTGCATCAACTGATCGCCAACGGTTTCCAGGCTGGCACTGCCCAAAACGTCCTGCAACATCGCCTCGGTCGTGTATTTCGTCAGCCCGTCCGAGCAGATCAGAAAACGGTCGCCGGACTGGGTCTCACCGCGGATTTTGTCAATCTCAACCACATCCCCGACACCCACCGCGCGGGTGATGGCGTTGGATTGCGGGTGTTGGTCAGCTTCGTCCCAGGTCATCTGCCCCGCCAGAACATACGCCGCCACCGCTGAATGATCGGTGGTTAACATCTCAACTTGGGCATCACGCAGGCGATAAATCCGACTGTCGCCCGCCCAAAGCGCCACGAAATGACCGGGAACCATCAACAAGGCGGCAACTGTTGCGCCAATCGTGCCACCGCCACGGCGCTCTGCTTCCTGAATGATGGTGCTATGCGCCGCTTGGATGGCGTCGCGCAGCGCATGCATGCGCGCAGTGGGGTCCAGGCCGACCGCAATTGTTGCAACGCTGTCCGCAATCAACCGGCTGGCAAAATCACCGGCGTCATGGCCGCCCATCCCATCCGAAACCAGCCAGATATCGTGATCCGGCAGGGCCAGCACCGCGTCTTCGTTCACCTTTCGCACCAACCCTGTATGAGTCTGCGCCGTATAGCGAAAATCACGTTGGTTGGTCATAGCGGTGGTGCCTCCCTCCAGATGGGAGCATGCATGTCAAACAAGGCCGTCGCCATAGGTCCCCGGGGCAATCCCGGACAGGCCAACATACGTGGCACCCCGTCCAGAACCGCACTCCAGATCGCGGCTTCGGGCATTGACTTTGCCATCAGCTGACCCGCCAGGATCCGCGCCAGACTGTCCCCTGCTGCAATCCCGGTCACCACAATATTTCCCCCGCTGCCCCGCACAGGCGGCACATCTGGTAAGGCCAGATGGGGGATATCGGCCAGGCCTTCTCCCAAAAGTTCCAATGTCGTATTGTCGTCCAGCGCCATCAACGCCAGGTCTTCCAGTTTTTCAAATACCGCGTTTGCGCCCATGTGATCTGCTGAGGCCGGCCCCGAGGTGGAGACCGCCTGCACCAGCGTCAACGGAAACCGACGCCCAACCCGGTCCACCGATGGCATCAAAACGCCCATGACTTTTCCCGCACCCGCAACCCCCCGCGGCAGGGTGAACCGCCAGATCGGCGCAGACATGTAATGGGCATCAAAATCCGCGCCGTAGGCGGCCTGCGCCTCGGACAGGATCTCTTGCAACCAGGCGTCCCAAACACGGACAAATCCATTTGGCGGAGACAGGCGAAAGAAGTCTCCAACGGCTGGGATTTTCCCGTATGCTCCGAACCCCTGCGCCATTACATCGACTTGGGGCAGCTGAATTTGGCCATGGCAGGCAGGGCGAATGGATTGACCACAGATCCCGACTGCATCTCAAACAAGGCAAGACGTCCGCCAACCCGGAAGTTCACCCGGCGGCGGTCCGACACATTGGTCCTGCGCACTTCGGCAGCGTCGAGCAGGCGAAACCAGGCCCAGGGCCCATCCCGCGACAGGGTGCTTTCGGCATCACGTTTGTCCGGCAACAGCGTAATACGTGCCAAACCAACCGAGCCCGGCCAGGTCACGGCCACCGGCGTCGGCTGGCCGTCTTTGTGAGCATAGCCCACTTTGGCGCCGTCGATTTCGAGCACAACTTCCTTGGCCTTGGGGTCCAACGCCTTGGCCGTGATCTGGAACTGCACCTTGGGTGCCGCTGCCCCAGCAAAAAACGCATCGCGAATTTCGGCGGCATATTGCATCTGCTGCAGAACCGCCGGGCTGATGCCAAGATCCACATCGTTGACCCGTTTCCACGTCCAGGGACGGTTGCGGGTATCGATATGTTTCAACAAGTTATCATCAACAAACGCGTCAATCAGACCACCCGGCGCAAAGAGTTTGGAGAAATCCGCCATTGCCACATCCGCCCGCGCGCGGCGGTTGAACGGGTAGCGATTGTCCAAGGCCTTCTCGCAAAACGGCAACACATTTGCCTGCCAGCTTGCATTGATCGAGGCCCGCGTGCCCTCGGATGTGATCCCCGAAGACCCCACGGTGATCTGCTTGGCCCAGCGTTGCAACGGCCCGTCAACCCGCGCAGCCGCCTGTTGGAACTGCAACAACGCCTGCCCGCCTTCGCCGGATGTGATGCCGCTAAACGACATCTTGTTCAGCTCTTGATAGACCAGTTGCAGCGCGCCCATCAGATCGTCCAATTGTGATGGTTGCTGTTCGGGCCGCGCCACCAGATCGTGCAGCCATTGGAAGCGGTCTTCGACATATTGACCCGGCGTGCGCGGCGGCTCACCCGGTGCGTTTTGCGCCGAATCCACCAGCGCTTCCAACAGGATCTGCGCCTCCACACTCAGCACCGAACGCGCCTCGATCGAGGCCACATTCGACACGCCTTCGTTGATAGCGCCTGAATCCAACAAGGACCGGTCTTCGGTCAGGCGGGTCTCGTTTGAAACAGCGGTCAGGATGTTTTTGATCGGCGAGGTCGGCCCCGACAGCACATTGGTGACCTCCACCGCATGGCTGAGCGACTCCAGCGGGATGATATCAATATCGCCAAGGATCTGATCATACCGGGTCACATAGTCGTTGTAATACAGGTCCAAAACATCGCGGCTGAGCGCGACTAAAACCGCCTGGCTCTGAGTGTCTTCGGCAGCCTGTCCCAGAACCCAGCTTTCGCGCTGCACCCGTTTGGCGACGCTCACCGCTTCGGGCAGAAAGACATTGTTGAACCCGTCATAGGTAAAAATGCCCTCGATCCCGTCGTTCAACGCCTTACCGGAACTGCGCACCAGGGCACGTTTGACCGAAGGGCCGCCAATTTCGGTCAGACGCCATTTCGGCAAGCTGGTCGCCTTGGTCGAGTTGATGATGCCTGTGTAAACCCGCTGCGCCAGCGGCATTTCCGACAGGATGTCCTGCGCCTGTTGGATCAATGGGCCATTCAGCACGACCTCCTGCATGGGTTGGTCCAACAGTGCCTCAAGATGCGCCATCAGATCATCGCGCAGGGTGATCCGTGCCGCACCAGGATATTGCACCAATTCCCAATCGATCCGCAGCCATTCCTTGACCAGATCCTGGTTCATCGGCCCTTGCAGACCCAGCATCAGATAGATTTTGAGCGCCTCATACAGCACATCCGGATTGTTCACATTGGCCGAGATCTGCTCTTCCAAACGTACCAAAAGCCGCGGAAGCAGGCGCTGGTTCAAAGCACCGCGATAGGTTTGCGCAGCCTGCGTTCCAATCACATCGCCCTGATACAGACCGTATGTCATCGCGCGCGCCGGCTTGGGCGTGGCGACAACCGGGTTGCCGGGCAGGTCGCGCAGAATGTTCAGCGCTTCGACCACGGGCACCAGATCGGTGTCACCAATCGGGCTGGGTGGCAGCGTTGCGGCGGCGGCCTGGAACGCATCCAATTGTTCGCCCACATCGTCGGTAAATTCCGCGTTCTTCAGATAGGAATTCACCCACAAACCACCGGTCAACAGCGACACAAGCACGGTTGCGGTAACCGCCGCACGCCGGGTCCAGCGATAGCGGCGCTCCACACGGTCATCGGCAGAAACCAGTCCGGCCTCAGGGAACATCACCCCCTCGAACAGGCGCGTCAGGAAATAGGACCGCCCGGAACCGCTACCGGTGCCAATCGCCTGGCGACCAATGCCAAAGGTCTGCGCCATACCCAGCATCAGGCGGTCAATCGGCGTGCCTTCCTGGGTGCCAGAGGTGAAATAGATCCCGCGCAACATCTGACGGCGTTCGAATTTATTGTCCTGAAACACCTCGTTCAGGAAATCACGCGCGACCCCGCGCATCGAGGCCACCTGCGCCGGGAAACCCGCCACCAGCGCGCGCCGCTGGGGATCGGTCTCTACCTGCATCTTCTCCAGCAACTGCGCATTCAACTGACCCAGAAGACCGGCGAATTCTTCATCAAATCGGGCAATGGGGCCCGCGTCTGACTTGCCCTTGGGCAGATCAAGCGTAAAGCCCCAAACCTGTTCGCGATCCTCTTTGCCCAGGACATCAAAATACTCCTGAAACCCGGCGATCAGATCGGCCTTGGTGAACAGAACATAGACCGGAAACCGCACGCCCAGTTCTTCGCGCAGCTCGGACAGGCGGCGACGAATGGCTTGGGCGTGGGACTTCTGGGTGATCTCATCCTGCAGCGACAGATCCGACAGTGAGATCGCGATCATCGCACCATTGATCGGCTGACGTTTGCGGTATTTCTTGAGCAGCCCCAGGAAGCCGACCCAGGTCGCATTGTCTCCCTCGGCGTCGCTGTCCTGCGTGGTGTAACGGCCCGCGGTGTCGATCAGAACCGCATTATTGGTGAACCACCAATCACAGTTCCGGGTGCCGCCAATCCCGCCCACGGCGGCCTTGCCCATCTTGTCCGCCAGCGGAAATTGCAGCCCGGAATTGACAATCGCCGTGGTCTTGCCCGCGCCCGGAGGGCCGATAATCACATACCAAGGCAACTCTTTCAGATGGCGGCGGCCGTTTTTCGATTTGCGCAGTTCAGACATCGCGGTTTTGAACTTACCGCGCAGCTCCACCAGTTCCTCGGCCCATTCGTCATCGTCTTGGGTGTCCCCCGCCTCGACGATTTCTTCGGTCATCGCCTTATCGCGTTTGCGACGCACCCAAAACACCGTCAGCAGGATGGCCAGGATCAGGAACCACACGACGCCAATTGCGACCACACGCGCGGTCACCGCATCAAAAGGACGCCATGCGTCATTGCCGATAAAGGGGGCAAAAAACCAAATACAGCAGGATAGAACGACCGCCAGCAGCAGCATCACCGTATAGATCGAGCTGAAGAAGGGGATAATGAAGCGCCTCAGCATTATTCGGCCTCCTGGATCAGCAAGACTTCAATCCGCCGGTTGCGAGCCCGCCCGGCTCTGGTGCCATTGTCGGCGATGGGTTCTTTGTCTGCGCGACCCTCGGCCGACAGACGCTCCGGATCGGCGATCACTTTGGCCATGCCCGTCATCACCGATTTTGCCCGCGCCAGGGACAGCGCCATATTGGACGGAAACCGAGACGAGCGGATGGGAATATTGTCCGAATGTCCAACCACGATCAGCCGCCCCTTTTCATCGTTCAACGACCGCGCCACCCGGTCAACCGGGCCCACAAATCCGCGTTGCAATTGGTCCGATCCGGACCCGAACATGCCAGAGCCGACCAGTCGAATGATCAACGTATTGCCCGATTGGAAAACCTCGACCACGCCATCGGCGATTTCTGCTTCAAGGAAGCCTGACACTTTGGCCACCTGTTCCTCGATCGTGGGCGTTGGGGGTGGCGGCGGTGGCGGCGGCGCGCGCCGTTCCAGAACCGCAACGGGACCGCTTTCGACCACCGACAGCTGACCAACCACATTTTCGGTATCGCGCGACAATGCCCAGCTGAGGCCCGCAAACTGCAGCGCCAGAACCGTGCTCAGAACCGCCAGCGTCAACCAGACCAGACGCCAGGCAGACAGGGCTTTGAACGGTTTGTCCAACCCCTTCCAACGCGGTGACAAATCCCGTTCCACATTGCCCCGTTGGCCGCGAATAATCCGGGCCAGACCGGCGCGGATCTGTAGGTGTTTTTCGCTGCCGCCCTGCTCAACGCGCAGGCGGCCCTCAAACCCCAGCGACATGCACATATACAGGAACTCCAGCATGTCGATATTGGTAGCGGGTTCCTTTTCCAGCCGGGCCAGCAGATCATAGAACCGGTCACCGCCCACGGTTTCGCGGTGAAACGTGCCGACCATGGACTGCAGACCCCAGGACGACTGCCCGCCCCATGGCGTGTTCAGCACCACATCATCCAATGTCGCACATAGCGCATAACGCGCGATTTTGACCGTCTGCGCGGTGATCCCCGCCTTGAGCGCACGATTTTCAAAGGCGCGCACCTCGGCCACAACGCTTTGGCGTAACTTATCTGGGTCCATATGCTGGGCACGGTTGCGGATCCGACTGATCAGCGCAAACAGCGAGGTCGCGCAAGCCGTCAGCTGGTTCATCCCGGTCAACGCCACCTGCGTGGCCTTGGAGGCTGCCGCCTTGGGCGCGGCCGGAGCTGCCGGTTGTGGCAGGCCAAAGGCGTCCAACTCAGGCGTCTCGGCCACGGGTTCCGCAGCCTGCACCGGGGGTTGCGCAGCCATAGGAGCCGCCGCCGGGCGACGCCCGCCCGGATTGGGTTTGATCACCGTTTTATCGGTATCACCCGGTTCTGCAAATGGATCGTCAAAATCTGCCATGCTGCTTCCCGCTTACCCGTTCCGAATTGCCCAAAGCTCCATCTTGAGCCCCGGATATTGCCCCGATACATGCACCGCGATACCGCCCGAGGTGGTCATTTTCCCCCAATAGGTATTGTCCGCGTCCAGCTCGAAGTAGACCACGCCCGCGTGATAAGGGATCTGACGCGGTGCCACCGGCAGTGGCCGCAATGTGATCCCCGGCAGGGCCGAGTTCACCAATTGCCGGATCTCTTCCACCGGGCCGATCTTGGTCTGACCAGCGAAGTGACGGCGCACGTCTTCGGCGGGGATGTCGGCATCCACCGCCAACACGAAACCCGCGTTGCCGATCAGCTTGCGATCTGCAATTACCCCGACCGAGATGCCGTATTTGCGCGGCTCCAACTTAATCGGAATGGCGCTTTGTTCCAGCACCGCGCTCAGATATTGGCGCAGGGTGCGCACGGTTGGCGCAAAACAATTGGTCAGATCCGCATGGGTATAGGGCGGCAGAACCGGCGCTTGTTTGTCCGCCGCCATAAAGGTCGACAGCTCGCCGGCCAACATCCCACAGGCCGCAAACAGATCTTCGGGGTGCAGGTTTTCGACCTGTGCCATATGGCGCACCAATGGCAGCGCGCGGTTGACCACGGTCAGCAGCATAAAGTCCGAGATATCGGCCACACCCCGTGCACCGCCCGCCTCGGCCAAACGACCGGCTAACGCCTCCATCCGGTGCCCCAACAGACCTTCCAATTCCCGCAGGAACCCGAACAAGGCAGGCGCAGCCCGCACATCCAGGCACGACGGGATAAAGGCCTGATCCAGAATGATTTCCTGATCTGCGCGCACCTCGATCACCCGCGCGATCGGGATGGCCAGCAGATCCGCCAGATCATCCACCTCCAGCGCAAATTGCAGGCGCAGCTTGCCCACGTCGATCTCAACCGGTTTCATCTCGGTTGAGGTCACATCGGTCACTTCCTGCGTAGCCGGACGCAAGCGGCTGGCGGACCGTTCCGTGCCGCTCAGGTCGACTTCGACCGCACCTTGCCTGCGTTGCGGCACCGTCAGGTAAATCACACAGTCCTTAACCGTTTGCGGCACTTCCAGCGCGGGCGGATGAGCATCCGCCATCGGCACCCGAAACACGGTTCCGTCATGGGTCAGCCCCTCGCAGGACTTCACCGCGAACTGGCCGATTTTCAACGCTTCATGGTCGATCTCAAGCGCGGTGACGCCCCAGGCATAGGGGCGAATACGTCGCGCTAGGCCGGAGATCAGCCCCTCGGCATAACGGTCCTGCTGTTGCAGGTGATGGGGCTGTAGAAACAACCCTTCGGTCCAAAGCACCTTACTGTCCCAGGACAAATGCCTCTCCTTCTCCTTGGGGTGCGATCTGCACCCAATCTCCCGATCGGCGCGGACCGCGCCTTAATTTTTGAGCCGTTCCAACTGGGCCTGATAGGCCTTGGCGAATTCACGGCTGAACAACTCATGGAAATCGTTTTTCGCCTGATCTGCGATCTCGGCGTAAAGCTTTTCGTAGACGTCCCAATACTGCGCCTTCTTCCCCCGCAAGAGCCCGCCAAGACCTCCGCGTTGTTCGATCTGGCCTTCCAGCATCTTGGGATCCAAGCGCGACAATACCCCTTTGAGGGCGGCTTCCATACCGGTGACCATCGCCACCTCATGGGCTTTGATGTCATCCAGCGCCTGATTGGCGGCGCTTTCCGGGCTGAGGTATCCTTTGGTCGCCGGGCGCACCATTGCCTCGATCGCCTGTTCCGGCGTGATCGAGAATTTCAGCGGGTTATTGCCCCCGGCCGAAATCATCGTCTGCTCAATGCGAAACTCGGACTTGATCGTGGTGCGCGTCATCAGGATTTCGCGCAGCCCCGTGACCAAGGTTTTCATCACCCGCCCCATCCGCAGGAAGGTGCTGTGATGCTCATCCGCGTCGATTTTCAGATCTTCAGCGCCCAAACCCTGCAACAAGGCCTGCAACGCATCTGCGGACTCGGCTGTGGCAACAGGCGCAGC
Source organism: Epibacterium ulvae (assembly GCF_018678075.1). Taxonomy (GTDB): domain Bacteria; phylum Pseudomonadota; class Alphaproteobacteria; order Rhodobacterales; family Rhodobacteraceae; genus Epibacterium; species Epibacterium ulvae_A. The sequence goes on along the minus strand of NZ_JAHHIR010000077.1, from coordinate 26,801 downwards.
AGCGGGTGCGGGCTCAGGCGGGTCATCAAACGGTGTATCTGCTACGGGTTCAGCCGCTAGTGGCGCGGCGGCAGGTGCCGGGTCTGGCGCGTCTTTTGGGCCAAGGTCCGAGAAAAACTCATCATCCCAATCATCCGGAATGACCGAGGATTGCGGCGCGGCAGAGCTTGCAAAACTGTCCGAGGCAGACGGGGCGTGATGTGGCAAGCTGGCACCTTCGCCGTCGCGTCCGTCCTGTGGTTTGGCAAAAAATGGGTCTTCGTCTTCGCCCATCGGGGGCAACAGATCGTCAATCGGGTCGGCAGGTTTCAACTGCGACGGGCCGGTCGGCCCCTCCCCCAACAGATCATCCAGGAAATCACCACCGGGACCTGCATCATCCAACAGGGCCAGCGGGTCGGGTGCATTTTCCGCCACACCGGGGGAGGCCGCAACCGCAGCCGCCGGGGCCAAATTCAGCGGATCCATGGCGGCGGCACTGTCGAAAACCTCAACCACCAGCTCATAATTGCCCACACATAAAACATCACCGTCATTCAACGGCGTCGGCGTGCGGCCCAATGGGATCTTGGCATAATTCAAAAACGTGCCATTGGCGCTCAGATCCACAACAACCAGATTGCCATTGTGGTCCTCAATCACACAGTGATTGCGCGACAGCTGCTGGTCCGGGTCGGGCAAGACCAGATCACAGCCCGCACCCCGCCCAACGGTCAGGCTGGGTCCGTTCATCACAACCGGCTTGCCCCGTCCGGGCACCGATCCTGAGCTTTGAAATTTAAGCCGTACGCCCATGGCCGATCACCCGCCGACAAGCACGGTGAATTCACCTTTGACGATCATCCCACCACAGGCTGCCTGATCCATCATCCGCGCTGCCGGCAATTTCTGGATCAAAACCGTACCGGACCCTTTGATGATGGGGTGCGGCGGGACCGCCGTGCACATATCAGTCATCCGGGCTGCGGGCATTTTGCCCACCAGCACTTGCACCGCACAAGGTGGCAGGATCGGCGTCGGCACCGGCAATACGGGCGGTGGCGGCGTAGAGGGCAACATACATGCGTGCAGATCCGCCACTCGGGCCTGGGGCATAGTCATCCGTTACCTCATATACTCTTCAAACAAATCACATTTCGCGCGACCGACCCAAGCGGCGATCACGCGTCGTTGACCGCGATCACACCACGGCCTCCTTTGGCAATATCCAATGCGCGGTCTACCAGCAAGCGGCCGTGTTCTTCAAACTTATCAGACAATTGACCCAAGGCTACCATATTCATCGCAAAAGCCGCAGTTTCTGCCGCCCCGGCAGGGGCCGGATATTGCCGCAAATCGCCAGGCCCAAGGGTTCCGTCGTGATACAGAACCGCCAGCGCGCAGTTCACCGTGTCATCATCCACATAGGCGTGATCAATGGTCACCCGCGCCGCATCACGGTTTTCCTCGGACGGATCCAGCACCCAGGCCTCGGACGTGGCCAGTGACGGTGGATCGTTGGGGCTGCGCGGCCCGATATAGTCGCGCGCCGCCAGACAGGACCACCACACCCGTTCACGCGCAGGCAACAACACGCCCCAGACCCGCAACAGATCCACCAGGGCGCTTTTTTGTTCCAGCTCATCCAAAACCATCGCAGCCGAAGCCGTCGGAGGCGCCTCCAGAGGCGTCTTCAACAACACATTGGCACGCGACAACAATTTGGCCACAGGATCCGGTGGCACTTTCACCAGATTATCAAATCGACCGCTCATACCCACCACCTAGTTAATCATCGTCAGGCCACCCTTTAGGGTAAGCATTGCATCGCCTTTGACCGTCGTCATCGGGGCTTTGGCTTCCACCATACCACTGCCCTCGATCTTGATCATCGGTCCTTTGATTGTCACACCGGAATTGTCGATCTTGACCGAGGACGCACCGACCTGCAGCAAGATCTCCATCCCCGCCGTCATCTTGACCTTCCCGGCCGTCACATCCACCGTCAGATTGCCAAGCTTCACGGTTTCCTTGTGATCGCCCATCTCGATGGTTTCCGTTTTGTCGCCCATCTTGATCGTCTCGGTCATGTCGCCTTTTTCGATGGTCTCGATTTTGTTGCCCGTCTTCACGGTTTCGGTCCGATCGCCCTTGTTGACTGTCTCGGTGACATGTTCCTCAACCGTCATCACATAGGATTTGTCATCCGCCGACGTCACCTCGGGCGAGGGAGCCTCCAGACCGATCGTCACCGTTGACCGGTCCTTGATCAGCATCTGATGGTCTTTTTGCGCCTGAACGCGCATCAGCTCACTGTCTTTTTTATCGTCAAACATCAATTCGTTATAACCACCGCCCCCTTTGGAGGAGTTGGTCTTGATCCCCAATTGCGTCTGATCATCCGGGTATGTGTAAGGCGGCATCGTGTCCTTGTTGAACAACATCCCCGTACAGATCGGCCGATCCGGGTCACCTTCCTCAAACTGGATCACCACTTCCTGACCCATGCGCGGGATCGCAACCATGCCCCAGTCTGTTCCGGACCATGGCGTCATCACCCGCACAAAACACGAGGATTTCTCGTCCTTCTTTCCTTCGCGATCCCAATGGAACTGGATCTTGATCCGCCCATGTTCGTCGGTCCAGATCTCTTCGCCGCTTGAGCCCACAACCGTCGCCGTATGCAGACCGCTGATCTCAGGCCAGGCGGTCACCAGCGGGGCGCGGAACTGCTCGGCCTTTTCGATCGCCCCAAAGGTGGAGGAATATGAGTCCCCGGCAACTTCTTCGGGGAATTCCAAATTCGCAGGCTTGATATCGCGCCGCATCTCGCCCTGATCGCTGTCCTTGGTCTTGCGCTGTTCCCGTTCGGAATAGTCGCCTGACACTTGCAGATAATGCGTCGCATCCGTCACCAGATACTCGCCGTTCAAAACCTTGTCCGGGTGTTCTTTCAGCTTGAACGTATTGCCGGTCCCCATTGTGCGCACATTGGACGCACCGCGCCAGCGCTTGTAGCGGATCGCCTCAGCCTCCATCCGCACCCGCGCCTGTTTGTTCCCCAGCCCGGTTTCCTTGCGGTAATGGCCGGGATAGTCATAGAATTCGAAACTCTTATGATTGTGCGAGCCTTTGGGAATGGCACTGCTGACCTCCAGCCCCGCAGAGGGGGTCAGGAAATCAAAGTCATTCAACGACACTTTCCCGGTGGTCAGGTTCTCTGCCATCGACAGTTCTGAGATATGATCCTCGCGGCGGCGGTCATTGTCATCACGCGCATGAAATTCGATATCCGCATGGCCCGCGACCGGCGAATGCGCACTGATCCCATCGCATAGGATCATCTTCTCCACCGTGTCAGCACCGCTTTCGCTGTCGAAATAAAAGTAGATCCCCTCTTCTTCCATCAACCGACAGATAAAGTCGTAGTCGCTTTCGCGGTATTGCACGCAATATTCACGCACCTCATAGGTCTCGCTCAGCTTGTCTTGGAAATCGCTGAACCCATGATCGCTAAAGATCTGTTTGATGATCTGAACGGCGGTCTTTTCCTGGAACACACGGCAATCCGTAGTACGCGTCAACAGCCACAGCCAAGGGCGCACCTCTGCTACATAAAGCCCGTATCCATCGCGAAACCCCATGTTTTCGATGGACACACACAGGCCTGCAAACCGGCGCTCGGTCTTGTCCGCCGCGCTCACATGCAGGTTCATGGTTTTGCCGACCAATTGATCCAGCTTCACCGCTTTGTTCTTGGACTGGATCTCGATTGTGGTTTCGGTCAGTTGGCTCAACCCCTCCCGCACAATCGCCCGCTTCATGAACAGATCTTTCACCGAATAGCTGCCCGCCATCCAGACCATGTCACTTTCGTGGGATTTACTAACTACCATGTCTCCTCCTTCCGGGATCGGAGGCTTGCGAGCGTAAATTCGTCATATCTCGCCTCATCATCACAAATCATCCAACAATGCGGCAAGCTCCGCATCAAAATCATCCTCACCCTCGCTGGTCACGTCTGCATCCGGCGTGGTGTCGTCAAAACCGGCCAACAGTGCATCCAGTTCTGCATCCAGATCTGCCGGATCCTCTGCATCAGCGGGTGCCTCCGACGCAGGCGCGGTCGTATCAGGCGCGGGTTCTGGCGTGGCCGTGACCTTGGGCGGCGATGGCGGCGGCGGTGGAATATCGCTCCACGGACCAGCCAAAACCCCGCCACTGACCGCCATGAAAGAGGTCAGCCGCACTTCATCGCGCCCTTTGACCGCCGACACGGCCATAAACCCACGTTCCTTGGCGGCGGCGATCTTGTCCAGATCTATGTTGCGCTCGGTACATGGCAGCGCCACCTGATCGCCAAAGCGGTCCAAAACATAGTGATAGGGCATCTCACCCAAGGACATGATCGAGCCCAGATTCAACCCCGGACCGTTCTCCTTGAACGAACGCGCCATCAGGACCGCAGCCAGGGCAACCGGATTGCCCCACAACATGCCTTTCAACCCTTCGGATTGGGAAAACTCTTCAAAATCAAACTCGTATATCGGATCGGTTTTGGCACCATAAGGTCTGCGCAACAGGAAACGCGGCGACACCAGGCCAAGGTGGCTGGCCTCGGCCATGCCGGTCAATGTATCCCAAGCCTCTGCCACCAGTTTGGGCCGCTCTTCCTTTGCGCTTGCCAGGAATGTGGGCGCAATCGCCGTCAGAAACGGCGCATCCACATGGGCCGCAACCCGCGCCAAACGTCCCAACAGCTCCGCATGGGGGGGCGTTTCCTCAAACGTATAAAGCCCGACAATCGCCGAATAGCCGCCGCGCCCCAATTCCGGATCCATCGGCTCATCGGTCAACAGCCGCAAAAACCCGCTTTGTGTCAGGTCTTCCTCTGCCGCCAGATCCGCCGCCAACTCCTCGGCTGAGACGTCATAGAGCATCAATTCAAGCGTATCGTCGGTCTGGATCGACCGCGCCATCAGATCCAGCGTGCGCCACTGCGCCTCAACCGCCTGAAACTCCGGATGGTGCAAGACCATGCGCATCGCATGGGTCAAGGATTGCGTCACCGCACCCGCCATCGCCGTGGCATTGGGATCGGGCAAGGCACGGATATGGGGCCCCACCACCCGCTGCAGCAATTCCTCAACCGGGGAACTTTCGACGGCTTGCGGCGTGGTATCGCCAATCAACCTTTGAAAATCGCTCAACCGCAGATCGGCGGGAACAGTTGTCGCCGAGGACGTCAACCGGGGTGCCGCCGCCGGGGTGCCGTATTTCTCACCCCAGGCTTTTAGCGATTTCGCCGCATGATCCGCAGTCGCACCGCTGGACAGTTGCTGTTTCAACCCGGCCAATTCCGAAAACAAATCCAGCTTTTCATACAGCTCATCCGGGTGCAGATCATCCAACCCGCCCAAAGGCACGTTCAAAATCGCGCCGTCTTTGCCGATGGGCAAGGCCAGATCCCCGGCAAAACCCTCGATCACCTCTTCAACCGTATCCACATCCAACAACTGCGCGGGCCGGTTGGCCAAGTCATCGCCGATCCCCAGCACGCTTTTGGCAGAACGGCCAGAAAAATCCCCCAAAACCGCAATCCGGAAGCGCCGGCGTTTCAACTGCTCTGCAGCCGGGCGCGTGGCGGACATTGTGCCAAAAGGAAACTCAATAGCGTCCCGCGCAGGTGCGACGGTTGTCTCGGACGCACCCTCTGTCGCCGCGTCCAGATCAAGCGCATCCAACAGCCCCGCCAGATCATCATCCACGTTTTCTGGCGCATCCGCCAAAAGCGCATCCAGATCCGCCTCTCCGTCACCTTCGTCGCTGCTTTCGATATCAGACAGCAGATCATCCAGCCCTGTATCGCCTGCGTCGTCGTCAAGACCCAGATCGCCCAGCAAATCGTCCAATCCCAGATCATCCGACGCGTCTGCGGCTGGCTCAGAGGTCCCCTCGGGCTCATCATCAAGGCCCAAATCGGCAAGGATGTCATCCAGACCCTCACCCGCCTCCGCACCCTCAGTTTCGGTGTCCGTCAAGTCCCCCAACAGGTCATCCAGACCAAGGGCATCTTCCACCGCAGCAGGCTCATCCTCAGCCAAAGCCGCCAGCATCTCAGTCACATCATCGTTGGGGGGCGTCTCATCCACATCAGACGACAGATCACCAAGGATATCGGCGAGCTCATCCGATGAATCCTCTTCTCCTTCGCTCACGAGGTCGCCCAGAATATCATCCAGCTCGGCCGCCGAACTCTCTTCGATCTCAGTCGCGGGTGCGAATGTGTTTAACGCATCTCCAGCTTCATCACGCGTAGACCCCTCAACCACGTCTGCGCACTCCAGACCCGCCAGAATTTCCGCGACCCCTGCCCCATCTTCCTCAGTCGGCGCGGGGTCCAGCTCGCCCAGTAAATCACCCAGATCAATGTCAACCTCGGATATCTCCTCCGGAGCGGCATCTGCCAGCGCGGCTAGGGTCGCTACAGCTGCATCAGTGGGTTCGGGCGCATCCGGAACAGCCGCTGCCAGCTCAGACAGAACGTCGCCCACATCGGCCTCATCCCCTTCCAAACCCTGTGGTGCGGCAGCGCTCAACTGCTCTAACACATCAGTGGCCGTGTCCTTGTTTGCGCTCTCCTCAGCCGTCTCAATCGCCGCCAAATCGCCGAGGATATCTGCAACATCATCCGCCACGTCGCTTGCTATCTGCACCCCTGCATCCGCAACGCCCGCCAAAATCCCGTCCGTATCAACCACATCGCTGGCGGTCTCTGTCGGCGCTTCGGCCCGCAATGCGTCCAGAACCCCTTCGGCGGCAGACTCTTCTGGCCCCTCATCAGGTGCCGCATCGGCAAGGGCACCCAAAACATCTGCGGCCGTATCGCTGACCACAGGCGATGACGGCGCGGACGCCGCCAATCCATCCAGCACCGCTTGCGCGTCGGGTTCTGGCGGCGCATTGGTGACAGGTGTTGCCGCCGCCAAGCTCGCCAGAGCCGCAGCAGTGTCATCCACCGCGTCTTCTCCATCCGGGGTCTGCGCGCGCAATTCATCCAGCACAGCCGCAAGATCCCCCGGCGCGCTGGCATCTGGCTCAAACCCGGACAACAGCTTGGGGTCTTGCAGGATCTTCTCCACCAGCGCCTCGGCCCCCGCCTTGCCGTCCATATAGGCCAACAGGGTTGTCAACTCTTGGCGCGCTTGTAACAGCGGTTTCAGCGCATCAACCTTGGCGGCAATCGCACCAGGAGAGAAATCCTCAAGGCTCTCAAAGGTCAGATCAACCGGCAGATTGCCCTCACCGGTCAGTGTATTTGGCACCGAAAACGCCGCACGCGGTGCCATGGCCCGCATGCGCGCGTCAAAATTGTCGACATCAATTTCCAGAAATGTCCGGTCCGCAACAGCGGGCTGCGCCACCTGGGATTTGCCCACCAGATCGCTCATTACCCCCATAACAAATGGCAGCTGCACCTTCTTTTCCGCGCCATAAAGCTCAACATCGTATTCAATCTGAACACGCGGCGCGCGATTGCGGGCGATGAATTTTTGCGAACTATCAGCCATCCGTGCCTCCTTTGAGGGCGGCAACTTCGCGGCGCAAGGCTTTGATTTCCTCGTGCAGCGCCAGCACATGGGCGTCGACCATATCGGTCTCGGTCCGGACCAGATCGCGCAGTTTTTCAAACTCCTGCTCGGCCTCTTCCTCCACGGCGGACTGCATGGTGTTGACCAACAGACCGATGAACAGGTTCAGGACCGAGAAGGCGGTGATGATGATAAACGGCACAAAAAACGCCCAGGCCGCCGGATAGGTCTCCATCACCGGGCGCACGATGCCCATCGACCAGCTTTCCAATGTCATGATCTGAAACAAAGAGTACAGCGACCGGCCAAGGGTGCCAAACCACTCGTTGAAACTGGCGCCATACATCAGGGTCGCCATCACGCCAAAGACGTAAAAGACGATGGAAATCATAATGATAACCGCGCCCATGCCGGGCAGCGCATCCAGCAAAGCCTGCACCACTGCCCGCATCTGCGGGATCACCGACAACAGCCGCATGGCGCGAATGACGCGCAGGCCCCGCAGCGCCGACAGGCCCTGACGGTCCGGCAACAGGCCCAGGCCCACCACAACCAGGTCAAAAATATTCCAGGCCGAGGTAAAGAACCGAAAGCCATATGCGTACAACTTCAACAACAGCTCGATGACAAAAATCGCCAGAACGATATCATCAAGAACTGAGATAAAGCCGCCCGCCACAGCCATCACATGCGCCGAGGTCGAAAGCCCCAGCATAATGGCGTTGAAGATGATGATCGCAAGAATGGCATTGCCAACCTTGTCGGTTTCCACAAAGGCGCGCACCCTGTCACGCAGGGTGTTCTCACTTGGATTGGCTTGGTCTGCGTTCATCATCCCTCTCCCCGTCAGCCCTTAGCTGATCACAGAATATCCGACGCGACTTCGAAAACTTTCAGCGCGATATCGATGGCTTTCTTGACCTTTTCCGCATGGGCTTTGATCGTTTTCAGATCCAAAGTCCCTTGCGCTTCCTTGGTTTTCTTCAACGCGATATCGGCGAACTTGCGGCCGTTCTGTTCGGTCGTGTTGAATTCAATGATCTGCGAAATCATCGAATTGATCGTCGCTTCCTGCTTTTTGGTGACGGCCACGCCATCGTCTTGCAATTGCAGCAGTCTTTCCAAAGGTTTCGCCATCGACGACGCCTTTTGCCGCGCGGCGGTCAGCTTGACCTTATATTGCTTCACCGTGTCTTCAACGGCGGTGATGTGGCTTTTGCCAACCTTGCCGTCCTTGGTCGCCTTGGCCATCTTCTCCAAAGCTTTCATCAGGTCTTCGCGCACCTTGCTTTCAGTGGCGATGGCCTTTTTGACCTCTTTGGCGATGCCATAGACCGATTTGGCGACCTTGTAATATTCATCCAGTTTCGCGCCGGAACTGGCCACAAGCGCGGCGATGGACTTGCCGATTTTGACCACACCCCAGGTGATATTGGCCGCGATCTTCAGCTTCCACTTGGTATAGGCCTTGTTCTCTTTCTTGATCTTTTCCCAAGACGCTTTGATCCGGTTCTGGGCTTCTTTTTCCAGGTTGCCGACCAGTTTTTTCAGCTCGGCGTTGACCAGTTTGGCCTTCTTTTCGACCTCGGACTTGTCGCTCATCCCTTCGAATTCTTTGTCGTATTTCTGGATCGCCGGGTTGATGGCGATTTTGCGGTAGTCGTTAAGATAGGCGTAAACCGGCTCCATGATCCGGGCCAACAGCGAGGTATCGACCTCTTTGCCGGACACTTTCAGGGTGATTTTCCCATCCGGCAGATCCAGGTTCTTGGCTTGCACTGTAATCAGTTCGAAGGTTCTCGTGACTTCGGCCATTTTATAGTCTCCTCGCACGTCGGAACGCGTCCCGTGTCTTAATCAAAGCTGTAGGTGAATTCGCCGTCGGCGACGTCAATTGCGACTTTCTCGGCGTCCTTGCCTTCGATCAGGCGGCGCAGGAACTCGTTTGAGACTTCGGGCAGCATGGTATTGGTTACAATCGCATCGATCATGCGGCCGCCACTGTCGAGCTCCTGACAGCGGTTGACGATCTCTTCGACCACCGCGTCGGTATAGACAAAGGGCACGCTGTGCGCTTCTTCCACTCGTTTCTGGATCCGACCGAGCTGCAGTTTGGTGATCTCTGACAGCATATCAGGGCTGAGCGGGTAATAGGGGATGGTGACCAGACGCCCCAACAGCGCCGGCGGAAAGATTTTCAGCAACGGATCGCGCAGCGCCTTGGCAATGCCATCGGGTTCCGGCATCAGATCGGGGTCACTGCACAGATCCATGATCATCTCGGACCCGGCATTCGAGGTCAGCAGGATCAGGGTGTTTTTGAAATCAATCACCCGCCCCTCACCGTCTTCCATGATGCCTTTATCAAACACCTGAAAGAAGATCTCATGCACGTCCGGGTGGGCCTTTTCGACCTCATCCAATAGGACCACGGAATAGGGTTTGCGCCGCACCGCTTCGGTCAGAACGCCGCCTTCGCCGTAGCCGACATAACCGGGAGGGGCGCCTTTGAGCGAGCTGACCGTATGCGCCTCTTGGTATTCGGACATGTTTATGGTGATGATGTTTTGCTCACCGCCATAAAGCACCTCCGCGAGGGCCAGCGCAGTTTCGGTTTTCCCGACGCCCGAAGTGCCCGCGAGCATGAAGACACCGATGGGTTTATTGGGATTATCAAGCCCGGCGCGGCTGGTCTGGATGCGTTTAGAGATCATCTGCATCGCATGATCCTGTCCGATCACCCGTTTGGCCAGATGGGTTTCCAGGCTCAAGATGGTCTCAATTTCATCCTTGACCATGCGCCCCACGGGGATGCCGGTCCAATCGCCCACAACCGAAGCCACCGCCTGATGATCCACAATCGGCAGGATCAGCGGGCGGTCGCCTTGCAGGGTTTCCAGCTCGGCGTTTTTGTCTTTGAGCTCTTGCATCAACTTGGCGCGGTCTTCGTTTGACAAGTGGCTCTCGGTGGCGCCCTCCGCCGCTGGTGCGTTTTCGTCAACCGGTGCATCCAAGGGCGCGGCCCCGTCACGCAATGTGGCACGCAGGTCAAGGATCGCATCCACGCAGGCCTTTTCCTTGTTCCATTGCGCGGTCAGATCGGCCAGTCGCACCTCTTCCGCTTCCTTGGAGGCGGTCGCAGTCGCGCGTCGGTCCGCGACCTCATAGCCGGCGGTCTCATCACGGCCGATGATCTCCAGCTCGGTGGTCAGCGCCTCAATGCGGCGCTGGCTGTCGTCAACTTCGGCCGGGACCGCATGTTGGCTGACAGCCACGCGGGCGCACGCCGTGTCCAAGAGGCTCACGGATTTATCGGGCAATTGCCGCGCCGGAATGTAACGCGCGGACAGGGTCACTGCCGCCTCGATCCCTTCGTCCAGCACCTGAACCCGGTGGTGACCTTCGAGCATGGTGGCAATGCCACGCATCATCAGAACGGCCTTGGGGATACCCGGCTCATCCACTTTTACGACCTGGAAACGACGCGTCAGCGCCGGGTCTTTTTCGATATATTTCTTATATTCCGCCCAGGTGGTTGCGCCAATTGTCCGTAGGGTGCCGCGCGCCAATGCAGGTTTCAGCAGGTTCGCAGCGTCCCCGGTCCCAGCCGCACCGCCAGCACCGACCAGCGTGTGGGTCTCATCGACAAACATCACGATGGGAACTGGGCTTGCCTGAACCTCATCGATCACCTGACGCAGGCGGTTTTCAAACTCACCTTTCATGCTGGCACCCGCCTGCAATAGACCCACGTCCAGCACCATCAGGCGCACATCCTGCAGTGCAGGCGGCACGTCACCGCGTGCGATCCGCAGGGCAAAGCCTTCGACTACAGCCGTCTTGCCCACGCCCGCCTCACCGGTCAGGATCGGGTTGTTTTGACGGCGACGCATCAGCACATCGACAATCTGGCGGATCTCTTCATCACGGCCCACAATGGGATCAATCTCACCGTTTTTGGCCTGTGCGGTCAGGTCGGTGCAGAACTGCTCCAACGCCTCACCCTTGCCCATGGCACCCGGCGCCATTGCGCCCGAGGCTTCGCCCGGCTCAGCCCCACCCCCAACGTTTGAACCATCTTGTGGCGCCAACCCTTCTTCGGGAGAGCCATCGGTGGCGTCATGGAAGTTATCCGCCAGATCATCGGCGCCGATTTTCGACAGCTCTGGCGAGATCGAGGTGAGAATATTGCGCAAGGCCGGGGTCTTCAAAATTCCCAACAGCAAATGCCCCGAGCGCACCTGATTGGCGGAATACAGCAGCGAGCCCCAGACCCAGCCGCGCTCCATCGCGTCCATCAAATGGTCCGACAGATCCGAGATCGTCGAGGCCCCGCGCGGCAACCCATCCAGATTGCGGGTCATCTCAGCCGCGATCTTGCCGGTGTCCAGATCGTAATGGGCGATAATCCGGTGCAGGTCGCTGTCCTGTCCGGCCAACAATTGATGCATCCAATGCACCAGTTCCACATAGGGGTTTCCGCGCATTTTGCAGAAGACCGTCGCGCTTTCGACGGCCTGATAGCCCAGTTTGTTCAACTTACCAAAAAGCGCGACGCGGCTAATTTCGGTCATAACTCGTTACTCCTCACTGAGCTGTGCCAGGGTACAAATACAAATCATCTACATCCGGCTGGTCGACGTCCGGATCGGGACGCGATCGGATCCAGCTGGTGTGTCCCAACCGGGTGCTGCCACCCAATTGGCTGCGCGGGACAGCATCGCCCGCCAAGATAAGGTTCACGTCCCAATCCAGCTGATCCCCGATATAAGTGCGCACAATGGCGCGCAGCCGGCCCATCGAGTCACCACCGGGCAGCAGACGTTCGTAATCGGCCAGCGACAAGGGTCCGATCCGCAAGCGGAATTTAGAACTGCGGCTCCAGACCTTTTGACCCACATTTGTGGTCTGGCCCAACGTGCCGCGCCCCAATTGCCACAGATCATCCGGTTCCAGATGCAGCCAGCTGCCGACAAATTCCTCAAGCGTGACCGGCACGCCCAGGAATTCTTCCAGGATGGTCTCCAACCCTTCCGGATTGCGCGCGCCCTGGGACAACAGCCCCGAAAAATGCAACCGCGCCAGATCCGGCATATCATCACGGTCCGACAGCGCATCGGCGTTATATCCGCAGGCCGAGGCGATGCGGCGCGCCATCTGGTCATCATCACGGTCAAAACTATTGGCGAGCGCCCCTTGCGACCAGGCCCGGTACAACAGACCCATCAACCGATGCGTCAACATATCGGCGAACGCCACCATGGCCCCGTCGCGGTGGTTACGTTTGCGATCACGCGCATACCCGGTCAGGTGCAGCGGCAGCGGCCCCTGGGGCCCAAACAGGCCAAAGAAACGGTTCGTCAACTGAGCCGGTGCCCCGCCACCTCCCGGTTTGAAATCGGCAATGGTCGTCGGCGGAAAGGCCAGCTCGGCCTCCTGCCCCAAACGCACCGCATCCTGGCGGGGACGGCGGCTTTCGCCCAAACGCGGCGCGTCGGCGTTATGCGCTTCAAGAATGCGCAACGCCTGAAAGATATGATGTGCCTTTGGATCAGCCGCCAGACGGCCGTAAAGGCCTAGATCATCCGGCCGAGGCCCACCGTCGGACGCCATCGGGCAATCTCCCCCCGTTTTTCGGTTTTTAGGACTGTTTCAGTAAAACTGTTGATCGTGGCATAGCCGCGGAAGAACCGTTCCAGCACGGCCCCCAGGGCATAAATATTTGATCCCTCAAAGAAACTCTCATCGAACCCCAGCGTAATCTCGATCCCGCGCACGGCTGTCGACAGGATCTGGTCACTCATCCGGCGCACGATGGGCCGCGAGCTGACAGAGAGGATCCCTTCCAGCTGTTTCTCGGTCACCCGATTGCCAAGCGGCGCATACAGACCAATCAACTCCCGCAAGGCTTCGGCGGATTGGCCACGGTCCGTCTGCGCAATCGACGCGTAGTTGAGGCTGAGATGTGAGATCAGCCGCCACGCGGTGTCGCCTTGGGCCAGCGTCGGATGTGGACGCGTGGGAGACACCGGCAAGGTGATTTTCTTGATCGGACCCCCTTCGGGCAGATGGAACACATCCGCATCACCCGTGGCCAGCAACATCGGCAAATCGCGGTTGGTACACAGCGCCGTGACCGCCAATTGCTCCAGCTTCGCACTATAGGGCGCCTGCGCGCGATCCACCAACGACAGGTAGACCTCAGAACCCAGATAGGAACTGCGCACCCCGCGCAGACGTTCTTTTTCGGACCGTTGCCGCATCCGGCGTTTGATCGCGTAATAGGCTGGGTGGGTTTCACCAGCGGCGGTGAAATCATCGGCGGAATAGAACGGGCGGAACTCCACGTCATCCGCACCGGCCGCGCTGATCCCGGTGACCGATTTCAACGCATAGAGCTCGAAATCCAGCCCCGCCGTGCGGTTTGGCACCACGTGGTGTTCGGTCTCGGTCGGGGTGACGCGCACCCGGTCACAGCGTTTTTCAAACAGGTTCACCGCAGGCACGGCATTCAACATAAAGGTCTCGGGCACAACCAAAGGAGCCACCGCGTTCATCCCGTCGCGCAGCAGAATGTAGATATCGACCTCGGCGCCTTCTGCACGCGTCAAAGCCTCCCGCAGCCCCTGAAGCTCCACAAAACGGAAGCGTTCGGGCATGGCAAAGAACTCTTGCAGCAAACGGTAGCCATCAAACACCCGGCGCGGCAGCGGCAACAGCGCCTCTTCCGGGCTGAAGCCTCGTTGGACAACTTTGCCCTCGCTCACCCGGTGGGTCCAATCAGACCGCCGGTTGGTGGATTTGGCGGTGATCCCCTGCACCTGAGTGCACAGAAGTTCCAGCAACGGCCAGCTGTTGCCCGCCCCGCTGGACAAAAACAGCGTCAAACGATCCATGTCCAGATCGCGGATCGGCTCCCCGTCACTGCGTTTCAGACGCAGGCGAATACCGGCGCGCGCATCAACATTGGCGGCCACTCCGGCTGCCACCAGATCACCGCGACCACTGATATATTGCGCCTCAGTGATCTCGATCGGCCACATCACGGTGTCTGCAGCGGTGCGAAACTCGCAGGCGGTCTGCGCCCCGTCGGTCAGACGCGAGCGCAGCACAGAGCCACGAGGCAGTTTAAACCCTGATTTTACAGCCGAATTCGCCTTGTCCGGTTCAAAGGCCGCAATCATCATCGACGGTGTTGGCGCCAGATAATGCGGGTAGATGATCTCAAGCAGGTTAGAGGTGAAATTGGGATATTGCAGCTCCAATTCGAGCTGCACTCGCGCCGACAAAAAGGCCACGCCCTCCAACAGGCGCTCCACATAGGGGTCCAGAACCTCGACCCCTTCCATGCCCAGACGGGCGGCGATTTTGGGATAGGCAGAGGCAAACTCCGCCCCCATATCGCGCAGGAAGGTCAGTTCAGATTCGTAATGCTCCAGCAGTCGCGTGTCCAAGGATCAGCCCCCCCGATCCACGTCGACTTCGCCGGTTGTCAGGTCGACCTTGCTGCGCAAATACAGCTCCAACGGCATCGGTTGCGCCCACATATCGGCGCGAATATCCAGACCGACGGTCATATCAGCCGCATCGGTCCCCTCGCTCAGCTGCACGTCGACCGAACCTTCGATAATGCGCGGCTCAAACTGGGAAATCGCGTTTTCAATCGACAGGCGGATCGCCTCGGCGCGTTCGCTGCCGGTGTATTTTCCCGAAACCTCCGACAGGCCGAAATTCAAAACCGAGGCCGCCGCACGGGGAAACCGTTCCGCATCAAAATGGCATTCGGCGTTTTGCGTGTTCAAGAGCCACGACAGATCCCGTTGGATGATCATCCGCAACCGGTGCAGGTCGATCACCCGACTGTCGCGCGCTTCTTTTCGATTTCCGGGATCGTTGTCGGTCAACCGATCCAAAAGGGAGGGTTGCAGCCGTTCCGCAAGAGACTTGTCAACCATCTGTGTCGGCATCTCCCGCCATCACCAGCGACCGCACATCCATCAGGGCCACATCGCTTTGATCGGTCGCCAACAACCGCTGGCCCAGCCCGACAAATGTGTCATGGCCCAAATCCTGCCACTGGGTGGCGCGGGCCATTTTGGTCGCCGCGTCGCCCTGGGCAGAGCCCGGATACCGCGTCGGGATCAAGGCCGCCAGCTCACCGCCATTGACCAGCGTCAAGACACCCGCCATCCAAACGGTGTCGCGCAGATCGCTTGGCTCTTCGATCTCAAGGCTTTGGATCTGGGCGAACGGCAGCCAGTAATATTTCCCATTGATCAGCACTTCCAACACCGGGCCAAGCCGCACATCGGCGTCGGCAACCCATTGAAAGGACACACCATTCAGCGCCCCGCTGCTGCTGGGGGCTTGGTCGAACGCTTTGGCGCGCAATGTCGCCGCCTCTTCGACGCGACCGGCGCCCAGATGTTTCTGCGCCTCGATCAGATGCGCCAGCCACGGCTCGGGCTCGCCCAGGATCAAAGGGTCCTTTTCACCGGCAAACACTTTGTCACGGTAAACTTCGCAGATAATCGCTTCGCGGTAGGTCTGCGCCATCATGGTGGCGCTTTCGTCCAGTTCCGCGCTTAATTTCAACTGGGCAATCGCCCGTTTCCAATCTCCCAGGACACACAGCAGCTGAAACAGAAAGATCCGCAGCTTTGGATTGGACGGATCCTTGCGCACACTGTCTTGCAACGCAGCCAGCGCTTTTACGGGATCGCCCGCTTTGAGATAGTCTTCGGCGGTCATGGCACGGCTCCGGGGATACTGGTTACTTGGGCCATGCCCCGCAATCGATGCGGGGCATGAAATAGTCCGGATCAGTACTCGAACTTGCCTTTTTGTACGTTCCACTTAAAGACCACTGGGCTTTCCAGCTTACCGGTCTTTTGGTTGGTGGACTTATACGTGTGCTCAATCGCGGCATAGGCCAGCGACCAGGTCTCTTCCGGGATGCCATCCGCGCTGGAGGACAGGGAATAGCTGTCGATCACCACTTCCTTGAACTTCCAAACGGAATATTCCAGCAGACCATCGGCCTGTGCGTCACCCGAGCGGCACCAGTGCATGGTGATTTCAGGACGAATTGTGCCGTTGGCCACCGATTTGGCGATCTCGTTGGAGGCTTTGCCCATCTGCGACGTCAGCTCAACCTTACCAAAGTTGGAGTTGGCGTGCATACGCTGGGTAGACCCCAGATCGCTCATCTCGACGGAGCGTTCAACGTTCCAGCTCGCCGATTCAATAACAATCCACTTTTCGTGTTTTTGCTCCATCGAATCCCCTTCGATGTCGGAGATCTCGATAAACATATTCGCAGCCATTGTGCTGTCCTTTCAAAAATCAGTAACCGTTTACGTGCGTTGAGAACCAAGGGTGATTTGTGAAATGTTAACCTCCCTTTTCTGAAGGCAATTTGGATACCAGGCGGAGCGAAATCGACAGTCCCTCCAGCTGGTAATGGGGACGCAGGAAGAACTTGGAGCTGTAGTAGCCCGGGTTGCCTTCGACCTCTTCCACAACCACTTCTGCCGCAGCCAGTGGTTTGCGCGCCTTTTCAGACTCTGACGAAATGTCAGCGTTGAAATCCACGTAGTTGTTGATCCATTCCTGCAGCCAGTTTTCCATATCCTGACGGCTCTTGAAGGAGCCGACTTTGTCGCGCACCATACATTTCAGGTAATGGGCAAACCGGCAGGTCGCGAACAGATAGGGCAGACGGGCGCCCAGGTTTGCGTTGGCGGTTGCATCCGGATCGTCATATTCGGCAGGCTTGTGCAAAGACTGCGCGCCCATGAATGTTGCCACATCGGTGTTCTTGCGGTGGATCAGCGGCATCATACCGTTTTTCGCCAGTTCCGCTTCGCGACGGTCGTCAATCGCGATCTCGGTCGGGCATTTCTGGTCCACGCCACCATCGGTGGTCGGGAAGGTATGCGATGGCAGATCCTCCAGCGTACCGCCGCTTTCAACACCGCGGATCCGCGAGCACCAGCCGTACATTTTGAACGAACGGGTGATGTTCACCGCCATGCCATAGGCCGCATTGACCCAGCCATATTTCTCGCTGCCCGCACCTGCGGTGTCTTCCTCAAAGGCGAATTCCTCAACCGGGTCGGTTTTGGAGCCATAAGGCAGACGTCCGAGGAAACGCGGCATCGCAAGGCCGACGTATTTCGCATCTTCGCTGTCCCGCAAGGAGCGCCAAGCGGCGTATTCCGGGGTCTGGAAGATCTTGGTCAGATCGCGCGGGTTCGACAATTCCGCCCAGCTGTCCATCTGGAACAGGGTTGGTTTCGCACCCGTTATCAGCGGCGCATGGGTTGCGGCTGCGATCTTGGACATCTCACCCAGCAGTTCGATGTCTGGCGGGGAATGGTCAAAATGGAAGTCCGCCACCAGCGAGCCATAGGGCTCACCACCCAATTGGCTGAATTCTTCGGTATAAAGCTTCTTGAAGATCGGGGACTGGTCCCAGGCGGTGCCTTTGAACTTCTTGAGCGTTTTACCCAGCTCTTTCTTGGTGATCGGCATCACCCGGATCTTGAGCATCTCGTCGGTTTCGGTGTTGTTCACCAGGTAGTGCAACCCGCGCCATGCGCTTTCGAGCTGCTGGAATTCCTCATTGTGGAGGATCTGGTTCACTTGTTCCGTCAGCTTCTTGTCAATCTCGGCGACAATGCTCTCGATCGAGCGCAGCGCGTCGTCCGAAATCAGCCCGGTGTTTGCCAGCGCCTGTTCGGCAAGGGTTTTGACGGCGCTTTCAACAGCCGTTTTTGCCTGATCCGACTTGGGGCGGAATTCCTTTTGCAGAAGGTTTGCAAATTCGCTGGAACCAAATGCCGCTTCGCCAGCGGCCGCTTCCTGTTGGAGATCTTGTTCAGCCATCATCCGCTCCTTTCTTATTCTTCGCTCTCATCGCTGCCCGGTTTGGACTGCGCGGCAAGGGTTTTCAAAAGGCTCGGATCCTGAATGATCTTTGAGATCAAATCCTCGGCACCGGTCTTACCATCCATATAGGTCATCAGGTTCGACAGCTGGGTGCGGGCTTCCAACAACTCGCGCAGCGGCTCGACCTTGGCGGCGATAGCGGCAGGTTTGAAATCATCCATGCTTTCAAAGGTGATGTCGACCGCCATATTGCCTTCACCCGTCAAGGTGTTGGGCACGGCAAAAGCCGCGCGCGGCGCCATCGATTTCATCCGGTCATCAAAGTTGTCTACATCGATTTCCAGGAACTTCCGGTCCGCAACAGCAGGCTGTTCGACTTCGGATTTGCCGACCAGATCGCTCATCACCCCCATGACAAAGGGCAGTTGGACCTTCTTCTCGGCGCCATAAAGCTCCACATCATATTCAATCTGGACCCGTGGCGCCCTGTTACGGGCAATGAACTTCTGTGAACTGTCGGCCATCTAGCTCTCCTTAACTCGTCACCTGATAGAGGCGAAGGGTTCGTGCCCATCGCCCTGTTCCCAATTGGGTCAATCGTCGTCTTCGATACCGCCGATCAGATTGACATTGTCGACACCCTCGGGCGCCATGTCTTTCATGATCGTCATAAAGTCTGCGCCCACCAATCGTTTGGCACGATGCAACATGATCGGCAGCGGGCTGGACGGTTCAACCCGGTCATAATAGGCAATAATGCGGTCCAACGCGTTGGACACATCCGCAGGGGTATTGATCGCACCGGGCACGCCAGCCGTCGCAGGGGCTGCAGCAACAGCGCCGCCTGTCGCTAGGGCATCATCCGCCGCAACGGGCGCATCATCTGCATCACCGGCACCGCTCATCCCGCCCAGATCGCGCATCTTGGCAGACAGCGTGCGCAGCAATTTGATCAGCGGATCCAGCTCGGGGCCCTGCCCCGGTGTCTTGTCATCAAACACGGCCGAAATCGCGCGCACGTCCGCCTCGGCCTGTTCCCACGCCGCCAGCCAACCAGCCAGCTCCTCGGCGTCACTGTCCTGAAAGGCCGCACCAACTGTTGCCGTATCCGGCGGGTTCTCCATATCGCTCGGCGCGGCAGACAGCCCTTCGGCCACCTCAATGTCGCGCAGGGAAAAGCGGCCAAAACCACGGCTGTTGGTCAAGGGCACCCGCCGCAGCGACCGGTAGACCGGCGATGGACCCGCCATCCCATCGGGCTGACCACACAGATCCTGCACCGCGTTGATCCGCATAGTGGGATCGCCATCGTCTTCATCCAGCTCGGGATGACAGCTGTCCCAGAATTGCTCCAGACAGCCCCGCACATAGGTGGTCACTTTAGCAAAGCCTTCGGGCCCATCGATGTTCAACATGGCATCCGCCAGGAACACGGCCGCACGCAATTCGTGGCTCTGCTCCAGAACCTCAACCGCCTTGGTGCGGACCTCGCGATAGTCGGGATCACTCGCCTCAATCCGCTCGTCACCCATCACCGACTCTTCGCCGGGTTTGGCCGCCAATTCCATTTCGGCAAAGACGGGATCGTATTCCAGATTTTCGCCGCTCGGCGCGGCTTCACTTTTTGATTGCAAAAGGATCTCAGGATCCATGCAATGACCCCCCAAAACTCGACAACGTGTTCAATTACGGCAAAAAACGTGACCGGCAGATCCCCTCCCGCTGCACGTCCAAACCACAGAACCCAAAACAATAACTTGACCCAGAGGAAGCCTTATCGGCATCCTAAAGTCAATTCTTTTCACGAGTTTCTGAGAGTGTCGAAATATGGCTGCGACAAGGATCGAAGGGGCGGATATTCGCGTTATGATACGCGAAGGAGCCAAGAAACGCATGTGTTTTGGGTTCTGTATGGACGCTGGCAAGGATCCGTTGCTGATGATCCAACCCGGCAATAAGCCTGAAACTCTTAGACCTTTAATGAAAAAGTCGGGCGGCACCGCGCCCATGATGTGGGGAACCTACACCGCGCGCTCTGATGTGGCCGAGATGATCTGTGAAGATTACGCAAAATCGACGCTCGGACTGTTCAAACGCTTCCTGAAACAGAATCGTCCGGGCGTGAATGTGGTCTTTGTCGACAGCGGCGGCAATATGCTCGACAGTCTCAAACCCGAAGGTGGCGGCCAGTCGGCCGAGGCCGAGGATACCGACGATCTGGATACCACCGGACAAGAAGACCAGGCCGTGCAGCCGCTGATCCGCCGTCTGAAACGGATTGAACCCCGCATCGCGCTGGCCCCCGGCAAGTTGGAGCTGAAACTCAAACGCGCGCTGGCCAAATGCGTCACCCAGATCAACAATGGTGACCTGCAACCGGCCGAAACCACCCTGACCGTGATCGAACGCGCCATCGCCCGTATCGGTGCGGATCGCGAAGACGAAGGCGCCGCCATGGACCGCGCCCAGCGGGAACAACAAGGGCGCGCCCTGCAATCCGGGGCCGAACGCGCCCGCAAACTCAGCTCCAATATCGCACGCTCCTCTGGGGGGCCTGCACGCGACAAACTGGATCGCGCCGTCCACCTGGCCGCGCGCCTTCTGAAAGACAAGAACCCCGACAAGGCAAGCGCGGTGATGGACCGGGTCGAAGCGGCGCTGACCCAACTCACCTGACATTACGCATCAAAGAAATTTGGCTGGAGAAGACGATGTTTCAACAATTCCGAGGATTTGCGATGGCTCTGACGGTGGCACTCCTGCCCGGTGCCACCATGGCCCAGGAAGCGGGGCCCCTGGGCGTCGAACTCAACAAAACAGAACAGATCGACGGCGGCGGGTGCCGGGCCTTCTTCCTGTTTCGCAATGGCTCCGGCAAATCCTTTGAAGCGTTTGAGATGTCGCTGGCCATTTTGGACCAACAGGGCGTGATCGACCGGCTCTTGTCGATCAATGCCGCCCCCCTGCCCGTGCAACGCACCACGTTGAAGCTGTTTGAAATCCCCGACATCGCCTGCGCGGATATTTCCGAGATGCTGCTCCACGATATTCCCGCCTGCACCCCCCAGAACGAGGAGTCGATGGATTGCTTCTCGATCCTGTCGCTGTCGTCCCGCGCAACCGCCCAATTGGTGCAGTAACCCATGGGCCTGCCGTTTGACACATTGGGCAACAGCGCCCCGATCCTTGTGCTTTTGTTGCTGATGTCGCTGGTCTCGATCGGCATTATCATCGCCAAGATCGTCCAGCTCTGGCCCGCCGCCGCCGGTGCCTCCAACCGCTCTGCCGCGTTGCAGGAGTGGACCGGGGGCGACCGGACCGCCGCCAGCCGCCGGATTGCCGCCTCCCGCGTGCCCGCCGACCGGGTGTTGCATTTCGCCATGTCCTCGCTAGAGCGCGGCGTGGCCGCGGGCCCGCTGGAACGTGAACTGGAACGGCGCGGCAATGAAGAAGTCAGCAAGCTCAACACCCTGATCCGCCTGTTGGAACTGATCGCCATGGTCTCTCCGCTTTTGGGTCTGTTGGGCACCGTCTTGGGCATGATCCAAAGCTTTCAGGATCTGGAACTGGCCCAAGGCGCGGCCAATGCCTCGATCCTGGCGGGGGGCATCTGGCAAGCGCTGTTGACCACCGCTGCGGGCCTGTTGGTGGCCATCCCTGCAGCAGTTGCCGCCGGTCTGTTCGCCGCCCGCATCGACCGCACCGCCCAAACCATCGAAGGCGCGGTGAGCGAGTTGATGTTGATCGAAAGCACCCGGTAGCGCGATGAAACTCACCCGTCGCCAATCCCCAAGGGCTCTGATCTCCCTCGTTCCGATGATCGATGTGATGATGATCCTCTTGGTGTTTTTCATGGTGACCTCGACCTATCTGAACCTCGATATGATCCCGGTGGTGCAGCCCGCCAGCGGGTCGGGGGCCGCCCAAGGCACCGACCGTGCCTCGCTGATGATCCGCATTTCCGCCGACGGTGGCTTTATGGCACGCGGCACATCCCTGTCGCGCGAAGATCTGCGCGCACTTCTGGCCCAAACCGCGCGCACCGCGCCGGAAACCCGGTTGCTCCTGCTGCCCTCGGGCGCAGCGCCGTTGCAATCCACCGTCGTGCTGATGGATCTGGCAGCACAATCCGGCCTGTCTGACCTGCGTATCCTACGGCTTGAGGCGCGTCCATGAAGCTGCGCCGCCCCCGTCCCCCCGTGCAATCCGACACCATTGTCACCCTGATCGACGTGGTGTTTTTCCTACTGGTGTTCTTCATGTTGATTGGGCGGATGGATGCCACAGCGCCGTTTGATGTCTCCCCACCGGTCGCGCTCAGCGGGCAGGACATGCCCACCGGCGGCGCAACCATTTCGGTCGCCCAGGACGGCGCGCTGGCCTACGCAGGCGCCGTGGTCACCCTTGCGGATCTGGGTGAGACGCTAAAACCCAATGACGCCAACCTCCGCCTGCGCATCAACGCCCACCATCTGACCGCCACCCGTCACGTGCTGCCGCTGATCACCCTGGGCGAAGAGCTTGGCTTTGCTGAGGTCGTGCTGGTGGTCACCCCAAACACCGAACAGGCGGCGCGATGAGGCACCGGACAAGCCTCTGGGCGCTGGCACTTGGCGGCTCGCTGGCGTTTCATGCTGCGGTGGTCATGGTGGCATGGCAGCAGTTCAACGCCCGCCCCATCGCGCCGCAACCCACGGTGACCAGCCAATTATCTGTCCACTCTGAACCCGTCCGCCAGGACAGCGCTCAGGCCCGTGACACATCCGGCGACGCAACGCCCGCACAAGACACACAGGGCCAGTCGCTGACCTCTGGCGCTGTGCCGCTCTCAACCGCGCCCGCCCTCGCGCCGCACACGACACCGCTGACTGCGGTCACAGATCCCAGCACGCCCCTCACCGCCAGCGCATCTCCGGTAGCGACCAGCCAACCAGCCGCCCTGCCAAGCATTTCGGCCAGCGCGGTAACCGCACCCACGGCCCAACTGGCCGCGACCCGCCTGCCGGTCGCCGATCTCCCCGCGCAACGCCCTGTGACGGCGACCCTGGCCGCATCCACCGCGCCGGTGGTGCAAGCTGCGGCGCTCACCAACACGGGCGCGCAGATCCCACTGGCGGCGATTGCTGGTGACACAACAACAACCCTCGCCCCGCCGTCCCAAACCTTGGTTGTGCAAACCCCAAGCGGCCAGGCGATCAAGGCAGAACTCGCCTTCCAAGGCGAAAGCCAGGACATCGACGCGCAATCCCTCGCCGCCTTCCAAAGCTTTACTCAACCCGGCGACCTGTCGGCCCAATCCGATCCGTTGCGCGACGGGGTGGCTCAGATCCTGGCGCAGGTGCCGTGTTCCCGGCTGCAAGTAGAATTCGACCCCGACTCCACAACGCTCAACGTACGCGGCCACCTGCCCGATCCGGGTCTCAAGGCTCCGGTGCTGGCGCTTTTACAACAACAGATGGGCAGCAATATCGCGGTCTCTGACAAGATGGCGTTGCTGCCGCGTCCCCAATGTGGCGCGCTGCAAGCCATCCAAAGCGTCGGCCTGCCGCAAAGCACTGATCAGATCACCAACCCGGCCCTGTTGGGGGCGGATGCGCACGTAAAGACCTTTGATTTCCGCGCCGGCGATCTGCTGTTTCTGGACCTGACCGGCCCGGACTACCCGGCGCATGTCTATGTGGATTATCTGGATGCGGCGGGAAACGTTCTGCACCTCAGTCCCAACGAACACGCGCCGCTGATTGAGCTGCGCGAAAAACAGCCCTTTTCCGTCGGCGCCCGTGCGGGTCAGACCACCGGGCTGCAACTGCTCATCGCACCCCCCTTTGGGCGGGAAATCGTGGTGGCCTTTGCCGCCTCGCACCCGCTGTATGACGGGAACCGCCCCTTGATTGAACCTGCCGCACCCTATCTGGACTGGCTGACGAACCGTGTCGCAGACATGCGTGCGACACATCCCGACTTCAAAGGGGAATGGGTCTATTTCCTCGTCTCGACCGGGCCATAAACCGCTGAAACCTTGGTGAGATCTTGCAAACAAAAACTAGCGCATCCATTGACGCGCCACTGGAGATTTTAATGTGACCGCAGCTTAGGTTCAGGCCTCATAGCCAACAGAT
This sequence comes from Epibacterium ulvae, assembly GCF_018678075.1. Lineage (GTDB taxonomy): Bacteria > Pseudomonadota > Alphaproteobacteria > Rhodobacterales > Rhodobacteraceae > Epibacterium > Epibacterium ulvae_A. The sequence goes on along the minus strand of NZ_JAHHIR010000077.1, from coordinate 2,218 downwards.
GACGGTTGCGGCGAGGGCGATGGCTGACAGGAAGACCTTCTGGCAGCGGCCGTAGCGGGTTGCCACACGGCGCCAATCCTTGAGCCTGCCGAACATGATCTCGATCCGGTTGCGCCGTTTGTATCGGCGCTTGTCGTATTTAATGGTTTTCTTCCGCTGTTTCCGGTCAGGCGTCCACGCCCCCTTTCGTCGGGGCATTGTTTCACTGGACCAATGCCTAATCCTCCTTACTTCACGCCCATGCTGGTCGCTGTTCGGTGGGCCTTGAGATAAGTCGGGTCGATCATGACGGTCTTCTGTTCGCCGTGCTCGGCAGCCAGACCCACCATTATCCGGGCGAAGACGCCCTTGTCGCTCCACTGCTTCCAGCGATTGTAGAGCGTCTTTTGCGGGCCATAGGCCGCAGGCGCATCACGCCATCGTAAACCATTGCAGTTAATGAAAATAATCCCGCCCAAAACACGGCGATCATCCCCTCTCGGGACATTGCTATGCAATGACCTGCCGGGCAGTGAACGCGTGATTTCAGGAAGAAGGGTTCAAGACGCGCCATCTGCGCATCCGTCAGCCAAAATAGATCAGACATGGTCACCACTCGGTTTTTGAATCGTGAATCACGACCCTAAGCGGAAATCAATGGGTCCTGACCCTAGAGGCTGGGCAGATCGGGCAACTCTTGGCCCAACCACTTTACGGACAGCTCATTCAGAACGCCGCCCAGTTTCTTGTGCAGAACAAATACGTTGACCCACTGCTGCATGTTCGATTCACCGGATTTCACGCCGATAGACGCCGGGGACCGACGCACGATGAATTTGGTTTCCAGCGCTTTGTCCGGGTTTTCCGCGACAAGGCCGGTCGCAACGGTGTTGCCGGTCACCAGCACGTCAACTTGACCTGCAAGATAGGCCGACAGGGTGGCGGCGTTGTCACCAAAACGGATCAGCTCCGCGCCTTCAGGCAGGGCTTTGAACAATTCCAGATCTTCGATGGTGCCGCCGGTCACGCCAGGTGCTGCAAATGCGCCGGAGAAGAAGGGGGCGTAGGCAGAGGAGAACCAGACGGATTTGGCACGCTCAGGGTTTGCACCCATCGAGGAGACCACCAGATCCACAGTACCCGACGTCAGGAACGGGATACGCTGCTTGGAGGTGATCGGCTTCAGTTCCAGTTCCACACCCAGATCTTCGGCGATCAGCTTGGCGATGTCGACGTCATAGCCTTCGTGCTCGAAATCGGCACCCACCGAGCCAAACGGCGGGAAGTTTTCTGGCACACCAATGGTGATGGTGCCTTTTTCCAGAATGTCGGTCAGCTGGTCAGCCACCCCACCCAAGGGCAGCAATGCCAGCGTGCTGACGGCACCGGCGATCAAAGTGGTTTTCAACTTATTTAGCATGAGGTTACCTTTCTGTTGGACGTTTGGTTAAAAGCTATCGAGTGGCGTTGCGTGCCCGTTTGCGCTCTAGGGATTTCGACCATCGAGAGAGCGGAAAACACAGCGCGAAATAAACCAGCGCAACGATGGGAATGACGACAAAAGGTTCTGTGCCGGGCACCGGGCTGTTGGCAATTTTCTTGCCCCAGCGCACCAGGTCGGTGAAATCGATGGTATACGCCATCGAGGTGCCCTTGATCACCTGCACCATGAACCCAACGGTCGGCGGTGTGGCGATGCACAAGGCCTGCGGGGCGATCACATCCATCAGGATTTGCGGACAGCTCATGCCAAGCGCGCGCGCCTTCCCGTTGGCCGTTGGAAACGCTTTGCAATGCACCGCGCCAGACCTCGGACATATAGGCGCTGGTCAACGGCGTCAGCGACAGGCCCGCCGCCACCCAGGGTGAGACGCCGATGCGAAAGAAGGACGGCACGCCCAGCCCGATCAGGAACAAGAGCATCAGCAAGGGGATTGATTGAAACAGCCAGATATAGGCGGTGGCAAAGGCGCGTGTGCCCTTGTTTGGAACAATCTTCAGCACCGTCATGACCAGGCCAATCAGACCGTCGCCAATAAACGCCACCAGCGACAGATAGATCTGTGTACTGTGTCGCCTCCAGCAAGATAAAGATCATCTTGCCGTAGAATTCGCCAAAAAGAGATTGCAAGAACGCGGTCATCGGCTCTTCCCCCACCATGGAAAAGCTGTGCGGAACAGCATGGCAAAACCACCTTTGAATGCATCAAACGCTACAGGGCACCTCGATTTTTCACCT
>NZ_JAHHIR010000080.1 GCF_018678075.1 Epibacterium ulvae | reverse complement strand
CCAGGAGTGAGCAGGTACAGCGAAGTGATGGCACAACAGTCAGCCGTAACAGCCAAGACACCCCGCCGAATGTCAGGGACACATCAGTCCGCAAAGCAGAATGGGACTTGGTTCGCGGAACCCATCAGGGCCAGCGGTCATGTGCATCGCGTCAACAGGCCGGACACAAGACTGCTTCTGACCAAAGAGCAAATCACATCAGAAATGTCTTGCTATGCAGGAGCCATCCACACAAGACATTCAGTAGCGCACCAAACCTAGAGCAGTGCAATCGATCTGTTTCTCCATTCATTCGCAATAGTTGACAGCTCATGCGAATGAGTTGTAAGTTGTTTGCATGAAGGAATACGTCACTACGAACGAGACCGCCGAAACTTCAAAGCCACTTTATGCGCAAATTGCGGAAGATTTCGCGCGCCGCATTGGCAAGGGCGAACTTGTCCCTGGCAATAAACTGCCGTCGCAAACGGAAATGATGGCCCGCTTCAATGTAAGTCAAGCGACAGTGAGGCAGGCGATTTTGAACCTTAGCAACCAGGGATTGGTGATCGCGCGTCAGGGCAAAGGAGTGTTTGTCACGGAACCCAAGGTGGCCGTTGATTTGGGGGACTCCGAAGCGCTGGCGAATGGCAACACAGCAACGTTCACCTATGAACATCTGGGCAGTGATCTGATCGCGGCACCAGATAGAATGGCTGAAATTTTGCAGATCGAGCCGGGCAGCCACATGATCCGCTGTCGACGGAGGTTATTGCTACAAGATCGAACCGCTGGCTTGGAGACCTGTAATCTGCCGTTCGATGTCATGCAAACGATCCGCCCCGAAGTTATTGCGAGCGCAGACCTTCGGTTAGAATTGACCAAGGATGTGACCGCAGGTCCCTATAGGAGAAACTTCCGTATTTCCGCGGGACAAGTGACTGCCTTTGACGCCGAACTGATCGGCGTCCCAACTGAAACTACAATTCTTCAGCGCGAAGACACCACTGTCGATCGCCGTGGACGACCGCTTTTGATGAGCCGGTCTGTATTCCTTGCCGACATTGTTACGTTGGCCGGAGATGCTCAAGTTGGAATGGGTGAGTAATATGAAATACGCGTTTGATTTTCTGCAGCTTGACCAACGCCCAAGCAAGCCACGCAAAACAGGGCTGACAGCGGTGCGCGATCGGATGCGCGGCCTTGGCGAACAACGCGAATTTCTTGAAACCTATGCGCAGTTTGTAGATTTCGCCAAGATTTCTAACTTTGCGCCGCGACTCTATTCCGAAACTTTTTTGGTCGAAAAACTGAAGCTTTATCAGGAATATAACTTATTGCCGTTCTTTGGCGGGATTTTGTTTGAAAACGCCGTGGCACAGGGCAAAGCTGACGAGTTAGCGGCCTATCTGCGCGATATAGGTGCGCCCGCAATAGAGATATCCAATAACATCCTTGATCTTGGGTCGGCAGAAATGGCGAGCCATATAGCGTCTTATTCGGATGTAGGAATTATGGTGTTCGTCGAGTGGGGTGAGAAATACCCAACTGCACCGATGGACCCAAAACGAGCAGCAGAAGACATCGCCCTTTGGACTGACGCAGGTGCGACCTATGTGATTCTTGAACGGTCTGAAATCGACCAACTTCTTATGCCAGACGTGAAGCCAGACGGAATCGAGCGAATGCGAGACTTGGCTAAGCTGGTAGGCTCGGACGTTCTGATCTTTGAGGCCGAAAGCCAGGCGCAGGCCGTCGCCCTAATAAGAGGCCTTGGACGCGATGTAAATTTGGGCCCGAATATCGATTTTGAGTTGGTCAAATGGCTCGAACCGTCACGGCTGGGGATCAGCCGTGAAATGGGGCATTTGACAATAGAAGGTGCCGCTGGGCGCGATGGTGTGCGCAGCAGGCTGGAGGTTTAAGCAGTCAAAACAAAAGTATGCGCCGCAATAGGTGCAGGACATGAAAGGGAGGAAATAATGTCTTGGAATATGATCCGCCGCGTTTTCTGCGCGGCCCTGGTGGCTGGCCCGATCGCTTTTGTAGCGCCTGCCAATGCTGAGAACTATCCTGAACGACCAATCACAATGATCATCATGAGCTCGGAAGGCGGCGGTATGGATCGCGCGTCCCGCTATGTTGGTGACGCATTGTCCGAAGTCCTTGGCCAACCCATGCGGTATGTTAATCGCGGTGGCGCGTCAGGCCAAATCGCGTTGAAAAGCTTTCTGGCCAGTAAAGATGACGGATACACGATCTTTTCGGGCAATGTTCCCACGCTTTTATTAGGCTACGGCTCGCAGACGCAGGACTTTGTGATAGAGGAAGAACTTGCTTGGCTGGGCGCTTATCTGGACGATCCTGCTATTCTAGCGGCCGCTGCGAAATCTGACTATCAAAACGCGAGCGATCTGATTGCGGATGCTAAAACCAACCCGATCCGGGTGGGTGTCGCCAATTGGTCATCAGTGCAAACTCTTGCCTTGCTACAGTTGGCAGAAGAGACCGGTGCGCAATTTGAGATTATTCCGTTTTCAGGCTTTAAAAAGGCCGCTGCAGCTATGCTTGCGCAAGATATTGAGGCCGCAGTCGGAAATTTCTCAGCGGTTGAGGGATTGGGAGAAGAAGCCCGTGCGTTAGGTATTTTCGCACCGTCTGCGCCCAACGCTAGATACACACCTCTAGAAGACCAGTTGAACGTGCCAGTTTTTGCAGCGTCATCGAACCGCGCCTTGGCTGTTCACGAAAGCCTGAAGGAAAGCCATCCTGATCGTTACGACGCATTGCTGTCCGCTTATCAGCAGGTTGCTACTAACCCAGAATTTGCCGCTGACTTCGGCAAGATTCGCGCTAAGCCGTCGCAGATTATTTCTTGGGGTGAAGAAGAAGTAGAAATGGTCTCCGCGAATATTCTCGCGCTTCTTGAACAATACCGAAGCCTATTCGAGCAAGGCAGCTAAGGACGATCTCTCGGCCCAAAATGCTGGGCCGGGCGAAATGATTTAGGAGCAGTGCAGAATGACTGAACACCGTAAAGAACTCACTCGCTTTGGATTTACACCGATCGCGATCCTAGCATACGGCGCTTATTACCTTTCAGGGACGTGGGGTGGCCGGTTTGAAACGGTAGGTTATGGCGCACTATGTGGCTCGATTTTAATCATTCTTACGCTTATCATCGCGTCACGCGGTGTATTTTGGGCGGGAGGCGATCACTCGATAGGATCTTGGATATTGCAGCGACCGGTTGCGATCCGAGATCACGCGCCTGCTCTAGTCATGTGCTTATCGATGTGGGGATATGTCTATTTTCAAAGTTGGATCGGGTTTTTACCCGCGACGAGTATCATGGCGCTTTGGCTCTTGATCTTTTTACGCGCAGGAGGGGGCGTGCGCATAGGTGCATTAACACTCGCCCTCTCGGGGCTTGCTTGGTTGCTGTTGTTACACCTGTTGAATGTGCCGCTGCCTACTGCTCCTTGGGTGGCTTGAGCGCTATGATGTCTGTCGCAGCAGAAGTTCTCCCAATCCTGATGGCTGGCTTGCCTCTCATCGCACTCGGCGTTGCACTGGGTGTCGTGGCAGGTGCCTTGCCTGGGTTTGGCGCATCAAACACATTGATCATCCTATTCCCTTTGACGCTTACCATGGAGGTCAACAGCGCCCTGATCATGATGACTGGTTTGTTTGTCGGTGTCCGTTTTGGAGGGGCGATGCCCGCCATTCTAATCAATGTTCCAGGTACGGCCTCCGGCGCAGTTACGGCGTTGGAAGGGTTCCCTATGTCAAAAAAGGGGCTTGCCAGCATGGCGCTTGGTGTGGCGCTTTTGGCATCAGTCGTGGGTTCGTTTGCATCGGGGTTGATTGCCATCACAGCTGCCCCGCTAATTGCGCGTCTGGCGTTGGAGTTCGGCGCACCTGAAATTTTTGCACTCGCGGTATTCTCAATTATAATGGTTGGCCAAATAGCGGGCGATGACAGGTTCAAAGGTTGGTTTGCCGGTGCTGCTGGACTACTGATTGGCAGTGTCGGCGTAGACCCTATGTGGGGCACCGAACGGGGAACTTTCGGTTTTTTTGAGCTGTATGACGGCATTCCGGTAATTGCCGCCCTCGTTGGCCTGTATGCTGTGGCGGAGGTCATGGAAATGGCGCAGGCAGAGCGTCATCGAATGGTGGACGCGCTAGAAACCGTTAGGATCGGATTTGCGGAACGCGCCAAGGGAATTTTCAGCGGCGCGCGATATGCAATCCGCAAGCCTGCGGATTTGTTGCGCTCTACGGCAATCGGCTCCCTCATAGGCGCGTTACCAGGCGCAGGCGCCAATATCGCCAGTTTTCTGAGTTACCAACAAGCTATCACGTTTTCGCCAAACGCCGCCGATCAGGCCCAATTTGGTAAGGGTAACCCCCGCGGGATCGTCGCAAGTGAAAGTGCCGATAACGCCTGTGCCAGCGGTGCGCTGGTTCCGATGATGTCACTCGGAATCCCTGGTTCATCCTCAACAGCTGTGTTGTTGCTAGTGATGTCAGCGCATGGTTTGAATGTCGGGCCACGCTTGTTCGTGGAAAACACAGTTTCGGCCTATGCTATGTTAGGGGCAATACCACTTGCTGCATTATTGCTGATCGTACTTGGATTTGGCGCATCTTTTGTTGCAAGCCGGTTGGCGCAAATTCCAAGACCTGTCATTGCGACCGTCATCACCATTTTCGCTCTCGCTGGAGCTTATGCGGCCCGCTACATGATGTTTGATGTCTATCTTGCGCTAGGGTTCGGGTTGCTAGGGTACGTTATGCGGCGCGAGGGATATCCCCCGCAGGCCATGTTGATCGGTATAATCCTTGCTCCTGTGGTCGAAGCTAACTTTTTTGTTGGTCTGCGCATGGGCTTTGGCTCACCTGACATCTTCTTTACCCGACCTGTTTCCATGGCGATCTGGATGATCATGATCGCGTCGATCTTTTACATCGCGCGCAAACAGAAATTGGCCCGGGACCGCATCGAAACGGAGGCAAGATGACCGCGAAAAATAGGCTTATTATAATGAGCGACGAGCATGCTCGTCGAGTAATGGGATGTTATGGCGACCCCGTTGTACAGACCCCGCACATGGATGCGCTGGCTGTGCGCGGAACGCGGTTTACATCGGCCTATACCCCGTCGCCTATTTGTGTTCCTGCACGTGCTGCTATCGCGACTGGTCTTCCGGTTCATCAGACGGGACACTGGGACAATGCGCACCCCTATGAGGGGATACCTCAAGGTTGGGCACATACGTTGCGGGCACGAGGAGGCCAAGTGGTCTCAATTGGTAAGCTCCACTATAGGGATTCTAGCCGTGATACAGGGTTCTCGGAACAAATCCTGCCGATGCATGTCGAAAATGGGCGAGGTGATATTGCGGGATCAATCCGGTCTCCGCTGCCTGTGCGGACCCAAAGCCGCGCACTGGCTAATAAACTAGGCCCCGGTGAAAGCAGCTATGTAAAGTATGATCGGCAAATCCGTGATGCCGCGTGCCGTTGGCTTTCAGAGGCTGCGGATGAAACAGGCTGGACGCTTTTGGTGTCATTTGTTTCGCCGCATTTTCCACTGATTGCGCCAGCTGAGTTTTATGACCTTTATCGTGATGCGGACCTTAAACCTTCGCAAATCCATCCCACTTGCCCAGCGGATCACCCATGGCTTCAAGCGCTGCGTGGCTCCTATGTCTACGACAATTTCGACGATCAGTCCCGACGAGAGGCATTGCGCAATTATTATGGGCTGGTCAGCTTTCTTGACGCGAATATTGGGGCAGTTCTCGCGTCGCTGGATGCGTCTGGCGCAAGAGACGAAACAGACGTAATTTATTTTTCCGACCATGGCGACAACCTTGGTGAACGCGGCATGTGGGGGAAATCTACATTTTTCGAAGACAGCGTCGGGGTTCCGTTAATTTATGCTCCTGCGAGCAAAACGCGCGGCGATGTTTGTAATACTCCTGTTTCACTGACAGATATTGCTGCTACCTTGACCGGTATCCGCGATGACCCAGATCATTTAGGTCATATTTCGTCAAAGCCAAGCGATCCGAACAGGGCCGTTATTTCGCAATATCATGCGGCAGGATCTCCGAGCGGGGCCTTCATGCTTCGCAAGGGGCGTTTCAAACTATGCCTTTTTGTCGGCTACGCGCCTATGCTTTTTGATCTTGAGGCGGACCCCTTCGAACGAACAGATTTGTCTAAAGACCCATCAAACCGAGAGATTTTAGATCAAATGCAGCACAAACTTTGTGAGCAATTGCAGGAACACCCGGTCAATATTGATATTCTAGCTCGGGCGGATCAGCAGAAGTTGGTGGCTGCCTACGGCGGGCAAAACAAAGTGCTCAAAGGTCCAATCCTCAGCGCAACGAGCGCACCTAGGGATTAAGCGAAAAGTAATTTTTCGACAATGCTTCCTCGGCGTTATGTTTTCTATGAATGTCCGCAATGACGGGCTGTGTTGCAGCAACCAAGGGCGTCGGTAAATTTCGGCTTTGGAGCATCCTTTCAAACGCCAATGTCGACAATCAACGCTGCTCAGCTATTCGCGCGAGGTGCAGTATCTGGAGCTATGGGCTCGAACCAGCCATTCGTGGTATCACCTCTGAAAGGCTGCTGTCCCGTAGGTGTACAAGTTTGCCACACAAACTTCGTAAGGTCGACTGGAGGACAAACTTGGAGTCCGTCGCTCGGTCCACAGGGTTTGTCAAATCCCGATTCTTGGCCAAAGAATGTGGATGAATCCGTGGAAATTCCCCATCAGACCACTTGACTCCGTGCCCCCTACGTTTAAAAGCGCACGCTCATATGGAATTTACCGAGAGGCCCCTGCCTTTTCGGACGCAGGAGAAGCACCATGGCGAAGCCGACGACTATTAAGATCCGCCTGAACTCGACCGCGGGCACGGGCCACTTCTACGTGACCAAGAAAAATGCACGCACCATGACCGAGAAAATGGTTGTACGTAAGTATGACCCGGTTGTGCGTAAGCACGTCGACTACAAAGAAGGCAAAATCAAGTAAGCCTTCTAATCCGGTTCGGATTATCAAAAGGGTCGTGCCTGGGGCGCGGCCCTTTTTCTATTTGGGCCCGGTGACCTACAAGACAAGATCCGGGGCGGCTTGTCTCAAATGGGATCTATTAAACAATGGTAAAAGAAACGGAATAAGAGCCAATATGGCACAGGCTAGACTGGCCCGCCTGTTTCCTGTGGCTTCAGCGACGGATAACCGGCCTGGCTGCGTGGAGTTTTGGCTATGAAACGTTTGTTTGTCTTTCTCGTCCTGGTGGCCACCGTGATGGTGGCTGAGGCCTCGCTTGTGCGCTACCCCAGCGCCACGACCGTGGTGCCTGCGGCCCTGCAACCAACAACCGTTGCCGTGCGTCCCTTGCACGGCTAGCGGCCTTAGAACCGCATGTCCGCATAGATAACGCTCGGCTCCAGTCCCATCGCCTTCATCAACCCTGCCGAGGCCGCGTTGAACGGCGCATAGGTGGTGGCCAAGGAGCGCGCCCCGGCGTCCTCAGCTGCCTTGCGCACCGCGCCCACCAGTGCTTTGCCAATTCCCATACGCCGCATGGCGGTGGTGATAGCGATGTGATGCAACACGTAAGTTGTCCCGCCTTTCACAATCGGCAAATCGGGGCGATGCTGCACTTCATAAATGACATATCCCAGCAGTGCACCCATGGGGCTTTCGGCAACCAGCGCATGCATGTTTTTCGCGCTCAGCCATTGTTCGATCCATTGGATCAATGCGGCCTCGTCAGGGTCCGCAATATAGCGGCCAGGTTGATGGTCGACATGCAGTTGATGCAAATCGGTCAGCAAAGGAACCAAACGCGCGGCATGCGCTGCGGGCAAGGGGGAAATCTTCATCGGTGCGTCAGAGGGGGGGGCCTCTGCTCCTTGTAAGTGGGGGGAGGTCTAAATGTTGGAAAGGTCGAAAAAGAAAAGGGCGGGTCCAACTGGCCCGCCCCTCGCTCATTTGGTTTTTGTGTGTCGCTTATTCGCGATCGCCAAACAGCTGGAGCAGCATCATGAACATGTTGATAAAGTCCAGATACAGGCTCAGCGCGCCCATGATGGCGGCTTTGCCCAGCCATTCTTGATCCGCAGAATGCGCCATTTCCAGATAGGTGTTCTTGATCTTCTGAGTGTCATAAGCTGTGAGGCCCGCAAAGATCAAAACGCCAATGGCTGAAATCGCAAAGGCCAGCGCCGAAGACGCAAGGAAGATGTTGACGACGGAAGCCACAAGCAGACCAATCACGCCCATGATCAGGAAAGTACCCATCGCGGTCAGGTCTTTCTTGGTGGTGTAACCCACCATCGACAGACCGGCAAAGGCGATGGATGTGATCAGGAAGACCTGAATGATCGACTGACCGGTAAAGACCAGGAAGATCCAGGAGATCGACAGGCCCATTACGGCTGCAAAGACGTAGAAAACCAGCTGTGCCGCGGCGGCGGACAGGCGGTTGATGCCAGCGCTAAAGCCAAAGATGAAGGCCAGCGGTGCAAACATGATGACCCACTTCAAAGGCGACGCAAACAGCGCGTAGCCGAGGCTGGTCAGATAAGTATTGGCATTCAGCTGCGCTGCAGCCGCTGCCGGGTCACTGGTGACGGCCAGGTTGGAAATCGCCCAAGCCGCAGCAAAGGTGATCAGCATGCCAACCGACATTGTGCCGTAAACTTTGTTCATATGGGCGCGCAGGCCCTGATCGATCTCTGCCGCGCGTGTGCCCGCGGCGGACCGGATGTGGTCAAATTGTGCCATGTTCAATGGTCTCCGTCGCATAAAATCCAACCGTTGGAGGATCCCAACGGCGTTGCAACAGATATTGGGGGAAGTGGGGCAAGGTTCAAGTGTTTTCCGCAAGGATGCGGCATCAAAACACTTAAAAGATATGCAAGTTTGCACATCTGGCAAATATAGCCGAGATGGCGATCACCGCCACCCCTTGGGGTGTTGTGTCATCAAAGGCACTTAGCGACGCGGGAAGTCCCAGATCGGACGCGCAGCTTCGGCCTCGGCCTGGGCGCGGGTCAGACCGATGTCAGACAGTTCAACATCAGACATTTGCGCCAGTTCACGGCGTTGGCGATACAGCGCGGTCAGGTCGCCGATCAGAGCAAAGATAGAACGCCGTGCTGGGCGCAGGGATTGTGCAGTTGAGAGATAAGCCATGGGTAAACTCCTTATTCAGATTTGATGCGTTTCTCGCTTTCATCAATTTGCTTGATACATATGGCAAAACGTGACAGATTTTAAAAACGAATGTTTTTGATGAATTACATCAGGAGGCGTGATGGTTCGAAATTTGGATATCACCACACTTCGCTCCTTTGTCGCGGTCGCAGACAATGGCGGGGTTACACGGGCTGCGGGCTATCTGCATCTCACTCAATCTGCGGTCTCCATGCAGCTCAAACGGCTGGAAGAGCTGCTGGACCTGCAATTGCTGGATCGCAGCGGACGCACCATTGCCTTGACCTCGGCCGGTGAACAGATGCTGGCCTATGCCCGGCGCATGGTCGCTCTGAATGATGAGGTCATGGCGCGGCTGACGGATCAGGCGTTCGAGGGAGAGGTCGCGCTCGGTGTGCCCCATGATGTGGTTCACCCGGTGATCCCACGGGTGCTGAAGCTCTTTAACGCAAGTTACCCGCGTGTGCGCGTCAATCTGGTGACCACCAATACCCGCCACCTGAAGGAAGAGTTCACGCGCGGTGGTTTTGACATCATTCTTACCACCGAAAGCAGCGCCCATGAAGGGGCCGAGGTGATCCATGAAATGCCACTGCGCTGGATTGGCGCCCCGGGTGGCACCACATGGCGCCAGCAACCGCTGCAACTGGGGTTCAGCCGCAACTGTATTTTCCGCGGCATCGCGGTCAAAGCTTTAGATGATGCGGGCATCCCGTGGGAGATGGCCATCGACAGCGATTCCGATCGCACGGTTGAAGCCACGATCAGCGCGGATCTGGCCATCGGGGTTTTGCTGGAAGGCACCCAGCCCGACCACCAGGAACTGGTCGAGTCCAATGGCGCGCTGCCGACCCTGCCGATGCAGCGCATCAACCTCTATGGCGGCGGCAAGGGGCATGCACCCTATATCGAAGAGCTGGCCAATCTGGTCCGGCAAAGCTTCAAGGACATGCGCCCGACCTCTTTGCGCCTTGCGGTTTGATCATTTGGCTTAGGGGGCCGCGTCCCCTGCCATTGTTATGACCACCTTGCCGGTGGACTTGCGGCTGCGCAAAAGCTCTAGCGCATCCGCAACCTGATCCAATGGGATCTCATGGCTGACATGGGGGCGGATGCTGCCGTCCGCGAACCAGCCAAACAGTTTGGCCAAGGCATTTTGCACCACCTCCGGGTGTGATTTCAAAAGCCCGCCAAAGTAGAGCCCAATAACTGTAAGGTTTTTAACCAATAGGTGATTGGCCGGAATGTGCGGCACGTCACCTCCGGCAAATCCAATCGGCAGCAAACGTCCGCCGGGATTGGTGGCGCGAAAGGCTGCGGTCCAGACGTCACCCCCAATGGTTTCATAAACCACATCCGCGCCGCCAAGCTCTTTGACCACGCTGCGCAGATCGTCACTGGCCTCCACCAACACATCCGCGCCCGCCGCCTTGGCCACCGCCAATTTCTCGGCCCCGCGCGCATGGGCAATCACCCGGGCGCCCATTTTCTTGCCGATTTCGACAGCCGTCAGACCAACACCGCCCGCGGCGCCGGTCACCAAAAGCGTCTCTCCCGGTTGTAAACGCGCGCAATGATCCAAGGCCAGAAGACTTGTTCCATAAGCAATTTGAAATCCCGCCGCCTCAGAAAACCCCATTGCATCCGGCAGTTGAACGGCGCGGGCAGCGTCAAACACACCGTATTGCGCCAACCCACCTTGCCCGCCAAAGATGGCGACCCGCATGCCGAGCTCAAGTTCAGTCACATTTGCGCCGACCGATGTGACCCAACCGGCGACTTCCAGGCCTGGAACAAAGGGCAGGGGTGGTGTATCCTGATAAGTGCCCTTGATCATTAATAAATCCGCGAAATTTAGACCGCAGGCGGCGATGCGAACTCCAATTTGACCCGGTCCAGGCGCATGTTCAGGGAGTGAAACCAATCTGGCGGTTCCCGGCGCTGAAACTTGATATGCCTGCATCATAAGTCATCCTTGAGTTGCGCCTGTCCGAGGGCTGTGATTCGCGGAAAAGATTAACAGAGGTTGTTTCCTTTTGCGCTGCGGCAAAGCGTTATCCCGCTGTTACACTTCTAGGCGAATACGATATCTCGCAAATTTTCCCATGGAAAATCATTATCTTGTTCTGGTCACCCGGCATTGGCGGGCATCGGAGCTTGTATTCAACCGTAAAGAGCGTAAACTTAAGGATGTGGTATGTCTCAGATTAGGGAATGTGGGGAATTCCTAGTCGGCGGCGTTAGTTCGGGTGTGGGTCCGGAGTGGCGAGCTTCGGCTGTGATCTGATACTTCCGCGGTGGAAAACGACTAGGAGAATCCCATGGCTCACCCTGTGGATGTACATGTAGGAAAGAGAATCCGTCATCGCCGATGGCTCATTGGCATGACGCAACAACAACTGGCCGAGAAGGTCGGAATCAAATTCCAGCAAATTCAGAAATATGAAACTGGCGCCAACCGCGTCAGTGCCTCAAGACTTTGGGATATTTCTGATGCACTGGAAGTACAAGTCAGCTTCTTCTTTGATGGGCTGCAGGACGACCAGCAAACCACAGAAGGTGGTAAGGTTCCTGACGATCTGATGACCGATAAGGAAGCATTGGATCTGGTGCGTTCGTATTATGCGATTCCGGAAAATCAACGTCGTCGCCTGTTTGAACTGGCGCGCGTTCTCAGCGACGTTGCATAAGCAACGTTGTTAAGGTGACATCCTCGAAATAACACTCTCGTTTCGGGGGAATTGCACTTGTAAATTGGGCGGTTCGGTGGCACGCGTGCCGTATGACCCGAGCCGCCCTTTCCGATCTAGACATTGCGCATAAGCTGGCCGACGCGGCCCGCGCCGCAATCCTTCCGTCCTTTCGCAATCTGCCCGAAGCCGCCGAGAACAAGCTGGATGATGGCTTTGATCCAGTCACGGTCGCCGATCGCGCCGCCGAACAGGCAATGCGCTCTGTGCTGGCAGAGTTTCGCCCCAATGACGGCATCCTGGGCGAGGAATTTCCAAATGTTGACGGCACGTCCGGTCGCACCTGGGTTCTGGACCCGATCGACGGCACCCGTGGTTTTATCAGCGGCACACCGACCTGGGGCGTGTTGATCGCTCTATCGGATGAAAATGGCCCGTTTCTGGGGGTCATCGACCAACCCTACATCGGCGAACGCTTTGTCGGTACGCCCGATCTGGCGGAAATGTCCGGCCCGCTTGGCCCGAACCCACTCAGAACCAAACAGAACACAGATCTCGCGCAGGCGATCTTGTTCACCACCTTCCCCGAAGTTGGCACGCCCGAGGATCGCGCGGGCTTTGAACGTGTCTCGGCGCAGGTCAAATTGACCCGTTTTGGCATGGATTGTTACGCCTATGCGCTGCTGGCCGCTGGTCAGGTGGATCTGGTGATTGAATCCCGCCTCAACCCCTATGACATCCAGGCGCCGATTGCCGTCATTCAGGCCGCAGGCGGAATTGTCACCGATTGGGACGGTAAGCCTGCGCATAACGGCGGACGTGCTCTTGCCGCCGCAACCCCAGAACTGCATGCGGCCGCACTGGCGCTTTTGCAAAAGGCTTGAGCCACAGGTAATCGGCGGTCTATAACACCGCCGATCCGTGTCCTTTGCCCGTCTTCTGTCGGATCCTAACTACACTTCTTACCGAAGCGGGCGCGCAAAAAGGAGTGTAGGTATGCGGCAAGCAGAGCCAACTGAAGTTCTATTGCAGAACGCCGATTACATCGTCACCATGGACGACAAACGACGCGTTCTGCGCAATGCCGACGTGCTGATCCAAGGCGGGCAGATCGCAACCGTGGGGCAGGGGCTCACCACCACCGGCACCACCGTTTCAGCAGCGGGATCCGTGGTGACACCGGGACTGGTGAACACCCATCACCACCTCTATCAAAACCTGACCCGCGCAGTGCCGGGCGCACAGGACGCCTTGCTTTTTGGCTGGCTGCAGCGGCTCTATCCAATCTGGGCGCGCTTCACGCCCGAAGACATGCACCTTTCCACCCAGCTTGGGCTGGTCGAACTGGCGTTGTCGGGCTGTACGCTTTCTTCCGATCACCTCTACCTTTATCCCAATGGTGCCTGCCTTGATGATACCATCGCGGCTGCACAAGATGTCGGTTTGCGCTTTCAACCCACCCGCGGGGCCATGAGCATTGGGGAAAGCGATGGCGGTCTGCCGCCGGACACTTTGGTCGAAGGCGAAGCCGCGATCCTCAACGATATGATCCGGGTGGTCGACGCATTTCATGACCCCTCCGAGGCCTCAATGCTGCGTGTGGGCCTCGCGCCCTGTTCGCCGTTCTCGGTCAGCCGCGAGCTGATGCGCGATACCGCGATTTTGGCCCGCGACAAAGGCGTCATGCTGCACACCCATCTGGCCGAGAACGAGGAAGACATCGCCTATTCCCTGACCAATTTCGGCTGTCGTCCGGGCCAATACGCCCAAGATCTCGGCTGGACCGGCGATGACGTCTGGCATGCACATTGCGTGAAACTCGACGGGGCAGAAATTGACCTGTTTGCGAGAACCCGCACCGGCGTCGCCCATTGCCCCTGTTCCAATTGCCGCCTCGGCTCCGGCATCGCACCAGTGCGTGCAATGCGGGATGCAGGCGTGCCGGTGGGTTTGGGCGTGGATGGTTCTGCCAGCAATGACATTGCCTCATTGATCGGTGAAGCGCGGCAATCGATGTTGCTGCAACGGGTTGCCAATGGCGCGGACGCCATGAGCGCATATGAAGCGCTGGAGATGGCCACCCGTGGCGGTGCCGATGTGCTCGGGCGGCCCGAATGTGGACGCATTATGGTCGGAAAACGTGCGGATCTGGCGATCTGGGACAGGAATACTGTGGCCGCCAGCGGCAGTTGGGATCCCGCCGCCTTGGTTCTGGCAGGGGCCTCAACCGTCAAACATCTCTTTGTTGAAGGACGTCAGATTGTGGCCGATGGTCAAATCACCACCATTGACCTTGAAGCACTGATCGCCCGTCACACTGCCCGCGCATCTGACCTTGCTGCTATGAGCTAGGCGAGCATATCACACACCGCACCCTTTCATCTTTTCAAAAATACTTTCGCCGAAGGCTAGGGCGCGTCAGCGCCCTTCCTGCCGGGGGTGCCCCGAGACATAGACCTGAGAGATAGCGCGGTCATCGCCCATCATGATGGTGGCAAACGTCGCCTCCCACAGGTTCTGCGCGCCTGCGCTACGTTGTGCAATCGCCGGGGTTGAGGCAAGATCAAGCACGACTATATCCGCCTCCATACCCGGTGCGATATTGCCGATCTTGTCTTCCATACGTAGCGCCTGGGCCGATCCTTGAGTGGCCAGCCACAACAGTTCTGCTGCATGCAACGGACGTCCGCGCAGCTGACCAATTTCATAGGCCGCCGCCATGGTGCGCAGCATGGAAAAGCTGGAACCGCCGCCCGTATCTGTCGCCAGACCAATGCGCTGCCCTTCCGCCATCAATCCCGCCATGTCAAACAGGCCCGAGCCGATAAAGGTGTTGGAGGTCGGGCAATGCACCAATGCGGCCCCAAATTCGCGCAAGCGATGACGTTCGCGCTCCTCCAGATGAATGGCATGGCCATAGACGCCGCGCGCGCCCAACAGGCCAAACATCTCATACGTATCCAGATAATCGCGCGCGGTCGGAAACAGCGACTTGACCCACTCGATCTCATCCGTCTGCTCGCTCAGGTGGGTTTGCATCAAACAGCTGGGATGGGCCCTCCACAGGGCCCCCATGGCCTCCAGCTGTTCCGGTGTGGAGGTCGGGGAAAACCGCGGCGTGACCGCATATTCCAGACGCTCCACCCCGTGCCAGCGGTCAATCAATGCCGCGCTTTGATCATAGGCGGTTTGCGCCGTGTCCCGCAGCCCCTCGGGGGCATTGCGGTCCATACAGGTCTTGCCAGCGACGACCCGCTGCCCACGCGCCTGGGCGGCGGTGAAAAACGCATCGACGCTTTCGGGATGGATGGTGCAGAAGCTGCACACGGTGGTGGTGCCATGCGCAAGGGTCAGATCCAGATAACGTCCGGCGATCTCATCCGCATAGGCCCTGTCACCAAACTTCATCTCTTCCGGAAAAGTATAGCTGCCCAACCAGTCAATCAGCCGCTTGCCCCAGCTGGCGATCATGGCTGTTTGTGGAAAATGCACATGGGCATCGACAAAACCTGCCAGAACCAGATCCTGACCGTGATCGCGCACCGGGGCCTCGGGCGCCAGTGCTTGCAAGTCGGCGCGGCTGCCAAGCTCCACCACCTTGCCGTCGCGCACCAGAACCGCATCGCTTAGACGGGCGGCATCGGTTGGCGCGTCAGCCTCAAATGGCGATGCGTCAAAAGAAAGCACCTGACCGGTTAGGATAAATTCTTCACGCATCGCATCATGACCTTTCCTTGCCAAAGCGCAGACCGCAGGATAGCTGCGACCATGGTGCCGGTAAATCGTGGTATTGTCATTGTTTTCCGGTAACTGCTTCTTCTATCCTGTACCAAAGAAAAACGGGGGCAGCGCAAATGAGCAGCGACAACGAGACAGCCGTTTTCGATGACACCAAAGATGAGCCGTTTGAACTGAGCCGCAAGCTGGTTGTCGGGATCCTTTATGCTGTGGACGCGCGCGACCGCGACCAGTTGAGCGCGCTGATGGATCCGCTCCATGCGGCCGACATCGCTGACCTTCTGGAACAGATCAACGCCTATGACCGCCGTCGCCTGATTGAGCTGTATGACCGCGAATTTGACGGCGACATTCTGTCGGAACTGGATGAAAGCATCCGCGAAGAGGTCATTGCAATCCTCAACCCGCATGTTCTCGCCGAAGCGGTGCGTGAGCTGGAAAGCGATGATGTTGTCGACCTTCTGGAGGATCTGGAAGAGCCGCAACAAGAGGCCATTCTGGATGCGCTGAAAGATTCCGACCGGGTCGCGGTCGAACAATCGCTGCGCTACCCCGAGAACTCGGCCGGCCGCCTTATGCAGCGCGAGGTGGTCATGGCCCCGGACCATTGGACCGTGGGCCAGGCGATTGATCACATGCGCGCGCATGAGGACATGCCGGAACAATTCTACCACGTGGTTGTTGTGGACCCGCGCCTGCATCCGGTGGGCAATGTCACCCTTGGGCGGATCATGGCCACGCATCGGGATGTGCTGCTGCTGGATCTGACCGAAGAGACGTTTGAAATCTTTCGCGCCGATATGGACGAAGAAGACGTGGCCTATGCCTTTAACCAATACCACCTGATTTCTGCCCCCGTGGTGGATAACGAAGGCCGACTGGTTGGGGTGATCACCATCGATGATGCGATGGTGGTTCTGGACGAAGAACACGAAGAAGACATTCTGCGACTGGCCGGCGTGGGCGACGAAAGCTCGCTCTCGGACAAAGTGGCCGACACCACCCGCCGCCGCTTTCCTTGGCTTGCGGTTAATCTGGTGACTGCGGTTCTCGCCTCGCTGGTGATCGCCCAGTTTGAGGAAACGATTGCCGGGTTTGTTGCACTTGCCGTTTTGATGCCTATCGTGGCTTCCATGGGGGGCAATGCTGGCACACAATCGCTCACTGTGGCTGTGCGCGCCTTGGCCACCCGCGACCTGACCGGGTCAAACGTTTGGCGAGTGATCCGGCGTGAGGCTTTGGTGGGATTGGTCAACGGGGTGATCTTTGCGGTTGTGATGGGGATCGTTGGTATTTTGTGGTTTGGGTCTCCGGCGCTGGGCGCGGTGATCGCGGTCGCAATGGTGATCAATCTGGTCGTCGCTGGCCTCGCCGGGACCCTGATCCCGATTATTCTGGACCGGCTGAACGTGGACCCGGCGCTGGCGTCCGGGGCCTTTGTGACGACGGTGACGGATGTTGTTGGCTTCTTTGCCTTTCTGGGGCTGGCGGCAACGGTCCTTTTGTAACGCGGGGATAGGTGGGATATGGATCAAGGCTCAGATCTGGCCGCACAAAAGGCCGCTGCCCGCAAGGCAGGTTTTGCGCGCCGTAAGGTGGCACATGACACGCGGCCTCCCGGCGTGGCTGGGCACCTGTCGGAGGTGTTGGCGGGCTATCGCGGTGTCCCCCTTGCGGGTTACATGCCGATCCGAAGCGAGATCAGCCCTTTGGTCGCAATGGCCGAAGCCGCGGCGCACGGACCTGTTGGCGTGCCGGTAATCATGGGGGAAGGGCAGCCTCTGCGGTTTAGCCGTTGGGAGCCGGACTGCGCCTTGCGTGACGGTCCCTTTGGCGCGCAGGTGCCTGCGGTGGATGACTTCTTTGAACCGGAAATCCTGATTGTGCCGCTGGTGGCCTTTGATAGGTCGGGAGGGCGTCTGGGTTATGGCGGTGGGTTTTATGATCGCACGCTAGAAATGCTGCGTGCCAAACGTTCGACCCTTGCCATCGGCTTTGCTTTTGCTGCGCAAGAGGCGCAGGATCTGCCGCTGGAACCCACCGATCAACCGCTTGATCTGATCGTGACCGAGGCATCGATCCACGATTTTAGCCGTAACTGACACGGTATCCGCGAAAAATCCGCGTCACAGCCCCACGGCCCCTTGCTGCCCCGCCGCGCACTCCGTAGGGAAGGGGCATGCGTATTTTGTTTCTAGGCGATGTGATGGGCCGCGCTGGGCGCAAGGCCGTCATCGAAGATCTCCCCAAACTGCGGGACGAATGGAAATTGGATTTTGTCATTGTGAACGGCGAGAACGCCTCCAATGGCATGGGTCTCAATGGTGAACATGCCAAGGCGCTTTTGGCGGCCGGGGTGGATTGTCTGACGCTGGGCGATCACGCTTTTGACCAAAAAGACATGCTGCAGTTTATCGAAAGCGAAAGCCGCATTATCCGCCCGCTGAACTTTGCCAAAAACGCACCCGGTCGCGGGCACCGCCTGTTCACGGCACCCGGCGGGCGCAAAGTTTTGGTGCTGCAGGCACTGGGGCAGGTGTTTATGAAGCGCGCCTTTGACGATCCCTTTGGTGCAGTCGAAAGCGTTTTGAAATCCCACCCGCGGGGCGGGCTGGCACAGGCGATCATTGTCGATATGCACTGCGAAGCCACATCCGAGAAGATGGCGATGGGTCATTTCTGCAATGGCAAAGCCTCCCTCGTGGTGGGCACCCATACCCATGTGCCCACAGGCGATGCGCAGATCCTGCCGGGCGGCACCGCCTATCTGACGGATGCAGGCATGTGTGGTGACTATAACTCGGTCATCGGTATGGAAAAAACCGAACCCATGCGGCGGTTCCTGACCGGCATGCCAAAGGGACGTTTTACCCCGGCTGAAGGCGAGGCCACCCTGTCTGGCGTTTATGTGGAAACCGATGATCGCACGGGTGCTGCAACCAAAGTGCGCATGGTGCGCCAAGGCGGTCTGTTGCAACCCAGCAGCGCGATCTAGGCACCAATTGTAACGTGATCCGAGAAATGCTCCCGCCCGTGTCGGACCATTCACAGAATGTGCCTCCCCGGTTGGGCCGGGCGCCGCGCTGGCGCGCGGCGTGCGCGCACAAGCGATCGGCGCAGATCCACATGCTGGGGTTGCAATTGCCTCCGTTACGGCAGAAGCGCTTGCTCCGCCGGGTGGGATCCTTCACTGTCGACAACGGCCTAAGTGGTTCCGGTGATCTGCACAGCGGTTTTGCTGGGTGTTTTATATGTACAACAATCTGGGCGAATTGACGGGTAATGACTTTTCTTCAGCTTGGAGCATCGACAGATGCGGTGATCGCGCTGGCCATTGTGCTGATCATGTTTATTGGTTTTCTGCGCGAGATTTACCCCACCGAGGTTGTGGCTCTGCTTGGCGTCTCTCTGATGCTGTTGACCGGTGTTTTGCCGTATGAGGCTGCCTTGCCGGTGCTGGCAAACCCCGCGCCCTGGACCATCGCCGCGATGTTTATCCTGATGGGGGCTTTGGTGCGTACCGGTGCGCTGGATGCCTTTACCCAATTGGCGCGCAAAAAGGCCGAAGTTAGTCCCAAGATGGCCATCGCAATGTTGATGGCCTTTGTGGTTGCGGCCTCTGCCGTTGTTTCCAACACCCCGGTCGTGGTTGTGATGATCCCGGTCTTTATCCAGATCGCGCGTACCTTAAACGTGTCGGCCTCCAAACTGCTGATCCCCTTGTCCTATGCGGCGATCCTGGGCGGCACGCTGACTTTGATCGGGACCTCGACCAACCTTTTGGTCGACGGGGTTGCCCGCGCGCAAGGCCTGCAGCCGTTTACGATTTTTGAGGTCACGCCGCTGGGGCTGGTGCTGGTGGTCTGGGGCATGATCTACCTGCGCTTTATCGCGCCAAAGCTGCTGCCAGAGCGCGACAGTATGGCGATGCTGCTCAGCGATCGTTCCAAAATGAAATTCTTTACCGAGGCGGTGATCCCCCCGGACAGCAACCTGATCGGGCGCGAAGTCACAGGCGTTCAGCTGTTCAAACGTCCAGGTGTGCGGCTGATCGATGTGGTGCGCGGCGATGTCTCTCTCAGACGTGAGCTGAAAGGCGTGGAGCTTCAGGTCGGTGACCGGGTGGTATTGCGTACCCAAATGACCGAACTCCTCAGCTTGCAAAGCAACAAAGAGCTGAAACGCGTCGATCAGGTCTCGGCGGTGGAAACCAATACGGTTGAGGTGCTGATCACACCGGGCTGCCGCATGGTGGGGCGCTCGCTGGGCGCGCTGCGCCTGCGCCGTCGCTATGGTGTCTATGTGCTTGCGGTGCACCGTAAGAACCAGAACATCGGTGTGCAGATCGATGACCTTGTGGTGCGGGTGGGCGATACCCTGCTGTTGGAAGGCGCGCCAAGCGACATTCAACGCCTGGCCGCAGATATGGACATGACCGAAGTCTCTCAGCCCTCGCAACGCGCCTACCGTCGCAGCCACGCGCCGATTGCGGTCTTGTCGCTTTTTGCGATTGTTCTGCTGGCGGCCTTTGGCGTGGCACCAATCCTGCTGCTGGCCGTGGTCACAGTTGCGGTTGTTCTGGCCACCCGCTGTATCGACGCGGATGAGGCGTTTTCCTTTGTCGATGGGCGCTTGTTGGCGTTGATTTTTGCCATGCTGGCGATTGGGGCGGCGCTGGAACATTCTGGTGCGGTCAGCATGATTGCCAATGCCATTGCACCGGGCCTGTCGATGTTGCCGCCGTTCCTGGTGGTCTGGGCGGTCTATCTGCTGACTTCGGTGCTGACCGAGCTGGTCTCCAACAATGCGGTTGCGGTTGTAGTCACGCCCATCGCAGTTGGTCTGGCGCAGGCGATGGGGCTCGATCCGCGCCCGCTGGTGGTGGCGGTAATGGTCGCGGCCTCGGCGTCCTTTGCGACGCCTATTGGCTACCAGACCAATATGCTGGTCTATGGTCCCGGCGGTTATCGATTCTCGGATTTCTTGCGTGTGGGCATTCCGCTGAACCTCAGCGTTGGGTTGCTGGCCTCGCTGCTCATCCCCATCATTTGGCCGCTTTAAGCGCGAATTTGCACAAAATTCCCCGTAAAAACCGCCCAAACCTCCGGAATTCCTGCCCCTGAACCGACGTATTTTACCCCTATATAAAGGGCACAGTATGTTGAACGAGGAACCCGGACTATGAAGACCATACCTACCTTTATCGCTGTTGTCCTGAGCGGCGGATTGGCAATTGCTTTTGCATCGATGCTGTTTGGCTGAGCCGACGAGAGCCAGCCAAACGGATCACAGTATTGCCTACATGGGCCAAAAAATCAGGATCGCCGGAATGGTGACAACAACCACCAGAATTTCCAGCGGCAACCCCATCCGCCAGTAATCGCCAAAACGATAGCCCCCCGGCCCAAGAACCAGCGTGTTGTTCTTGTGCCCGATTGGGGTCAGGAATGCAGCAGAAGCCGCCACCGCCACCGCCATCAAAAATGGATCTGCCGAGACACCCAATGTGTTGGCCATCTGAATGCCCACGGGCGCGGCCACAATCGCGGTTGCCGTATTGTTCAACACATCCGACAGCGTCATGGTCACCACCATCAGCACCGCCAGAATGCCCCAGGCGGGCAGGCCGTCGGTAAGGGTGATCAACCCCTGCGCCAGGATCTCGGTCCCGCCCGAGTTTTCCAGCGCCGCACCCAGCGGGATCATCGATCCCAGCAGCACCACAACCGGCCATTCCACATGGTCATAGAGCTGGGCAATCGGCAGGATCCCGGTCAGCACATAGGCGACCAAAACAAGCCCCAACGCCACCGGCAGATAGACCAGCCCCAGTGAGGCCGCCAGAACCGCCGCGCCAAACAACCCAATAGCGAGCCACGTCTTGTCATTCGCGGTCACGTCCAACCCGCGATCGGCCAAAGGCAGGCAGCCCAGCCATTCAATCACATCGCGGGTGCGTCCACGTGGGCAAAGCAGCAGCAGGATATCGCCGGGTTCGATCTCGCTTTGGCGAATGTGGCCGGTGATGCGTTTGCCCTGCCGCGACAGTCCCATTAAAACAGTGCTTTGTCGCCAAGCAAGCCCCACGGATTGCGCGGTACGCTCTGTGATGCGGGCATCTTCAGGCACCACGACCTCAACCAGTTCTAACCCGTCGCCGACGGCATCCAGCTTTTCCTGCCGCGCCGCGTCCGAGAAATTCAACGAAAGCGCCGAGCGGAATTCATCCAGCGCCGCGGGGGAGGCCTCCAGAACCAGCGTATCGCCTTCTTCAAGCGTGGCGCCGGTTGCGCGGCCATACCGGCGCGTGCCCTGACGGATCAGGCCCAGAATTGCCACATCCGCCTGTTCGGCCTCTGGGTAGAGGGAGCCGAGGCGTTTGCCGATCAGCTCCGATCCTTCAGGCACCGTGAGTTCGGCAATATAGGGCGCAATATGCGTGGCCTCGCCCGCGCCATCATCGCGCTGTGGGATCAGCCGCCAGCCAACCGATGCCACAAACAGCAGGCCGACCACGGCAGCAATCCCACCGACGGGGGCAAAATCAAACATGCGGAACGGTTCGCCCAGCTGCTCTTCGCGGATGCTGGCAATGATGATATTGGGCGGGGTGCCGATTAGCGTGGCCATGCCGCCCAGAATGGTGGCGAACGACAAGGGCATTAGCGACAGACCTGGCCCGCGCCCCGCCTTGCGCGCGGTCTGAATGTCCACCGGCATCAACAGCGCCAGTGCCGCGACATTGTTCATAAAGGCCGACAGGACCGCGCCAACCCCGCCCATGATCCCGATATGCGCCCCAAGGCTGCGCCCCGCATCCACCAGGCTGCGGGTGATCAGATAGACCGCGCCAGAGCGCACCAACCCCGCCGAGACGATCAGCACCAGCGCCACAACCAATGTGGCGGGATGGCCAAACCCGTCAAAGGCATGTTTCGTGGGCACCAGACCCAGGACCACCGCCACCATCAACGCGCCAAAGGCCACCAGATCGTAACGATAGCGCCCCCATAGCAACAAGCCAAAGACGACGCCAAACAGGCCGAACAACAGGTATTGATCATAACTCATGGCGCCACCTTACTGCTGGCGCGCAGCGGAACAAGGGGCCATCGGCACAGGTTGTCCCTGCACAGAGGGGCCGTGTGATGCGGGCAGGCCTTGAAAGCGTGGGCAAAGGGCGGCTATATGAACGCCAATTCGGATATACCAGACTATTAACGCAAGGATGCACCATGGCAGGCCACTCCAAATGGGCAAACATCCAGCACCGCAAAGGTCGCCAGGATGCCGCACGTTCCAAACTTTTCTCGAAACTGGCCAAAGAGATCACCGTCGCAGCCAAAATGGGTGACCCCGACCCGGACAAAAATCCGCGTCTGCGTCTGGCTGTAAAAGAAGCCAAAAGCCAATCGGTCCCCAAGGATGTGATTGAACGCGCCATCAAAAAGGCCGTGGGCGGCGACGCAGAAAGCTATGACGAGATCCGCTACGAGGGCTACGGCCCCAATGGCGTTGCAGTCATCGTTGAAACCATGACCGACAACAAAAACCGCACCGCTTCTGTTGTGCGTTCGACCTTTACCAAAAACGGCGGCAACCTGGGCGAAACAGGCTCCGTTGGGTTCATGTTCGACCGCAAAGGCGAAGTGACCTATGCGGCCTCGGTTGGCGATGCGGATACCGTGATGATGGCAGCCATCGAAGCGGGCGCCGAAGACGTCGAAAGCTCGGATGAGGGCCACACGATCTATTGTGCGGACACGGATCTCAACGACGTCTCCAGCGCGCTTGAGGCCGACTTGGGCGAGTCTGAATCGACCAAGCTGATCTGGAAGCCTACCACCACAACCGAGTTGGGTCTGGAAGACATGCAGAAGTTGATGAAGCTGGTGGACGCATTGGAAGATGATGATGACGTGCAACGCGTCACCACCAACTTTGAAGCCTCGGATGAGGTGATGGAGCAGCTGTAACAGCCTTCCCATTCGACTTTTAAAAGCCCGCCGGTTTTGGCGGGCTTTTATTTTTATTCCGATATTGCATGCTTTTTCGCTGGTTTGTCGCCCCTTTATTGGACGCGAACCTGTGCATTTTTGAAATTCTTTTGTCAAAGCAAGATTATTCCGCCCGCGCGGCAAGAACCTTTAGATCAGCTTTACCTATTCTACCTAGCGCAGTTCCTGCGGCGTGTGCGAACGCAACCTGTTCTTCCTCCGGCAGGGTGCGCTGTGGCTTTGTGAACGAAGGAATACGAATATGCCTGTGGATCAGGACGACACCCAGGCCGAAGCCGTGCTTGGGCAATTGATCACCCTGTGTGGCAAAATGCGAATGCTGTCCCACCGGATTGTGATGATCGTGCTGCTCGACAGCTGCCGTGATGAACAGAAAACCCTCGGTATCGAGGCTTATACCAAATCGGTGGAAGAGTTTTCAGAGATTGCAGGCAGGATTTCCCTAACCCGCGCCCACAGCCCATTGCCGCCCGCGGTTCTGGACGCGATGCAGGCGGTGCAGGCGATCACCCCGGCGCAAGAAGCGCAGTTGGACAAATTGCTCAAGGCTGCGCGCAGTCTGGAGCCTGATGGTAGTGGTAGCAATCGCAACGAAAGCCGTTTGGTCGCGCTGGCGTAATTTGTGGCCTCAACCCCGTTGGGAACTCTGAACGAGGTTGTGGCCGGCATCGGGCGCGCGCTGGACTTCGCGGTCCAGGAACGCTGCAACCGTAGCGAAGTGAACCGGGATGTGATCTCTAAATCGGTGACGCAGATTGAACAGATCAGCCAGGCGGTTGTTATGATTCCGGTCAACGCTTCAATCGAAGCCGCTCGGGCAGGGGAGCAGGACTTGGGGTTTTCGATCCTGGCCAGCGAAATCCGCTCCCTCAGCCAGAACTCGGCGGCCTCGGTCCAGCAATTGCGCGACCAACTGGAGGTTCTGCACTAACGACCGTCCATTGCGGCCTTATTGAACCAACCCCGCTCGCGCCGCGCGCTGAACTGCTGTGGTCAGCGGTGCGAGCGCCGGGGCCATCACCCGACTCACCTGCCAGCTGAGGTCGATAGCCAGCGTGCTGTCCGACGTCAACTGGCACAGGCGACCCTCCCTCAGCAGATCGCGCACCAGCATCTGTGGGTTCATCCCCCAGCCAACCCCGGCCAGTGCCGCATCGATAAAGGCTTGGGTGGAGGGTAGAAAATGTTCTGGTGGAGCCACACTTGTCCCCACGTAGATCTCCAGCCAGCGTCGTTGCAGTTGATCCTTTTGGTTGAAGACCAGGCAGGGGGCCTTGCACAGTGCCTCTTCGGTTAACCCCTCAGGCAACCAACGCGCCATATAGGCAGGGCTTGCCGTCGCCTCATAGGTCAGCGCGCCCAGCTTGGCCATGTCACAGCCCGCAACTGGCGTGGACAGGGCCGTGACCGCTGCGGATACCTCTCCCCGGCGCAGCCAGTTGGCGCTGTGATCCTGATCATCAATCACCAGATCAAACAACATCCCCTCGCATTCGGCCATTGCCGCCACAAACCAAGTTGCCAGACTGTCCGCATTCACCGCCACCCGGATCCGCGATGGCCGCTGCCCCGGATCCAACCCCAGATCGCGCTGCAATGCAGATGTCAGCACCCCGATATCCTCGGCATGTTTGGCCAATCGCGCACCTACTGGCGTGGCTGTGCAGGGCTGCCCCCGATGAACCACTGTCGCTCCCAACCGTTCTTCGAGAGCTTTGATCCGTTGTGAGATGGCCGAAGCGGTGACATGCAGATCCTGCGCCGCCAGTTCAAATGAGCCAAAGCGCAAAACAGCGGCCAGCGCCGCCAGTTGGTTTTGATCCAGTTGCATTAGCAATCCTAATCTACGGTTAGATGTTTTAATTGGATTAAGTCGACTAGTCCCGGTAGTCAAACCCAACACGAAGAATGGACAAGACCACAAGGACCCCCGCCATGACCCCCAGCCTCTATGCAGGATTTGCCCTCGGCCTCAGCCTGATTGTTGCCATCGGCGCGCAAAATGCCTTTGTTCTGCGTCAGGGGCTGCGCCGTCAGCATGTGTTGGCGGTTGCTTTGACCTGCGCGGCCTCGGACTCGATTTTGATCACCGCGGGTATCTTGGGCTTTGGCACGTTGACCCAGATTGTTCCCTGGTTTGAAGCCGCCATGCGGTTTGGCGGTGCGGCGTTCCTGCTGTGGTATGGGCTGCGCAGCTTCCTGTCGGCCTGGCGCGGTGGTGAGGCTTTGGCAGCAGATACAAGTGAAGCGCAGCCCCTGTGGCCGGTTCTGGCCACCGCCTTGGCGCTGACCTGGCTGAATCCGCATGTCTATCTGGATACGGTGGTTCTGCTGGGTGCCATTGCGGCGCAATATGACGATCCAACCAGTTTCGGGCTTGGTGCCGTCACGGCCAGTGTCACTTTCTTTTTGACGCTGGCCTTTGGTGCCCGTCTCGCCGCGCCGCTCTTTGCGCTTCCCCGGGCCTGGCAGGTGCTAGATGCATTGGTGGGTCTGGTCATGTGGACCATTGCGGCACGCCTGCTGCTGGGGTGAACCGAGCAGCCCACGGGCAGGTCGAGATCTGCAGGGTAGGTGCCAGAAACATTGTACCGAAAGGACTTTGTCCATTTCGCAAAACTATTGATCATGTTAAGCGCCGCGTGCCTCCTCCTGACTGCGAAAGACACGACCATGACCGACGCTGCTGCTATGCCGCCTGATACCTCGCCTCTGCGCGGGGTGTTTTGGATGTTTGTCACCGGTGTCAATTTTGTCGCCGTGACAGTGGTGATCAAGATCATGGATGGCCGACTGCCCCCCTATGAAACCGCCTTTCTGCGCTATGTTCTCGGGCTGGTGTTTCTGTTGCCGGTGGCGCGCAGCCTGTTGAGCGCCCATTGGACACGGCGGGCGCATATGATCTTGGGCGCTCGCGGCCTGTTGCATGGCGTTGGAGTCGGAGGATGGTTCTATGCGATGGCCCATATCCCCCTGGCCGAAGTCACCGCCATTGGCTACCTCAGCCCGATTTTTATCACCGTGGGCGCAGTGCTTGTTTTGGGGGAGCGGATGGCGTTTCGCCGGATGGCAGCCATTGGCGTGGCGTTTATCGGAGCGTTGATCATCCTGCGCCCCGGCGTGCGTGAGATTTCTTTCGGGCATCTGGCGATGCTGGCCACCGCGCTGACATTTGGCGTATCCCACCTGATGGCCAAGCTTGCGATGCGGGATGCCACGCCTACGATGGTTGTGGCGATGCTGTCGCTTTGGGTGCCGATCGCGCTGGCGCCATTTGCTCTGGCCGATTGGGTCCCGCCAAGCACCGCCGATCTCGGGCTTTTGTTTCTGGTGGCCTGTTTTGCAACGACCGGCCACTACACAATGATGCTCGCTTTTCAGGCCGCTCCGGTCACCACAACCCAGCCGGTGACTTTCTTGCAGCTGGTCTGGGCGACGCTGATTGGCACGGTGTTTTTTGGCGAAGCCTTGGACATTTGGGTGGTCGTCGGAGGTCTGTTGATCCTGACTTGCATCACCTACATCAGCTGGCGCGAAGCGGTCCTGAAACGACGGTCAGTGACGCCACCGGCCGTCGCTGCCAAGCTTCCGTGACGTCAACAAAGCACAGAGAGCATCACAATTTATAAAGCTTTTGTGGTATAGATTTGTCGTGTCCCGGTTGAAACCGTCGCAGTTCTGTTACAAATCCGCAATATCGTCTCGCCCTGCCTAGGAGGGTGCAATGCATTGTTTTTTCAGAAAAATGCTACTGGTGATCCTAACGCTGATCCCGGCGTCTGCTTGGGCTGGTTTCCACGTCTGCAATGACACCGCACAGGATCACTACGTCGCCATTGCCAGTAAAAGCCATGACGCGTGGCGTACCGTTGGCTGGCACCCTGTTGCCAAATCTACCTGTGAATTTTTGCTGGACGAAGATCTGAATTCACGGTTTGTCTATTTTCGCCTGCTGGGTGTGGATGAACAGTTTTTGCACAACTCTATTAAATTCTGCGCCTCGAATGAGGATTTTTCCGGAACCGGCAGCCAGGAGTGTCACACTCAACGCCTGGCCCCCAAGGATTTTGCCCGCGTGGACGTCGGGCGAGGGACAACTGATTTTTCGGTCAACCTTTCTGATTTCCTGCGTGTACAACAAAGGGAAGAAGTGCCAGTTGTCTCCATAAACGCGGTTTTCCAGACGTGCCGCCAACAGCCGTCACGTGGCATTCTGTGCTCTTTTGTCGGGCAGGATCATGAGGTGATCACCCATTTGACCGACAGCACACCGCGCGGGGTCGTACGCACCCTGACACGTTTGCATCGTGGCGCACCTGCTCGCATATCGGCGCGGGTTGACGTGGAAATTCTGAGCACAATCGAGGTTTCGGTCGAATTTGTTGAGCGCCGTTCAGCGGATACAGCCTACGAAGTCTTGGTCGACTTGCAGGGAACATGGGTGTCTCAGATGGACCCCAACGACAGTTTCATAGTGGATGGTGCCACCCGGAGGAATGCTTATCTGGGTGCGGTCACCCATCAGGAATTCATTTCTATTTCTGACGAATGTCTTGATTTCGAGATTGACGGGCTGGCCCTCTATAGTTGGAGCCAGGATGTTTCAGGCGGTTTGTGTTATGAGATTGAAAGCTTGGAAGAAGATGTGTTGACGCTGCGCTTTTTGCCGGGCGGGCGCGTTTTGAAATACCAGCGCAAACCCACGAGCTGATGGTCAGCGAATAACCAGATCAACCACCTGATGCGCCGCGGCGCGTGCGGTCTTTGGGTCCACCGACTGGTCAGATTGCGCAGCCTGCAACCACACACCATCCATGTAACACTGCAAGGCCTGACGGGCTGGCTCCACCTGATCAGCGGTTAACAGTTGGCTGAGTTCCGCCAAAAAATGGCTACGTACACGGGCCCGGTTGATTCTGTGCAGCCGTGACAAACGCGGAGAGTAGGGTGCATTTGCCCAGAACTGCATCCAGATGCTGCACCGTTCCACCGTATATAAATCGTCTGCGAAATTGGCATCCATCACCGCATAAAGCCGCTCTTTGGGCGTTTTGGTCCCGGTGTAGCCTTGGATCATGGCCACTTTCAGCTTGGTCAACAGATGGCGCATCGTGGCCTCCATCAACCCTTCCTTTGAACCAAAGTAATAATTGATCGAGGCCGCCGACGCCCCGGCCTCTTGCGCGATTTCTGCCATGGTAACAACGCCGTACCCGTGGCGGTGCACCGCGACAATAGTCGCCTCGATCAGTTCTTTATTGCGGATGTCGCGAATTCGTTTTCTGCCCATGGGCCAAGTTTTACCGGATTGAGAGGCGGTTTCAATGCTTGAGGGGTAATATGAAAACTTAAATGATCATTCAAAAAATATTTTGGTTAATTTAGAAAACCTGATATATCGTGGGGCCAAGTCCACAAAATGGCCCGCGTGATCCTGCGCGAAGAGCCCATAAACGGGGAGGACTTGATGACCCTTTTGATTTCATTCGGGATCTTGCTGGCGTTTGCGCTGGTGATCTTTTGCACTGTGAAATGGTGGAACGTGTCGGTTGTGGGTGTCACGCCGGTGCCGCTGTTCACCTTTGTCGCGATCCTTTTCACCTCTGGCCTCGATGTGGGGCTGATCATGTTCCCGCTCGCCTGGGATTTCCCGCTTTATGCGGATACCGCGACCGAGCCGGCCTATGGGTTCACCAACCCGCTGGCGCTTGAATTTGGCTTTTGGGGCTTTTTGATCTGGGGCTTTTACTTCCTGACGACGTTCTATTTCTGTGTCATCGAACCGCGGGTGAAGTTCTTTGAAATCCCGCTGGTGAAGCTGATCAACAATATCGTCATCATCGGCACCTGCGCCTTTACCGGGGCGTTGTTCCTTGTCTACCTGCCATATTACGCGACCTTTATTGGCGACGGCGAAACCGTGATCCCGGCGTTTTATGTGGTGACCTTTTTGGTGATCCTGTTTGCGGCGTTCTCATCCACGGATATCAAATATGTGCGCATCCTGTCGGTCGGCTCAACTGCGCTGTTCCTGACTTTGATCCTGGGCATGTGGGCCTATGCGGGCATGGGCTTTGGCGAATTCTTGGGGACCGCCTCCAACATCGGCGGCTACTTTGCCAATATCCACAAATTCGTGCTGCCGCTGACCGAATACCATGAGTTCTACCTGTTCTGGTGGTTTGCATGGTCCATCATGATCGGCCAGTTTACTTCGCGCTTTGTCGGCGGGTTGAAGACCTGGCAGGTG
Source organism: Epibacterium ulvae (assembly GCF_018678075.1). Lineage (GTDB taxonomy): Bacteria > Pseudomonadota > Alphaproteobacteria > Rhodobacterales > Rhodobacteraceae > Epibacterium > Epibacterium ulvae_A. The sequence continues at coordinate 32,575 of NZ_JAHHIR010000080.1, read as the reverse complement.
CTTGCCGCGCTCTTGATCTTCCCGTCGATCCCGCTCGGAATCTGGTTCTCGGTGCTCTACTATTACCACCTGAACGTTATCGCGACGACCACCATGATCAATGTCTCGATGGCAGTTGTGGGCATCATCTTTGTGATCAACTCGTTTGACTCGCTGATCCGTCTGTACACGGACAACCTGAACCTTACGGCCAAACGGTTTGGCACCGTGCCATATGTGATCGGCAATGCGGCGGTGCTGTTTGCGCTGACCCTCGCTTTCCAAAGCCAGTGGTTGCAGATCCAATGGATCGGTGCCGTGGTGATCGGCCTTTATGTGGCTTGCCTGATCTATATCGTTGCCACCAAGCGCAGCGAAGTCATGGCGATCACCGCATCGCCCGAGGAAAACACCCTCGATTTCGACAAGATCGAAGCGGTCCACTGATCGCTCCAAATTCTATGCACGTCGCCCTGTTGGGGGCGGCGTGTTTTGGTTCATCTCCGAGCGACGTGGACATCTGTCACGTCTCTTCGATATGCACCGTCCCAAGCAGCCCGCGTGCGCGCGGCGCGAACGTTTGAACAAGGAAAGAATTCGACATGACGCATCCGGCTCAACCTGTCGCCAGTCATTTCATCAACGGCCAATATGTCGAGGATACCGCAGGCGCGAAGATCCCCGTGATCTATGCCGCCACTGGTGCGCAGATCGCCACCGTTCATGCCGCAACCCCGGCAATTGTCGATCAGGCGATCACGGCCGCGCAGGCCGCACAGGTCGCATGGGGCAAAATGACCGGCACCGAACGTGGTCGCATCCTGCGCCGCGCCGCCGACATCATCCGTGACCGCAATCACGAACTGTCGGTGCTGGAAACCTATGACACCGGCAAACCGCTGCAAGAGACGCTGGTCGCGGATGCCACATCTGGCGCGGATGCACTGGAGTATTTCGGTGGTCTGGCCGCGACCCTGACCGGTGAACATATCCAACTGGGTGAGGACTGGGTCTATACCGTGCGCGAGCCGTTGGGGGTTTGTGTGGGCATCGGCGCCTGGAACTACCCGACCCAGATCGCCTGCTGGAAAGGCGCGCCAGCGCTGGCCTGTGGCAATGCCATGGTCTTTAAGCCGTCGGAAACCACGCCGCTGTGCGCGCTCAAAGTTGCCGAGATCCTGCATGAAGCCGGGCTGCCAGCCGGGCTCTACAACGTGATCCAGGGGATGGGACAGGTCGGCGGCGCGCTGGTCACCGATCCCCGCGTCGACAAAGTCTCCCTCACTGGGTCGGTGCCCACCGGCAAGAAAGTCTATGCCGCCGCCGCCGAAGGCATGAAGCACGTCACCATGGAGCTGGGCGGGAAATCCCCGTTGATCGTGTTTGACGACGCGGATATCGAAAACGCCGTGGGCGGTGCGATCAACGGCAATTTCTACTCTTCCGGTCAGGTGTGTTCGAACGGCACTCGCGTCTTTGTGCATAAAGACATCAAGGAAAAATTCCTGGCCCGTCTGGCAGAACGCGTCGCCACTGCCGTCTTAGGCGACCCCCAGGATGAGGCGGCGAACTTTGGCCCCATGGTGTCCGAGGCGCAGATGAACATTGTGCTGGGCTATATTGAGAAGGGCAAAGCCGAAGGCGCACGTCTGATCTGTGGCGGGGAGCGCGCCGCGATGGAGGGCTTCTTTGTCGCGCCGACCGTCTTCGCCGATGTCAAGGACGAGATGACCATCGCCCGCGAAGAGATCTTTGGCCCCGTGATGGCGGTCCTTGACTTCGAGGATGAGGCAGAGGTGATCGCCCGCGCCAATGCCACCGAATTTGGCCTGTCGGCCGGTGTCTTTACCCGCGACCTCAGCCGGGCCCACCGGGTGATTGGCGCGTTGGAGGCGGGCAGCTGCTTTATCAACTCCTACAATGACGCCCCAGTCGAAGCGCCCTTTGGTGGGGTAAAAGCCTCCGGTGTGGGCCGTGAAAACTCCAAAGAAGCGATCCAGCACTACAGCCAGGTCAAATCGGTCTACGTGCGCATGGGAGACGTGGAAGCCGCGTTCTAATGGACTTCGGCCCGCTCACCCAGGCCACATCGCCCATCCCCCTGCATGCCTATGCGGCACTTGCTGCCTTTGGCCTGGGGGTGGGACAGTTTGCACTGCCCAAGGGGACCTTGCCCCACCGGGTGGCGGGCTGGATGTGGGTGTCCCTGATGGTAGCGGTTGCCGTTTCCAGTTTTTTCATCAATGAGATCCGCCTGTTGGGGCCGTTCTCACCCATCCACCTCCTGTCCATTCTGACGCTTGTTGGACTGTGGCAGGCCATCAAATGCGCGCGCCTTGGGCAGATCACGGCCCACCGTCGCCATATGCGCAACCTCTTTATCTACGCTTTGCTGCTGGCCGGCGCCTTCACCCTGTTGCCCGGTCGCATCCTGCATCAAATACTCTTCTAGGAGCCGAAATGAACGCCGATTACGTGATTGTGGGAGCGGGCAGCGCAGGCTGCGCCATGGCCTATCGCCTGTCCGAGGCGGGCAAGCGGGTGATTGTGATCGAACATGGCGGCACCGATGCGGGCCCCTTTATCCAAATGCCCGGCGCGCTGTCGTATCCGATGAACATGGCGCGTTACGACTGGGGCTATAAAACCCAGCCCGAACCCAACCTCAACAACCGCGAGCTGGTGACACCGCGTGGCAAGGTCATTGGCGGCTCGTCCTCGATCAACGGCATGGTCTATGTGCGCGGCCACGCAGGCGACTATAACCACTGGGCCGACAGCGGCGCGCAGGGCTGGGCCTATGCCGATGTGTTGCCCTATTTCAAACGGATGGAGCACTGGCACGACAGCGGCCACGGCGGCGATCCCGATTGGCGCGGCAGCGACGGACCCTTGCATATCACCCGCGGCCCTCGCGACAACCCGCTGCACGCGGCCTTTGTCGCGGCGGGATCACAGGCCGGCTATCCGGTGACCGCTGATTATAACGGCGAACAGCAAGAAGGCTTTGGCCCGATGGAGATGACCGTCTACAAAGGTCAGCGCTGGTCCGCCGCCAACGCCTATCTGAAACCGGCGCTAAAACGCGACAATTGCACCTTGATCCGCGCCTTTGCCCGCAAGATCGTCATCAAGGACGGTCGCGCCACCGGGGTTGAGGTGGAACGCAATGGCAAGGTCGAGGTGATCGAGGCCCATGCTGAGGTCATCGTCTCGGCCTCCTCGCTCAACTCGCCCAAACTGTTGATGCTCTCCGGGATTGGCCCCGCCGCGCATCTGGCTGAGCATGGGATCGACGTGATCGCGGATCGTCCCGGCGTGGGGCAGAACCTGCAAGACCATCTGGAGTTCTATTTCCAATGGGCCTGCACCCAGCCGATCACCCTGTTCAAATACTGGAACCTGTTTGGCAAGGCGCTGGTGGGGGCACAATGGCTCTTCACCAAGACCGGGCTGGGGGCGTCAAACCAGTTCGAAAGCGCCGCCTTCATCCGATCCGACAAGGGCGTCGACTACCCGGATATCCAATACCACTTCCTGCCGATTGCCGTGCGCTATGACGGGCAGGCCGCCGCCGAAGGTCACGGGTTTCAGGCCCATGTGGGCCCCATGCGCTCTGCTTCGCGCGGTGCGGTTACGTTGGCCTCCAGAGATCCAAACGCCGCGCCCAGTATCGTTTTCAACTATATGTCGACCGAACAGGACTGGGTGGATTTCCGCAAATGCATCCGCCTCACGCGTGAGATTTTTGGCCAAGAGGCGATGGCCCCCTACATCAAACATGAAATCCAGCCGGGCGATGATTTGCAAAGCGACGACGAGTTGGACGGGTTCATCCGCGAACACGCCGAAAGCGCCTATCACCCCTGTGGCACCTGCAAGATGGGCAGCGTCGATGATCCAATGGCCGTGGTCGACCCCGAATGCCGCGTCATCGGCGTCGAAGGTCTGCGGGTCGCCGACAGCTCGATCTTTCCACGGATCACCAACGGCAACCTCAACGGCCCCTCGATCATGACCGGTGAAAAAGCCGCCGACCACATCCTGGGCCGCCGCCTGCCATCCTCCAACGCTGAACCCTGGTTCAATCCGAACTGGAACATGGCGCAGCGGTAACCAGGGCGAGGCACAAATCGCAACGCCTTGACCCGGATCAAATCGCGCCGCGGGGCATGGCGGTACTCTCACTGCGAAGGATCAAAGAGGAGAGACGCCCATGTCCCATACGCCCCACGAACTGGCCGCCGAATTTCCGGACAAAGTAGCGGTCATCAGCGCACTAAAAGCCTCGGACCGCCGGTTTGCCCGACTCACCGAACGCTACCATGAGGTCAACCGCGCCGTGCACCGAGCCGAGGTCAACGCAGAGCCGATCAGCCAAGAGGCCGAAACCATCCTGCGCAAAAAACGCGCGGCCCTGAAGGATGAGATCTGGTCGATCCTCTCTGCCGCGTAAGAGCTTTTTGAGAACACTTGGGTGGCATCGAAGCCTTGGTTTGATGCCGCTTTTGGTAGAGGGGTGGTGTGCGGCTCAGGTCGGCTGTGAGCCAAGGATTGGGCGCCTTTCCACTGCGCGTTGCGCCAACAAACGCCGCAATGCGTTCAAAACCAATGTTAATGGCCCCGCGAAATTCCCCGTTGTTTCGCGGTCAAACTGCTTTAGCGATCAAGACCAGAGCGACGCGCTCTGGCATTGCGGAGGAGTTAACGATGAAAAAACCACTAGCAGAGTTTCTAGGCACGTTCACGCTTGTGTTGTTTGGGTGCGGAGCTGCAGTCATCGCCGGTGCGGAAATTGGTATCACCGGCATCAGCTTTGCCTTTGGCTTGGCCCTGATCGGTATGGCGTATGGCATCGGCGGCGTGTCGGGCTGTCACATCAATCCAGCGGTCACATTAGGTGTTGTCGTATCGGGGCGGATGTCGATCGGCGAAGCAATTCCCTATATCGTTGCCCAAATTGCAGGCGGGATCGCAGGCGCAGCGGTGCTGCTAATGATCGCGTCTGGCAAAACGGACTATTCCGTTGCCGTCAATGGTCTGGGCCAAAACGGCTGGGGGGCGGGCTACCTCGGCGAATACGCGATAGAGGCTGCATTCATCTTTGAAGTGGTGGCCACGTTCCTCTTCCTCGTTGTCATCTTGGGTGCGACAGGCTCTGGGGTGCCAACTGCTATGGCAGGGCTGGCAATTGGTCTTTCGCTGGTGGTGATCCACTTGGTGGGCATCAATGTCACCGGGGTCTCTGTGAACCCCGCGCGTTCTATCGGGCCGGCGCTTTTTGTTGGCGGCACAGCCATGTCACAGGTCTGGCTGTTTATCGTGGCGCCAATCATCGGTGCGGTTGCTGCAGGCCTCATTTTCCGCTCCGGGCTTCTGGACGCAGACTAACACTATAATTCAGACCCAGCGGTGCGATAGACACCGCGCCGTTGGGTCTGATTGCTTTGGTTGCCTACAACCCCTCAGTTCACCTCATACGGCAAGGTGCCGCGTTGGTTGGTGTCCACTTGCAGGCGGCGTTCCAAGGGCGGGACCGAGCGTTGATGGCAATTGCGGCGTTCGCAGATCCGGCAGGAGATGCCGATGGGTTCATAGGCTGCCGCATTGTCAACATCCATCCCATCCGCATAGACCAGCAGGCTTGCGTGTTTGACCTCACACCCCAACGCAATTGCATAGCGACGCAGCGGCGCTCCAAACCGGCCCGAGGATTTCGACACATCCCGCGCCAATGAGATATAGCGCACCCCGTCCGGAGTGGCAGCCAGTTGGCGCAAGAACTGACCGGGTGTTTCAAACGCGCGGTGCACGTTCCACAGGGGGCAGGCCCCGCCAAAACGGGCAAATTGCAACCGCGTGGCCGAGTGGCGCTTGGTGATGGTTCCGGCCTGATCGACCCGGACAAAGAAGAACGGCAACCCTTTGGCACCGGGGCGTTGCAGGGTCGACAGGCGATGAGCAACTTGTTCGATTGAAGCGCCAAACCGTATGGTCAGCCGCTCCAGATCATGGCGCACTTCCTGAGCATGGGCGAGAAACCGACCATAGGGCATCAGCGCCGCCCCGGCAAAATAATTTGCCAGACCGATTTTGGCGATGGAGCGGGCTTCCTCGCTCTGAAATTTGGCGAAATCCAGCGTCGCCTCCAGCAACCCGTTTTGCTGCAACAGCGCCACCTGCATCAACAAATGGAACACCTGCGTCTCGGGCGCGGCCAGTTGCGACAGCTGCAGGATCTTGTGCTCGGGATCATAGTGGCGCACGCCCTCCATATCCTGCAGCGCAACCGTGACCCCGGCGTTCTCCAACGCGGTCACGGCCTTGGCGCGGATCTCAGTCGGGGTTGTGGTGTCCTGACTGAAATACTCTGCCGCACGGTCCACGGCATCGATGTAGTTGTCGCAGTAGTGAAAGAAATCGCGCACCTCTTCCCAAGGGGAGGCCTGCAGCCGCGCATCCTCGCGCCCCAAAGCTTCATCCAGTGAGGCAAGGCGTTCGTGGTTTTGCCGATAGGATTGGTGCAGCGCCAGAAAGGCCCGCGCCAGGGCCGGTGCATTGGAGGCCGCCAGCCGCAGATCCGCCAGTGGTGGCATGGTCTCGGCAAAGACCGGATCAGCCAGCGCCTCACGCATATCGCTGACCAGACGTTCGCTGTCGCCGGTGGACAATTCAGTCACATCCAGCCCGAACTCCTGCGCCAAGGCCAGAACAACCGTGGTTGAGACGGGCCGGTTGTTGTTCTCCATCTGGTTCAAATAGGGCAGGGACACCCCCAGTTTGGCGGCAAAATCCTTTTGGGTCAGGCTTAGCTTGGCGCGCATCTCACGCAGCTTTGCCCCGGCATAGAGCTTTGGAGTGGCCATGGCGGTGTGCCTTTGCAAATGTCAATTCGTCAAACTGTATAATTGCAAATCATGCAGGGCAAGGGGGCGCATGAACGCCCGACTGATCAAAGCGCCAGTGCCAAGCGGCGCTCGCGTCGCATCACCATCAGGATCGATATCACGCCCGCCACAGCCGTCGCGCCCATGATCAGCAACAGGGGCAGGGCGGTGGAGCCCGGAACCAATACCCGTCCCGCCAGTGCGGACAGCACAGCACCGACGCCGATCATCACCGCGCCCGCCAGTCCCGATGCGCTACCGGCCAGGTGCCGGCGAACCGAAATCGCGCCAGTGGTGGCATTGGGGATCACCATCCCATTGCCGAGCCCGACAAAATTCATCAACCCAAAGAAGGTATAGACGCTGTCGACCCCAGTGACCGTCAACGCGGCCGAGACGCTGACGCCAAACAGATTGACCAGACAGCCGATAAAGATCATCCGGTTCACCCCCACCCGTTGGGAGAACTTTCCGGAGGCGAAATTGCCAAAGAAATAGCCGATCGCCGGGGCGGACATCAAAATGCCCAAGATATCGGGGCGCAGGCCATAGATCTCGGTCCCGACAAAAGGCGCGCCGCCCAAATAGGCAAAGAACGCACCCGACGACAGGCCCGCGGCCAGTGAATAGCCCCAGAACCGAGGTGATCGCAGCAGCTCCGGGTATTCGCGAAACTGGTCGGCCAGGGTCTTGCCGCTTTTGGATTTCGTCTCACCAAAGTCGAAATAGGCCACCACCAGGATTGCGCCCGCCATGGTAAACAGGATCCAAAAATTCGCGGTCCAGTCAAAGTAACGATCAACCACGCCGCCAATCGCCGGGCTGAACATTGGCACAACGGCCATGCCCATGGTGACATAGGCGATTTTGCTGGCGGCTTTTTCGGTGTCATGCACATCACGGATGGAGGCGCGGCACAGGGCCAGAATGGCCGCACTGATCGCCTGTCCCATACGGAACACCAAAAACGCGGTCGCATTGGGGGCCAAGATACAGCCAAGGGTCATCACCATAAAGCCAACGCCGCACCACAGAACCACCGGGCGGCGGCCAATCTTGTCCGAGATCGGGCCCGCAACAATCTGCACCACGGCGCTAAAGGCCAGATAGAGCGAGATCGACAGCTGCATGACGCGGTAGTCCACCTCGAAATGCGCGGCCATGCTGGGCAGCGAGGGCAGAAACACATTCAAACTCAGTGCGGCCAGGCCTGTCAGCAGGATCAGCGTGGCAATATGTGGGGGTGTCTTGGCTGACATTCGGGGCTCATTTCACGGCAGGAGATTTTGTGCTTAACAAAGCAACTAAACGATTTGGGTTAGGCTATCGTTAAGCGCGCGGGGAGGGAAGCGAATATACTGTGCTCGCATGCGCAGGGGGCTGTGTATGGGGCCTGACGTGCGCTCAATAGGCTGGTCGCAGTGGTGTGTGGTTTGCAATTATTCAACTTTGCAATACTACACCGCGAAGTATTTGCAAATTTGCGAGTTTTAACTTTGGTCCCGGCGATGGCAGGTCTATGGTCGGCGCAGAATCTAAGAGGGATACCGGCCATGAAAGACATCCTTGCTGAACTCAACGAGCGGCGCAACGATGCGCGCCTCGGCGGCGGACAAAAACGTATCGACGCCCAGCATGCGCGCGGAAAACTGACGGCGCGCGAACGGATTGAGCTGCTTTTGGACGAAGGCAGCTTTGAGGAGTTCGACATGTTTGTCTCTCACCGTTGCACCGATTTTGGCATGGAGAACAACAAACCGGCCGGCGATGGCGTGATCACCGGCTGGGGCACCATCAACGGGCGTCAGGTCTATGTCTTCAGCCAGGATTTTACGGTTCTGGGCGGCTCGGTCTCGGACACCCATGCGATGAAGATCTGCAAGATCATGGATATGGCCATCCAAAACGGCGCGCCGGTGATCGGTCTGAACGATTCCGGCGGCGCGCGAATCCAAGAGGGCGTCGATGCGCTTGCGGGCTACGCCGAGATCTTCCAGCGCAATATCATGGCCTCCGGTGTGATCCCGCAAATCTCTGTCATTATGGGGCCGTGCGCGGGGGGCGCAGTCTACAGCCCGGCGATGACCGACTTTATCTTTATGGTCAAAGACACCTCTTATATGTTCGTGACCGGCCCCGACGTTGTTAAAACCGTCACCAATGAAGTTGTCACCGCCGAAGAGCTGGGCGGCGCCTCGACCCATACCAAGAAATCATCCGTGGCCGATGGTGCCTTTGAAAACGATGTTGAAGCGCTGGCCGAAGTGCGCCGTCTGGTCGATTTCCTACCGCTCAACAATCGTGAAAAGCCGCCGGTGCGTCCGTTCTTTGACGAACCCGGCCGGATCGAAACCAGCTTGGATACGCTGATCCCGGAAAACCCCAACCAGCCTTACGACATGAAAGAGCTGATCCACAAAGTCGCCGACGAAGGTGATTTTTACGAGATCCAGCAGGATTTTGCCGGCAATATCATCACCGGTTTCATGCGCCTTGAGGGGCAGACCGTGGGCGTGGTTGCCAACCAGCCGATGGTGCTGGCGGGCTGTCTGGACATTGACAGCTCCCGCAAGGCTGCGCGTTTCGTGCGCTTTTGTGACTGCTTCGAAATCCCGATCCTCACACTTGTGGATGTTCCGGGCTTCCTGCCGGGCACCTCGCAGGAATATGGCGGTGTGATCAAACACGGGGCGAAACTGCTGTTTGCCTACGGCGAAGCCACAGTGCCCAAAGTCACCGTCATCACCCGCAAGGCCTATGGGGGTGCCTATGACGTGATGGCCTCCAAACACCTGCGCGGGGACTTCAACTATGCCTGGCCCACGGCCGAGATCGCAGTGATGGGGGCCAAAGGCGCGACTGAGATCATCCACCGTGCGGACCTGGGCGAAGCAGACAAGATCGCCGCCCACGCCAAGGACTACGAGGACCGTTTCGCCAATCCCTTTGTTGCCGCCGAACGCGGTTTCATTGACGAGGTGATCCAGCCCAAATCCACCCGCCGCCGCGTCGCCCGAGCTTTTGCGTCTTTGCGCAACAAAAAACTCGAAAACCCGTGGAAGAAACATGACAACATTCCGCTTTGAATTATGAGAAACCGCAAGTGGCATATCCTTCGTGAACACAGCGAAACAGGAGAGGTGATCACCCTCTGCTGTGAACAGCCGCCGCGGTTTGACGTCGCCGCACAGGCGGATTTGCCTGCGGGCAATCCCGTGCGCCTGGCCCATCAAATCCGGCAGGACATGTGGCGGATGCTGCAATCTATGCGTGGGTACTCTCCTGTCGTCCGCCTTGAGGCGCAGGGGCAGGGGTGGCGCGTGACCGCAGGGGGGCGGGTGCTTGGGAAAGTTCCTCCGGGCACGGCGGACCGAATCTCTGATCTGTTGGAGAATCAAAGCAAACGCGGCCGTTGGGTGGCTCATTCGAATCGTAGGGCGGGCAAGAAATAATGTATCTCTCATGTCATAATTCTGTGACTTATCCCCTTGGGAATGCATGCGACTTCAACCTAAGCGTGCGGTTCGTGGACTCCGTGTCACCTATCGTAAAAACACGTAATTCCTCGCGATTCGTGGTCACGGCGTTTGACAACAGGGACGAATCGCGGCCATGATCACGTCACGCCTTTACAGCACAGCGCGCGCGGCCAGCGCAGCGCCTGCAGCCCCGGCTGGAGGAGGCCCTATTGCAGGGTGCCGGGGCTGCGGATTTCCCCTGATTTCCACAGCATTTTCTGCCCTTATTGGTTGTGTTGTGCCGCTCGCAGCAAGTGCGCAAACAGCTGATGAAATTTTCACCGTTCCCTCGGGGCAGGCCGTAAAACTTGCAGAAGTGTTACAGGATAAAACACTTGGTGAGCTGTGGCTTAGATTTCGATTTATTGCACCCGAGATTGCTCACACCAAAGCAAGTTTTGAAATCGACCGCACGACGGCGGATATGGATCACCTTTGTACCACTGTCGCACTGACCTATGTGAAGGCCCATCAGCTGCAACCAGAACGGATCGCGATCTCTTTGTCGGATCGACTGGTGCCCTTTGGCGATACGGACCCGTCAGCGACCCAGTTTTTCGAACTCTACAGCACAGATGCGAACACTTGCATATGGGGGGGGCTTCTGATGTCTCTTCTAAATCTGGTGGTTCTCTCTAAGTGTCGGCAGTTTTTTGCGGCTTTGCCGTCACAGGCGCGTCCTCTTGTGCGGGGGGTATGTAATTTTGCAAATGGCTCATGTAACATTGCCGCGGGTTCGGTCTTGCCGACCCACCATCATTGGTTGAGGCGCGCGGAGCCACAAGGTTTCGTCAGTTTCACGCAAGTTACCAGGAGACTGAAATGTCCAAGAGCATCAAACTGTTCGCCGTTGTTGGCGTTCTGGCTGCCGTTGCCGCCTGTGGCAACCGTCAAGAAGAATTCGTTGTGGTTGAGCCCGAGCCCATCTCGCAAGAGCCGACCTACACCGGCAAATACAAATAAACCCTTCAGGGGACCGGCCCTGCGGCCGGCCCCCGCCGCTCCGCTGGGTGCCGGTCGAAAGGCACCACCATGCTAAAGCATCGCGGATTCCCCGGCCGTCTGGCCGGCACAGATTTCCAATTCATCATCCGTCGCGCCAATCCCAAAGGGGCCACCCCTTTGACGCCGCGCGAACGTTTCCCCGACCGCCGCCCCCCAGATCGGCGCGCCGACGCAGGCTTTATGCTGGCGCTGTGGGAACATTTCGGCACCGAGCCGTTTGAGCGCGGCAACCTCGACGCCGGACGGCTCAGCTGGCTGTTCGGGCGCGAAGTCGTGGCCGTCGACAAAGACGGTTTTGATCCCACCGATTATGACGCCGAGCTGCAAATCGACGAAGCCATTGCGCGCGCGTCCTTCCCGGAAATCTTTGACGGCAAGGGCCACCGATAATGGGGCTACGGCTGCTTCATATCTTCTCCTTCGGGAGCAGCCGCCCCGGCGTTTTAGGTGATAAAAACCCTATGCGCAGGCCAATTTGGGCAGGGCTTCGCCCACGCTCTGGGCCATTTGCGCAGAGTTTCGCACAGATGACAGCGCCCGCCCGGGTGCCCTTGTTTGATGTCTCGCATCCTGCAATCTCTCTGCCATCCCTCGGGACGATGCAGAAAGGATCGAAGCAGTGCAGGATACAAAAGGGCGGTCCTGGTTGGCATTGGCCGTCGTCAGCAGCATGGGCCTTGCGGCCTGTGGTGAGACAACCGGCGAACAGGCGGTCGTTGGCGCCGCAGCGGGGACCGTTGGGTCCGCGTTGCTCCAAGGTAACCTGGTCACAGGCGCAGCTGTTGGGGCTGCGGCCAATGTCATCTATTGCAAGGAATACCCGCGCCGCTGCTAAAGGGCGCGCAACACCTCACACATACCTACATTCGCAAACTGCGCCGCTGCCCGGACAACCGGGCGCGGCGTTTTTTGCGTTCAGACCAACGAGCCGAAGGAGAGCCGATGTTTGACAAGATCCTGATTGCCAACCGGGGGGAGATTGCCTGTCGCGTCATCAAGACTGCGCGCAAAATGGGGATCAAGACCGTTGCCATCTATTCGGACGCGGACAAGCAAGCGCTGCATGTCGAAATGGCGGATGAGGCCATCCATATCGGCCCGCCGCCCGCCAACCAGTCTTATATTGTTATCGACAAGGTTATGGAGGCGGTCAATGCCTCGGGCGCTCAAGCGGTGCATCCGGGATATGGCTTTCTGTCGGAAAATTCCAAGTTTGCTGAGGCTCTGGCCGACGCCGGTGTTGCCTTTGTTGGTCCGCCGGTGGGTGCGATCCAAAGCATGGGGGACAAGATTACCTCCAAGAAAATCGCGCAGGAAGCCGGCGTCTCGACTGTGCCCGGTTACATGGGGTTGATTGAGGACGCCGAAGACGCGGTCAAAATCTCGAACGAAGTTGGCTATCCGGTGATGATCAAAGCCTCCGCTGGTGGCGGCGGTAAGGGCATGCGGATCGCCTGGAATGACGAAGAAGCCCGCGAAGGGTTCCAGTCCTCCAAGAACGAGGCGGCCAATTCCTTTGGCGACGACCGGATCTTTATCGAGAAATTCGTCACCCAGCCGCGCCACATCGAAATTCAGGTTCTGTGCGACAGCCACGGCAATGGCATCTATCTGGGCGAGCGTGAATGTTCGATCCAACGCCGCAATCAAAAAGTGGTCGAGGAAGCGCCGAGCCCGTTTCTGGACGAAGAAACCCGCCGCGCCATGGGCGAACAGGCGGTCTCATTGGCCAAGGCGGTGGGCTATGCCTCGGCTGGCACCGTGGAATTCATTGTCGACGGAGAGAAGAATTTCTACTTCCTCGAAATGAACACCCGCCTGCAGGTGGAACACCCGGTGACCGAGCTGATCACGGGCGTCGATCTGGTGGAGCAGATGATCCGCGTCGCCGCAGGCAAGGAACTGGGCATCACCCAGGACGATGTAAAACTGACCGGCTGGGCCATTGAAAACCGTCTCTATGCCGAAGATCCCTATCGCAACTTCCTGCCCTCCATTGGGCGTCTGACCCGCTATCGTCCTCCGGCGGAAACCGCAGCATATACGCCGGGCGTGGCACCTGGCGATGCAGGCGACGTGGTGATCCGCAACGACACCGGCGTCTATGAGGGCGGCGAGATCTCGATGTTCTACGACCCGATGATCGCCAAACTCTGCACCTGGGCTCCAACCCGCGATGCGGCGATCGAGGCGATGCGCGTGGCGCTCGACAGTTTTGAAGTCGAAGGCATTGGCCACAACCTACCATTCCTGTCGGCAGTGATGGACCATCCAAAATTCGTCTCGGGCGATATGACCACGGCCTTTATCGCCGAGGAATATCCCGACGGGTTTGACGGAGTAGACCTGCCCGAAGCCGACCTGAAACGCATCGCCGCGTCCTGTGCCGCCATGCACCGCGTCGCCGAAATCCGCCGCACCCAGGTGTCGGGCCGGATGGACAATCACGAACGCAAAGTGGGCACCGATTGGGTCGTTGCCTTGCAGGGGCAGACCTATTCGATGTCCATCGACGCAGATCCCGGCGGATCCACGGTTCGGTTTGAGGATGGCAATACCATCCGCGTGACCTCGGACTGGACACCGGGTGACCAGCTGGCCGTGGTGGCCGCAGGCGGCGCGCCTTTGGTGATGAAAGTGGGCAAGATCACCCATGGCTTCACCATCCGCAGCCGTGGCGCCGAGCTAAAGGTCCATGTGCGCACCCCGCGTCAGGCAGAGCTTGCGCAGCTGATGCCCGAGAAACTGCCACCGGATACCTCCAAGCTGCTCCTGTGCCCCATGCCGGGCCTGATCGTCGCGGTCAATGTTGCGGTCGGCGACGAAGTCCAAGAGGGGCAGGCGCTGTGCAGCGTCGAAGCCATGAAAATGGAGAACATTCTGCGGGCAGAAAAAAAGGGTGTCGTAACTAAAATTAACGCGACTGCCGGTGACAGCCTTGCCGTTGACGACGTGATTATGGAGTTCGAATAAAGCCATGACCTGCGCCGCGCTCTCTAACCCCAGGATTTCACGCGATATTCTCGCGCCGATATCCCATGGGCGCGCGGCGCGGCCGCCGATTTTGCGCGCAGCCAGACCTGCACAAATTCGTTTACGTAAAATTTTACCTTTAACCCCTTGTAAACAAACAGCATTTACCTTTGGGAAAGACCTTGGTGGGTCTGGGGATTATCGGGGGCGCTCTGTTTGCCCCTGTCCGAGTAAATGGAGGGGTGTTGTGCCTGACAATAAGATGTCCTGGTCGTTGGCCAGGGCTCGGCAACGGGTGGCCGCACGCGGTCGAACCGCTGCACGCGCCGTTGGTGCCGGGCTGATCTTGCTTGTGATTGCAGGGTGTTCCAAACAAAAAGAAGACGACGTTCGTACCCGGCTTTCTGATTGGGTGAACCTGGGAGAAACCCTTTATTTCTACGCGGACATCGGCTGTTCTGCGGCTGTCTTTGATTTGAAGTCCACCCGGATTTCATCAACCGTTACCCGTGCGCGGACCTTGCAAAAGGTACAGAGGGTGCTGGATGAGGACCTGCCAGTGTTCTTTGACATCAAGGGGGAAAGCCCGAATTCAGTCACCGAACAGCTGATGAATGTCAGCCTGCACCGGGGGATAGGGCTGGTGTCATCTGGTGTCGCTGCCAAGAACTGTATGACCAAAACCTTGCAGACCTATTACCGGCAGGCGCTTTTGGATGAAAACGCCGACCTGGTTTTTGATCCCGAAGAACAGGCGATGATCGTCGTCGACAGCGAGAACCGCTGGCTGTTTTATGCGCGGGGGGACGGCAAGTGATCTACTCGCCCCGCCGCTCCTCGATCTCGCGCACCCGCAATGGGATCTTGTCGATGGTCCGGTTCAATTCCCGGACTGTCCATGGAGACGGCTTGCGCAGTTTGACATCGCCATCCTTGCCAACCAACACCAATTGGAAGCCGCGTGGGCGCAATTTGCGCCGCAGCTCCGACCGCTCAGTTGGATCCGTATCGGTCAAAATCACCACGTCCCGTTCCCGCAGCGCATCTTCCTGCGACCGTAGCCGCTCCAGCTGTTCTTGGAATCGCGGATCCGCATCGGAGTCCGCAAAAACAACAATCGGGCGCTTTTTCCATAAAAATTCGTTCAAATTTGAATCAAACTCCTCCAGAAACAAGGCGTCTTCTGGCGGCATTGTGGCGTCACTGGCCCAAGTTGCAGGGGCCAAGACAGGGCTGAGAAAAGCAGTCAAAACAATAGGTAATAGGGGTCTCATGGGTCCTCCTGTTGTTTCCAATATATGCCATGATGACCAAAATGCGATGGGCGATGTGCAGAAGCCCCGAAAAAAACACATGGTGTTAACCATCCTGGAAGGACCTGCGGAACAAGCTGGCAACAGTTTCGCATTCTTTGCTGCTTTGACAGCCTCCGGCAGAAGGACCGGTCCGACCATGAAAGTGTTTTTGCACATCGGCGCCCATCGCTGCGCCACCACGACATTCCAGGAATATATGCGCCAGAACCGCGCGCAAACCGCCCATGACGGCATCGCCTATTGGGGGCCGCAGGTGACCCGCTCTGGCCTGTTCCAAGGGGTCCTGCCGGGGCCACAACTGCTGCCCAAGGGCGACGCCAACCAGCGCGCACGGGGACGCATCAAACTGAAACTTGCCGCCGAACGTGCCACGGGGTTTGACCAGCTGGTGGTCTCGGATGAAAACATCCTCGGCTCGATGCGCCAGAACCTGCATCTGGGCACGCTCTATGCGGATGCGGGCGACCGTCTCAACCGATTTGGCGCCGCCTTTGATGGGGAGTTGACCGACATCGTGGTCAATATCCGCGCCCTTGATCACTATTGGACCTCGGCGCTGACCTATGGTGTGGCGCGCGGCTTTCCTTTCCCAACCGAAGACATGCTGGACCGTTATGCCAAGTCGCAGCGCAGCTGGCGCGATGTGATCACCGATATCGCAACCGCACTACCAAACGTGAACATCTGGGTGCAACCTTTTGAAACCTTTGGCGGACGCCCCAATGCGCAGCTCAGCTCGATGACCGGCATGCGTGCCCCGCGTGCCCACGCTCGCATCCGTCTGGCGCGCTCTCCGCGTGTGGAGGAACTGTCGGCCTATTTGATGGATCAGGATGCGGCCAAACTGGCGGACCAATTTGGCCTGTGGCGCCCCTTCAATGCCGAGCAAACCGCGCTCCTGCGCGAGGCCTACGCCGACGATATCATGTGGCTGGTGGCTGGAGCCGATGGGCTCGCCCGGATTGCCGAAGACAACCAAGACCAAGCGGGAGATTCAAAAACATTCCGCAGAACATTGACACGAGGAAGGCCCAATGACCAAAACCGACGATTGGCGGGATCTGGCTGAAAAAGAGCTGCGCGGACGCCCGCTTGACGACCTGACCTGGAACACGCTCGAAGGCATCGAGGTCAAGCCGCTATATACCGAAGATGACACCAAGGAGCTCCCTCATATGGGCTCCTTGCCGGGCAAAGGCCCCTTTACCCGCGGGGTAAAAGCCACAATGTATGCCGGCCGTCCCTGGACGATCCGCCAATACGCCGGCTTCTCCACCGCCGAGGAATCCAACGCATTTTACCGCCGTAATCTGGCGGCAGGCCAACAGGGTGTCTCGGTCGCTTTTGATCTGGCAACCCACCGGGGCTATGACAGCGACCACCCGCGGGTGGAAGGCGATGTGGGCAAGGCCGGCGTTGCCATCGACAGTGTCGAGGATATGAAGATCCTCTTTGACGGCATCCCCTTGGACAAAGTCTCGGTCTCGATGACCATGAACGGTGCGGTGATCCCAATTCTGGCGTCCTTCATTGTCGCAGGCGAAGAGCAGGGTCACGACAAGGCGCTGTTGTCCGGCACCATTCAGAACGACATTCTAAAAGAATTCATGGTGCGCAACACCTATATCTACCCGCCCGAACCCTCGATGCGGCTGATCTCGGACATCATCGAATATACCTCTAACGAGATGCCGAAATTCAATTCGATCTCCATTTCCGGCTACCACATGCAGGAAGCTGGCGCGAACCTGGTGCAGGAGCTTGCCTATACGCTGGCGGATGGGCGCGAATATGTGCGCGCGGCGATGGATGCGGGAATGGATGTCGACAAATTCGCCGGCCGCCTGTCCTTCTTCTTTGCCATCGGGATGAATTTCTTCATGGAAATCGGCAAGTTGCGCGCAGCCCGGACCCTGTGGCACCGGGTTATGACCGATTTTGGCGCCAAGAATGAACGCTCCAAAATGCTGCGCACCCATTGTCAGACCTCGGGCGTGTCGCTGCAGGAGCAAGACCCGTACAATAACGTGGTTCGCACCGCTTATGAGGCGATGTCGGCGGTTCTGGGCGGCACCCAAAGCCTGCACACAAATGCTCTGGATGAGGCGATTGCGCTGCCCACGGATTTCTCGGCCCGCATCGCCCGCAACACGCAGCTGGTCCTGCAGGAAGAGACCGGCGTCACCAATGTGGTCGACCCGCTGGCGGGCAGCTACTACGTGGAAAGCTTGACCAATGATCTGATCGAAAAAGCCTGGGCCCTGATGGAAGAGGTCGAGGACATGGGGGGCATGACCAAAGCCGTCGCCTCGGGCATGCCGAAATTGCGGATCGAAGAAAGTGCCGCGCGTCGCCAGGCGATGATTGATCGCAGCGAAGAGGTGATCGTCGGCGTCAACAAATACCGTAAAGACAAAGAAGACCCGATCGACATTCTGGATGTGGACAATGTTGCGGTACGGGAAAGCCAGATCGCGCGTCTCGACCAGATCCGCAGCAGTCGGGACGAGGCGGCTTGTGTGGCCGCCCTGGACGAAGTCACGCGCCGCGCCAAAGAGGGGGGGAATGTGTTGGAAGCCGCCGTCGAAGCCGCCCGCGCACGGGCGTCTGTTGGAGAGATCAGCATGGCAATGGAAAAGGAATTCGGCCGCCACTCGGCGGAGGTGAAGACTTTGGCAGGTGTCTATGGCGCAGCCTATGAGGGCGACGAAGGGTTTGCCGCCATCCAGAAATCCATCGAGACCTTCGCCGAAGAAGAGGGCCGCCGCCCGCGTCTGTTGGTAGTTAAGATGGGGCAGGACGGGCATGATCGCGGGGCCAAAGTGATTGCAACCGCCTTTGCCGATATCGGTTTTGACGTGGACGTAGGTCCGCTGTTCCAGACGCCGGAAGAGGCCGCACAAGACGCCATCGACAATGACGTGCATGTTGTGGGGATCTCGTCTCAGGCAGCGGGGCACAAGACACTGGCACCTCAGTTGGTTGAAGAGCTGAAGAAGCAGGGCGCAGGCGACATCATCGTGATCTGCGGTGGCGTGATCCCGCAGCAGGACTATGAGTTCCTCTATGGTGCTGGTGTGAAGGCAATTTTTGGCCCCGGCACCAATATTCCGGAAGCGGCTGAGGATATCCTCAAACTGATCCGCGAAGCCCGCGCCTAACACACGCGACGTCTGGGCACGGGCAGGGACGTTCTCCCGCGCCCGCAGCTGTACATGCCTTTGGCACATACAGCTTCTGTGCGACCTTGGGCACGGCAGGCGCGCCGGGGAAACCCCGGCGCGCCTGCCGCGCATTTGCGCGCTCGTCCGAGCGCGCAAATGCGCCACCCCCAACGCAAGCCGTCTCACATTTTGTGGGACAGGCGACGGGCGGGAGGGGGCCCTTGGCTTTTTTGCTAAAACCTTCATGATCGAGTTCCGAAAACTCATGAACTGAGGGTAGGTTGATGTTAGAATTGGATCATTTGGTTGTCGCTGGGGAGACATTGGCGGATGCACGGGGCCATGTGGAACAGGCCCTTGGGGTTGCAATGCAGCCCGGGGGCCAGCATGCGGTCTTTGGCACCCATAACGCGCTCCTCCACCTTGAGGGCGGGATTTATATTGAGGCTATCGCAAAAGAGCCCGACGTTGTTCCTGAATACAGCCCCTGTTGGTACGCTTTGGACCAATTTTCCGGCCCCGCCCACCTGTCGAACTGGGCCTGCCGCACGGATTTCCCGCAACAGGCCGCCACCCGCTGGCCGGAGGCCGGGTCACAGATCGCGCTGGCGCGCGGTGATTTGCGCTGGCAGATGTTTGTGCCGGACTGCGGCCGTCTTCCCTATGATAATCTATTTCCCGCCGTGCTGTCCTGGCAAGGATCACATCCGGCCGCACGGCTGTCTCCAAAAGGATGCCGATTGCGTCGCCTGATTGTGTTCCACCCACAAGCCATTGAATTACAAACAACTCTAGGGATCACAGACAATCGCGTGGTGTTTGAGGTCGGCGCGCCCGGCCTAAGGGCTGAGATCGACACACCTCACGGATTGCGCATCTTGTGACCGCACGGACATCAAAGCACGCACGTTGATCGGCAGCACAGTTTTCCCCGCTTTGCGACGCTTTGGCCACTGACATCACATTCGCCAGCAGATATGATCACCACATGTCACTCTGGACCCGCATATCCGACGCATTGTCCGCCCTGGCCAAGGGCGCAAGCCTGTCTGAGGTGTTCGAACATCTGCGCACACCGCCTGAACGTTCGGTCGGATTTGCCATCGCGGTTGTCGCGCTGGGGGCCAAGATGGCCAAGGCTGACGGGCTGGTCACACGGGATGAGGTGACGGCCTTTCGCGAGGTGTTTCGTATTGCTCCGGGCGATGAAGCAGGCGCGGCAAAGGTCTTTAACCTCGCCCGCCAAGATGTTGCAGGCTATCAAGATTATGCCCGTCGCATCCAGGCGATGTTTGCCGATGACCCGACCACGCTATGTGATCTGATGGAAGGTCTGTTTCACATCGCCATGGCGGACGGGTTCTATCACCCCGGCGAAAACGCCTTTCTGGAAGAGGTGAGCGAAATCTTTGGTCAGACATCTCAGCAATTCTCGGCCCTGCGCGCGCGGTTTGTGCCGGATGCTCCGCGCGACCCATACACGGTGCTGGGCGTCAGCCCCACGGCCTCCAAGGATGAGATCCGCAAACACTGGCGCCGCCTGGTGCGCGAAACTCATCCCGATGCCATGATGGCACGCGGGGTGCCCGAAGAGGCGGTGCGCCTGGCGGAGAAAAAGATGATCGACATCAACCGCGCCTGGGATCAGATTAACGGCTGCGGTGGTCATGCGTCTCACCACATATAATGTCGAATGGTTCGCCACCCTGTTTGATCGGGACGATGCGCTGATCCTTAATGGAACACGCTCAAGCCGGTTTGACGTCACACGTGCCGAACAAGCCGCTGCGTTGGCGACCGTCTTTCAAGCGATTGATTCTGATGCGGTTCTGGTGGTGGAGGCCCCGGATACGGGACGCAGTCGAAACACCATTCGCGCGCTGGAACATTTTGCCAGTTGGGCTGGCATCCGCGCGCGACGGGCCGCAATCGGCTTTGCCAATGACACCCAGCAAGAGATCGCGCTGCTTTATGACCCGGACGTGCTGACTGCGCGTCACACCCCACGCAGCCACGCCAGTGCACCGCAGTTTGATGGCGTGTTCGAACTCGATCTGGACGTGGACGAAAAGGTGGACGAGGTGCGTTTCTCCAAACCACCGCTTGAGCTGGAGATCACCACCCCTGGCGGTCAGACACTGCAGCTGATTGGCGCCCATCTGAAGTCCAAGGCGCCACACGGCGCGCGAACGGACGAAGATGTCATGCGGATCTCGATTGCCAATCGACGCAAGCAATTGGCCCAGGCGATCTGGCTGCGCCGCAGGGTAGCTTGGCATTTGGAACAGGGCCACGACCTTTTGGTGATGGGCGATCTAAATGATGGCCCAGGTCTGGATGAATATGAGGCGCTGTTTGGTCGATCCTCGGTTGAAATTGTTATGGGGGAAGAGCTCTTTGACCCCCACGCACAGATCCTGTGTCAGCAAAGGCCAACCGGCTTGCCCGCAACTGCGCGGTTTTTTGACCGGGTTCGAAAACGGTTCTTTGGCGCTTTGCTGGACTATGTGATGATCTCCCCCGGTTTGCGCAGGCATGACCCACAGTGGCGGATCTGGCACCCGTTCGACGATGCGGAGATCTATGCCGATACTGCCTTGCGCACAGCGCTTCTGCAGGCCTCGGACCACTTTCCCGTGACGCTGGATCTTCAGATCAACTGAACACAACAGCGGCCTGCGAACGCGTTCGCAATCGTGCCCTCCCGCCCGTCACCTGCTGTGCCAGAGCACAGCGGTTCCCGTTGGGCGTGGCGCGGACCCAAAGGGTCCGCGCGGCAGGCAACCCGTCAGGGTTGCCTGCCCGGCCCAAGGCCGCCAAGGGGTCATGCCGCAGGCAGGCACCTGCGGGCGCGGGAGGGTTTGTTTGCGGCTGGGCGAGACATCCAAAACGGCGCGTCTTACGCCCGTGCCTCTTGCCTTAACCAATCGAGGAACAACTCTGCCGCTTGTGGCGCGGGGCGATGGTTGGGCAAGGCCGCCAGGAACCCATCCTTACCGTGCACAAATCCCAGTGGTGCGATCAGGCGTCCTTGCTCTAGGTCCTGTGCGACCAAACGCCGTTCGGTCAATGCCATGCCCATGCCAGCAGCGGCAGCCTCCAGTGCCAGAATATGGTGCGGGTGTTCGCGCATCTCGGGGCTGTGGATCTGACGGCCGGAAATCTCTTCCCACGCCGCCCAGGCCGATGGCCCTCCGGCATGGCTGAAGCGCATCGCCACCTGGCCCCCGGCCGCGTTCGGTTCAAACGGGTAGTTAGGCGCGCAGACAGGGCCATAGGCTGCATCCCCCATGACCACCGTATGAAAGCCGGGCCCAACCGGGCCGCGCAAACGGTCATAGCTCAGCAATATGTCGAAATCCTGGCCCGAATATCGCGGCTGCCCGGCAACCAAACCTGACATGAGCAAAGTGATCTCCACCTCTGGGTGGGTCGCATAAAACCGGGGCAGGCGCGGGGTCAGCCAGCGGGTGGCAAAGGTCGCGCCAACTGCAATCCGCAACACCTGCTGTTCAGACCCACGGCGCAACTCTGTCGCCAGCTCCCCGAGCCTGCGCAGCATCGGTGACAACGCCTCCTGCAGCCGCGCCCCGCGTTCAGTCAGAACCAGCCCGGTGCCAGATTTGCGAAACAGATCACCGCCCAGGTCTTCCGCCAGATGTTTGATCTGCTTGCTCACCGCGCCATGGGTGCGCCCCAGCTCGCTGGCCGCCGCCGTGACCGACCCCAACCGGGCGGTGGCTTCAAAGGCGGGCAGGGCGGTGAGTGGCGGAAGATGTGACAATCCGTATGTTCCTATTCCTCACGAATTATGTGCGAATAATTCGATTTTTCTCCAATAATCCACAAGATATACCAAGCTCACAAGACATCAGTGTGAAGAAAAGGACATAAGGCCCATGGCGCAGGTCATCGCTTTCCCACGCCCGTTTCCGCAATCCACAACGCCTGTCTGCCCGCAGGCACACGGTTTGGCGCTCTATATCCAGCGGATCCAATATCGTCGCATGCTGGCCCGTGATCTTTTGCATGCGCCTGACAGTGCGTTGCAGGATGCAGGCCTGACCCGCGCGGATGTGCTGCGTGAGACGGCTAAACCCTTTTGGCGGGCATAACACTCAAAGGCAGACAGTGGGCGCGTGCAGCGGCGATTTCCCCGCGAAATCATCTGTGAATACCGGCGCAATCGGCCTATATAGGGCGCATGATCTTTTGCACCAACCTCACAGAGGAGAGCAGACCGTGATCGACCTGTTTCAGCCTATGCGCCATGCGCTTTTGTCCGCGACGATCCTTGCCGCGCTGACCCTATCAACAACAGCCCTGACGCCGTCCCAGGCCCATGCTCAAAGCCTGTTCTCCAATGACGCGCCCGAAGCCGGAGCGGAGGCTGACAGCGGTGGCTCCCTGATGGAACGAGGCGCCGAATTGTTCCTGCGTGGCCTGCGGGATGAGATGGCACCCGCGCTGGAGGGCGTTCAGGAGTTGATGGGGGAGATCGGTCCGTCCATGGGCGAATTCCTCTCCACCATGGGGCCTGCCTTGGCCGATATCGCGGCCAAGGTTGAGGATTGGAATGTCTATGAGCTGCCCGAGATGCTGCCCAACGGCGATATCATCATCCGCAAAAAACAGCGTGATGACCCGCTCCGGGACGACAAGGACGACAGCACAGATATCGAGATCTAGGGCGCAGACCGCATCGTTGCGCCCCGAAAACCGGGCGTAGAGACCCGTGAAATCACCTTAACGGCCGACGCGCAGTGATCCTTCGGCGTCCAGCGCGTCACAGAGCGATTTGAACCGTGCCTCTGCCGTTTCGGTGAACATCGGCGCGGTGCTTTTGTCGAGCCGCAGCTCCAGCACTTTTTTGCGTGGCTGCCATTTGAACGTGCCGATTTCAGTGTCGGTGCTGACCACCAGCATGGCGCCGAAACGCATGGCGCGTCCCAGGATTTCTGCTTCTTGGCGCTGCTTGTCGTCGATCAGATCGAACAACTGCCGAAAACGCGCGGCCGGGCGGCGTTTGCTGTAGCGCGACGTCAGTGCAAGGCCCACAAACACCCGTTCAGAATGGCGCAGACCGCCAAGATTGGCACGGGTTGCATTCTCAAAACAGACCTCGGCGCGGTAATCGGGATGGGCGCGCCAGCTCACGTCATGCAGCAGGCAGGCCGCTTTGATCAGCCGTTTCTTGGATGTATCTGCGCGGGGAAACAGCGGCAGCACAAAATCATAAAGCGCACGTCCAAAACCGGGCAGGCGCGCGTCCTTGTCTTCGGCAAACCGGCAGGCCTCAATCAGAGGGTCACGGTCGCGCAACGCCTGTGGCATCTGTTCAAACAGCAGCCCCTCGCGGATGCCATAGCTTGAGATGGCGATGTCTCGCGGTTTGAAGGTCTTGACCAGCCGCGACAGAACCTCGGCTGCATAGGGCACCAGCGACATCCGCGAGCTGGAAATTCCACAGGTCCGGCGCAGCTCTTGTAGATCCGCCTTGGCAATGTATTTCGCTGTGGCCTGCACGGCCTTTACCGACATCCGGTATTCATGCTGGACCTTCAACGGATAGCCGCGCCGCTCCATATCGATGCGGGCAATCGCGCGCCAGCTGCCGCCAACCAGAAACAATCGGTCGCGTTGGGGACCCATCTGTGTTTTCAACGTGCTGACAACAGCGTCAATATGAGCTTGGCGTCCGCGTTTGCCGCCCTTGATCTCTTTCAGCTTCAAGGGCCCGAGATCTGAGGTCACGCGCCGGCCCACCGTATTGTCCTGGATCTCGGCCAGCTCCAGTGAGGAGCCACCGATGTCGCAGATCAACCCATAGGCACCGGGCCAGCCGAGCAGCACGCCCTGCGCCGACAGGCGCGCCTCTTCCGGGCCGTCGATCACATGGATCACCAAGCCGGTTTCGCGCAACACATCGGCGCAGAAATCGGCGCCATCCTGGGCATCCCGCACCGCAGCAGTGGCGACCACAGTCAGATGCGGCAGCTTCATCCCATCCGCCAACAGCTTGAACCGCTGCATCGCGGCCAAGGCCCGTTCGCGCCCCTCGGGGTTCAGCTTACCGGTTTCCGACAGGCCCGCGCCAAGCGCGCACATGATCTTTTCGTTAAAGAAATAAGCGGGGCTGCGCGCCGCGCCGTCAAACACCACCATCCGCACCGAGTTGGAGCCAACATCCACCACACCCACCCGCGACAGGGCGCGCACATCCGGGTTGTTAAACAACGGAGGGCCGTAACCTCCCCAATCTGTTGCAATTTCGGAGGCTTCGTTCATGGCAGATCCGGGATTCGTGGCAGGGTCATATCACCCTCAAACTAGCGTGAAACTTTTGGGCAGGCCACCGCATTTGCCCATAAACTGTGCATTATTCGAGGGGAAGCTCATCTTGCCCCGGTGACGCCAGATCCGACAGCGCCCGGATGGCCAAGGGGCGCGACAGGCTGCGCTTCTCGCTAAGCGACAGCTGATCCAGCCGGGCGACAATCTGTGCGGCCTCCGCAAAGGTGCGATCCATATGGGCCACCAGATAGGGGATCACGTCGGGTTTTGGGGCAATCTGGCGATCATTGAACAGTTTTGCCAGCACCACCGCGAGCAACGCATCATCGGGGGCCTGCAATTCGGCGTGGGTTGCCGCCTGCACCCGGCTTTGCAGATCGGGCAGGGTCAGCGACCAATGGTTTGGCGCAGGCCGGCCGGTCATCATCAGGGCATGACCTGCCGCCAGCACCAGATTGTGAAGGTGAAACAGCGCTTCTTGTGCGGCGGGGTCCAGCGCAATATCGGGGACGTCTTCTACTACCATCGGACCTTCGGAGAGGGTGGCGATGTCCTCATGGGGCAAGGCATGGGCAGGGATAACCCAAGCCCCGGACTGGCGCGCCCAGACATGGGCCAAGTGGGTTTTGCCTGCACCTTTGGGTCCGGTCAGAACCATCTTGCCACTGGGCCAGTGAAACGCCGGATCAAGCAAAGCCACCGCCATCGCATTCGACGGCGCTACAAAGAAGTCCTCCCGCTCCAGCGCCGGTTTTGTCGGCAGATCAAAGCTGAGCTGTTGGGCCATTCAGGCCTCGTCCTCGGCCGCCGCCTCTGCGATTTCCTCGGCCAGACGTTCGTGAATGGTCAGGCCCCGATACAGGCGACTGTCCAGATATTGATCCACCAGAAACCGCGCCAGAACCCCAAGGGCTGCCGCAATCGGCACCGCGACCAACATGCCGACAAAGCCAAACAGCGCGCCGAACACCGACAGGGCCAGCAGCAGCCAGACCGGGTGCAGACCGACCGAATTTCCGACCAGTTTCGGGGTGAGGAAGTTGCCCTCAACCACTTGACCTGCAATGAAAATCGCCGCGACAACGCCGATGCGGAACCAGTCGGTGGCATGGGTGATCGTATCGCCATCCACAACCTCGATCGCGCCCCAATATTGAAACAGCGCCAGCCCGATGGCCAGCGCGCCGCCAATCAAGGAGCCGAGGTAGGGGATGAACGTCACCAGCCCCGCCACAAAGCCAACCGCCAGGCCAAAGTTCAGCCCCACCGCCATCAAAGCCACCGCGTAATAGGTGCCCAGGATCAGACAGACCGTGCCCATGCCACGAATGAAGGAGGCAATCACCGCGTCCACATCACCCGCCAACTTGCGGATCACCGGCGCATGATCCAGCGGCAGCAAGGCATCAATACGCGCGATCATCCGGTCCCAGTCTAACAACAGATAGACCGACACCACGGGCGCAATCACCAACAGCACCAGCACATTCAACAAGGACACCGCCGAGCCAAGCGCGGTCTCAAGGATCACCACGGATTTCTCGCGCAGCGTCGTGCTAAAGGTCTCAAGGATCTGATGGATCCGGCTTTGCTGGTCAAAGATCTGCGGGAACTGGTCTTGCGCGAAACTGCGCAGATTGCCCAGCACATCTGGCAGGACCCGCACCAGATCGATCATCTGACCAATTAGGGTCGGCAGCACGATCAGCAGGACCAGCAAAAAGACCACAAGCGCGCCAATGGTAATCGCCGCCGTCGCCCCGGTGCGCGACAGGCCCCAGTCTTCCAGCCGGTCGGCGACCGGGTCGATCATATAGGCAATCGCCGCGCCTAGGATAAAGGGCAGCAGCACATCGCCAAGCGCCCACATGACCACGGCAAAAACCACCGCCGCAACGCCCCAATATTGAAACTGTTTCTTCGCAGGCAAGGCCATAACGGCTCCTTGAGGCTAAATTTACAAATCCACGCGCCATTTCTCCCCGACCACGCCCCCGGTTGCAAGTCCCGCAGATCAGACGGGCGTGGATAAGCCGGGGACAGAGTGGGATTTGCTGGGGATGGGGTAGTTTCCTTGCACCCAGCCCGCCAAAGGCGGGCAACGCCTGACCTTCCCGTCACGCCATAGGCGTGCTTTCAGTACGACGAAGGCGCTTTGCACCTCCCTAAAGTCAGGCGCGGGGACTTGTCATTGAACGCTTATTTTACAAAGCTATTTGGGGTATCTTGGCTTGGGTTACGAAAAGCCCAATCTAAGCATCCGACTAAGCACGACCTTGCTAGGTATTCGACTTGGGACCTAACTTCGATCCAGTCCTGCGTAAACTGGTCGTCCCACTTTTGCGTTCCGCTGCCGCTGAATGGGCCGTGAAGCATTCTCCGGCGCCCGTCAAATACGCGTTTTAAGAACTCTTTGATGGTCGTTCCGTCATTCAGAAATTCGCTGTCGGGATCGGCTTCGCACATCTTGCTGATAAGGGCCAAGCGTTGAGTCTCATATTGACCTAGCGATAGGATGTCCAAACAGGTTGCAAATCCCGTAATTGCCACAAGGTCCATTTCGGCAATGCAAGCGTTTCGAAACCAATAAAGCGCTTGGGAAAGCACACCGCGAACAGCTGGATTCGAGTATTGACCCTTTGGCGACAAATTCCACTCAATTACATCCCCCACGGATTTAAGAACGGGGTCAAACCTTGTTAGCATTTTTTCAAACGGTGTTTCGTCTATGTAAGAGGCGTAGGGCCTAACGTATTGATGCACCCCTCCGAGCGCTAAGCCGCTTTTTGTGAAAAACAAAATGGGGCTGTCTCTCTGCTCTGCGCGATATGAAAACGATAGCCCTTGAAGCGCACTTGAGGGCTGTGTCCACATCAAAGAAATCCCGGTGAGAGCTGTTTGGACTGCCTTTGGCGCGCGTGTGTAGCTCAGATCACTTCCAAGGCCGGGCATTGTTACAGTGCTTACATAGGGAAATTCTCCTACGGCGTTAAGGATCGACCCCTCTGTGCATGAGTCTTTGGAGGGGCGCCGGGGACGAAGTGTTTCTCCGTTCCAATGTCTCAAAATTCGCCGTTTGGTAGATGATGATATTTGTGATGGTAGTTCGCCTTGAGTGATCTCGATAACCCTGCTGCGTGCCCCTATTTTGGAAGTGCGCTTTTCGGTTGATTTGCGTTCCAACCAAACTGCACGCGGTTCAAATCGCACAGACCCAATATCGAAGGGAGATACGTTTGGTTCGCTAACCAGCGAACAGCCAAAGCAGTACTCTCGCCCACCCTGGTCCTTAATTTTGTCGATCGAGTCGCCGACATAGTTCTCGAAATGTTTTAAAAACGACTGGCAGTTTTCTTCAGTGTTTCCGCCTGTCCTAACTTCGAGAAGGGTATTGGCGACAGCGTGCTCCACAACGTTTTTGAAGTCTTTATGCGTAAAGAATTGTTTGGGATCTGTTTCTATTGAATAAACTGCACGACGCAGTCGGTTCGCGAGCTCTACTGTCTTTCGTGTTACATAGACAACGTTCCCGTCTCCAAGGCCGAGCATGGGAGGGAATTCTTTGGGTTCGTTTTTTCCGATTGCGTCTTCGTTTTCGTCCAAATCCAGAAGGATTTCACGCACTATCTCTTCCATGTTTGCGTTCAGCACAGCCTCAAATTCCATCGCCCGTCAAATCACCTTTGACGCGAGTCTAGCGCAATCCTGTCGCGCCTGCCAATGCTGTCCTGCGTATCTCCGCCCTTGCCCCGCGTGCACGCAGCTTCTAAACCACTCCTCAAACCTCAAGACACATTTGATGGAGCCAAGATGCGCCTGTCCCGTTACTTCCTGCCGGTTCTCAAAGAGAACCCTTCTGAGGCCCAGATTGTCAGCCACCGGTTGATGCTGCGCGCTGGTATGATCAAACAATCTTCGGCTGGGATCTATTCCTGGCTGCCGCTGGGCTTTAAGGTTCTGAAAAAGATCGAAGGCATCGTGCACGAAGAACAGATGCGCGCCGGTCACATCCCGCTGTTGATGCCAACGATGCAGCCTGCAGAGCTGTGGAAGGAATCCGGGCGCTACGATGACTACGGCGAAGAGATGCTGCGCATCAATGACCGCCACGATCGCGACATGCTGTTTGGCCCGACCAACGAAGAGATGATCACCGACATCTTCCGCGCCCATGTCAGCTCGTACAAAGATCTGCCGCTGACGCTCTACCACATCCAGTGGAAATTCCGCGACGAGATCCGCCCGCGGTTCGGCGTGATGCGCGGCCGTGAGTTCCTGATGAAGGACGGGTATAACTTTGACCTGACCAAGGAAGATGCGCTGCATGCCTATAACCGCCATCTGGTGACGTATTTGCGCACCTATGAACGCATGGGTCTGCAGGCGATCCCGATGCGTGCGGATGGTGGTCCCATCGGTGGCGACTATACCCATGAATTCCTGGTGCTGGCTGAAACAGGCGAGAGTGAAGTTTTCTATGACAGCGCGGTTACCGATCTGACCTTTGGCGATCGTGAGATTGACTACGACAGCGTTGAAGAGTGCCAGGGCGTGCTGGAAGAGTTCACCACCAAATACGCGCGCACTGATGAAACTCATGAAGCGGCGCTGTTTGACGAAGTGCCCGAAGAGCGCCGTCGCGTGGCACGCGGGATTGAGGTCGGCCAGATCTTCTACTTTGGCACCAAATACTCCGAAGCGCTGGGCGCTACTGTTCAAGCGAGTGAAGGCAAGCCACAACCTGTGCACATGGGCAGTCACGGCATTGGTGTGTCTCGCCTGCTGGGCGCCATTATTGAGGCCAACCACGACGACAATGGCATCATCTGGCCCGAAGGTGTTACCCCGTTCCACTGTGGGATCGTGAACCTCAAACAAGGGGACGAGGCCGCCAATGCAGCCTGTGATGACCTTTACGCGCAGCTGACCGCCGCCGGACTTGATCCGCTGTATGATGATCGCAAGGAACGCGCCGGTGGCAAATTCGCGACCATGGATCTGATCGGTCTGCCCTGGCGCATTACCGTGGGGCCTCGTGGTCTCAAAAACGGCGTGGTCGAACTGACGTCGCGCCGTAGCGGCGAAAGCGAAGAGCTGGCACCCGAAGCGGCCGTGGCCAAGATCATCGAGATCTACAAAGATCACCCAACCCCGCAGGGGTTCTGATCTAACCCAGTGGGTTGGTGAAAAAAGCTCCCGCACGCGAAACCGTGCGGGAGCTTTTTTTAGCACAAGACGGCGCGGTTGCATCAAACGTGGGTAAAGGCGCATGGAACAATCCATCGGTGTTGCCGAGAAGGCGAGGGAGCTGGCTTGGACCCTTTGGGACCCAATTGGCCTCAGTGAAATTATGGGAGGCTGGAAGGGCCAACCCTTCGAGGATGAGTATGATCGCTATATGTCGCAGGCGATCAAGATGCGCCAACACGGGGATAGCATTCAGGATGTTGTCACGTATTTCCTCTGGGTTGAGATCGACCACATGGGGCTTGGTTCAGGACGTGCGGACCAGAACGCACGGGCGCTGCAACTTGCCACAGCGGTTTTTGAACTGCCACTAGAGTAGTGGTTATGGTCAAATTGGACATAAAGGATACTCCTGCACGTCCTGCGGGTTTTTTACGTTTATGTCGTCCAATCGTTTTCTGGCAATTCAGGCACGCTTTGATCGTTGAAAATAGATTTGGATCATGAGATTTGGCGTTGCCTACCGGGTGCTTGCGGCGTCGAAGACGTCTCAAGCGTTCTCAATCAGCTTTTGGTGCGCTGGGACAACGGGTTAGCGGAGGATCTGTTTTGGGAGAAACTCTACCACCGGGAAACGCTTTACCCAGTAATCTTTGCAGCTTTGCCTCGGCTTTGGAACATGTCAGAAACGGACGCGCAAGCAAGAGACCGCATTCTGCCTTGCCTGTCTCACGTGATCTATTGTGCCTTTGCTGAGTATGGGGCCGGTCGCATCATGTTGGACACTGCGAGCGACGCGATAGACGCGTCTGATGGCGCGCAATGGAATGCGCTCAAAGACTGGTTGCTGGCAACCGTTCCAGCGATCAACACGGCCTGTTTGGCGGCTGTTATTGCGTAACTGAACATTTGGCCCATCATTTGCTGAGTGGTACTTTGGCATCCAAGGGGATGTGGATGCTTCATGCTTACGTCACCGCTTGCGCGAGGTGTCATGACCTCTACTATTTTCATGAGTGTCGGCTTGAGGACGGCCGAGTTGAGCTGAAATTGACGGATAGGGAAATACGATACGCATTGAACCTTACCGCTCGGTGTGAGGCCCAACTTCTGGAACTGTCGAAGACCTTTCACGACATTCTGCGAGTGTTGGCACAAGACCAAACGTGCCTACCGCATTCCGCAGATAGGTGTCAGGCCAGCTTTTGGAAGGGTTGATACTGCGACCTCGGGTCTTTGTGGACGGGGCGGCTAACCTGTTGATGTAGGGCGAAGATTGAAATGTGCGTTACTATCTGGGCAGGCGTTTCAAAGAGGTATCCGCGGTTTTTAAGAACGGAAGCTGATATCGAAACCGACTTGATGTAGGATATTTGATCACGCGTTTGGACGGTCTTCAGCTGCAGTTACGTCTCAATACACGACCTATTGAAAAGATGCAATCGAACTCCTCCCGCCCGGCCTGTGGGGATGTAAAATCCCCTTGGCCAGTTGGGCGTGGCACCGGGCCAAAGGCCCGGTGCCACGCCCAACGCCTGAACCGGTGATCTGCAAAAGCAGAGCGCAGGGGCAGGGGGCGGGAGACGTTGGTGGTCTGGGCGAAAGGGGCGGCGCGTGGTGAACGCGGCAGCTACAGAGGGAATTCCGCTTCCATCCGGACGATCTCAATGGCAGGCAAAGCCTCACGACCCGGGACAGAGCCGCGTGCAACTTCGCGGAATCCCCATTTTTGATAAAAGCATACGGCACCCAGGCTGGAGGACACGCGGACACAACGTGTGGTGCTTGGTACAGTTTCCTGAACGGGCTGCGTGTATCCGCCTACGAGTGCGCGCTGCAAAGCCTGCGCCAGCGCTTTCTTCATTAAGCCTCGACCAATCCCACGCCCCGAGGCTTGGCTTGCCACAAACAGGCGAAGGATCTCACCCGGGACGCCCTGACTGTAGCCCACAGGTTCACGGTCCAGCTCAGCGATCCAAACCGCCCCTGCGGCGCAAGCGGCCTTGTAATAGTCTGGGCTGCGGTTGGCCATCCAGGTTGCCACCACTTCTGGCGCGTAAGGGGAAGGGCTCAGGCGTTGAACCGCGCTTTCAGTGATGGCAAAAACGGCGTTCACATCCTGCGCTGTGGAGGGTCGATAGATGACACTGTGTGATCCGTGACCTGAGCCCCTAAAACTCCTCCAGATTAGTGTAGAGTCCGCCCAACAAAAGGACGGACAAATGAAGGCACGATTCACGGATGAGCAGCTC
>NZ_JAHHIR010000023.1 GCF_018678075.1 Epibacterium ulvae | reverse complement strand
TAGGACGAGCACTCTGGCGAAAGTTGACCGGATATCACCGCAGAAGCCAAGCAGAGACGAAAATGCACTGCGTCAAACTACTCGGCCAAAGCCTCATGGCGCGGGACTTCGACCGACAAGTTGCCGAGCTCCAAGTCCGGATCGCTGTGTTCAACCGCTACACCGTTCTGGGACTGTTGCGTTAAGTTTTGTCCCAGCGAGATGACGCTAACACGTTGTTTTCATGCTGCCAAACCAAATAGCTGGCTAACTAAGGCGACTTCCCCTCGCACTCCTGGTTGCCGGTTTTGTATATGGCCATTCTTGATCGTTCTGATAGTTTCCATTCCCTGCAATGTAGCTTTTGCGCTTCGTAATGATCGGAAGCTTTGTCGGTAACCCAGCAACCTCTTCAGCGCGGCATGGTCGCTTTCGACACGGTTGTTCCGATATTTTTTGTCGATGTGGGTTATGTAATCAAAGTGTGGATCATAGTGATGATTGATGTCTTTGATGACCTTCCGATAGGTCGGTGCTTTGTCGGTGCAAATGGAGACAGGACGGTGAAGACGCACACATTCGATCGCCTTTTTTAGAAAGGCTTTGGCTGCTTTAGCATCGCGGCGAGCCGTCAACCGAAAGTCGACCAACTGGCCATTCGCATCAATCGAACGCCACAAGTAACGCCACTTTCCGCCAACTCGGATGTAGGTTTCATCGACATGCCAATCTAGGCTTGCTCGACGTAAATGGCGTTCGGTGCGCCTCGCCAGTTCGGGCCCGAATTTGTGCACCCAGCGAAAGACTGTTGAGCGATCAACATCAACACCACGTTCGCCAAGCAGATCTGCGACATCCTGATATGAGAGCGGATATCGCAGATACATCCGAACAGCGGATAAAATGATCAACGATGGAAAACGATGGCGTTTGAATGGTTGTTTTCTTTGCATTTGCGCCCCCTGACCTGCCTAAACTCGCGTCTTGCGAGTTAACGCAACAGTCCCGTTTAATATGGAAGCGGGTTACGCGGGCGGCCACCATCATGATCTGCCCGGTTATGACTCAGCGGTGAATGCATCACTCAATATTGATCAACTGCAAGGCGCCTTAAACGAGCAATTGGCGCAACATCATACCGCGACAGGTCGGTATGGCGCTTTGACTGAATTGAACCGTTTACAAGCTCTGAAAATTCTCAATTTGGATGGCAACATTTCAGCCAACGCGATGCCTCCGTTCTGTAGGGTCGCGATCCCGTGACCGTATGTGCCAAAGGTCCGGCAACGCCCTACCAGCTCTCTCTCAGGAGAATACACCGAAAGTCGCGGTGTTTGATCTGTAACCAGCAACGCGCCATCACTGCGTAGACCCAATGCCATTGGTTTGTGCAGCCCTCCTATTTCGTCGATAAATTGCCCCTGTAAGTCAAATCGCTGCACTCTGTCGTTTTCACGATCTGCAACACAAACCCGATTTTGATGATCAATTAGAATGGAATGCGGAGTCGAGAATTGACTAGGCCCTATGCCGGGTGCGCCAAAGCTGTCCAAATGTTGCCCGGCGCCATCAAACATATGCACGCAGCTGTTTCCGTAGCCGTCCGCAACATAGAAGATCCCCTCGGTGGATTGGGTACAGTCGGTTGGATGGTTAAAGGGTTGCAAATGCCGCGGTAAGCCGTCCGGTGAGAGCGTCTGGACCACGGAAAACGACGCATCTAGGATCAAGACTTTATGGCCATCCATATCCGTCAGGGCCAGCCGGTTGCCAGGCAGGGTTCGCAGCCCGTGCCCGAAAACTACGTTTGGAAGTGAACAGCTGTCCTCATATTCGCCGTTCAGCTCAAAGCTTACCAGCTGCGGCATAGAGCGCCGCAGCACGATGATTTTGCCACCAAGCACCGCCACGTCGGATATGTCCGTGAGCTCATGTCCCGATGAGGCCGGGCATGTGACCTCATGGGCGGCAAAGATTGTATCGCTCAGACAGACCAGAGGTGCAGATGCATGCTGCATGATCATTTTCCTACAAAGACCAGCCATGTGACCAGCGAAGGATACAGGGTAATGATCGCGGTTGCCAAAAGCATCAGGAAAAAGAACGGTAAAACCATCTTGGATATTTCTAGGATATTTTTCCCCGTAAGCCCTTGGATGACAAACAGATTGAAACCCAAAGGTGGTGTGATCTGAGCCATTTCAACAACGAAGACAAGATAGATGCCAAACCACAACGGGTCGATACCAACGGCTGTTACGGCCGGTAGAATGACGGAAGTTGTAAGCACCACAATCGAAATGCCGTCCAGAATGCAGCCCATCAGAATGAAGAAAATCGTCAGAACGGCGATCAAACCGTAGTGGTTCAGGCCGAGATCAACGATCCAGGCTGACAAATCCGCTGGCAGACCAGAGAAGGTCATCGCATTTGTCAAAAAGGCAGCGCCCATCAGGATGAACACGATCATACAGGTCGAACGGGTCGCCCCTTGCAGGCTTTCAACGAAACTTGTGGCATTGAGAGAGCCTGCAAGGGCCGCGATCACCAATGCGCCCACAACTCCAAGAGCAGCCGCTTCGGTTGCCGTTGCAACACCCGCATAGATCGAGCCGATCACAGCAACGATCAACCCAACCACCGGAAGCAAGAGCCTGAGACGCTGTAACTTGCCCAGAAATGAGAGGGTTTCAGTTTCAGCCGGCACTTTGGTTTTGTTCTTCATCGACCACAGCATGATGTAGCCGGAAAACAGTGCCATCAGCAAAACCCCAGGAATAACACCCGCGATAAAAAGCCTGTTGATCGACACCTGCGCCGCAACCCCATAGACGATCATTATGATTGAAGGTGGGATCAATAGTCCCAAGGTGCCAGAACCAGCCAGGGTGCCGATCGCAAGCCGCTCATCATAGCCACGTTTTTTGAGCTCAGGCAGTGAGATCCGGCCGATCGTCGCAGTTGTCGCCGCTGAAGACCCGCTAACAGCCGCAAATATTCCGCAACCGACCACGTTCACATGGACCAGACGTCCAGGCAGGTTTTGCACCCATGGGCTTAGACCTTGGAACATGTCCTTTGCGAGGCTTGTTCGATAGAGGATCTCACCCATCCAGATAAACAACGGAAGCGCGGTCAGGGTCCAACTGGCCGTCGATCCCCAGGCAACGGTCGCAAAAATTGCGCCGCTAGAGGTTGAGGTGAAGAACGTGATCACCACGATGCCGCAGATGATCAGGGTGACGCCCACCCAAACCCCCATGCTCAGCAGGCCGAATAGCACGACAATGACGGTGATCGCTTGGAGTAAATTTTCCATGATGTAAGCTCTTACTCTTGCCCAACGAAATCTTCGTCAGAGGTGGCCATGATGTCGTTGCCGCGCAGCATTGAGATCAGGCGTTCGGTCAGCGCCAATGTCATCAGCAACAACCCCACAACCATCGAGATCTGCGGAATCCAAAGTGGAACCGCGATGATGCCTTGTGACACGTCGTGATAGACATAGGATTCATAGGCATATTCTGCCCCGTACCAAGTGCTCCACGACAAGGTCGCGATGGCAACCAAAGTTGCGCATATATCCATGAGTTTGCGCAGACCGTCTGGGACCGAGCTAAACAACAGCGTTACACGAATGTGGCCACCGCTTAGGAACGTCTGCGGCAAAG
Source organism: Epibacterium ulvae (assembly GCF_018678075.1). GTDB lineage: Bacteria > Pseudomonadota > Alphaproteobacteria > Rhodobacterales > Rhodobacteraceae > Epibacterium > Epibacterium ulvae_A. Next base: position 10,705 of record NZ_JAHHIR010000023.1, on the reverse strand, counting down.
CCAAAAACACTGCTGCAGCCATGCTCCAGGCGGCAAAGTCATCGGCAGAGGGAATTTGACTACCCAGTAAACGCGCGATGATCTGTGCCAGAATGAGTACCCCGATGCCCGCCAGAAACGCCGCAGATAGGTAGCCGGAAAGTTTATAGAAGAACGTCGTGATCGACATGAGACCCCCAAAATACAAAAGGGGCGCGCACTGCGCACCCCACTCTTGTTAAGTTATTGCAGGTCTTGGATGATTGTATCCGCGTCCGCGCCAGCATTTGTTTTCCACTCTTCCAGCATTGTGGCGCCGATGTCTTTGAACTCCTCGGCCAATGCGGTCGGTGTGGCTGCGACCGTCATGCCATTGCTGCCAAGGTGTTCTGTCGCTTCGGAAGTTGCGTTCATCGCCATATCCCAGCCGCGTTTTTCTGCGAGTGCAGCCGCTTCCATCACGGCGTCGCGCGATTTTTCAGACAATCCGTTCAGGGCGCGTTTGTTCACGATTACGAAGTTCTTGGGGATGAAGGCCTTCACATCGTAATAGTTGCTGACAAAATCCCATGCTTGGCTGTCAACACCGGTAGTCGGTGACGTGATCATGCCCGAGATGACGCCGGTTGAGAACGCCTGCGAAATCTCGCTGGAAGAAATCGTTGCCGGGATCGCGCCCAGCAGTTCTGCCAGCCGCGCAGTAGAGGCGTTATAGGCCCGGAATTTCACCCCATCAAAGTCAGCCGCGCTGGCGACTTCATCTTTCATGTAGATACCCTGTGGAGGCCAAGGCACGGAATACAAAGACACCAGACCGTCATCGGCGAGTTTTTCGTCGTAGATTGGCTTACTGGCATCCCACAGTTTCATTGCATCTTCAAACGTGGTTGCAAGCAACGGCACCGCATCCGCAGAATACGCCGCATCTTCGTTGCCGAGGGCGGAAATCAGAACTTCCCCAATGGGGACAACGCCTTTTTGCACGCCGCGTTTCAATTCTGGACGTTTCAACAAGGCGCTGTTGGATACGACGTTGATGGTCAGTTCGCCGTCGGACAGGCGTGCCACATCTTCGGCAAATTGCACCGCGTTTTGAGTGTGATAGTTGCCATCTGGCGCGTGCGCGGACATCGTCCACTCAGTCGCAAGAGCTGGCAGCGCGAGGCAGGTCAGTGCAAGGGAAGATAGTGTTTTTTTGAACATTTTAGTCTCCGTGTTGGGGTCGTTATGCAGTTCTGTTCGCTGCTGAGTTTTCCAAGTCCTGGGACCGCAACTCCCACATGAAATCGAAATAGGAGGCACGGTCAGAGCCAAGATTGAGTTTGTTGAGAAGGGCTGCGCCTGCCGCCTGCGCGGCAGTAGCATTGGTGGCATCCACCAGAATGGCTGGCTCCAATGTGCGATTTTCTAGATCTTCTGATGGCAAAGGTGTGGAAAGGGTTTCATCTGGAACCATGACGTGAAATCCCAGAACGCCCTCCACGCTCGTGAGTGTAGATGCGATTGCATCAAGGTCGGTAATTGCATCTGCAAGCGTCAGCAAAACTGCCTGTGCTCCGCTGCCAAATCCACCCTCTGTCGGGACATGCATGACCCGACGTTTTGTGTTGGTCATACGTGCGAAATTCGTGTTCGACCAATCGGTCTGGTGATTGAAAGCCTGTGCGTAAGCTTCTGTGCCAAAGGTTTGAATGTTTTCAGTCCTGTAGATCGCAAGATACCGTCGGCCTGGATCCGACCGATTGCGATAGCGACGCGCCCAGCAAAACCCCTCAATGGCGACGCGCTCTTCCATATGTTCCCGGTCATACCAAAGGTTGAAGTCGCCCTCGTGGGCTGGATCGATGTCCGTCCAGACAAACAGTTGCGCATTTTGTGTTTTGTAAGATTCCATTTGTCCTCGCCCGAATTAAGCAAAGCTTCTTTGTTCCGAGAAACACCTCGGTTCAGTGAAAAGCAGGTTGTGGGAGCTGATCCGGCTGAGTGCTCGTCAAAGCAAAACCAGCAGCGTTGACGTAGAGCTAACGCTGCGAATTTTATGAACGCAAATGGGAAATACTTGTCGGGAGTGATTGGAAATCCCAATCAGCTGGAATGAATCCGCGCTGCATATTCGCGTGAGACTTGTTCCGCGATCTGTACAAGCTCACCAATCGCACCCGCAGAGGCCTCGCGGTGCCAGCTTGCAACCAGATTGAGCGGAGGTGGAGCATCTTGCACGTCCAGCAAGCGAAACTCGCCCCCCAATTGGCCATCTTCAAGGAAGCGGGTGGGAACAGTCGCCACGCCCAGTCCAGCGCGTACAAATTGGGCAATCGCGGCAAGGGATGTCACACAGTGAATTTGGCGATAGCTCAGATTTGCGTTTTCAAACAAGGTGAGAACGGAAAGATGCGGCCGTGATCCCCGTGTGAAGGTCACGATTTGATGGTCTGCGATATCTTTGAGCGTCACTGGCTGCTCGCACAAAGGGTGGTCCTTGCTACAAGCCCAGCCCAAGCGCAGAGGGCTCAACGTGGCGTTCAAAACGTTTTCATCCAAAATCGTCTCGGTCTGCAACACAACATCAAGGCTGCCGCGTTGCAAAAGCCCCTGCAGGTTCGGGGTCGATTCAACCGTCAGCTCAAACTCAAGCTTAGGAAAACTCTGGCTAATCCGGTTCAGGAATTGTCCCATCCAAGTGTGCACGATCGACTCGATGATCCCGACGCGCACGCGCCCGACCATATCTTGCGGTTCAGACAGAGCATTTTTCAACTCTTGCTCGGCTTGCAGAACATTAAGGGCCTTTTGCAGCAGCGCGCTGCCCTGCGCGCTGACGGCTACGTCATTGCGATCCCGGTCGAACAATCGGCATTGCAGCTCACTTTCGAGCGTTGCAATGCGGCTCGAAATGGTGGCCTGAGAGACGTTCAATTTTTCAGCTGCTGCGCGGAAACTGTTTAGTCTAGCTACCCAAACAAATGTCTCCAAAAAGCGAATATTCACCGTTGCGATCCTCTCAACTCCCGCGTCGAAAGTAACGATTTTTCGGAAAAAAGACAGGCGCAAACCAGTGCTAAATACTGGTGTTTTCCGCTTAAACTTCCGAACTAACCAATAAGGCGTGCCTGAAAAATAGGCCTATCCGCAAAGTTGCGTAACCGCTGATGAGGTTTCTTGTTCAGCGCCGATTAAGTATTACAGTTTGAGTCAATTTGCCTTCCGTGCATCCTATTGAGCGATCAAAGAGGAAGGGACCATGTCAGAAACCGCAGCTCAAATCAGCTATTCAGAGGCGCAAGAGCTGTCGCTGCACGCGCTGCGCGACGCCCTGCGTTTCGACAGCTATACCGGCCATACCGCCGGACTGTGCGCAGGACGTTTGCAATGCAATCTCGTCATTCTTCCCAACTCCTATGCAGCAGATTTTCGAAACTTTTGTGACCGCAATCCGAAAGCCTGCCCGCTTGTTGCAGTTTCAGAACCCGGGCAGCCGTATTTGCCCTCTCTCGATTCAGACGTCGATTTGCGCAGGGATGTGCCGTTGTTCCATCTGTATCGAAACGGACAATTCGATCTCAAACTCTTCAACATTGAGACGCTTTGGCAAGAAGACCTCACTGCATTTGCCATCGGCTGTTCCTTCAGCTTTGAACGCGCGTTGTTGGCAGCGGGCATTCCGTTGCGTCATCACGCATTGCAGCGAAACGTGCCCATGTTCCAAACAACGGTGCATTGCGTTCCATCGGGCGCGTTCTCAGGCCCGGTCGTGGTCAGCATGCGTCCGGTCCGCGAAGAAGACCTGGCGCAAGTGGTTCGTATTTGTGAGGCCTACCCGCATGCACATGGGGCACCATTTCACATCGGTGATCCAAAAGAAATTGGCATTTCCGATATCTCAGCACCTGACTGGGGGGATGCGACACCCATCAAGGACGGTGAAGTGCCGGTCTTTTGGGGATGCGGCGTAACCACACAAGTGGCGCTGGCAACAGCCGCACCGGAACTCGCCATTACACATGCGCCCGGAGCCATGTTGATTTTGAATACCGACGATAAATTCGTCACGACACACAACCAATAACAATATGCACAACAAGGGAAAAATCCATGAAACATACAGCAGGTCTAATGATGTCCGCGCTTGCACTGACCAGCGCTGCGGTTCACGCCGAAGAGCTTTCTGTCGTCGGCAGCTGGAGTGGTTTGCCACTGCATAAACAGTATGAGAAGCCGTTCTGGGACGAAAAAATGCCCGCCGCGAGCGAAGGTGACATCACCGCGATCCTGACAACGCATGATCAGATGGGCATCAAAGGCGGCGATGTGTTCCGTATGCTTGGTGATGGCGTTTTTGACGTCGGCATGACCGTTGCAGATTACGCGGTTGCGGACTCAGCTGCTTTGGAAGGCCTGGATGTTCCGTTGATTGCCACGGATGCCGCGGCGGCCAAAATCATGGTCGAAGCCGCGCGCCCAATGATCGATGACATCTATGCGGATGTCTTTAACGCCAAGGTTCTTGGTGTTGCCCCGTATCCGCCACAAGTTGTTTTCTGTAACGCCGAGATTGCAGCGCTTGAGGATCTGAAGGGTCTGAAAATCCGCGCCTCTGGTCGTATGACAGGCAAGCTGCTCGAAGCTTTGGGTGCCGAGGCGGTCAGCATCAGCTTTGGCGAAGTGCCGGGCGCATTGCAAAAAGGTGTCGTCGATTGCGCCGTGACCGGTGCTGGTTCTGGCTACAGCGCCGGGTGGTGGGAAGTTTCCACACATCTGATGCCGGTGCCTCTTGGCGGGTGGGATCCTGTTGTGACGGCGATCAACATAGACAAATGGAACGACCTGTCCTCTGATCAGCAAGCAACCATCCAGGCTGCCGTAACCACCGATTTGGAAGCACCTGCCTGGGCGACGGCTCAGAACGCACTGGCAACCGATGTCGCTTGCTTGACCGGCGAGGGCGAATGCCCCGGCGACAAACGCGGCATGACGCTGGTTTCTGTGACAGAGGCTGATGTTGATACAGCACGCAACATTCTGGTCACTGACGTGCTGCCGGATTGGGCAGACCGCGCAGGTAGTGACTGGGGTCAACGCTGGAACGACACTGTTGGCGCCGCCACCGGTGTTCAGATCCCTCTGAACTAAGGCCCATCATTATGCACTCTATCCTGTCGTTGTTGCGGCAAACCAACGAGCGATTGGCGGTTGCGGCCGGTGGACTATTGCTCTTGAGCGTTTGCGTCACTCTTTTTGATGTCGTCGCCCGACCACTTGGCATGTCACTTGGTGGCACAGACGAGCTGTCAGGCTATGCGATGGCAATCGCGACAGGATGGGGTGTGAGTTATGCCCTTACGATGCAAGCCCATGTGCGCATTGATCTTTTGCGTGCACGAGGCGGACCGCGCGTGCAAGGTTGGTTTGATATCGTCGCAATCCTTTCGGTCGCGGCGGTATCGCTGACAATTGCATATCGCGCTTGGCCGGTGCTTGGCAAAACCATCAAATCCGGCGCAACCGCGAATACAACGTTGGAAACGCCACTTTGGATCCCACAATCGCTTTGGCTGGTAGGCTGGGTTTGGTTCGCCGCCTCTGCCGTTCTTTTGTCACTCGGCGCGCTTTGGTTCTTGGCGACGTCCCAGCACAGCAACATTGACAACTTTGTCGGACTCCGAGGTGAAGACGAATGATCCTATTTACCTCCGGTGGGCTCTTGGCCCTTCTGTCCCTATCCATCCCTGTTGGAATTGTTCTTTTTCTGCTCGCCTTTGGGATCGACGTCCTGTTCAGCCCTTTTCCGTTGATGCGCGGCCTAGGCCAGGTTGTTTGGTCATCGTCAAACAGCGCAACATTGATTGCGGTGCCATTTTTTGTCCTGTTGGGCGAACTTTTGGTGCGCAGCGGTATCGCGCGACGCACCTATTCGGCGCTTGAAGCCTGGGTATCATGGCTGCCGGGCGGATTGATCCACGCAAACATCGCGACTGCGACGCTGTTTTCTGCGACCTCGGGTTCATCTGTTGCCACCGCTGCAACCGTGGCCTCAGTTGCGACCCCTCAAGCCGAGAAACTCGGCTATGATCCCAAACTCTTTTCCGGCGCCATTGCGGCCGGCGGCACATTGGGCATTATGATCCCGCCCTCGATCAATCTGATTGTCTATGGCTTTCTGACCGAAACCTCGATCCCAAAGCTGTTCGTTGCGGGCTTGATCCCAGGGTTGATGCTGGCGCTATTGTTCATGGTCGTGACAGCTCTGTTCTGCATGGCAAAACCGTCGCTGGGCGGGCCTGGAACTTCGGCAAGCTGGAAGCGGCGGTTCACGTCGCTTGTTGATTTACTACCTCTCTTCACGCTTTTTGGAACCATCGTCGGCGCGATCTATGCGGGCTGGGCCACGCCAACCGAAGCAGCGGCCATCGGCGTTGCCATGGCATTTGTCATCGCCTTTGCGCATAAAGCCGTGAACCGGGAGATGATTGTTGCGAGCCTAAAAGGAACCGTCCGAACAACTGCAATGATCATGCTTGTGGTGATCGGAGCCTATGTTTTGAACTTTGTTCTTACGGCGGCTGGAGTCAGTCGAGCCCTACAAGAATTCCTGCAAAATCTGGGTATGGGACCGCTGGCCACGTTGATGGTGATCATCTTGATCTACATCGTTCTGGGCTTCTTTATCGAAACGCTTTCGCTAATGGTTGCAACGATTCCGATTATCGTGCCGATTGTCGAACAAATTGGATATGATCGACTGTGGTTCGGTATCTTGATGATCATTCTGGTGGAAATGGCACTGATTACGCCACCGGTGGGTCTGAACCTCTATGTCGTCCAGGCCGCCCGCAAAAAAGGCGCGTTTTCTGATGTGATCATCGGTGTCATCCCCTATGCGCTTGCAATGCTTGCGATGGTCGCCTTGCTGATTGCTTTCCCAGCGATCGCGCTCTTCCTCCCATCAAACCTGTAAAGAACGAAACATGAAGTTTTTCTGTGAAAATAAGCCCTTGAACGCGAACATCCAGCATCTCTACGTTGCCGGTTGGACAGGACGAGACGCCGCAGCTGTACAACACCACATTGATGAGCTTGCCGAACTTGGCGTCGCCCCTCCGTCGCAGGTGCCGCTTTATTACCGTGTATCCGAGAACTTACTGATCCAGGCCGAAGAAGTGGCGGTCGTGGGCGAGACGACATCAGGTGAAGTGGAACCTATGTTGGTGCGCCTGGATGGGCAGCTTTGGCTTGGCCTGGCATCGGACCACACCGACCGCGAACTAGAGGCATATTCGGTCGCCGCCTCCAAACAGGCCTGCGTGAAACCAGCGGCCCAAGGGCTGTGGAAATTTGACGAAGTCAAAGACCACCTGGATCAGTTGGTGTTGTCGTGCGAGGTCTATGAAGCATGTGAGTGGGTGTCCTACCAAGAAGGGCCCTTGGCGGCGATCCGTCCTTTGGTGGACTTATTGGACGGGGCAGATATGCCGGACCAGTCCGCCATGCTGTGCGGCACTTTGGGTGCAAAGGGAGGCGTTCGCCCCGCCGAACACTACCGGATGCGACTGACGGATCCAGTGCTGCACCGCGGCATCGAGCTGAGCTATTCCGTCAGAACCCTTCCCATCGTGTCCTGAAATGGCACCGGGGGTTGCAGAAGCCGAATGGCGCGGCCGTCAGGTGGCCCTGTACGCGACACTGGAGTGCCCAACGGCTGTGATGGTCTTTGGGTATGGCAGCGCTCTTGGTGCAGGGACGCAATCCCATGGTGCAATGCGCTATTTGACCGGGTGGGACAGCCACGAAGCGATGTCGCTTTTTATCTACAACGACAAACACAGCGTCCTTTTGCTGAGCAGTCCCTTTCTTGAAACCCTCGCCAAAACGCATTTTGATGACACGCAAATCCTCCCTGTACCGGTGACCGAATGGGCGGCGATTGCTGCTCGCACCTTTGGCGAAATCGGCCCCTTGGCGACCATTGGTATTTCAGAAATGCCACAAGCGGCCTATCAATCATTGATCTCTAGGTTTCCCGAGCCGCAGCTGATTGAGGGTGACAGCACGTTGGCGATGCAACGTATGCGTAAATCCGCGCAAGAGATTGCCGTTTTGGAACGGGGCGCTGCGATTTGTGATGATCTGTTCAGCGCGCTTCCCGCGTGTCTCAGCCCGAATCATCCGGCCCATCAAACGCAGCTGGAACTGGAGTACCGCGCCCGGCTCGCTGGAAGTGACTACTGCAAAACCTGGCTGACGATCGACCGATGTGCAGATGGCCCGCGTTATTGGTCAAAAGAGACCAACCAGACCTTGAAAGAAGGTGATCAGGTGCTTTTAGGCATCGCCCTAACGGTAGAAGGCTATTGGGCACACGGTATTCGTATGGGGACGATTGGTCAACCGTCGGACAACCACCGACGGCTCTGGTCGGTGGTGCATGATGCATTGACCTGCGGCCAAGAGGCGCTTCAACAGAACACTCCCGTTTCAGCGCCAGTGGCCGCAATGACCAAATCACTTGATGATGGGCTGCAGGATAATGATTGGCAGAACTCCCGTCGGTTTCGAACTGGACATAGCCTGGGGACATCATACGAAGAGCCATTGGCGACACTTCCCTTCACGCAGGATTGGCATCCGAACTTCGCCGCCAAAGGCTCGGCACCACAAATCGATATTCCCTTGGACTCTGTTTTTGAGCTCCACCCCAACCTTTTTGTGCCCACTGTCGGGGGCGCTGCGTTGGGTGAAATGTTTCTTGTGGAAACCACACACGCTCGACCACTTTTGCAATTTCCGCGTGACCTGATGGAACTGCACATCTCTTGATGAAAGATAGACAAATGAACGACATGCCCTGGACTGCCCAAGATACAAAACAGCGTTTGCAAAAGCTGGCAACGCGCCTTGCGCAGTCAGCGCCAGCGGACCGCCATATCTTCACGAACACTTATGTGCCAGACGCGATCCACGCGGCCGAGCAGCTACAAGACCGACCCGATACGCCGATGAATGGCGCTTTGATTTCAATCAAGGACCTGTTTGATATCAAAGGGAAAGTCACCCACGCCGGGACACAGTTTATGCGACGGGACAAACCGGCGTCCTCAGATGCGGATGTCGTGGCAGCCCTGCGCCTGGCGGGCGCCGTTATTGTTGGGCATACCAATATGACAGAACTGGCCTATTCTGGCCTGGGCCTGAACCCGCATTACGGAACGCCTGCAAACGTATTTGACGCGCAGAAAATTCCAGGCGGTTCAACTTCGGGCGGTGCGCTCAGCGTCGCGAGAGATCTGGTAGATATTGCGATTGGGACTGACACCGGGGGATCATTGCGTATCCCTGCAGCTTTCAACGGCATTGTTGGATTTAAGCCCACGCAGTCCACGGTGTCTCGCACCGGATGTAAGCCGCTTTCCGTGACGTTAGACAGTGTAGGCCCGATGGCAAAGACAGTCGCGGAGTGTAAAATGGCCTATGATGTTATGCGCCATCATTCTGTACAACCTGAGCTGCCTTTGAATTCCGAATTCGTTATTCCAGATAACTTTGGGTTTGATGAGATCGAGCCAGCGGTTGAGAAACATTTCTGGGATGCCGTACAGGGTCTTGAAAATGCCGGATACAAGGTTGCTCGGGAAACGTTTACGTCGTTGGAGCATTGTCAGCAGTTACCAATTTGGCAGTTTGCGGCCATTGAATCTCAAGCGGTCTACGGCGCATCAGCGCAGGCATATTCTGCTGAGATGGATCCGAGGGTTGCGTCTCGCATGGCGCGTGCCAGCGAAGTTGACGCGGTCACCTACCGAAAGACGTTAGATCAGCGTCTGCGTTTGATCGAGGCGTTCAATATGGAACTCAGAGATCGCACCCTCTTGCTGCCAACAACGCCAATCCTGCCGCCAAAATTATCCGATCTGGAACACGATGATGCATATGGGCAAACAAATCTTCTTGCGCTGCGAAACCCAAGCATCGCCAATGTACTTGATTGTTGCAGCGTTTCACTTCCAGCGGGAACCGCAAATGAGCCGATAGGGATAATGCTGACTGCGACAGCACATCGCGATCACGCTTTGCTGAATGTTGCCGCAACCGTGGAACAAACCTTTCACTCGCGGCCGGTGTGACCAATTTGTCTGCAGGCACCCTGGCATGGCAAAGGATATCGTCATTCTTTAACGGATAAACCGCCACTGATCATATTCGAAAAATCCAAAGTCTGGCGACGCGTTGTATCTCATGTGCTCGCGTCCCGAACCGGTCTCACGCACAAGTCGCTCCTACAGCGTGTCGAGTAATTTGGGTTTAGATCTCTGCGCTAGGCAAGTTCGTGAACGGCCACGTTGAATCCGATTGTTTGGGGGTTTGCCGCGCGCCTTGTGGCGGATCGCGGATGCTCCGTCCTCGCGATATCGCTTCAATAGCAGGAAAATATGTCGATGCGTCAGATTCAGCGTGAGCGTCCGATGGACCCACCTGACTTGAGACTTTATAATTCCTCCACTTTTGAGTAGGATCGGTCCCAAGCATTGGAGACGGAATATGAAGAACTGACGGTTCAGCGCAGAACGGATCGTAGCGATGATCAAAGAGCAGGAAGGTGGCGTCGCGACGGCTGAGGTTTGTCGCAAGCACGGCCTCAGCACAGCGTCGTTCTACAATTACGAATCGAACGCCGCCGCTACCGTGGCCGAGTATGGCTCCGCCGATTACAAAATGACGTGAACTGGCTGCC
>NZ_JAHHIR010000045.1 GCF_018678075.1 Epibacterium ulvae | reverse complement strand
AAGGGTTCTACGGAGACGATAGCCACCATCGCGGCCGGTCCCAAGCGCCTCGGTGCCCGCGTCGGCATGACCAGTGTGCTACATACCTGGGGTCCGGCGCTCACGCACCACCCCCATATCCACATAATCGTGCCCGGCGGGGGCCTGTCCCCGGACGGCTACCGGTGGGTCGTCTGCAAGCCGGGGTTCTTTCTCCATGTGCGGGTATTGTCGCGACTGTTCCGGCGCTTGTTTCTTGAAAGGCTCGCGGCTTTGCATCGCACTGGGCAACTGAAGTTCTTCGGCGACCTTGCTGGATTGCCAGAAGCCAACACCATTCGCCGAATGGTTGGCTCTGCTGCGCACGATCGACTGGGTCGTATATGCCAAGCCACCCTTTGGCGGACCGATGCGCATCGTTGGGACCTTCGGGCGCGGACAGAAGCCCCGAACCCGAGCGCCACCAAGAAAGCAGGCCGCATTATGAGCTGCACATCTTCTGCCCGTCCTTCCATCCGACGCTCAAAGTGCCGGTCAGAGATAGGCATTAGCTTAACCCAGTTTACTGGCGTGAGAGGACAGAAACCAACGCCTTAAGATCTACAAAAGTGTCCGCTAGAATGCCAAAGACCGCGCGGCCGAGCGATAGGATCCAGAAAACTCGACGAAACCGCAGCATAAACCAGAGGCAGACGCCTGTGCTTCCCACATAGCACAGTGCACGCATCTCGCGGCTTCAACCTTGTCAGATTTGTCAACGCGCGCCAGACCGCAAAGCCCAAACCTAACACACTGGCTTGAAACAAAAAAACTTAAACAACACCGGGTATTCACCGCGAGGGCGCCGACGACTGCTTTTCATGGGCAGTACCTGGTGTTCTTGAACGTTTGTGCCAAAAACGCGTGTCTTGCCAACAATGCAATTCCATGTGCGCTAGCCAGGCGACGCTTAAATTCACCATCCTTAAAACCGGTCGGATGCGAACGGAGACATATCGATATTGAGCGTCTTGCCAGTTGCAATGTCCGCCACAAGACGCCCTGTTTTTGGGGCCATCATTAACCCGTAGTGGCTGTGACCGAACGCTCCAATCAATCCGGGGTGGCCTGGGAATTCCTGAATGACAGGCAGGCTGTCAGGAAAGGACGGACGCACACCCATCCACGTTTTTGGGCTCTGATCTTTGAGGGAGGGCAACATCGCCTCCGCAGTGCGGCGCAACGCGGCAAGCCGTTTGGGGTTAGGCGGGGCGTCGATGCCTGCAAATTCTGCAATGCCCGCGATCCGCATACCCTCGTTCATAGTGCTGGCAACAGCATGGGCATCGGCATCCATCACTGAATTGTTCAAAATGACGTCGGCATCAGGGTACGATACATGATACCCACGTTCGGCTGCAAGGGGGACAGTGATATTCAACCGTCGCAGCAAGTCTGCCGACCACGCCCCAGCGGCCATGACAACCTTGTCAAAGGTATGAACCGCTATGTCGCTTTGAATTTGCCAAGCGCCGTCGTGTGCTTGCAAATCAACAACAGCCTCGCGTAAGATCGTCCCGCCCAGCGTTTCAATTTTACCGGCAAGTACTTCGCCGATGCGGCCTGGGTCACGCGCGCGCGCTTGTCCTTTTATCAAAATCGCGGCCTTGAAATCATGGGACAGAGCCGGTTCAAGATTACGTAAGTCAGCAGCGTTGATACGTTCAATGTCCGCACCTTTCTGGCTGCGCATTTGGTTGCCAAGGGACTGAACGCTGGCTGCGTTCCCGTTACGAAATGCGTGGACATACATTGCGTCCACCACAAGATCGTCGTGTCCCGTTCCCGCCAGAAGTTGGCGATAGAGCGACACGGTATCACCGCATAAGACGTGCATCGCGTCCGAGTTTGCCTTAGCTTTTTGAGCACGGCTCTCGTCTAGGAACTTTATCAACCACGGCAGATAACGCAGCCCGTGGCGCGGCGACACGCCTGCAGGGCCGCGGGGGCGCAGCAACATGCCCGGTATCTGTTTCCAAATGCCCGGCATGGCTTGCGGCACAACCGACCAAGGTGAAATGATCCCCGCATTTCCAAACGACGCTGCTTGACCGGGTGCATCGCGTTCGATCAAGGTCACTTTCTGGCCTGCTTCCAGCAGCGAAATTGCAGTGCAAATCCCCACAATTCCGCCGCCTATGATCCCGACACGTGTTACATCCGCCATTGGATTATGACACTGCCACGGGGTGACGTTTGCCGATGACCTGCGTGATAATCGCAGGGCTGGCTATGATTAGCGCCAATAGATCGGCTGGCAGCGACGGAGCAATAAACACAAGACCCGCAATTGCGCAAAGTACGCGGTTGAGTACACCCATCGGTACCAACAAAAACCCAACCACAGCCGCCGACAGCGACACAACACCCATGATGCAACTGGCCGCTGAATAAGTGAAGGTCCATAGATCGAACCCGGTTGAGGAGACGAACAACAAAACCGGGGCATAGACGAAAGCCATTGGTGCGACTACTTTGCCAAGGCCCAGAGTAAAGGCCGATATCCCAGTCTTGAACGGGGGCGAGTTGGCAATCGCCGCCGCCGCATATGCTGAGGTACAGACCGGCGGCGTGATTTCGGCAACGACACCGTAGTAGAGGACGAAAAGGTGGCTTGCGATTGGCGGTACGCCAAGCTGCGCCAACGCCGGTTGGGCAACGGATACGAGCATGATGTAAAGTGCTGTGGTTGGGATGCCTGCGCCCATGAGGATACAGGCGACTGCGATGAACACCAAAGACAGGAACAATTGCAGGTCTTCAACTTGGAACAACGCCCATTCTCCAAAGCTGAGAAAAGCGTAAAGGTCTGTCGCCAGATTACCAGCCCCTTGCGTGACCATGAACCCGATGCGGAAACCGATTCCGGTGGTATTGATCACGCCGACGACGATCCCGACAGCGGCTGAGGCGGCACCCACGGCCAGAGCATATTTCACGCCCAGCTCCATAGCGTCGGTCATCTCTGGCAGCTTCATACGCTCTTGCGGGTTCAGCGTGGCGAGGGCGGTGCCGCCCAGCAGAATCACGGCCGTGATCAACTCGAACCCGCCGCCCATGAACTTCCAGACGACAAAGGCAGCGAACGCGGCTGCATATGCCAGTGTCACAGGTTCACGCAGCCGCGACATTCCAGCGACCAGCGCCAGCGATATGCCGCAGAAGGCGGACATGTAAGGCGTGTAGCCCGAGAATAGCACCCAAAGCAGGCCAATCAAGGGGATGATATTGGCCCACCCCGCGCTCCAAACTGCGGCGAATTGGGGGAGTTGTTCTTTCGCCAAACCCTTCAGGCCCAGCTTGCGCGCCATCAGATGCACCACGGTGAATACGCCGACATAGTGCAGCAAGGCCGGGAAGATCGCGGCGATGACGATGGTGGTGTAGGGCAGCTCTAAGAACTCGGCCATGATAAAGGCCGCAGCGCCCATGATGGGTGGTGTGATCTGGCCCCCGGCTGACGCCGCAGCTTCGACCCCGCCCGCGAAATGGCCGGGATAGCCGAGACGTTTCATGTTCGGGATTGTCAACGCACCCGTGGACACGGTGTTGGCCACGGATGAGCCGGAGATCGTGCCGAAGAAAGCGGATGATACCACTGACACTTTCGCTGGCCCGCCGGTATAGCGCCCCGCAAGGATGCTGGCGTTGTCGATGAAGAGCTGTCCGAGTCCCGTGCGCTGCGCAATCACACCGAACAGGACAAAGTGGAACACGATGGTGGACACCACCCAAAGCGTGACGCCAAAGATGCCTTCTTGTGGGAAGTACATGGACGACACGAAGGTGCGGAATTTCACACCGGGGG
>NZ_JAHHIR010000063.1 GCF_018678075.1 Epibacterium ulvae | reverse complement strand
GGATAATACCAATCTCTATAAAACGATAAAATCAAAAAACCAGCGCGGGATGGAGCAGCCAGGTAGCTCGTCAGGCTCATAACCTGAAGGTCGTAGGTTCAAATCCTACTCCCGCAACCAAAATCCTCAAAAATTAAACGCTAGACACACCGACAAACGTTTTGTCCGTTGGATTCCAGAACAAGTGATTGGCGTTCCGTAGCTCTCGCGCTAACACATCCATATGGAACCCCACGATACCTCAACGGCGCATGATTACTTCCCTCCTTTTGGCGGGTTAAAGGCTTTCTACGAAGTCGGGTTGACGGGAAGCGCCGTGGAAGCTGCTGCCCGTCTCAAAGTTACGCCTTCGGCAATCAGCCATCAATTGCGGGCTTTGGAGACAGAGCTGGGGGTTCGTTTGATCGAAAACCGTAAGGGTAAATTGTTTTTGACAGCAGATGGGAAGCAGTTCTTTAGCCAGATCAGGGATCCAATGGCGACCATTGTGCGTGCGACCGATCTGGTGCGATCATCACCAGCGCGCAAACGCGTAACAGTGACTTTGACGCCATCCTTCGCGGCGGAATGGTTTTTGCACCGCATCGCCGACCTTGAACAGACCCATAGTGATATTGAGGTCAATATGGTCACGACCACGCGGGTCGTTGATTTGAACCGCGAGGGCGTTGACTTGGCCATTCGTCGGGGCGCCGGGCAGTGGTCGGGTACAATCGCCGATCCGTTGATGGCCGAGACGATCGTACCTGTGATCTCTCCAAGCCTTTTGAGCAGCCTGAAGGCGACCAGCCTCGAAGAACTGCTGTCGACTGCCCGTATTTTGGGCAACTCAAACGTCGAAGGGGAGTGGGATCGCTGGTGTCGATCCTGTGGTTTCACATCACCTGATCTGACCCAACGCTATAATCTTCCGACCTATGAGCTGTCCATTCAGGCAGCCAAAGACGGTCTGGGCGTGACATTGGCGCGACGCCCATTGGCGGATCCTGACTTGGAAACGGGGCGATTAGTTCAACCTTTTTCAGATGTTACTACCGCTCGGGTTGAAACCGGCTATTATGTTGTACGCTCCAACGAGCCAATGTCGTCGGTTGTAAAACGCTTTCACAATTGGTTGCTGACGCAAGCGGAGTGAGCAGTATTCATCTTTAGATGATTTTTATTCATTACGTGGATTATGAAAGAATACCTACCTTCTGAGGATAGCAGAAGTAGGAAGACGAAGATGGATCATAACGTTGGCACCCAATTCACTGGCCCCCTTGCAGGGGTGAAGGTGATCGATCTGACTACGGTGATTTCCGGCCCGATGTGTACCATGATGTTGGCAGACCAAGGTGCCGATGTGATCAAGGTAGAGCGCGCGGACGGTGACTATACCCGCCATCTGGCCACGCGGCGTGGCGGGCATTCCGCGTCTTTTTTGAATAACAACCGCAACAAACGATCCATCGTATTGGACCTCAAGAAGTCCCAGGATCTTACGGCGTTGAAAGAGCTGATCGCACAGGCCGACGTGTTCGTGCAGAACTTTCGGCCTGGTGTCGCGGACCGATTGGGGTTGGGGTACGACGCGTTGCGCACGCTAAACCCGAGATTGATCCACATGTCCATTGCGGGCTTTGGCTTTGACGGGCCGTTGGCCCCCAAGCCTGTGTATGATCCTTTGATCCAGGCGGTTTCGGCCCTGACGACGGTTCAAGCCGGCTCAGATGAAGAGCGTCCAAGACTGGTTCGTACAATCCTGCCCGATAAATTGACCGCGATTCAGGCGAGCCAGTCGATCACGGCAGCTCTATTTGCGCGGGAACGCAGCGGCGAAGGGCAACAGGTCACGTTGTCCATGTTGGACACCGTCGCGTCCTTCCTGTGGGCTTCAGATATGAATGGCCATACATTCGTTGGGGATGAGATGGCTAAGGAAGAAAGTCAATCATTTTCTGACCTTATCTATGATGTAAAAGGCGGCTACGTGAGCATTTCAATCATGCAGGACAAGCATTGGGAAGCCTTGGCCAAAGCAACGGGTCGCCCCGATATTCTGGACGATCCACGGTTTGTGAATGCGGAACAGCGGGAAATCAATCGGGACGCGCGGCTAAAGCTGACGCAGGAAATTGTTGCCGATTTGGACCGCGACACGCTGCTTGTCGATCTGGAAGATGCCGGCGTGCCCTGTGCGCCTGTGTTGACGCGGCGCGAAATGCGCAATCATCCGCAGCTCGCTCAGAATGAGACTTTCTTTGAATACGATCACCCAACAGCCGGAAGGCTACGTCAAGCGCGCATGCCTGCGGTCTTTCACGGGACGCCCGCGCAAAACCGCCGCCCCGCTCCGGAGTTGGGAGAGCACACAGATGGCATTGTTACCCCTTTACTGAGTACACCCGAGGCGGGCGGCCTATGATCGGGTTTTACCCTTTCCCAAAGCCCAACAGTTGGATCGTTGCCATTATGTTGGCAGAGACCGGCCTGGACTATCGTGAGATCCACAAAAGGCAGGAAAGACGTGATCTGTGGGCCATCAACCCAGAAGCGAAGTTTCCAGCGATCGTGGACCATTCTGCCGTGGGCAGCCGGATGACCGTTAATGAAAGCGGCGCAATTCTATTGTTTCTGGCTGAAAAGTCAGGTCAATTCGGACCGGGCCTCAGTGCAGGCGACAAAGCGTTTTATGAATGGCTGTTCTGGCAGCCAACGCAAGTGCAGCGTCAGGACACGTCAGCACAAGACACACATGGCTGTGCAGGCCAAGCCTACGAGACTGTGCACGAAACGTTTGAAAGCCTTCTGACCCAGATAGAAACGCGCTTGGATGGGCAAGACTATCTTTTTAGGGAGTACACCATTGCGGATATGGCCAACTTCCCGTGGGTTTTGGTTGCGCGGCTGCTTGGTCTGGATCTGAACAGATTTCCGAACGTCACGGCCTGGCGGGATCGCATCCTATCGCGGTCTGCCGTTCGAACGGCGATTAATTTGAACACAGATAGCCAGCATTCGACCACAGCTGCGGCAATTCAATACTGTCAATACTGTCATTGAATCCGCAGAACACATGCGGACATAAAAAAACGTCGAAAAAAGCGATTACAAAAAGACATATCCAACATGGAGAGATCACGATGACCAAGATTAAAGGAAGCTGTCTTTGCGGACAGGTCACATATTCTTCGTCAGAAGAAGAGCCGGCAATGACCGCAGTGTGCCATTGCCCGGATTGCCAGAAACAAAGCGGCTCGGCATTTTCAACCAATGTTCTGGTTCCGACGGATTCTGTGACCTTCGAAGGCGAAAGCCGTCGCCAATATGTTGTAAACGGCGCATCGGGCGAGGAAGTGACCCGAAATTTCTGCAGCACTTGTGGTTCGCCGTTGACCACTGAACTGCCGGCATTCAACAATCTGTCGGCTGTTAAGGCCGGGACGTTGGATGACAGCTCCTGGGTGTCTCCGGACATTCAGATTTGGTGCGACAATACCAAACCCTGGAGCAAAATTGACGAAAGCATCAAAAGCGCCGGGGCGAACCCTGGCTAACCACCACTCACTAACTGCTTCCCCCGGCCATTTTGCCGGGGGAAGATTTTGCCGTAAGATGGCATATGAACAAGACAGGATAGCCGCAGATGAAAATTGCCGCCGTACAAGCAGCACCGGTTTTCCTCGACCCACAGGCCACAACCGACAAGCTGATCACGCTCCTGCGTGAAGCAGCAGGCGCTGGGGCGCAACTGGTTGCCTTCCCTGAGGTTTTTCTATCAGGCTACCCGATATGGCTGCGCGCGCCTGCGGTGGCATCCAATGATGAATTGCTAAAAGTCGGACAGATCGAATACCTGAAATCAGCCATCACCACAGATGGGCCCGAGCTGCAGGCGATCTGCAAAGAGGCGCGTGATCTTGGCGTGCATGTCTATACCGGCATTGTGGAGCGCACCGGTTCGATGGGGTCTGTCTATGCCTCTCTGGTTGCGATTGATCCCGACAAGGGCGTCGTAAATGTCCACCGCAAGTTAAAACCGACGTTTCATGAACGGCTGTTGTGGGCGGATGGGGACGCGCATGGTTTGCAGGTTCAGAACGTAAACGAATTTAAGGTCGGCGGGCTGAATTGTTATGAGAACTGGCAGCCCCTTGCGCGGCAAGCGCTTTATGAACAAGGCGAGCAGCTGCATATCGCAACCTGGCCCGGCGATCTGGATGTGACCAACCACATCACCCAATTCATCGCGATGGAAGGGCGGATCTATGTGGCTTCAGTTTCGGGGTTATTGCGCGCATCCGACATTCCCAACAGCTTTCCCTTGCGCAAATATGTGACCGAAGGGCGCGATGTGATCATGGATGGCGGGTCTATGATTGCGGCCCCCGGTGGTGAATTGATCGTGCCGCCGACCCTGGGCGAAGAGCGTATCCTATATGCGGATCTGTCTATGGATGCGGTGATTGGCGCGCATATGAAGCTGGATCCGGCAGGCCATTACAGCCGCCGTGATCTCTTGTCGCTCAACCACAACAAACAGCGGTTGGACCCTTAGTCGGCTTTGTTGCACAAATCGGTTTGAGGATTCACTGTTTGAATCCAGAGTGATAGCTGGAAGGTATGAGCAGTTGGTCCCCCACAAAGTACAAGAGCACGAACTGGTCGGCATACAATGATGCGCTTAAGCGACGCGGATCGCTTGAGATTTGGTTTGACCCAGAGATGGTTTGGGTGCCGCCACCGGGTGGCAAGCGCGGCCGCCAGCAGCGTTTCAGCGATGCGGCGATCCAAGCATGCCTTACCCTGGCGGTTGTG
>NZ_JAHHIR010000040.1 GCF_018678075.1 Epibacterium ulvae | reverse complement strand
CGAGCGCCGGCGCGATCGCCAGAAACGAAGCGGTCAATGCTTCGAGATACCTGGGCCGTGCGCTATGGAGGCGATGGAGCGGATACCACCGCAGAAGCCGCGTCGAAACGAAGATGCATTGCTTGAAGCTGATGGGCCAAGGCCTCATGGCGCGGGACTTCGACCGGCAGGTCGCGGAGATCCAAATCCGTGTTGCAGTCCTCAACCAGTACACCACTCTTGGTATACCCATCACGGAGCCCGAAGGATAGGGGTATCTCCTTCAAGGCTACTATCCCCGCAGCTTGCACCATCCATCCGATCAGCGCTGCCGCGATTACCTCATGTTTCGAGCGTCGCTCAATTGAAGAAGGGTGACGGGCTGGCGTCGCAAGAAAGCCGTTGTCGCGAATATGCGCGGTATAAGGGCTATGAGGTGCTTGAGGTCTTCAATGACAACAAATCAGGTGGTGATGCGGATCGTCCTGCCATGATTGCGCTGCTGGCGTATTTGAAAGCGCAAAAGGAAACCTGCGTTGTCATCATCGACGACATCAACCGCTTTGCACGGGATGTGGTTGGGCATTGGCAACTACGCGCGCTGCTGGCCGAAGCGGGTGGCAAGCTGGAAAGCCCATCAATTGAGTTTGGCGAGGACAGTGACAGCATTCTGGTGGAGAACCTGCTGGCATCTGTGTCCCAACACCAACGTCAGAAAAACGGAGAGCAAACGAAGAACCGTATGCGGGGGCGTGCGCTTAATGGGTATTGGGTGTTCCGTGCGCCGATTGGCTATAAATACGAGCGCGTTGCGGGGCATGGCAATATGCTGGTGCGGGATGAACCTTTGGCGTCCATCATCCAAGAGGCCTTGGAAGGCTTTGCCTTTGGGCATTTTGAAACACAGGCCGAAGTGAAGCGGTTTCTGGAATCCAAACCTGCGTTCCCGAAAGACTTCGCCGATGGTACGATCCGTTTTGAACGGATTATCCGCCTGATGACCCGCACGCATTTTGCGGGTTACATCGAAATTCCTGAGTGGGATGTGTCACTTCGCAAAGGCCATCATGAAGGTCTGATCTCATTGGAGACCCATGAATTGATCCAACAACGGATCAAGGACGGGGCCAGAGCGCCCGCTCGCAAGGATATCAACGCGGATTTCCCTCTACGGGGGTTCGTGTGCTGCGATGATTGCAACACGCCTCTGACGGCCTGCTGGTCCACCAGCAAATCGGGAAAGAAACATCCGTATTACCTCTGCCACGCCAAAGGATGCCCAAGCTATCGCAAATCGATCCGTCGTGATGTGCTCGAAGGTGAGTTTGACGAATTGATGCAAAGCCTCAAACCATCCGAGGGCATGTTTGCCATGGCGTCAAAGATGTTCAAAGACGCTTGGGGACAACGTGCAGGACAAATGGAGGCTGACAAGCGCCTGATCCGCACGGAGCGCAACAGGTTGGATAGGCAAATCGAAGGCCTCTTGGATCGTGTTGTGGACGCGGATAGCCCAACCCTGATTACCGCCTACGAGAAGCGCATCGAAAAGATGGAGCGTGAGAAGCTGATTTTAGACGAAAAACTGCAAAACCAAGGAAAGCCAATGCACACCTTCGAGCAAATGTTCGAACACGCCCTGCAATTCCTGTCAAACCCTTGGAAAATCTGGAAAAGTGGCAATCTGATCGCTCAACGCACCGTCCTAAGACTGGCCTTTGCAGAACAAATTACCTATGCGCGAAATGAAGGACTTCGAACACCAAAAACCACCTTGCCATTCAAGATGTTAGAGGGGTTTTCTTGCCAAAGTAAGATAATGGCGGGCCGAATGGGATAAAAGTGCGAACTGGTATACCATTGTTATTAAAGGGCCTTTCAGCTGGTCCGACCCGAGACTGAACTCTCTCTCGCCACAGCGGCGGTTGGCTGAGAAGCTTGTGCAATCATTTGCCTCTGGCCAGTGCAAAGACGAGGAGACCTTTCCCAGGAGCAAAATTGTTGAACTTGTAAAAACCAAAACAGGCGTAAACCATAAGCAAGCCTCAAATGCAGTCGACAAGGCGTTCTTGTGGGTGGTCCATGGTCGTTCTAACGGAAAAAGGTAGCTATCTTCACTTGGTGCATAGGTTTCCACAGGATTTTATGGATGGGCGAACCTTCGATTTACTCAGCAGCTTCTGAGGCGGCACTCTCTCGGTTAGGAAAGATGGGATCTCCTTTGTTGGCGAATGAAAGGCTCGCAGCTTCAAGGAAATTCTGATTTCGAACCTTTGCATCTCTAACGAGTTCCTTCCACTCAATGACCTCCATTGTCCCGCGGAATTCACCACCAAGATAGGTGAACTTGCCTCTCCCACTTGGCGAGTCATTCCATCCCTGTGTGTCGGTCTTTATGTCCCCCACGAGGTCGGCAATGATATAGCAATGGAAGACTACATCCTTGGAAAGCTCGATTAGTTCGCCGTTGTATGAGCGGATTTTTCCTT
This sequence comes from Epibacterium ulvae, assembly GCF_018678075.1. Lineage (GTDB taxonomy): Bacteria > Pseudomonadota > Alphaproteobacteria > Rhodobacterales > Rhodobacteraceae > Epibacterium > Epibacterium ulvae_A. The sequence continues at coordinate 59,918 of NZ_JAHHIR010000040.1, read as the reverse complement.
CTTTGAGCTGACCCATGTATTTGTTCATCTGCCGACCGATGACATAGCCATCTTTGTATGAAGATCTTTCTGGTTTCTTGAACTCCACCAGCATGACCCGCTCCAACCGGTCTTCCGAACCCAAACCGAGTCCGTGGACTTTGTCCCAGATCATGAGATCGACGCGGTCCTTTCCGTCATCATCCATGAAATCTCTAATTTGAGCATCAGAAGCGAAGTATTTTGCCGGAGCAAGTCGTTCATCCAACAACCAAAGATCATGCGAGACCGGTTCCGTCCTCGCAGGATCTCCTCCAACCACTCGCATTGGGCAAATCAACTGATGAAATGTGTCCTCCAGGTGTGTTTCAAACTTTCCGTTCAAAATTCTGACCTTACCCAAAAGAGCGTGAAGGATCTCGATGATGAATTTCCGCCGAAGGACATATTCCATGAGCTGCCGGTTTTCATCTCGCGTTGCCTCCTCCGCAGCAAGCCGAATCTCCTCGGCCAAATCGGGCTTCACCTCATCATCTGAGGTCAGCTTGTCCAACACGGATTGCACAAGTTCACGGCGGTTCTTATCAGCGCGAATTTTGTGTGGTATCAGAGATTTAGCAAACGCTTCATGCGTGTCAGCGTTGACTGGTGTTTTGCCGAGTAGAGCTTGAGGGGCCTCAAATCCAAAACTTGGATAGTGGTCGACAAAATCTTCGAGTTGGCCCAGCCGATATGTCTCATAGCTCGAAACTTCTTGCTCGATAATTTCTTCCTTGGCCTTTTGGACACACTCTTTAGTCAGATCCTCGGCCACCTTCTCGGAAAAGTTGAACTGAGTTCTCTCCTGGTTGACACGCTCATCAAGAAAAGTGCCGGAAACGCAGACATGCAAAACGCTATCGTGAGCGTCACCCACCCTTCTTACCCCAATCAATCCATCGATTTTTCTTGTCTGAACCGTACGTCCAGAGGAAACCAAATGCATCTGATGACTACCATCAAGATCAGCGCTTGCGTCGGGTTTCATGATGTATCCATCAATCGTCAGCTCACCAAATTTCTCTGACGCCAGCGTTACACTCGGTCGTTTCTCAACCAGCATATCTTCCACCGTGCCCGGGAACTCAGCTGTTTTTCCCTCGAATGTAACGGACATCGCAGGAGCCTTCCCCAAGAGGAAGTCGGCAAGAAAGTGTGAGCCGAAGTGCTTGATTGTGGCCGCATACTGGTGCGGCATTGATGTCGCATATGAGTTGCTACGCAAGCCCTTCAAAGTAACGACCGTACCTGTGTCAGCCACACCAGAAACTTCAACCAAGTTCTCGTTGTATATCGGATCCTCACCACCAAATCCGAAATCGAAGGATCTCTTGAAGAGCTTTTCATTCTCTCGGAAAATGCTCTCCACATGGATATTCGAAAAGGCATCAAGCCACAGAAGTCGACCAACCCCCTTGCCACCTCGCTCGATCTTATAATCGGTGTCGGTCGTACAAAATGCCTGGAATCGTTTGGCATCCAAGCCCACACCATTGTCGGCCACGGTAACTGTGTACTCGTTACTATTCTTCGTCTGGCTGAACTCGACAATGATTTGCCCCTTTTCATGGGCTTGTTTTCCCCAGATATCGAAAATCGCGTGCATCCCATTGCTGACAGCTTCAAATACAGGCTGCAGAGCACAGCTTGGCTTCGCTCGGTATCATCGAGTGCCAGGATCAGCGTATCAGTCACGATTTTGTCGAGCTCCTCCATCGGTACATTTTGCCCTTGGCACACAGATTTGCCTTTACGCTTGTGATTGCTGCAGGTGTAGTATCGATACCGGTTACTCTTTCCAGTCGCCAAAACCATGCCGCCCCCGCAGTGGCCACAGCGGGCTGTGCCGGTGAGCAGGACCGGGCTACTGACTTGTCGGGGGGCCTTAAGGATTGGATGGTGTTCGCGCAGTCGCGCCTGGACCTTGTCGAAGGTAGGAGCATCTATAATCGCTGGCACCTTCACGATGACCTGTGAATCCTTTGGCTTCTTCTTCCCAAAGAGGTAATCCCCTACATATACTGCATCGGTCAGAAGCCGGTGAAGTTGACCCGTGGTCCAGTTCCTCCCTCTCCGAGAATGACCATGAGAGTTCATCCATTGCGCTACTTTCTTCACGCCCATGGGGCCGGTTTTGCCGTCACCGTCGAGATATAATGTGAAGATCAGCCGCACGTCCTCAGCTTCGTTAGGGTCTACCGCCAGTTTTTTCTTTACCTTCTTCCCCCGCATACCGGCGACAGCCGCGACGTAGCCAAAGGGCGGTAAACCCCCATTCCAGAAGCCGTGCTCGGCGTTGAACTTCATGGTTCTCGTGACATGCTTGGCGATTTCGTTCGATGTATACTCATCGAACACATTGATCATTTGGCGAAGCAGGCCACCTGTAGGTGAATCTTCGATGGGCTGCGTGATGCTGACGATCTGCACACCGAGTTTTTCCAGCTCTCTCCAAAGCCATTCAGCTTCGTAGGATTCCCGCGCCAAACGACTGAAGGAATGCACAATCAGCAGATTGATCGTCACAGTACCGGACTTGATTATGTCCAATATCTCACCCAGAGAACGCCCGTCCAATGAACGTCCAGAACGGGCATCAGAGAATTCATGCGCGACAGCGATCCCCGCCTGTCGACAGTGTTTTCGCATGCTCTCCATCTGATCAGGAATGGATAGATCCGATTTAGCCTGCTCGGCTGATGACACTCTGGCGTAAAGGATCGCGTTAAGCTGGGTACCAGGGAAGTCTTGGCCGAAGGGATGACTCATTTACGCCCCCCCTTCTTGTCATTCAGCAGATCACTCATATCCTTTTGGTAAAAGGTTTCGAGCGCACGGATCTCCTCTTCTGTCACGAACCGAACCGACTTGAGTTCATTCACGACAAAAAACCGGGACGTTTCCCTGAAACGGCTTTTCTGTATCCTCGCGCCCGCCGAAAGCGCGTCTTTCGGCAGATCATGTGTGTATTCAGACATTGTGTCTCATCTCCATAGCTTTGGCGTTCCAGCCGAAGCCGGTTCGCTGTTGACTAATGAGACCGACCGATCGGCAGGCCCCAGTGCAGGAAGAATCCTGCTCAAGAGATGGACACATTGGCATCGCCGTTGTGCGCCAGTTAGTTGGCCTCAGGCTACAAGCCATTCAAGCCCCACAACAAGCTGTTTTTTTTAGATTTTTGCTCTTCGGATTTCGTGATTTCGGCCAACGCACGCGCGCGTTGGAGCACTGAGCCTGGAGCTTTTTCTTGGTGCGTTCAAATTGAAATGCACCAAGAAAATGCATCCAGCGCTAAGGGCTCAATGGGAACAAACGCGAACATTCGCTTGAACCTTGATTCGTACACTGGCTATTGTTGGAGCCGATCCAGCACACATTTTTCGCCTCGAACGCGATTCCATGGAAGGGTATTACCGTGCAAAAGCAGTTTGTCGCCTCACCAGGCAGCCGCGCCGTTATTTATCTGAGAGTTTCGACAGGCAAGCAGGCCCAAAAAGATCTTTCCATTCCAGATCAGCGCAAACAGCTCAAGGCATATTGCAAGCATAGCGCTTACAGCATCGTCGGTGAGTTCAAAGACGTCAAGAGTGGCACAACCGACAAGCGGCCAGGCTTTCAAGCCATGGTCGATGCCATCCTTTATGGCGGACTTGAGTGTGAACTTATTGTCGTTCATTCCTATAGCCGTTTTTTCCGGGATCAGGTCGTCGGCGAACTCTACATCAGATCGTTGGCCAAGCGAGGTGTTCGTGTGGTCAGCCTGACTCAGCAAACCGATGAAAGCCCTGAAGGCAATTTGATGCGGCGCATCCTGGCTATTTTCGATGAATATCAATCACTGGAGACAGCAAAACATGTCAGGCGCAGCCTCCACGAAAACGCCCTGCAGGGTTTCTGGAACGGCGGCAACACGCCCTTCGGGTACAAAGTTGTGGAAGTCGAACGGCGCGGAAAGACCCGGAAAAAAGGTTTGGTGCTTGATGAACGCGATGCAAGCGTGGTGCGTCGCATGTTCGATCTTGCTCTCAAGGGTGACGGGTCTTCCGGCCCCATGGGCATCAAGGCAATCGCATGCTGGCTCAATGAGAGAGGGTATCGCACGAGAAGAGGCAATAAATGGGGCGTGAGCGGTGTTCATCGCCACCTTACCGATCTGACATATACTGGCGAGTTTACGTTCCGCAGCGGAGAAAATGGAGGTGTGGAAATCCCGCTCCGAGTGCCGGCCATCGTTTCCGAAGATGAATTCCTGCAGTTGCGCGATTTCCTTGATGCCAGGAACCCGAAGAAGACCCCACCGAGAGTCGTGACCGGCGATGTCCTACTAACGGGTCTCGTTACGTGTCCGCATTGCGGCAATGGGATGACCACGCAAACAGGAAAGGGTGGTCGCTATCGCTACTACTCCTGTTCCAATCATATGCGTACGGGTAAGTCAGGTTGCCAAGGTCACCGTGTACCCATGGGCGCACTTGACGAGCTGGTTCTTCAGCATGTTCGAGCAGATCTGCTTACCTCCGAGAAGGCGAACGCACTTCTCGACCCATTGCGCACACGCCAAGAGAAAGCCGAAGGGGATCAAGTGGAGCGGCTGGCAACTCGTGACGCCGAAGTACAAGCGGCCAAGAAGAGCCTCGACGCCTTATATGACATGATCCGGCATGGGCTGGTTGACCTTGCCGAAGAAGACTTCAAGCAAAGATTCCTGTCAGCGAAGGAGCATCACCTGCGCGCCCAAAAGGAACGGGATCAGGTTGCCGCTGAACTCGCACCTGAAGCTCGCGTCAGCCACCAAAAGGTCTCAGCGCTTGTTTCCGGGATCCAAGAGGCCCTTGCGCAGCCATCAATAGCAGGAAAGCGGGGATTCCTTCGGGCGATCATTGACGAGATCAAAGTAGATGTTGATCAAATTACGATACTGGGTCGCTGGTCACAATTAGAGCGAGCCATAGTGAGCGGCGAAGCAATCGCTTCCACAGTTCCCACTTTTGTTCGTAAGTGGCGGAGAGACAGGGATTCGAACCCTGGAGACGGTCTCCCGCCTACACACTTTCCAGGCGTGCGCCTTCGACCACTCGGCCACCTCTCCGTGAGGCGGATATATCTTTGATTACAGAAGGGATTGCAAGAGCCAAAACAGGATTTTTTCGCCGAAATGTGACTGTTTTTTTTGAGGTCTGAACCAAGGATATAGAAACGGCCCGACACATCTGCATCGGGCCCTCATTTGGTTGGAATTTTATGTCTGCGCGTCCGGATCCGGATCCCCACGCAGCGCCTCTGGATTGCGGATCCACAGGTCGCGTTGGGCAAATGGGATTTCGATCCCTTCGGCGCGGAAGCGTTCTTCGATGGCGTAGTTCATGTCGGATTTCACACCCAGCTTCCAGTTCACGTCCCGCAGGATCGCGCGGATTTCGAAATCCAGACTGTCGGCACCAAAGCCCTGGAACACCACGCTTGGGGCGGGCTTGGCCAGGACCATGGGGTGGGCGTTTGCAATCTCAGACAAGATCGCCTCAACCTTGCGCGGGTCGGTGCCATAGGCCACACCAACCGACACGATCACCCGGCCGACCGTATTGCCACGGGTAAAGTTGGTGACGGTTCCGGTGATCAGATCCGAGTTCGGCACAATCACATCCGTCCGGTCAAACGTCTCGATCCGGGTGGAGCGGACCGAGATGTCGCGCACATAACCCATCATACCGCCCACTTCGATCCAGTCCCCTTTGGAGACCGGGCGTTCAATCAGCAAGATGATGCCCGAGACAAAATTGGACACGATGGTCTGCAGACCAAAACCAATCCCAACCGACAAAGCCCCCGCAACAATGGCGAGCGATGACAGATCAAGGCCCGCGGCAGAGATCGCGATGATCGCGGCCAGAAAAATCCCCACATAACCGGTGCCCGAGACAATGGCGTTCTGCCCGCCGGGGTCCAGTTTGGTTTTTGGCAACAGGGATGTCCGCAGGCTGCTTTGGACAATGCGGGTCACCATATAGCCCATGGCAAAGATCACCGCAAAGCTGAGGAACGCCGTGGGCGAGATCGACACGTCCCCGACCTGAAACCCGTTGCGCATCTTGTTCAACAGCTCAAACAGATCCGCCTGGCGCACGCCCCAGATCAGGGCAAAGAACGGCGCGCTGATGAGGGTAAGCACAAAGCCCAGCAAGACGGCGACCAGACTGTCCGCCGCCTCTTCCCGCGCGGTCTTGCTGAGGTAGCCGTAAACATCCACCAGGAAGCGTTGCAGCACCAGCAGGGTCGCAATGAGAGCCAGGGTCAGGATCGACGGGTAAATCAGCGCTTCGGCCGCATTGATATAGCCCACCGCCGCCAAAATCGGCGAGATGAACCCCAGCAGATAGGCAATCCGGCGCACGGTGTGGATGATACCGTTTACTCCAACAGCCAAGGCGCCATCGTCGCTGTCTTCCCCTTCGGCATCGGCGCGTTGTTGTTTGCCGATCCGGTGCAGGCGCAACAACAACAGGGCCGCCGCCAGGATCAACGGGAAGCGGGCCACGGCCAGCGCGCCTTCGGTAAAGAAGATGAAATCTTCCAGAGTGCTCAGCACGTCTTTGGCCACCAGAATGACCGCCAAAAGATCTATCACCAACCATGTGGCCAATGCGTTTTTGGGATCCACCGGCAACAGCGGGTTTTCGGCGCGGCGAATAAACAGACGCCCACCCAACCAATGAAAGGCCAGCAGGATCAGCGCCCATCCGGCCACATTGTTGAGCAACAGATGTCCGCGCACCCCAAGCAGGTCCGCCGTTCGGATGGCGGTCACAATCAGCACCACGCCAAAATACGGCAAAGCCACCTGCAACAGTGAGACGCCGAATTCCCAAATCGCGCTGCTTTGCAGATCGCGTTTGCGCAGGTATGCGGCGGTTCTTCGCGAAATCGCCCGGCCGCGCAACAGCAACAACCCGCCAATCCCCACCAACAGCGCAAGGCTTGGCCAATTGCGTTTGATCTGACTGATGGTGGTCTGGTGGCTGACCTGGCTGACCGTTTCATTCCACATGGCCGTGCTGGCAGAGGACAAGCTGCGCAGAGCTTCGGACCAATTGTCCGGGTTCAACGGCGTCGCACCGCGTTCCAGCAGCACCGTTGTGCGCCGCTCGCGGATGATATTGTCGATCTCACCAATCAAACCGTCGGCGCGGCGAAAGGCTTCGTCGGACACGATCCGCGGCACCCGCAACTCCAACAGCTGTTCGCTGAGACGGGCGCGCAGTTTTGCCAGATCTTCGGGCTCATCCTCGCCTTCGCCCGGAGCCGCGCCCAACGCATCCAACTGCGCCTGCAGGGTTGTGATCCGCTCACCATTTTGGGACTGTTCGTCGCGAAACGTGTCGCGGTAGCTGACCAGATCCTGACGCAGCTCTTCCAAAGACGCGGTTGAGGCGCGGTTTGCGTCAATCACCTCTTCGGCGCGGTCAGCGGTGCTCAGCCAGGACTGATAATATTCTTTGGCGGCGTCGCTTGCCTGCGCCGATGCCATTTGCGTCTGTACAGAAACACAGAGGCTGATCAAAACGACCAGCCTCAGGAAAAAATTCAACATCTGGGTCAATCCAACGCTCATACGTCTTCGAACACACCAGGAATGGAGGCGGGTGCGTGGGTCATCCAATCCGGCACCGGCAGCCCTTTTTCGCGCAGGAAGTCAGGGTTGAACAGTTTCGACTGATACCGCGTGCCATAGTCACACAGAACCGTCACGATGGTGTGGCCGGGGCCCATGTCCTTGGCCATGCGCACGGCGCCGGCGATATTGATGCCGGACGACCCGCCCAACACCAGACCTTCGTCGTGCAGCAGATCAAACACATAAGGCAGCGCTTCGCTGTCTGGAATCTGGTAGGAGAAATCAGGCGTGAACCCTTCGAGGTTCTTGGTGATCCGCCCCTGCCCGATGCCTTCGGTGATGGAGGAACCTTCTGAAGCCAGCTCACCCGTGGTGTAGAAGGAATAAAGCGCCGCACCCAGCGGATCTGCCAGGGCGATCTTGACCCCTTTGGGCTGTAGTACATCGGCAATACCAGCCAATGTCCCGCCCGAACCAACAGCACAGGTGAAGCCATCCACCTTGCCACCGGTCTGTTCCCAGATTTCGGGCGCAGTGGTTTCCACATGGGCCTGGCGGTTGGCCACATTATCAAACTGGTTGGCCCAGATCGCGCCATTGGGTTCCGTCTTGGCCAGCTGTTCGGCCAGACGCTGCGAATAGCGGACATAATTGTTGGGGTTCTTATAGGGCGCTGCAGGCACCTGAACCAACTGGGCACCGGCCAGACGCAACATGTCTTTTTTCTCTTGCGACTGGGTCTCGGGGATAACGATAACGGTCTTGAACCCCATCGATGCGCCCACAAGCGCCAGGCCAATACCGGTGTTACCAGCCGTGCCTTCGACAATGGTGCCGCCCGACTTCAACTCACCGCGCGCGATTGCATCTTTGATAATGAACAAGGCGGCGCGGTCCTTGACGGATTGGCCGGGGTTCATGAACTCCGCCTTGCCCAGGATCTCACAGCCGGTCTCATCACTGACGCGGTTCAAACGGATTAACGGTGTGTGGCCAATGGCATCGGCCAAGTCGCGTGCAATGCGCATGGTATCCCTTTCGATCATTCCCCCAATGATGTAGCGAAGCGATCCGGGGTTCACAAGGCGCGAACCCCAATGCAAAGGGTCATTTTACCATGCCACGCAGGCGCTCCCGGTGGCGCGACAACCACAGCGCGCAGGTCACCAAAGGCCCGTCACGGTATTTGCCTGCGTCAATTCCTTCCATGAAGCTGTCAAAACTCAGAACACGGTGGCGGATATCTTCCCCTTCCGAGGCCAATCCTCCGCCTGATGTCACCTGTTCAAAGCTGCCAACTCCGACGAAATGGTGCACAACCTCGCCCATGGATCCAGAGGACGGAAACGTGCGTGCGACCGGTTCCAGCTGTTTGATGTCGATACCGGCCTCTTCTTCGGCCTCGCGCATTGCGGCGTTTTCAGGAGATTCGCCAGGATCAATCACGCCTGCAACCGCCTCCCACAGCCAGGGCTGCTTGTCCCCGGCAATAAAGATCGACGCGCGAAACTGCTGGATCAACAAGACCTCATCGCGCCAGGGATCATACGGCAACACGGCCGCCGCGCGCCCTACCAAAAAGGAGCCGCGGTTGATCACTTCGCTCATGGTGCCATCAAACCGGCGATACTGCAGGTCCATTTCATCCATTGCAAAGTAGTTGATGTATTCCCGCTTGTGGGCATGCACCACGACATCACGGTCCAGCGGATGATCGGGGTGTTCCTCTTCCTGTTGCAGCGCCACCCAGGCCGATGCGCGATTGCGGATCGAATGGAGACTTGCCGCCATCTGTTGAGGCGTGCGCCGCCCTTTCCAGGCCATGACTTCCTGGGTCGAGCGCAGGCTCAACGCCCCCCAGGCTTCCTGCCACTTCTCAAAGTCCCAAACATCCCCAGTCGCCCAGGCGTCCGACTCGGGGGAAAAGATCTGCGCTTCACACAAAGTCCCATCCGCCGTGGTCACCTGACAAGCATCGATATCGCAGGAGAACCCCGCCTCGTAATGGGCCAGGGATTCCAGATCATCCGCATCCAAATCGCGCACCAGCAACCCTTCGGTACGGGCGCTCGGCGCATGACAAATGGTCGGGAAATGATGCCCCGCCACATCACGCACCTCGTGATCATCAAGATAAGCAACAGTTGTATTCAACTGCGAAGTCGCGCGTCCCAATACGCACTCAAGAACCGGCAGGTATCGCAACGTGCCGTAGAAAAACAAATCGATCACTTAATCCGGGCCTCTATCTCAGAGTTAGTGCCAGCGTCTCCAAGCGCGCTCTGTGATCATCCCAACCAAACAGCCGCCGATGATCAAGGTCGCCCAGACATGTGGCACTGCGATAACAAAGAAATAGTCCAAAGCAATCGTGAATATTGCGCTCAAGGCTTCAAAAGGCCCGTCATAGCGTAAACGATTAGCCAAACGGAACATTTCCCAGGCACCCTGGGCCAACAATGCCGCAATAACCAGCAGACCCATGCCCGTTAAGCCATTATTTATCGACGACACAAATCCCCGCCCGACGCGGCTGCCCATATAGACCCAGCCAACCAGCGAACCCAACATAACGTTGAAATGCACGAAATAGCCGAAATCCATACCTTCCGGAAACAGAGGCATAACCTGGATCGACACGCCAAAGGCAAGAACTGACAGGAACAGCGCAGCGGCTAATCGAGCGGATGTGGGCATTCAGTCAGTCCTACGTGCGGTGGGCGATGGTGATTTGCGTGACATCACAGGTACCTGTTTTAAACGCCGCCGCACAAGAGGTCAGGTAGAAATTCCACATCTTGCGGAACCGGTCATCAAAACCCAGTGACTGGATCTGATCCCAGCGATCGTTAAATGTATTGTGCCAGCGCCGCAGGGTTTGATCGTAGCTCGGGCCAAATTCAATCGACTGCACCACATTCAAACCCGCGCCTTCGACCTGTTGGCGCAACACACCCGGGCTGGGCAACATGCCACCGGGAAAGATATGTTTCTGGATGAAATCAATACCGCGCTGATAGATCTCCCACCGGCGGTCAGCGACAGTGATGATCTGCAAGGTGGCCCGCCCGTCTGGTTTCAACCGGTCCCGGATCGTGTCGAAATAGGCAGGCCAGTATTTTTGCCCCACCGCCTCGAACATCTCGATAGAGGCGATGCCATCGAAACGTCCCTCACAGTCTCGATAATCCTGCATCCGCAAATCGACTTGATCGACCAGCCCAGCCTGTTCAATCCGGTTGCGGGCAAATTTCAACTGTTCTTCACTGATCGTCAGCCCAGTCACCCGAAGCCCGCGTTCCTTGGCGGCATATTCGGCAAAGCCGCCCCAACCACAGCCGATCTCCAGCACGTGATCGCCAGGCTTCACCCCCATCTGATCCACCATCGATGCGTATTTGGCGGTCTGCGCCCGCTCCAGGCTCTCTTGTCCAGTGTCAAATTTCGCACTGGAATAGGTCATCGTCTCATCCAACCACAGGCTGTAGAAGTCATTGCCCAGGTCATAATGGTAGGAGATATTCTTGCGCGCCTGTGTGCGATGGTTGCGATGCAGCCAGAACCGAAACCGTTCATAGGCCCGCGCCAGCGCTTGCCCCGGAAAACCATCATAGACGGTATCGGCGCCCATATGTACCAGATCCATAAAGGCCTGAAGATCGCTGGTGCTCCACCATCCCTCAAGATAGGCGTCGGAAAACCCAAGGTCCCCTTCGCGGATCAGCCGTGCAAAACTGTCGAGATTGTGGATATGCAAATCCGCAGCCGGACCGGGGTTGCGGCCCTTGGCGCGAAACACCCGCCCGTCCGGTAAATAGATGTCCAACTGCCCTGCATCCATCTGGCAGAGCGCCTGAAAGATCTGCGAAAAATAACGCGGCAGGTTCTTTTGGCCATCGGTGGTCGTGAATATCATTCGCTTCCCCGTCGCAAGTGGTTGTTAATAATCAGGCTAGAAAAGAAACAGTTTCATGACAAGAATTCTCTGTCATCGCTGTGTCCTAGCCGGTTTTCCGTAACGTCTCATAGGCGGCAAGCGCCCGTGCGCGCCCCTTTGCCAATTCCACAATCGGGGGTGGTCGAGGGGTCTCGGCGGTTATGGTCCAGCTTTTGGGACAGGCCGCAAAAAACGCCCGCGCAGTGTCAGGTGGGTCGCGCTGCCCCTCGGCGATCCATTTGCGACAATAGGCACCGTCGGGGTCAAATTTCTGCCGCTGCCCGTCGGGATTGAAGATGCGGAAAAACGGCGCGGCATCCGGGCCGCAGCCCGCAACCCATTGCCAGCCCATCGCATTGGCCGCTGGGTCCCAGTCGACCAGACAATCCTGAAACCACTGCATCCCCATTTTCCAGTGCACCATCAGGTGCTTGCACAGAAAACTTGCGGCAACCATCCGCACCCGATTGTGCATTTTTCCGGTCACATACAGCTCGCGCATACCCGCATCGATCAGATCAATCCCGGTGCGCCCCTGTTGCCACGCGCTGAGCGCCTCGGTTTGGGTTTCGCTCCAGGCAAACCCCTCCCAGCCGCTGCGCCAATTGCGATCCAGAATATGCGGCGTGTGATACATCAGGTGGTAGGAAAATTCCCGCCAGACCAATTCCTTGCGGAACTTTTCTACGGCAGTGTTTGGTGCCGCCGCGTCGCATGCCGCCCAGATCTGGCGCGGAGCAATCTCCCCCCAGGCAAGGTTCTCTGACAGGCCCGAGGTCACATCCGACGACGGCACATCCCGCAGCTCAGCATAATGGGGTAAGTCATTGTGAACAAATTCTTCTGCGCGCGCAAACGCGGCCTGCTCACCAACCCGACATTGGGCCGCCACGACACCCGCGGCCCGTTGCATGCGTTTGGCGTATCCCAAACTCTCAACCGTATCGCTTGTGGGCCAAGTCTGTGGTCCCTGCAGACGCGCAGGCTCTCGCGTTGGTGGAGAGACGGGGCGCGTTGCGACCGCGCGCCAGAACGGGGTGTAGACCTGAAAGAACCCGCCAGTCTTTTTCTCAACACTCCAGGGTTCAAACAGCAATCGCCCACCAAAGGAACGCGCCTCAACCCCTTGGTTTTTTAGAGAAGTCTTAATCTCAATGTCGCGCGCAATGGCTTGTGGATCATAAAGACGCGACCAATAGACCGCCGAGGCACCGCAGTCTTGCACAACATCACGCAAGACCTGTAGCGCGGCCCCGCGCCGGACAATCAGCCGCAAACTGCGTGCCGCCAGAGAGTTCTGAAGATGCGCAAGACCCAGGCCCAACCGAAACTGAGGGGCCGCGCCAAGGGCCGCGTCGATGGGATCACTGATGTAGACGGGAACAACCGCCCCCCCTTGGGCCGCAATCGCATCAAGCACCGGATTGTCGGCAAGCCGCAAATCGCGCCTTATCCACCAAATGACAATGGGTTTCGTCTTCAATCCCTGGCCCTTCTTTATCTACAAGACATCCTCCAACGCGTTGAGAAGTTGATCAATCTCAGCCGGGGACGTGTAATGAACAAAGCTTATACGCAGAACACCCCGTGTTGGATCAATGCCTTGCGCATTTAAAGCCCGCACCGCGTAGAAATCCCCAGCCCCGGCCATAATCCTGCGTTGTCCCAGCGCCATGGCAGCCTCAGCCGGGTTGGTCTCTAGCGCCAATGCCAGGGTTGGTGCACGCTGATCCGGCTGATCGGGCCCCAGCAGATGAATGTGGTTCTTGTCCTTCAAGAAAGACAAAAGTGGTTTCATCAGTGCAATCTCATGGCCGCGCATCAAATCATGCACCCGCGCGGCCTGCGTCTGGGTTGGCAGATCTGCGGCACCGTGATGGGCAGCGAGCGCTTCAAAATAGTCAATCATACCCGCACAGGCCGCCACCTGCGCATGATCTGGCCCTGCCGGTGTGAACCGTTTGTAGCGCACATCTGCATTAAAATCATGCCCCTGATTGGGTAGCAAATCCGCCAGCCCCCGCCGTATGACCATAATACCCTGATGTGGGCCATAGGTTTTATAGGCCGAGAACAGATAGATATCCGGCCCCAGTTCTTCGACATTGGGCAGGCCATGGGGCGCATAGGAAACCCCGTCCACACAGACAAACGCCCCGGCCGCATGGGCAATCGCAGTGATGTCAGAGACCGGGTTGATCTGCCCCACGACATTGGAACAATGGGGAAAACACACCAGCCGGACGTTTTCATCTAGCAGCTCTTCCAATTGGTCCAGCTCCAACGCGCCTGTCTCCGGGTTCATCTTCCATTCGCGGATTTCAAACCCCTCATCAGCCAGCCGACGCCAGGGCCCGCTGTTGGCCTCATGATCCTGATCCGTGACAATGATCGCATTGCCGGGCTGCATGAACCGACGAAACGCCTGCGCCAGCACATAGGTGTTCTGGGTGGTGGATGGGCCAAAGCTCACCTCATCCGATTGCACCCCCATCCACGCGGCCAGACGGCGGCGCGCCTCATCCATCTCTTCTCCGGCAAGCCGTGAGGTTTCATAGGGTCCAAAGGGCTGCACCTTGCGCGCATGATAAAACCGCGAAAGCCGCGTGATCACCGGAGCGCATGTGTATGATCCCCCGGCATTTTCAAAGAACGCCTGCCCTGCGAGGCTTGGTTCATCAAAGGCGGGAAACTGCGATCTGACAAAAGCTGCGTCAAGTTCGACCATATCCAAAAGCTCCTGCTGCGTGTTGGCTCAAAGCTTCCGCAAAGTCGCGCCTATCGCAAGAGATTTGCGGCTATACTTTGGGATTTTTGCAAAACCCGACCTGCAAGATACCAAAGAGCATACTGTTTTCAGTATTTTGCCCCTTTAACTTCGGCCCCGTCGGGCGTATATTCGCAATGTTCCTTCGGGAACTATGAACATAAACGCGCTCGTAATAAACGGATCGGACCCGGGGGCGGTACCCGGCGACTCCACCAAACATCCTTCATTTGGGGATCATGGGGTCGAAATAGGATCGACGGACGTCTAAAGGGGTTAGCTTTGTTTCGGCTGTCTGCCACCGTTATCGGCGAAACTTGTACAATTGCAAATGACAATCGTGCTCCGGTAGCCCTGGCTGCGTAAGCAGTTCGGAAAACCGAAATTAAGCCCTTGCGCCTAGCCGCGTAAGGCGGGGTTCGCAGGTACCTGGCAACAGAAACCTGCACTTACTTTTTCCGTTCCAAACACGCTGATTTCTAAGGTCACTTTTTGCGCATCCGCTTTTCCTAAAGCGTTGGCAGGATACATTTTTTTCGTGTGTGATTGAAACTTGTTACAGTTAATCACATAGTGTTGTCTATGATGGTAAACACCTGCACAGATTGAAGCGAAGGACCATTTTGAATGTCGACCGCTCCAAGCATCCAGGCTCATTCACGCCAGGCACAGCTGCTGATTGACAGCACAAACGCAATTTGGGTCGAACATGATTTGGTTGCAATCGACACCTATTTTGCCAGCGATTTCAAGGTCGACGGTGTGCTACAGGACACGTCGCTTGGCCCGGATGATTTCCGCGAATTTGTCCCCGTTATTGCGGCGATCATGAAGAACATGCGGATTGAACCCCTGGTCGTGACGGAAACGGGCAAATGGGTTCAAATGCTGTATCGATGCACCGCGACCGCTGCGGTTGGTGGCTTTCCCATCAATTTCATCGGTCAGTTGCCTGTGTGTGCTTTGAGGAAGACAAAATTGTCGAATGCTACGACACGGTCAATTACTTGAACCTGTTCGAGCAAATGCAGCAATTGCCTGAACAATCACACGAACTTCTCTTCTCTGGCGAACGCTTTTTGGCTGAGACAACCTGACACCACACCACTTGACATTACCGAGACAATTGCAAATTGTCTGTCTCATGGGGCCTGTGCGATCGCCCCGTGAGGCGCCAGCCAAAGTCGCATCCGCTGAAACCCAAAGATATCAGAGGATGTAGCATGCCTGCGCCAAATGAAATGACCCCAAAGCAATTGATGCGACTGATCGGCACGCCTGAGTGTCCGGTGATTGTGGATGTCACCCTGCCCGAAGACGTCGCCGAAGACCCCTTTCTTATCCCCGGCGCACTGCCACACGTACACACGGATATGCAGGGCCTGATCACCCTCCTGTTCGGACGGCCTGCCGTTATTGTCTGCCAAAAGGGCAAAAAGCTGAGCCAGGGCGTCGCCGCGTGGCTCGCCAGTGAAGGTGTTGCGGCCGAATACTTACAAGGCGGCAACCTGGGCTGGGCCGCGACCGATGGTGCGCCGCGTGTGCCCTTGGCAGCCATTCCGCCCAAACAAGACGGCGCCACAGTCTGGGTCACCCGTCATCGTCCCAAGATCGACCGCATCGCCTGCCCCTGGCTGATCCGCCGTTTTGTGGATCCGCAGGCGCGCTTCCTCTTTGTGTCCCCATCCGAGGTCAAGACTGTTGCAGACCGGTTTTCGGCCACGCCTTTTGATGTTGAGGATGTTTTTTGGAGCCACCGCGGTGAGTTTTGCACGTTTGACACAATGGTCGGCGAATTTGGCCTGACCACCCATGCGATGGATCGTTTGGCACAGATCGTGCGCGCGGCAGACACCAACCGCCATGATCTTGCCCCACAGGCGGCCGGGCTTTTGGCCTTGTCCGTTGGCCTGTCGCGACGGTTCAAGGACGACCAGCAGCAAATGCTGGCCGGGTTTGAGATGTATGACGCGCTTTATCGTTGGGCGCGGGATGGGTTTGATGAAGGCCATGACTGGCCCACGACACGCGGCTAAGGACTGGAGTTCAACATGTCCCCTCATTTTTCGGAGTTGTTCCGGGTCTTTGGCCGGATCGGCCTGTTGTCGTTTGGCGGCCCTGCCGCGCAGATCGCATTGATGCATCAAGAGCTGGTGGAAAAACGCCCCTGGCTAAAGGAAGAGCAGTTCCTGCGCGGTCTCAGCTTTTGCATGCTGCTGCCGGGGCCCGAAGCCATGCAGCTGGCGACCTATACCGGGTGGCGACTGCGCGGCACCCTTGGTGGGTTGCTGGCCGGTGCGCTTTTTGTTGTACCGGGCGCTTTTGTGATTGCTGCGCTCTTGTGGCTTTACGTGACCTTTGGCAACCAACCCCTTGTGAGCGCAGGGTTTGTTGGCATTAAGGCGGCCGTGATCACCATCGTGTTCAAGGCGCTGTGGAAGTTGAGCCAAAAGGCGCTGCATCGCCCCTTGGATGGGGTGTTTTCGCTGTTTGGCTTTGTTGCGTTGTTCTTCCTTGATCTGCCGTTTCCGGCTGTCATTGCGGCCAGCGCGGTTGTCGGCGCGGCCTTTCCGGCGTGGTTTGCCATCAATGGACAAACCGCCACGCCGCCCGCCCCTGCGCCCGCCACAACCTCATTAGCGCAACATATGACGCAAACCGGGCTTTGGGCCGCGCTGTGGTTGGTGCCACTGGTGGCCCTGTCCATCTGGGGCGCACCTGTTCTGGCCACGATCGGCTGGTTCTTTGCCAAATTGGCGGTTGTGACCTTTGGCGGCGCTTATGCGGTTTTGTCCTATATGACCCAAACCGTGGTCCAAGATCACGGCTGGATCTCCTCGGGGCAGATGGTGGATGCGCTGGGACTGGCGGAGACCACACCCGGTCCGCTGATCCTGGTCACGCAGTTTGTAGCCATGTTGACCGGCGCGCAAATCGGCGGAGCCTCCCTGGCCATTGCCGCCGGGATCACCGCACTTTGGGCAACCTTTGTGCCGTGTTTTCTGTGGATCTTTGCCGCCGCGCCTTTTGTGGAACGGCTGACCTCCATTCCGCGTCTCAATGCAGCGCTCAAGGCGATCACAGCCACGGTGGTGGGCGTCATTCTCAACCTGTCGCTGTGGTTTGCCATTTCCATCCTGTTTGACATCGTCATCCGAATGGAACGCGGCCTGTTGCAGTTCAGCCTGCCCGAATGGGCCAGCATGAACCTCTTGTCATTGGTTCTGGTTCTGCTGGCGCCCCTGTTTCACAAGCTGCTGCGCGGCAATCTGTTTCTGCTCCTCCCCCTCATGGCGGGGCTGGCGATTGTGCTGCAAAGGCTTCCACTCTTTACATAAAATGCCCTGTGGAAAAAAATGCTGCATCGCTGCGCAATCTCTTTAGTTTCCACAAATTTCGGCTATGCTTGTGAAAAAGAGCAAGGGAACACTCTATGACCGGCGAAATCGATTATGGAAATCTGATGCATGCCGCCATGCGCAGCCTGATCAAAACCGTCCTCGAAGACGTGGGCGAAAATGGTCTGCCGGGCAACCATCACTTTTTCATAACGTTTGATACCAACCAACCCGATGTTCAAATCGCACAGTGGCTCTCGGACCGCTATCCCGGTGAGATGACCATTGTTGTGCAACATTGGTTCGAAAATCTGGTGGTGGATGATGCGGGCTTCTCGATCACGCTGAACTTTGGCGACAATCCGGAACCGCTGTATATTCCATTTGATGCGATGCGCACCTTTGTGGATCCGTCTGTCGAATTTGGCCTGCGTTTTGAAAGCGCTGAGGACGACGAAGAAGACGGGCCAGCCCTTTACGAGGTCACCGAAGAGGACGAGGTTGAAGTCAGCGAAGAGCCTGAAGCAGACGCCCCTGCCAAGGATGCAGATGTGGTCTCGCTCGACAGTTTCCGCAAGTAATCGCGATCAAAGCTAAGCTATCAAAGGGGTGTGCGTTGCGCGCCCCTTTTTCATGTCTGGAACAATTCATGCCTTGGACAGGGCTTGGCGATCAATCCCGCGCCAAAAAGCTGCGTGCCTCAAGCCGGGGAAATCCGTTGCGATGGGAGGAGAAATGCAGATCAATCCCGCCCTCAACCAATGTGCGGTCATATTGCTGCATCTCGTAGTCACCATTGGCATCGATAAACAGCGAAAACACCGTCAGCGTGTCCTTGTCTAGACGCGCCCAGACATAGGGTTCGCCTTTTAACGGATCCAGCGGCACCGCATGGCCAAACACGTTCTGACGCATCGCGGCTGAATACAGATCACCGCGCCCGCCGGGTTCAAAAAAGATGTCATAGCTTTTGGCAGAGACCTGTCCGTCCGCCTTCATCCGCTTGGTGGTCCATTTGACCCAGAACCCCTCACCGGCTTCGCGGATCTCAACCTGCATATCGCGGTCTTCAACCTCACCATTCGCGCGGGTGACCTGCGCCGAGCCGGTATAGGTCCCAAAGAACCGCACAAGCTCTGGCGCGGCCTTGGCACCATATTTCTGCGCCAGCGCCTGACCAGGGGCCAGCAACAACAGACAGGCCACACACATCGCCACGAGCCCTGCCAGAACCATCCGTCTTCTGGTCAACGACGCATCATCGATTGCAGCTACTTGAACGTTCGGTTCCATCAGATGTGCCCATTTTGCGCAGATCGCAAGAAATTTGCGATGCTTACATAGGGTATGTATGTCTCAGAACCCGTTTTGAAAAGGTTTCCGTGTCATTGTGAGCGCTAGCGCCTCGTCAATTCATCGCTAGCCAATTGAACAGTGCCGCCCCCTGCGCTAAAGCCTCTGGGACGGTTTACCAGACGGAGAGAGAGACCATGTCCGAAACCCGCACCGAAACAGACAGCTTTGGTCCGCTTGAAGTTCCTTCAGACAAATATTGGGGCGCACAGACACAGCGCTCGATCATGAACTTCCCCATTGGCTGGGAAAAACAGCCCGTCGCCATCGTGCGCGCGCTGGGTGTGATCAAAAAAGGCTGCGCCATGGCCAACAAAGCCAACGGCAAGATGGACGCCAAGATCGCCGATGCTGTGATCCAGGCTGCTGGCGAAGTCTTTGAGGGCAAATTCGACGACAACTTCCCGCTGGTTGTCTGGCAGACCGGGTCCGGCACCCAGTCCAACATGAACTCAAACGAGGTTATCGCCAACCGTGCGATTGAAATCCTCGGCGGCGTGATCGGCTCCAAAGACCCGGTTCACCCGAACGACCACTGCAACATGGGTCAGTCCTCTAACGACACATTCCCAACCGCGATGCATATCGCGGCGGCCATGACCGTGCGCGACGTCCTGCTGCCCGGCCTGACCAAACTGGCCGAAGGTCTGGAAGCAAAGTCGGAAGAATTCAAAGACATCATCAAGATCGGCCGCACCCACACTCAGGATGCGACCCCTCTGACATTGGGTCAGGAATTTGGCGGCTACGCCCACCAGATCCGCCAGGGCATCGCGCGTATCAACGCAGCCCTGCCCGGCATTTACGAACTGGCCCAAGGCGGCACCGCCGTTGGCACCGGTCTGAACACCGCCCCCGGTTGGAGCGAAACCGTTGCCGCCAATATGGCCGAAATCACCGGCCTGCCTTTTGTCACCGCGCCGAATAAATTCGAAGCACTGGCAGCGCATGACGCGATGGTCTTCATGTCCGGCGCATTGGCGACTGTTGCGGGTTCGATGTATAAAATCGCCAACGACATCCGCTTCCTGGGCTCCGGTCCACGCTCCGGTCTGGGTGAGCTGATCCTGCCCGAGAACGAGCCTGGTTCATCCATCATGCCGGGCAAGGTCAACCCGACCCAAGCCGAAGCCATGACCCAAGTTGCCGCACACGTCATGGGCAACAACGCCGCGATGACATTTGCGGGCAGCCAGGGCCATTTCGAGCTGAACGTCTACAACCCGATGATGTCCTACAACCTGCTGCAATCCATGCAGCTGTTGGGGGATGTGGCGGACAGCTTTACGACCCGTATGCTCAACGGCATCCAGGCGAACGAGCCGCGCATCGACAAGCTGATGAAAGAATCGCTGATGCTGGTCACCGCATTGGCGCCAACCATCGGCTACGACAACGCGACCAAAGTTGCCAAGACCGCGCATAAGAACGGCACCACCCTCAAAGAAGAAGCCATCGCGCTTGGCTTTGTCGATGACGAGACCTTTGACGCTGTGGTCCGCCCCGAACAAATGATCGGCCCTAAAGCCTGATGACCACTGCAAATGAACCAAAGCGCGGCCTCATCGAGGCCGCGCGACAGGACAAGGGATGGGGGGGACGCTTAAAAGAGTTGGCTGACAACTTATCTAACGGTGATAAATCCGCTCTTGTTGCAATGTTGCAGAGTACGGGAAATGAAGACGTAGCCGCCATGACACCCAAAGGGTCCGCAAATGACTGGTTCTGGGCGCATCTATCCAATGTCGGCTTCATGAGAACTCGTGACGACCAAGTTCAAGAACCACTGAAATCCATAATGGTAGCGTATTCTTTGACACAGCAGGGGCGTCGCTTACTTCCGGGCTTGTTACGAAGCTTATTCTTTACCGCCTAAGTGCTGGATTTTGCAAACGTCTGCCGGCTATGCTGCGGATATGGCTGAGATCGTGAACCTGAACCGCTTCCGCAAAACCCGTGCCCGCGCCGACAAAAAGACGCAGGCCAATGCAAATGCCGCTAAATTTGGCCGCACCAAATCCGAGAAATCTTTGGAAACGGCCAAGATCGAGAAACTGCGCCGCGATCTGGACAATCACAAAACCGACGACACATGAGCCTGCGCCCCAAAAAACACTCTCTTACCCTGCGCGGCCACCGCACCTCGGTCTCGCTTGAGGATGAGTTCTGGACGGCCTTTCGCCAAATCGCTGCACAAGAAGGCCGACCGATAAACGAGCTGGCCGCAGAGATCGATGAAACCCGTGGCACAGATTGCGGGCTGGCCTCGGCTATTCGTCTGTATGTGTTGCGCCGTCTGCAGGCGCGCGTGGAAACAGCCGCAGTTTGATCCCATCCTTTGACCGCACCGTCAGATGCGCCACCGGTACCGGCGGTGTGTCGTCTGCATATTCCACCCGGAAATCGCGCAGGATCATCGACAACAGCAACACTCCTTCGACCATGGCAAACCCGGCCCCCGTACAGACCCGCGATCCGGCAGAGAAGGGAATATAAGCCTCGCGCTGGCAGGTCTTCCCATTCTCGCTCTGCCAGCGGGTTGGATCAAACCCGTCCGGATTGTCCCACAACCGTTCATGGCGATGCAGATGCCAGGGGCTGAGGACAACTTGCGATCCCTTGGCCACATCCCGGTCGCGGAACTGCTCTGGGCAGGCCGTCTCGCGCACCATCATCGGCACCGGCGGATAAAGCCGCAGCGTCTCGCGGAAGACATCGCGCGACAGGCGCAGTTTGGAGATCACAGAAAAATCCGGCCCCGTGATGGCCTGCGCCTCTGTCGCGACCTTTTCCTGCCACTGCGGATAAAGCGCCATCAGATACAGCGCCCACGCCAAGGCCGAGGCGCTGGTTTCATGCCCCGCCAGGAAAAAGATCGCCACCTGATCCACCATCTCATCCGCATCAAACAGATCGCCGGTTTCGGGATCGCGGGTGGTCATGATCTTGGTCGCCAGATCATCGGGCGCGGTGCCTACGGCAATCTCATCCTGTCGCTTATGGGTGAGTGAGGCGATCAGCCGCCGGATCTCAGCCGCATTGGCGCGGGTGCCCCGGCGAAAGAACCGTGGCATCCAGCGCGGCATCGGCACAAAGGCCGCCACATTCATAATCGGCTGGCTGCGTTGATAGTCGCGAAACCGGTGGAACACGGCTGATGCCGTCTCATGCTCGATCGGGATCGAAAACAGGGTGCGAAAGATCACGTCCGCCGCCAGATGCGACGTGACCTCCTCGATCTCAACCAAGTCGCCTTGGTGTTTCAGACGCGCAAGGCCTGCTTCACCGGCGGCAAACATCGCCGCAAATGTCTCGCGCAGACGCCCGCCCTCAAAGGCCGGATCAATGATGCGCCGTTGCCGTTTCCACAGATCCCCATTGGTGACAAAAACCGACTGCCCCAACAGCGGACGCAGACCTTCGGCAATGCGGTCGGATTTGGGGAAGTCATCGGGCCGTTGGCGCAGCACCGTGTCCACCAGATCAGGCTGGTTCATCAGATAGGAGCGGAAGAACGGCGTGCGAAACTCAGCCATCCATGCCCGATACAGCCGTGCGGGCTGCGCCGACAGGATGTCCTGGCGAAAGAGTTTGGCATAGCGCCACAGCGACACCCGTTTTGGCCGTGCTGGAGGTTTCGGCGGCAGGGGTAAGTCAGCCGTCATTCCAACGCCATTGAGGTGTATTTTGACACCTCCACATCAATCCGCGCAGGAGAGGCCTTGCGATCTTTGTAGCGTGCGCCCAACGTCTGGGGGCCTGCGGTGATCTGGAAGTAATCATAATCGCCCGGCCGGTCAAAGGCACAAAGATATTGAAAATGCAGCCGGAAAAACCGCCAGCGCAGCTCGGACCAACGCGCCGGGCTCAGCGTTTGGGTAAAGGCCGCCGAAATGACCAGCGGCCAGCGTTTCTGCCCGGTGGCAACCCCACTCACCGCAACCGGATCACACAAGGCAAAGGCGCAGCCATCGCCGGGAGCAGTGACATCCACCCAGGCCACCTGTTCCTGGAGCGACAGATATTGCAAATCCCGACGCAACCGTGCGGCACGCGGCAGGAAAGACACCATCGGCACCACCTGCCCCAGGCTCAGGAAAGACAGAACCGGCGCATCATCGGGCACCCCTTGGCGCAACAGATCGGCGAGAACGCTCACGCCCACATGCGCGCCGGAGGAATGACCAACCACCAGAACCTCATCCAACTCGGGATTCTCCAGCGCCAATCGAATGCGGGTTTTGAACTCCGCCATCCGCGCCTCCAACTCGGGCGGGTTCTCGCCTTGGGAGGCGGCGGAATAGGCGTAGTCATGCATCAAGTAATAGGCAAAGAATTTGTTATCCAGCCTCTTGAACCAATGCAGCAGCCGCGCGCCAACAAATCCACCCGCACACCAGCCCAGAACATTGGCAAGCAGCCCCACTGGTGCAACCTGCGCCCACAGCGCACCAATCGCTTCATGCACCAAGACCGCCAGTCCCAGCGCTAGAACGGCCTGCACGAGCAGCATCAACACCGGATAAAGCGCTGCAATCACCGGCCCTTTGCGCAGCAACATCAACCGGCTGAGCGCACCAGAGGTAATGTAGATCCACGCCGTGCGGATCAGCTGCAGATAGGTGCCCACGATACTGGCATCCATACTGTCGCGCACAATGTCGGACCAGACCATGACCTCCATGTCGGTCTCAACCCGATCATCCGCAATCTGCGAGGAGACATGCCAGCCAAACGCGCCCTCGGTCGTGCCGGGCTTTAGCGACAGGGTGTAGCCCGAAATCTCGGCCTGGGCGCTGCCTTCCTTGCGGTAGAGCTCCCGATAGCGGCGGGGATGAATCGGGTCATAGCCGGGGATGTAAAACACCCGCCGTCTGCGCACGATTTTACTGGAAGGATCCGCAGTTGCCTGTCCGGTCACGCTCTGCCCACTGGTAAATTGATCAATCCCAGCGATCATAATGCGCCAATCTGGCAAGAGTAAGGCCCCACGCGGGGGCCTCCATTGGTTTTACGGTGTCTTGCGGATCAGCCCAGAACGGCGAGCGCCGGGAAGGTCTCCAACAGCCACCAGCTGAAGGTTGCAAACAGGCCAGTGACCAGCATGAAACCGACAAACAGCAGCAAGCCGCCCATCACCTTTTCGATCATGCCCATGTGGCGTTTCAGCTTGTTCATCAACACCATAGATTTGGTGAGGAAAATCGCTGCCAACAGGAACGGCACGCCAAGGCCCATTGCATAAACACCCAGCAAGACCGTGCCGCGCGACACAGACCCTTCTGACGCGGCAAGTGACAGGATTGCGCCCAATTGCGGGCCGATGCAAGGCGTCCAGCCAAAGGCAAAGGCCAGCCCCAACACATAAGCGCCAAGCGCCGAGCCCCCGGATTGCCCCGCATCCATCCGCGCTTCACGATCCAACAGCGGAATGCGGAAGATCGACAGGAAGTGCAGACCAAAGACGATCACGATCACGCCCGAAACCTGCGCAAACAGCTGTTGGTTCTGCAACACAAACGCACCAAAGGCAGATGCGGTAAAGCCCAGCAGAATGAACACCGTCGACAGGCCAAGCACAAAGAACAGCGCGGCAATAATTGCCTTGCGCCGCGCGGCGGTGGTGCCTTGCATCTCGTTGATAGACACGCCGCTCATATAGGCCAGATAAGGCGGCACAATCGGCAGCACACAGGGCGACAAGAAGCTGATAAGGCCGCCAAACAGCGCCACCAGCATGGCGGGCAAGAGACCCGCATCGATGATATCAATTCCAAACATGCGCTACACTTAACCACCGAATTTCAAAAGGTCACCTGCACAGGACGTCACATCCTTGTGGACAGGCTGAAACATCGTGATTAACTGCAGGTTATGACGGATGAAAACAACATTTTGGACGCCATCGGGCTGTTGTGCCCCCTGCCCGTGCTCAAGGCGCGCAAACGGCTGAAATCACTGGCACCCGGCACGGTTCTGACACTGCTGGCGGATGATCCGGCGGCCATTGTCGATGTGCCCCATTTCTGCGCCGAGGCCGGACACGAATTCCTTGGTGTCGATGAGGGCGCGGATCATCAGGTCTATCGCCTGCGCAAATCCAGCTAAATTCTGGTCTCTAAAACGAAAAAAGGCGAGCCACGCTGGCTCGCCTTTCTCTTATTAGTTGGACCACCATCCACGCCGCTTGGGCTTGGGGGGGCCATCTGGCTTGGCCGGTTCGCCGACAGCCTCTAACACGGGTGCTTCTTCAACCTCAGCCGGAGCAACCTCCGCCACTGCTTCAACAGGCTCGGCTTCTGCAACTGGCTCCGCCTCTGAGGGCTCAGGCTCTGCTTCGGCTTCGACCGTTTCAGCGACAGCCTCGTCCGCGTCATCAGCAACCGCGACCTCTTCGGCCAGCGTCTCTTCAGTCGGCGCGTCTTGTACCGCCTCGACCTCAGCAGGTGTTTCAACCTCAGCAACGGGCGCGTCTACGGCTTCCGCATCAGCAGGTGTTTCAACTGGGACGGTTTCGGATGCACCAGAAGCGTCTTGGCTGTCCGTCTCTACCTGGGCCTCGCCAGCATCCTCTGCCGTCTCGCCTTCAGATGCCGCGCTGTCGCCGGTTTCACCCTCAGCGGCCTCGGCCGTGGTGGTGTCCTTCTTGCGACGACGGGACCGGCTGCGACTGCGGCTGCGGGACTTCTTCTCTTCCTTCGGCGCATCCTCGGATGCCTCGCCCTCAGAGGTTTCTTCGCCCTCAGACGCGCTGTCATCCTGGCTTTCGCCGTTCTGATCGTCCGCACCGTTTGCCTCGCCCTCGCCCTGTTCAGAGCTGGAGGATTTCCGACGACGACGACGACGGCGGCGACGCTTGGGCTTTGTCTCTTCGCCATCTTCCGACGTCTCAGAACTTACCGTTTCAGCTTCAGCTTCAGCTTCAGCTTCAGCTTCGACGACGTCTTCTTCGTCATCAGCGTCCACTTCTTCCATGATCTTGGTATCGACCGAAACGACAGGCGCTTCCACCGGCGGCACGAACCGCGTCGCCGTCTTGAACTTCTCGATCGAGAAATCCGGGCTGACCAGATGCGGGTCCCCTTCGATGCGCACGGACAGGCCATAGCGCGCTTCGATCTGGGCGATATGCTCGCGTTTGTTGTTCATCAGGAAGTTGGCAACATCCACCGGACATTTCACCAGAACCTCGCGGGAGCGCCCACGGGTGCCTTCTTCCTCGATCTGGCGCAGGATCGACAGGGACAAGCTGTCGTCCGAGCGGATCAGGCCGGTGCCATGACAATGCGTACAAGGCTGCGTCGTTGCCTCGATCATGCCGGGGCGCAGACGCTGACGGGACATTTCCATCAGACCAAAGCCAGAGATCCGACCGACCTGAATACGGGCGCGATCGGTCTTCAGTTTGTCTTTCATCCGCTTTTCAACGGCAGTGTTGTTCTTGCGCTCGTCCATGTCGATGAAATCGATGACGATCAGACCGGCCAAGTCACGCAGACGCAGCTGGCGCGCCACCTCTTCGGCGGCCTCCAGGTTAGTCTTGAGCGCGGTTTCCTCGATCGAGGATTCCTTGGTCGCACGGCCCGAGTTCACGTCAATCGCCACCAGCGCTTCGGTCACGCCGATCACGATATAGCCGCCGGATTTCAACTGCACGGTCGGATTGAACATGCCGCCCAGGTAGCTCTCTACCTGGAAGCGCGCGAACAACGGCAGGGTTTCCTGGTAGTTCTGCACGTTTTTGGCGTGGGACGGCATGATCATTTTCATGAAGTCCTTGGCAATGCGGTAGCCGCGTTCGCCTTCAACCAGAACCTCGTCGATCTCACGATTATAAAGGTCGCGGATCGAGCGTTTGATCAGATCGCCTTCTTCATAGATCTTCGCGGGAGCAATTGATTTCAGCGTCAGCTCGCGGATCTGTTCCCACAGGCGTTGCAGATATTCGTAATCGCGCTTCACCTCGGCCTTGGTGCGTTTGGCACCAGCCGTGCGAATGATCAGACCCGCGCCGGATGGCACGTCCATTTCGGTGGCGATTTCTTTCAGCTTCTTGCGGTCGACGGCATTGGTGATCTTGCGTGAGATACCACCACCACGCGCAGTGTTTGGCATCAGAACGCAATAACGACCGGCCAGCGACAGATATGTGGTCAGAGCGGCACCCTTGTTGCCGCGCTCTTCTTTAACAACTTGGACCAGCAGAACCTGACGGACCTTGATCACTTCCTGGATCTTGTAACGACGCGGACGCGGTTTGCGCGCCGGGCGAATGTCTTCGCTGTCGTCTTCATCGGCCACGGATTCAATACTGTCATCCTTGGACGCGGCATCGTCTTTTGTGGTCTCTACGTCGTCAGGCTCGTCGCTTTTTGCGGTTTCCGCCTGCGTTTCAACCTCGTCAGAGGCTACAGTTGCGTCTTCACCTTCAGTCGCGGCCGCTTCTGGCGCGTCTGCAGGTGTTTCAGCGGCTGCGTCTTCAGCAACGGGTGCTTCGCTGTCGGCTGCTGGCGCATCCGATGTGCTGTCTGCGTCTTCAGAAGAGACCGCTTCAGCCTCAACAGGAGTCTCAGCAGTTACATCGTCCGCTGGGGCATCAGCCTCAACCGCAGGTGCGGCGTCTACAGCCTCGCTTGCCTCTTCAACCGGTGCATCCGCAACTGCGTCTGCTTCTGTGTCATTCTCTGGCAGATCCGCGACCTGGTCGTCCGAGGTTTCCACCTCATCCGTCAGATCAATGGTCTCCATACCCGAAATCTCGGCCGTCGCGGGCGCTGTCTCTTTCAGCTCCTCGGTGACGTCTTTGGTTTCGACCACATCAGCAGAGGTGGTTTTCTGGGCCTTGGATTTGCTGCTGCGTTTGCGGCGCGACTTAGAGGGTTTATTGTCCTCTTCCTCGTCCTTTTGACGCTGCGCTTCAGCATAGGCGCGCTCTTCTTCCATGAGCGCTTCGCGGTCAGCAACCGGGATCTGGTAATAATCCGGGTGGATTTCCGAGAACGCCAGGAAGCCGTGACGGTTTCCGCCATAATCAACAAAGGCCGCCTGAAGCGACGGTTCAACCCGTGTTACTTTTGCCAGATAAATATTGCCAGCGAGCTGGCGTTTGTTTTCAGATTCAAAGTCGAATTCCTCAACCTTGTTTCCGTCGACCACCACGACGCGGGTTTCTTCCGCGTGGGTGGCATCGATAAGCATCTTCTTTGCCATGTTTCCTTGATGCGCCGCCCGCGCGCAACGCGGCCCCGTATATGATCACGTGTATCATCAATGGGGTGCAAATGTCTGGGGGGGCGTCTGGTCTGGGCGATAATCTGCGGCGCAGAATAGAGCGCAGTCTGGGCCGTTTCGGTCCCCAGCGTCTCTGCCTCTATGCTCTTCGCTCGCGCGCGCGTCATCGCGTTTCTTCTCCGACAGGTGCACAACATGTGGCCCTGCCATTAATTGCCTGTACCAACGTCGCTGGATCAGGTTGCTAAATCGCTTCGCAACCGCGAAGCTTATCACTCTGCTTGGTCTTTCTCGGCTGTGGCCGGACAAAAGCCCGAAGCAGCGAATTTCATCTCTGAGGGAGCCCAAGTGAGGCTCATCCTCGTTTTACCAACATACGACCTGTGGATAGGTAATGACAATGGGCATTCTTCACAGGTCTCAGTGAAACCCACGATTTGCACGAAACTTTAAAGAATTCGCTAATCAAATTTGCCTAAAGGCGCAGATTCCTTGGCATTTTACGTCATTTTCACCAAAAAAAGACGACACCCCCACAGGCATGAGGATGTCGCGCGGGCGTCGTTTGCCCAAAAATCAACCCAGATAGTCGGACCGTTGCAGACCGTATTTCGCCATCTTCTCATTCAGGGTCCGGCGCGGCAGGCGCAGCTCTTCCATCACACTGGCGATCGAGCCCTTGTGGCGGCGCATGGTGTTGTCGATCAACATCCGCTCAAAGGCTTCCACATATTCTTTCAGCGGTTTGCCTTCGGTGGTCATCACCGGCTGCATCTCTTCGTGGTCCGACATCAACAAGGACGCGATGGTGCCTGATCCCCGCCGCGCCTGCAGGACAGCGCGTTCGGCGATATTGATCAGCTGACGCACATTACCGGGCCACGGGGCCTGCAGCAGCTGCGCCGCTTCCTGGGCGGTGACCTGCGGTGTCTCACAGCCGTATTCCTCGGCGAACTGTTCGCTGAGCCGGGTGAACAGCGTCAGAATATCCTCACCCCGTTGACGCAGCGGCGGCACGGTGATGCGCAGCGCGGCCAGACGGTAGAACAGATCAGGGCGCAGAATATCTTCGCAAGTCTTGCCCGCTTCTTGCAGGTTTGAGATCCCGACAATCCGCGTCTCGCCGGGGATGCCCTGTTCGTTGATTACGTTGAGCAGTTTGGCCTGCAATGCCTCGCTCAGCGCGTCGATGTCTTCCAACACCAAGGTGCCGCCACGTGCCTCTTCGATCGCGGGCAACATACTGTCTTCGGGCAACATCGGGCCAAACAAGCGTTTCGCCAGCGCGTCTTCTTCAAACGCAGCGCAGGAGATCAGCACAAATTTCTTACCGGCCCGACTGCCCACCGCATGCAGCGCGTGGGCCACCAGGGTTTTGCCGGTACCCGTCTCGCCGTCGATCAGGACGTGACCATCGGCCTGACCCAGATCCAGGATGTCTTCGCGCAGACGATCCATCACCGGGCTAGAGCCGATCAGTTTCTTCATGATCTGCCCACCATCGGACAGCTCACGACGCAGGACGCGGTTATCGAGCGTCAGACGCCGCGCATTGCTGGCCTTTTTCGCCAGCTCCGACATCCGATCCGGATTGAAGGGCTTTTCCAGGAAATCAAACGCCCCGACCCGCATGGCTTCTACCGCCATCGGCACATCGCCATGGCCAGTGATCATGATAACCGGCAGCGCGCTGTCATTGCCCATCAGCTTTTTCAGGAATTGCATCCCATCCATGCCCGGCATTTTGATGTCGGAAATCACAATGCCCGGATAATCCGGCCCCAGCTCCTTGAGCGCGTCTTCGGCGCTGGCAAAGGTCTCGGTGTCATAGCCCGACAAAGCCAGCCATTGGCTGATCGACTGGCGCATGTCCTTTTCATCATCGACGATCGCTATTTTCATGGCCTGTGCCATAACGCGCCCTTTCCTTTTTCTGTGCCGCTATTCCGCGGCCTCAATCCCGTCGAGCAGGATCGGCAATTGCATCTCGAACACGGCGCCGCCGTTTTCCCCATTGCGCGCCGTAAGCCTACCCCCAAGGTCGTTGACGATCCCGGAAGAGATAGCAAGCCCCAGTCCAACGCCCTCACCCGCCTGTTTGGTGGTGTAGAAGGGTTCAAACAGGTTGTCGTAGTCGGTGATCCCGGTGCCATTGTCGCGCACCGACAGGGTTGCGGTTTCACCAGCGGCCAGGATGATTTCCACCTCCGGGTCTTCAACCGATTTGGTGGCATCAATGGCATTGCGCAACAAGTTCACCATCACCTGTTCGATGCGCATCTGATCCCCCATCACAAACACCGCGTCTTCGGGCAGGATCCGGCCGATTTTCACATGCCTCTCGCGCAGTTGCGGCTCCATCATCGACAGGGAGGAAGCCAGCGCATCCCCCAAGTTTACAGGGCTAAACGTATCCCCGCCCTTGCGCGCGTAGGATTTTAGCTGACGGGTAATCGCACCCATCCGTTCGATCAGATCATCGATCCGCCCAAACGACGCCAGCGCCTCGTCGGGGCGGTTTCTATTCAGCAGCAAACGCGCGCCCGCCAGATAGGTTTTCATCGCCGCCAAAGGCTGGTTCAACTCATGGCTGACAGCCGCCGACATCTCCCCCAATGCGGCCAGTTTTGAGCTTTGCGCAAGGCTTTGCTCGGCAACTTCAAGGCTTTGTTGCATGCGTTCACGCTCGGCAATTTCCCGCTGTAGACGGCTGTTCAATACGCGAAGCTCTGCCGACTCCCGCTGGAACAGGGCCATCCGCAACGCGGTCTTGCGGCTAAGCGCATAGAACGCCAATGCCAAAAGTAGCGCGAATCCCATGATTTCAAGCGCCAGAACCGCATTCACCTTCTCCCGAATGGAGGCATAGGTGGTGAAACTGGTCATCCGCCAGCCGCGAAACGGGATCCGGCTTTCCAGACGCATCACCGCCTCACCTTGCAAATAGGCATCGGGGGGCAGCGCCGTCCAATCCGTGGTCGCGCGGATCGCGCGCTGGATGGCGCCTTCCGGGGTCTGTTGTTGCAGCGCATCCGTCTCGGACAGGCCCCGCCAGCGCGATTCCGTGGCCAGCACAATGGTGCCGGTGCTGTCGCTGACCATCACCGCATCCGAAATACCCGCCCAGGCGCGTTCGAACTTTTGCAGATCAACCTCAACCACAATTGCGCCCAATACGCCCGAGGCGTCCACGATCCGGCGCGAATAGGTAAAGCGGTATCCGGCCACTTCGCGGGGGATCACCGAAAACACGGTGGCGTTGGAGCGCACCGCGTCGATGAAGTAGGGCGCGTTGCGATGAAGCTCACCCAGCCGGTTGCGATCGGTCGCCGCCACCGTGCGCCCGTCCTTGGCCAGCATAAAAATGGAAGCCGCGCCGATTTCCTCAACAAAGGAGATCAAACGCTGGGTCGACAAAGAGAAATCGCTGGATTGCAGCGCCGAAATCAGCAGCTGATCGCGCGCCAATAGCTGTGGCACAATCGCGTGACGGCGCAATTCGCTGACCAGGTTACCGGAGTAAAGCGCAAGCCGCAGCTCGGCCCGGTTGCGGGTGGTTTCCGTGAACCGGTTGGTTAGACTGCGGTTGGTCTGCCAGATGGTTGCTGCCCCGGCCAAAACAAACAGGAACAGCACAAGGCGCACGCGCCAAGAGATGGTACGCATCCGTGCGCGCGACCGCTTTGGGCTGGCGCGCTTGGGCGCTGTGCTTTTGGACGTGACAGACATATTCGGATTCTAGATCCGCCGCCGTCTCAGCACAAGTCAGGCCTCAGCCAACATTCCCGCAAGTGCGCGGAACATCGCCGTGCCATCGGTGCCACCGTGGCCTTCGTCCGCAGCCCGTTCCGGGTGTGGCATCATGCCCAGCACGCGACGGTTGTCCGACAGAATGCCCGCAATGTCATCACGCGACCCGTTTGGGTTGTCACCATAGGTAAAGGCAACACGGTCCTGATCATGCAGCGCCGCAATGGTTGCGTCATCGGCAAAGTAATTGCCATCGTGGTGCGCAATCGGAATGCCGATCACATCGCCTGCGTTATACCCTTGGGTAAAGACACTGTCCGAGGTCGCAACCTTCAGATCCACGGTTTTGCAGATATACTTCAGACCCGCATTGCGCAGCAGCGCGCCGGGCAGGATGCCGGTCTCGGCCAGAACCTGAAAGCCATTGCAGACCCCCAGCGCATAGCCACCGCGATTGGTGTGTTCCGCCAGCGCCTGGCAGATCGGCGACTGCGCAGCAATCGCGCCGCAGCGCAGGTAGTCCCCATATGAGAACCCGCCAGGAACACCAACGATATCAACACCTTCGGGCAGCACGCTGTCCTTGTGCCACACCATGGACACGTCAAAACCGGCCTGTTCAAACGCCACCGCCAGATCACGGTCACAGTTGGAGCCGGGGAATACGAGAACCGCCGCCTTCATCACAGCGTCTCGATGCTGTAAGATTCAATCACGGTATTGGCGAGCAGCTTTTCGCACATCTCGGTCACATCTGCCTCGGTTGCGCCCTCGGCCAGATCCAGGTCAATCACCTTGCCCTGACGCACACCTTCAACCTTGTCAAAACCCATAGCCCCCAGCGCGTGACGAACTGCCTCGCCCTGCGGATCCAGAACCCCGTTTTTCAGCATCACATGCACACGTGCTTTCATCGCGTTTTCCTTTGGCTTCTCAGCGCGCCCGATCAGCTGTCGATCCGGCGATTGGTCTCATTCGAAAAATGTAAGAACCCGCCGCCTCATCCGGGCGGCAGGGTCTTGGGTATTAGTTCACCAGCGTCGGCTTGCCGGGAGTGGGCGGATTGTTGGGCATTACACCCAGACGGCGCGCCACTTCACTGTAGGCATCTGTCAGGCTGCCCAGGTCGCGACGGAACACGTCTTTGTCCAGCTTCTCACCGGTCTTGATGTCCCACAGGCGGCAGCTGTCCGGGCTGATTTCATCAGCAACAACCAGTCGCTGGAAATCCCCTTCGTAGACGCGGCCAATCTCGATTTTGAAATCCACCAGACGAATGCCCACGGCCAGGAAGACACCCGACAAGAAATCATTTACCCGCAACGCCAGGCTCAGGATATCGTCCATGTCCTGTTGGCTGGCCCAGCCAAAGGCTGCTATATGCTCTTCGCTGACCAGCGGATCGCCCAAAGCGTCGTCTTTGTAGCAATATTCCACAATCGGGCGCGGCAGTTGCGTGCCCTCGTCGATGCCCAGACGTTTGGAAAGCGTACCGGCCGCATAATTGCGCACGATGATTTCCAGCGGAACAATCTCACAGCTGCGCACCAGCTGCTCACGCATGTTCAAACGCTTCAGGAAATGGGTCGGCACGCCGATCTGGCCAAGGCCCAGCATGAAGAATTCGCTCAGGATGTTGTTCAGAACACCTTTGCCTTCGATAATGTCATGCTTTTCGGCATTAAAGGCTGTGGCATCATCCTTGAAGTACTGGACGATCGTACCCGGCTCGGGGCCTTCGTACAAAGTCTTTGCTTTACCTTCATAGATTTTCTTGCGACGCGCCATGGACAGCCTTTCGGAGGTTAAACTACGGGAATCTCCTCCCGGTGTGTGGCCCTCATAGTGCAAGCCCCCGCCTATCGCAAGATTTGCAGGCCAATCTGCGTCGTTCAGTGGGCTCTGCGGCCTCTTACTGCGCGTCCAAGCCCCTAGAAACCCGCAAATTTTAAAATACATTACCAGAATGGGGCGGTTCATAAAGAGCCTCGCCCCGCTTTTTGAGGGCCGCGCTGCATTTGCGAGCAGCGAAAAACCCCTCAGTTTTCAGATGTATTTTACCCTTTGGGAGGAGCTGAATGACCACGTTTGACGAACGCGAAGCCGCCTTTGAAAACAAGTTCACACATGACGAAAACCTGAAGTTTGCCGCCACCGCACGGGCCTGCAGACGGGTGGCGCTTTGGGTGGCGCGCAGCCTTGGCATGGGTCGAGAAGACGCTGAAAAATATGCGAAAAATGTCGCACTCGCCGACTTGCAAGAACCCGGTCACGCGGACTTCTTAAGTCGCCTCCGACAAGATTTGCGCGGCCGCATTCCGGACGCCGAATTACAACGAAAAATGACCGAGGAAGTACACACCGCGATGGAGGAAATTTTAGCGGATCCTGATTTCAATCCGGCGTAACCGCGCAACTCTCCCTAATTTGTAAACCGCGCGTTAACCCCAATTTCCAACGCCAATGTCTTCATCAATCTTCCTGTTCTATTAATCTTCGTAGACATTCGGTTGATCTGACAGAAGTCCGACCCTGGCGTGATGCATTGTGACAAAGTCCAAGCATCACATGACCGCAGGGATCGCCCCGATTGTCGCCAATGGGATAAATCATAGGTGACCAAATGACATTATTCGTAGACCGCAAGAAAGCCTTTGAGGCCAAATTCGTGCATGACGCAAATTTGGATTTCAAAACCGAAGCCCGCCGCAACAAGATGTTGGGCAATTGGGTTGCTGACCAGCTCACTTTGGACGGCGACACAAGCGATGAGCTGATCGCATCCTACGCCATCGCCGGCGTCTTGCCCCGCGATGTGCACTGCATCGTTGCCAAGGCAACCGCAGATCTGAACGGCAAGGCCAGCGCCGACGTGATCGAAGCCAAGCTCAGCGAATTTACCGCAGTCGCGCGCCAACAGATCCAGTCAGCCTAAAGCCAGTCCGCTCTGCTCAGCCAGCTTTCAAGCGACAAAACACCAAATCCCGTCATCCCAATCCGGTGGCGGGATTTGTGTATTATTTGAGTCTTTCTTGGTCCGAATAGCACAGCCGGGTTAACGGATCCGCAATCGTAAGCCCGCTAATTTATAGGCGGAGTTTGTGGGCGATGAGGGGTCAATATGTCCAGTTCAAAGACGGTGACGCAAAATTTAGCGTCGCGGGCGATGCGGCTATTGTTACCCGTGGCATCTGCCTTTCTCTGTTTATGGCTGCTGTCCAACAGCGTGCGCCTACCCAGCATGGGGGAGCTGACGTCACAGATGTCGCAAATCCCCACAATCAATTGGGTCGGCGCAGGCCTTGCAACACTGGTTAGTTTCTGGTCGCTGGGACGTTATGACGGCGTCGCCCATCGCCACCTGCACACGGGCCTGGATGGAACGCGTGCACGGCTGGCCGGCATGTTCTCCATCGCCTTTTCCCAGACCGCCGGTTTTGGCATTTTCACCGGCACCTTTGCCCGCTGGCGCCTGCTTCCAGGCCTGTCACCCATGCACGCCGCGCAGATGACGGCAGTGACCGGGCTGACGTTCATGGGGGCCTTGGCCGCGATCTGTGGTCTGGCGCTGGTCGCCTGGTCGCCGTTTCCCTATGCCATCCCCGCCGGTCTGGCTCTGTTGGCGGGCTGCGCCCTGGCCTGCGGGGCGACGTTTTTCTTTCCCACGCTGAAGCTCGGCAAGCACAAGTTTCGCTGGCCCTCCCTGACGGCAATGGCCGCGCTTGGCCTTTGGGCCATTGTCGATGTAACGGCCGCCGGCACCGCGCTGTGGCTCCTGCTGCCGCCCGACAGCGGCATCACATTGACCACATTGCTGCCCGCCTATTTTCTAGCGTTGGGGCTTGCGATTATCTCTTCATCGCCCGGCGGCACTGGTCCGCTGGAACTGGCCATGGTCTCACTTCTGGCGAGCTTTGACTCCACTTCCATTCTGGCAGGTCTGTTTGCCTTCCGTCTGGTCTACTACCTTGCACCCGCTGTTGTGTCGGCCGTGGTGCTGTTCTGGCCCACCCTTCTGGGACCCAAGACACGCCAATACCAACCGCTGGACGTGATCGGTTCCCGCAAGGACAGCCCCCATACCATCGCCTATGCCCGCCCCCGGTCGGAGACCGCCGTGATCCGCCAAAACGGCGGTCATCTGCGCAGCTTTGGCTTCAATCAGCTTGCCATGCTCGACACGCCGCAGACCTCGATCGCGTTTTTTGACCCGGTGATCGGCCACGCGCATGAGACGTTTGCCCCGCTGCAGCAATACGCCCGGTCGCGCAACGCTTTGGTCTGTTTTTACAAATGCTCGCCCCGTGTGGCGGTCTCCGCGCGCAAGGCAGGTTGGCGTACATTGCGGATCGCCCAGGATGCGCTGGTCAATCCGATGACGTTCACCGAAAGCGGTTCTTCCAAACGGCAACTGCGGCGCAAACTGCGCAATGCGGAGAAATCCGGTATCGAAGTCCGTGACGCCGCCAACGCGCTGCCGATGACGCAGTTGGCCCGTGTCGACCGGATCTGGCACGAAGCGCACGGCGTCGCCCATGGCACCACGATGGGCCGTTTTGAGCCCGGCTATGTGGAGGGGCAACAGGTCTTCCTCGCCTGGCAGAACAGCACCATTATCGGCTTTGCCACCTTTCACGTTGCCGAAAAAGAATGGTGCCTTGATCTGATCCGCATGGGTCCGGATGCACCGGATGGTACCGGCCATGCGCTGGTGCGCGCCGCCATTGCTGCCGCTGCCGAGGAAAACGTGCCCTGCCTGTCCC
Source organism: Epibacterium ulvae (assembly GCF_018678075.1). Classification (GTDB taxonomy): domain Bacteria; phylum Pseudomonadota; class Alphaproteobacteria; order Rhodobacterales; family Rhodobacteraceae; genus Epibacterium; species Epibacterium ulvae_A. Next base: position 23,149 of record NZ_JAHHIR010000040.1, on the reverse strand, counting down.
TCGCCGCAGCGCCCGATCATCGCTTTGCCGATCGGGTGGAGCGCGGTTTGCGCCGGTTCAAAGCCTGTTTTGACCCGACATGGCAGGCCCAATATATCGCCGCGCCGAACTGGGGACAGCTCACCCTTTGCCTGGCTGAACTGGTCCGGCTGGTACACCGCCCGCTACCGGTACACCCCGCCCTGCCCTGGGCTCCATCCGACCTGCGTAAGACACCGCAAGGTAACTGGGAAACGGGCATTCATAATGAAGATGAGCAAAATGCATTTGTTTTTGTGCGACGTGCATGAGACAGGGTGCAACGCCCTGCGGTCCAGAAACAGGACCCGCTTTCACAACGCGCTGATGGGAACGAGTTAAATGAGCGACACATTCGCAAAAGCCCTGCAATCCAAGGACGTTCTGCTGGCCGATGGCGCCACCGGGACCAACCTGTTCAACATGGGTCTCCAATCCGGCGATGCGCCAGAATTGTGGAACACGGATGAACCAGCCAAAATCAAAGCCCTGTACAAGGGCTCGGTAGACGCGGGCAGCGATTTGTTTTTGACCAATACATTCGGCGGCACCGCGTCCCGTTTGAAACTGCATGATGCGCAAAATCGCGTCCGCGAGTTGAACCGTGTTGGTGCCGAATTGGGTCGCGACATTGCCGACAGTTCTGAGCGTGAGATCCTGGTCGCGGGCTCTGTTGGACCAACTGGCGAAATCATGGAACCCGTCGGCGAGCTGAGCCACGCCCTAGCGGTTGAGATGTTCCACGAACAGGCGGATGCGCTCAAAGAAGGCGGTGCAGATGTTCTTTGGGTTGAGACGATCTCTGCCCCCGAAGAATTCCGCGCTGCCGCCGAAGCCTTTGCTCTGGTCGACATGCCCTGGTGTGGCACCATGAGCTTTGACACCGCCGGGCGCACCATGATGGGCGTGACTTCCGCTGACATGGCAAAACTGGTGGAAGAGTTTGACACCCCGCCCCTCGCTTATGGCGCCAACTGCGGCACCGGCGCGTCGGATATTCTGCGCACTGTTCTCGGCTTTGGCGCACAGGGCAGCGAACGCCCCATTATCTCCAAAGGCAACGCAGGCATTCCAAAATATGTCGACGGCCATATCCACTATGATGGCACGCCCGAATTGATGGCTGAATATGCCGTCCTCGCGCGCAATTCAGGTGCCAAAATCATCGGTGGTTGCTGTGGCACCATGCCTGCGCACCTGGAAAAGATGCGCGAAGCGCTCGACACCCGACCACGCGGAGATCGCCCAACGTTGGAACAGATCGTCGAAGTCCTCGGTCCGTTCTCGTCTGCCAATGATGGCACCGAAGAGGGCGCCAGCACCGCCAGCGAACGCCGCTCACGCCGCGGCAGCCGCCGCCGCGCCTAAACGCATCAAAACACAAATAAGCATTGCAAGAATGGCCCCGATGGGCCCTTTTCTTCTGCAGCGTCAGTTTGTGTTTACAGAGTTAGTACGTGCCCGCGCTCCAAAGTGGTTTTCACCCCTCCTATGCAGCGTTATCGCTTCTTCGCAAGGGGGCGGACCTTTGTTTCGATGAACTCGATCAACACCCCAGCGATGTCTTTTTGAGTTGCTCTCTCGATGCCTTCAAAACCCGGGGAGGAATTCACTTCAAGCACTTGAGGCCCGGATTTGCTTTCCAAGATATCGACACCAGCCACCGAAAGCCCAAGCACGCGTGTTGCACGTTTGGCAACCTCCCGCACCTCTTTTGAGATCCGAACGCGGCGCGCGCTGCCCCCACGGTGTAAATTGGAGCGGAACTCACCGTCAGCGGCCTGCCGTTTGATCGCGCCAACAACTTTATTGCCAACCACAAGGCACCGAATATCAGCTCCTGCCGCCTCAGATACAAATTCTTGGATCAAGAAGTTGGCATCCAACCCTCTGAACGCATCGACAAGGCTCTCTGCAGCTTTTTTGGTTTCGGCCAGGACAACACCGCGCCCTTGGGTTGACGACAACAACTTTACAACCGCAGGCGCACCTCCCACCAATTCGACAAGCTGTTTGGTATCCTTAGGAGAATGCGCAAAGGCGGTCACCGGAGTTCCGATTTTCGCCGCCGCCATCATTTGGTGCGCCAGCAGTTTGTCGCGGGACGCGCCGATCGCCTCAGCGGAATTTACGCAATACGCTCCTGTGCTGGCGAACTGACGCAAAACGGCCATGCCATAGGCGGTTGTAGACGCGCCGATCCGCGGGATGACAACATCAAAATGCGGCAGCGGAGATCCGTCGTAATGAACCTCTGGAGCCAAACCGCCCATCTTTAGATAACAACGGGTTGTATCAATTGCCTGTATATGGTGCCCCCTTGCCCGTGCCGCTTCGACGATCCGCTTGCTGGAATAGTTATTGGGTTCACGCGTCAACAGGGCAATCCGCAACGGGCGCTGAACCGGCTCCGCAACCAGGCGCTCCCCATACAGATCAAACGACAGTTTCGGCTGACAAAAGGAGCTGTTGGGATCAACGACCATTTCGTCAGTAATCGCCGTACGCCCCAGCAGCATCCGATAGGCCATATTCTCCCGATTGGTCAGCGTGACCTCAACCGGCCAGTTCCGGTCTGCGATCTTGATGCTAGTCTCGATCACATAGCGCAACTCGGTTTCGCCGTTGGAACTGGTTACACTGCGCCGGTCAACAATCGGTGCAACACAGGTAATTTCCAGGTCAAGCCGATCCGGATCTGGCTGGATCAAGAACCGCACCATCGGTTTTTCGACCGAACCAAAAGGTTCGATTACTGCAGCATGCAACGACGATGTTTTTGCACCGGTATCAACCTTTGCCTTGATCGCGTCCAGGCCGAGATCTGGGAAAGAGACCCATTCCTCCCAGCCGAGGGAAAAAATGCCATTCATGACGTTTGTCCAAACTGAATATGAAGACAGACCACCTGAGAATCGCAGTGCTTAATATGCGGGTGCTCTACGGGACGCTTTAAGGGATGCCGAATAATAGACAAGACAAAAGACCATGTCGGCGAGATTTACCGCCTCCTATGTGGTTCAGCCCCAGTGCCACCCAGACGTTTTACCAGCGCCGATTGCCCCCGCTTGAGGTCCAGGACCCTGGCATTGGTCCTCGTTTGACACCCTCAAAACAACGCCAACTGATCCCCAGCCTGCGGGGGACGCGCGAACAGATCGCGACGCAGGGGCGTGGTTTTTTCGACCAGTCCCAACCGTTTGCAGGCTGTTTTGAACCGCATCGCCATCATCTCGGCGTAATGCCCCTCCCCGCGCATCCGATGCCCCCAGCGTGGATCATAATCACGACCTCCGTGCATTTCCCGCAGGCGGGCCATCACCTTGGCGGCGCGGTCGGGGTAATGCGTTGCCAGCCATTGTTGCCACAGGGGCGAGACTTCGCGCGGCAAACGCAACATGATCCAACTGGCCGCGTCCGCACCCGCCGCCTGCCCCGCTGCCAACAGCGCCTCAACCTCATGATCTGACAGACCCGGCACCAGGGGCGAGGCCATCACTCGCACCGGCACCCCCGCATCGCTGAGCCGTTTGATCGTCGCCAGACGCCGCGCAGGCGTGGGCACCCGCGGCTCCATCCGCCGCGCCAGATCGGGATCCAGCGTGGTCAGCGAAATCCCCACCCGTACCAGCCCTTGTTCGGCCATCGGCGCCAGGATATCCAAATCCCGTTCGATCAACGCCCCTTTGGTGACAATGGCGATTGGATGGTTAAAGTCGCGCAGCACTTCCAGGCATTTGCGGGTGATCTGCCAGTCCGTCTCGCAAGGCTGATAGGGATCCGTATTGGTCCCCATCGCCAATGTCGCCACTTTATAGCGCGCTTTTCCCAGCTCCATCCGCAGCACCTCAGCCGCATTGGGGCGCGCAATCAGCCGGGTCTCAAAATCCAGCCCCGGCGAATAGCCCAGATAGGCATGGCTAGGACGGGCAAAACAATAGATGCAGCCATGTTCACAGCCCCGATAGGGATTCAGCGACCGGTCAAACGGCAGGTCCGGCGACTTGTTATAGGTGATCGCCGTGCGCACGGTTTCCTGGCGCACCTGCGTCTCAACCGTGTCGGCGCGCGGCTCCGTTGCCCATCCGTCATCCACCGCCGCACGATCCAGATCAAACCGCCCCGGCGCATTGCTCAGTGCGGCGCGACCGCGGTGCTGGTGTTCATGTAATATGCGTTCGCTGTCCATCCTTCGAACTTGCCACACCCGTGAGAACAAATAAAGAACAAACCCGAAATGTTGAAGATTTCCATGCAGATTTCTCATTTTCTATTTCTTGGATTTCCACGTATAGGTCGGTTCGGATCACGGCAGCGTCGTAATTTAGACAGTCGAACTGCGGCAATTTGACGAAAACGGGATCAAAGACATGCCATCGCGGGAATCTCCCGCCCAGCAAGGAAGACGCCTATGTCGGAAGAAGAAGACGACATCATCCTCTCGGAACTGGATGACGAGGAACTGGTCCAACAAATGTTTGACGACCTGTACGACGGTCTCAAGGAAGAGATCGAAGAAAGCGTCAATATCCTGCTGGAACGCGGCTGGGCCCCTTACAAGATCCTGACCGAAGCGCTGGTGGGCGGTATGACCATCGTGGGCGCTGACTTCCGCGACGGTATCCTCTTTGTACCCGAAGTTCTGCTGGCGGCTGGCGCCATGAAGGGCGGCATGGGCATCCTGAAACCGCTTCTGGCCGAAACCGGTGCACCACGCATGGGGTCGATGGTGATCGGCACCGTCAAAGGTGACATCCACGACATTGGCAAAAACCTGGTTGGCATGATGATGGAGGGTGCCGGTTTTGAGGTGGTGGACCTTGGCATCAACAACCCGGTTGAAAACTACATCGACGCCCTGGAAGAGCACAAAGCAGACATCCTTGGCATGTCCGCGCTGCTCACAACCACCATGCCTTATATGAAGGTGGTGATCGACACGCTGGTCGAACAAGGCAAGCGTGATGACTACATCGTGCTGGTCGGTGGTGCGCCGCTGAACGAAGAGTTCGGCAAAGCCATCGGCGCCGACGCCTATTGCCGTGACGCGGCCGTTGCGGTGGAAACCGCCAAGGAATACGTCGCGCGCAAGCACAATCAGATGAGCGCCTGATTTGGCGCGAAAAGGCAGAGCCGTCCGCTTGACAGAGCGGGCCGCTTGGCGCCCTCCCACCGGGCGCACACTCGAAGAACGCTCCCTCGCGGAACACGGGCTTGCCGCACCGGACCGCAAAGAGGGGCGTGTTCTTCTGATTGCCTGCGGGGCCTTGGCCCGCGAAATTTTGGCAATCAAACAGGCCAACGGCATGGATCATCTGGATCTCACCTGCCTGCCCGCAAAACTGCATCTCTACCCGGATCAGATCACCGACGCGGTTGAAGCGGCGGTGCTGAAACACCGCGCCACCTATGACCAGATCTTCATCGGCTATGCCGATTGTGGCACCGGCGGGCAGCTGGCGGCCAAATGCGCCGAGCTTGGCGTCGAGATGGTGCAAGGCCCGCATTGCTATTCATTTTTTGAGGGCAATGAGACCTTTGCCAAACATAGCGACGCAGGCGAAATCACCGCCTTTTATCTGACGGATTTTCTGGTCAAACAGTTTGATGCCTTTATCTGGCGTCCCATGGGGCTCGATAAAAACCCCGAACTGCGTGAGATGATTTTTGGCAATTACGCCACGCTGATCTACCAGTCCCAGATCGATGACCCGGCGCTGGTGACCAAGGCCAAAGACTGCGCCACGCGGATGGGGCTGACCTTTGAGCACCGCCATACCGGATATGGCGATCTGGAAACCCAGATGCGCGCATGGTCCGCGCCGCAAGGCTGACCACCCTACCCCATCGCACACATCACCGGTCGCGATAGGCCTCTAACAGATCCTGCACTTGCGCGGCGCTTTCGGGATAGCGGGCAAAACTATGCTGCACCGGCAGGCTGACCCAGGGCTGCTTTTCCTCGGTCATCAATTCGACAAAGGGCGCAAAAAGAGCCGCCTCCTTCAACACGGAGCTGCGCAGGTTGATCCGCCCGCTGCCAGTGCCGATCTGCGAATAGACAAAGTTCAAGCACGACGCACAGAAGTAATGCACCCGCCCGTCTGACTTGCGTCCTCCCACAATCAAATCACCGCTGCAGGTAAAACTGTCCTGCGGGACCATCACTGTCAGCGAAAAGGCACTGGCGCTGAGCTTTTGACAATCGCGACAGTGACAGGCCAGGGTCAACAAGGGCTCGGCCGTTACGCGAACCTGGGCCGCACCACACAGGCAGGCTCCGGAAAATGGCGGCTTGGGGTGTTGCATCAGGGCTCACAGGGTTGCATCTCTGCTAACCCTAGCCAGCCGCCGATCACAGGGCAATATGCCCGGCCGATCCTGCGCAACACGTGCCATATGCAGATCGCCAAGCCCGCATGCTTAGGCGTTGGCCGCAGCAATCTCGCGCACGCGTTCGATCATCGCCCGCAACCCGTTGGAGCGTTGCGCCGACAGGTGATCGTTCAGCCCAAGGCGGCCCAGTTCCGCGCGCGCATCCACGGCCAGAACATCCGCCAGCGGCAGACCGTTATAGAGCTTGCGCAGAACGGCAATCAGGCCGCGCACGATCATCGCATCGCTTTCCCCGTCAAACTGCAACACGCCACCTTCGATCGTGGCATGCAGCCAAACCTGGCTCGCGCAGCCGTCGACCTTGGTGGCGGGCACTTTCAACGCGTCATCCAGCGGCTCCATCGCCTTGCCCAGATCGATCACATGGCGATAGCGGTCCTCCCAGTCGTCCAGGAATTCAAAATCTTCCACGATCTCTTCAAAGGCGGCGCTTGCCATGGGGGCTTCCTCGTCTGGGTCAAAGTGATGCGTAGGTGTGGTGCATCCGGGCCAGATCAGGACCTAAGCGGCCTGCCCGCTGTTTTCAACCGCTTTTCAACCGCGCTTCAATCGGGTAACCAATTGCCGAGGCACTTAAACGGGCGGGCGTCATGCAGAAATCCATCGCAGTTCTTTTGACCGGAGCAATGCTCCTTTCCAGTTGTGGCGCGATCCGCGACAGCAAGGTCAATCCGCGCAACTGGTTTGGCCGCTCTGACGAGGTCCGCCTCGAGGTCGAGGCCGAGACCGTCAACCCGCTGATCCCAATCGACGAGAAGGTGGATCTGGTCCGCAAGGCCGAGGCCGAGGAAACCCGCGTTCTGCTGGACACCGTGACCGAGCTGCGGGTGGAGCGCACCTCAACCGGGGCCATCATCTATGCCACTGGCCTGCCATCGCGTCAGGGTGCTTTTGACGTGGCTCTGCGCCCCAATGAAGAAGCCGAAGACGGGGTGCTGGAACTGGAATTCGTGGTGAACTATCCGGAATTCGCAACCCAACGCGGCAGTGAGTTCAGCCGCACCGTACGCGCCGCCCACAGCCTGTCCAATGGCGATCTGCGCGACGTACGTTTGATCCGGGTTCTGGCTACGGAAAACGCCCGCGAAACCCGCCGCCGCTGAACGCCACCGCCCATGTGACACCGTCTGACGCTGACCCCGCGCAATTGACTTTGTGCGGTTCAGATCTGTAGCGTGACATCGTCCCGCAACACAGGGGAGGCTCGCCCATGAGATGGCGCGATCTTGCAGAACATCAGATCCAGAAAGCCAAGGCCGACGGCCAATTGGACGATCTGTCGGGACAGGGCAAACCGCTTGCGATGCAGGGCTGCGACGATATTGTCAGCGCTGGCATGGGCATCATGGCGCAGGCCGGAGTGCTGCCGCGCGAGATTGAGTTGAAAAAGGCGGTCGCGGCGCAGCGCCAAGTTTCGGCGGGTACAACCGACCCTGATCAGCGCAAAGCAGAGATGGGCAGGCTCGCCGATCTCGAACTGCGTCTGAACATCGAACAGGAAGCCCGACGCAAGTTTTACCGCACCTCCTGATCAGTCTTTATAGGCTTAAAAACCCCCGCGCAGTCGGGCTTACAGCTCGACCACATCCACGTTTTGACCACGGGCCACCAGCGCGATTTCCCCGGCACAAAGGCGCAACGCGTCCAGGCCAAAGACCTCGTTGCGCCAACCGCTCAGGGCCGGCACATCGCGAAGGCCGGCGGCAATCGCATCCAGATCCGCACTAGGCGCGATCAGTTTTGCGGCAACACCGGCGTTTTCCGTCTTGGCCTTCAACAGCACCCGCAGCAGATCAGCCAACGCAGGGTTTACCTGCATCTTGTCCTTGCTGCGATCGGGTTTTGGCATCTGATCCGCCGGGCAGTTCACCCCGCGTTGCACAGCTGCCAGGATCCCTTCGGCAATCGCGCCTTTGCGCGCTTCGCGCAGCAGCAGGCGCGAATTGCTTAGATCACCGTTGTTCTTCGGCTTGGTCGACGCCAGTTCCACCATCACGTCGTCCTTAAAGACCCGGTTGCGCGGCACATTGTTGGTCTGGGCGTAGTCTTCGCGAAACGCTGCCAGCTCGCGCACCACCGCCAGGAAGCGCGCGGAATTGGTGCGGGTTTTCACCCGTTTCCAGGCGTCTTGCGGGCGGATGTCATAGGTCTGCGAATTGGTCAGCACCCGCAGCTCTTCTTCCAGCCAATGCGCTCGGCCGTTTTTCTCCAACTCGGTGCTCAGGAATTCATAGATCACCCGCAGATGGGTCACGTCGCCAATCGCATAGGTCTTTTGTGCGTCGCTCAGCGGACGGCGCGCCCAATCGGTAAAGCGCGAACTTTTGTCGAGGTTTTCCTTGGCGATCTTGCGCACCAGCGTCTCATATCCGACCTGCTCGCCAAAGCCGCAGACCATCGCCGCCACCTGGGTGTCAAACAGCGGTTTGGGAAAGACCTTGGCATCCACCCAGAAAATCTCAAGATCCTGCCGCGCCGCATGGAAGACCTTGACCACCGTTTCATCGCGGAACAAATCATAGAGCGGCTCTAGTGACAGCCCCTCGACCAACGGGTCCACAAGAACCGCGTCGTTCTCCCCGTCGCCATCAAAGGCCAGTTGGATCAGGCAGAGTTTCGAGTAATAGGTACGCTCGCGCAAAAACTCTGTATCCACGGTCACATAGGAATGGCTGGCAGCCTCTTTGCAGAATTGTTCCAATTCTTCGGTGGTGCAGAGAGTTTTCATAAATCGCGGCTTTTCTTGTTACTCTTTGAATGTATCTGCCCGTGATACGCGCTTGTCTCACGCAATGCAAACAGGTGACTTCCACAGGCACGATTTGCGGGACCTTTACGCCCGGAAACAAAGCGTTGCCAGTTGCGAAACTCTCAAAATATAGACGTCCGGCGCGGGGTCTGCCCGATGCAGTCGATGAAATCACCCTTGACATGATACCGTTCGGTTTCATATATAAATAATACCAAACGGTATCACAAGGAGACACAGGTGACCCAGCCCCGTACAACAAGGCGCGCCATCAGCGTTCTGCGGGTGCGCCCATGACCACATCCGAACAAATGGGGTTTCGCGCGCTCGCCGACCCGACCCGGCGCAACATCCTGCAATTGCTCGCCCATCAAAGCCTGACCATTGCCGAGGTGGCCGACAATTTCGACATGACCCGCGCGGCGGTGAAAAAGCACCTCACCGTTTTGCAAGACGGCAATCTGATCTCGGTCCAGGTGGAAGGGCGCACGCGCCTGAACGCCTTGAACCCGGACGGACTGCAACAGCTCCTCAGCTGGTTCGATTTCTTCGACGCCTTCTGGGACACGCGCCTCAACACGCTGAAATCCGCAATCGAAAAGGACATGCAATGACCGACACCGTCATCCGGAAATCCATCTACCTCAAAGCGACGCCAGCCCAAGTCTGGGCCTATCTGACCGACCCGGACAAGCTCGCGATCTGGTTTCACAAACCAAAAACACCGCTGGTTGAAGGCGGATATGAGATGTTTGGCACCGAGAGCGGTGATCGTCTGATGTGGGGTGAGGTTCTGGTCGCCAAACCGTTCACCCAGTTGGAATATACCTTTACGATCAAACCGATGGGGGATGCGACCAGCACCGTACGCTGGACCCTGACCGAAGTGGCTGGCGGCACCAATCTGTCCCTGGTTCATGAGGATCTGCCCCAGGGCGTGCCCGCATTTGGCCTGACCCTGGCGCTGGACAAAGGCTGGGACGACCACCTGGCCCGCATGCGCGCCTCGGCCCACGCGGAATAACACAGCGCCCCTGCGGACCTGAGGCAGACCTGCGCAAGCGGGCTGCCTCAGGTCAATCGCAATCAGGTCAATCCCAACCGGGCCAACCGCAATCAATCACCAAACGTGATGGATGTGCAATCAAACATTAATTTTGAGAATGCCCAGATCATCCCTAAGTTCAACCTGTACCCGATACAGGAGATGATCTCATGTCCATTACAGAACACATCCCAACCGCACCATTGGTGCACCTGCGTCTGCCAAATCTCGCACCGTTTTTAGCAGCCATCGTGCTATTGGCCGCCCTTGGACTGCCAGCGCTGGATGCGCCGACGCCCACACAAGGCGAACTGGATTGGCACGGAAACGTGGCCTCAACCAGCACCCAGCCTTAGGAGGGCAGCAGCACCGGTGTCTTGTCTCCGGCCGCAAAGCGGCGCAGCACGGCTGGGTAAAGCTTATGCTCTTGCACCAGCACCCGCGCGGCCAGATCGTCGGCGGTGTCGCCCGGCTCAACCGGCACCCGCGCCTGCCCCAACAAGGGGCCATCGTCCAGAACCGGCGTCACCTCATGCACGGTGCAGCCATGTTCGTGGTCGCCCGCGTCCAGCGCGCGCGCATGAGTGTGCAGCCCGGTGTATTTCGGCAAAAGCGAAGGGTGGATGTTCAGCATCCGCCCTTTGAACTGACCGACAAAATCAGCCGTTAAAACCCGCATGAACCCGGCCAGACAGACGATGTCCGCACCAGAGGCGAGGATCGGTTTGACCAGCTCCGCCTCAAACGCCGCGCGGTCACCTTTGAAGGGGCGGTGATCCACGTAAGCGGTCTCAATCCCCATATCGGCGGCTTTGACCAGCCCACCGGCATCGACGCTGTTGGCCAGGACCAGACAGGGGCGCGCCGGATGGTCGCCGACCATGCTTTTGGCCAGCGACACCATATTGGAGCCGCCGCCCGAAATCAGAATAGCGACCTTCTTATGTGGGGTCACAGCAGAGCGCCTGTGTAACGGATGCCTGCCCCCTCGGTCACGGTGCCGATGCGGGTCACGGTCTCGCCTTCGCCTTCGAGGATCTCGACAATTGCGTCGACGCGATCGGCGGCCACGGACAGGATCATGCCCTGACCACAGTTGAAGGTTTTCAGCATTTCAGATTCGGCAATACCACCGGTCTGCGCCATCCATTTGAACACAGCAGGCAGCTCCCAGCTATTCAGATCGATATCTGCACCCAGATCCTCGGGCAAAACACGTGGCAGGTTTTCGGTCAGACCACCGCCGGTGATATGCGCCAGCGCGTGAACGCCACCTGCGCGCACCGCTGCCAGACATTGTTTGACATACAGACGTGTGGGCGTCAGCAGAACCTCACCCACGGTGCCCTCACCAAAGGGGCAATCCTCGCCCCAGGTCAGACCCGCAACATCCACCAGCTTGCGCACCAGCGAATAGCCGTTGGAATGCACCCCATCGGACGCCAGACCCAGCAGAACGTCCCCGGCTTCGACGCCCGCAGGCAGTGCCGTACCGCGTTCCATTGCGCCAACCGAGAACCCGGCCAGATCAAAATCACCTTCGGGGTACATGCCCGGCATCTCGGCGGTTTCGCCACCGATCAGCGCACAGTTGGAACGTACGCAGCCCTCGGCAATGCCTTCGATGATCCGCGCGGCGGTCTCCATTTCCAGCTTGCCGGTTGCAAAATAGTCCAGGAAGAACAGCGGCTCTGCGCCTTGGCAGACCAGATCGTTGACACACATGGCAACCAGATCGATGCCCACGCCGTCCACAACACCGGTATCAATGGCAATCCGCAGCTTGGTCCCCACGCCATCGGTGGCGGCAACCAGAACCGGATCGCTATAGCCTGCGTCCTTTAGATCAAACAAAGCGCCAAAGCCGCCAAGCCCGCTCATCACGCCAGAGCGATTGGTGCGTTTCGCAGCCGGCTTGATCCGATCAACCAGATCGTTGCCCGCATCAATATCTACACCTGCGTCTGCGTATGTCAGACCGTTTTTGCCAGTGGTCATCTTTGGCTCCTTTGCAATGGATGCGCTGCCTTTACCGCAAGCCGCAGCCAAAGGGAACACGCGAATGTCGCCGAAATGACCCCCTCAAAGCCAAGCCAGTGCCCCCATATGCAAAAAGCCCTGCCCGCAGATGCGGACAGGGCAAGTTTTATGCATGTGTGTCGTTTTTATTAGACAGCGAACTGCCAAGGTGCCGCAGCAAAGCCATAGGCCTCGCCTTTGCGGTAGACTTTACCCAGACCTGGGAATTCGATGTGTGCACCGGTGACCAGCATTTTGTCGGATGCCGCGCGGTCCAGCATCTTTTTGCGGGTTTCAACGGTCAGCGCAGGATCGGTGTCGAACGCGATGGTCCACTCAGGCAGAGCGAACTGCAGACCGGTCAGGTGAATAACGTCGCCCCACAGCAGCAGGGATTCGGTGCCACCGTCCAGCATGTAGCCGGTGTGACCAGGTGTGTGACCTGGCAGCGGCAGCGAGGTGAAGCCAGCTGCAACTTCGACTTCGCCGTCGAACTTTTTCAGGCGGTCCGCATAAGGAGCGGTGGTGTTGCGCGCCATTTCAAAGAACGGACGGTTGCCTTCAGGAACAGACGCCATGATCGCGTCGTCGTACCAGAAACCGTGCTCGGTTGCGGAAACAACCAGCTCAGCGTTCGGGAATACCGCGTTGCCGTCACCATCAACCAGACCGCCAGTGTGGTCGGGGTGCATGTGTGTCAGCAGGATGGTCGAGATCTGCTCAGGCTTGACACCGGTGGCTGCCAGCGATGCGGCCAGGTTACCCAAGGTGGGGCCAAACAGGCCAGCTGCGCCCGCATCCAGCAGAGTGTATTTGCCGGCTTTTTCGATCAGGTAGCCGCTCACTGGGATTGGCATGCCTTGCTCGCCGAAACCAAACAGAGAGTCTGCCAGGGCTTCATCAGCTTTTGCTTGGTCGAACGGGGAAATGATTTGCGAAGCAATCGCAATGTGACCGTCCAGCAGCGCGGTGACTTTTGCGTCGCCTACGGTGAATGTGTTGATGGTGCCGGTTTTGGCCGGAGCCGCTTGAGCATGTGCAACCTGGGTCAGACCGCCGGTTACTACAACGGGTGCCGCGAGAGTTGCGCCCAGAATCTGTCTGCGATTGATCGCCATGATATGTCTCCAAAATAAGCTTTGCGGTGGTTTTTTCCGCTGCAATTGCAAATTAGGGGTTTGTATTTTTTTTAACTAGCCCCATATCGCTGATGACCCCCTATTAGAGATGCTTATAGGTAGCGCACATGGACCGACTTGGACTGCTAAAAACACTGATTACCGCCCTGGATGAAGGCAGCCTCAGCCGGGCCGCCCAACGTATTGGCGTATCGCAATCCGCTGTCAGCCAGCAGATTCGTCAGTTGGAGACCACATTGGGTCACCAATTGTTGCTCAGAACTGCCTCCGGTGTCCATGCCACACGTGCAGGTGCGACAACAGCGCAGCATGCCCGTCAGCTTTTGTTGGCCTATGAGGCGCTGGAAAACGATCTGGACGCCCAGTCCGATCACCTGTCTGGCTCCTACCGCATCAGCGTGGGCACCGTTCTGGGGCGTACCGTCTTTGGGCCTTTGCTGCTGCAGCTGAGCCAGAAGTTCCCCGACCTCGATATCGCGATGGGCGCCGATGACCGCTATGTGGACGTGGTGCGCGAAGGCTATGATCTGGCGATCCGCGCGGGCAAGATGGGCGACAGCGAAGGTTACGGGCGCAAGATCGCCCAGCTCGACACTGTTCTGGTCGCCACCCCGGACTATCTGGACAAACACGGCCGCCCGCAAAGCCTTGCGGATCTGAAACGGTTGAAATTCATCCGCTACAATATGGAAAACACCAGCGCCGCAATCCGCACCGGTCAAAACGGCCTGTGGACGGACACGCCGGTGAATGTCGGCTTCACCGCCAGCGATCCCCAAGTGGTGGCCCAAGCGCTGGACAGCGGCGTCGGCTTTGCCAAGATCGTGCGCTTCCTGGTGGAAGACAAACTGGCCGATGGCTCGCTTGAACTGATCTTGCCCGAGGTCGAGCTGGAGCAAAAAGACGTCTACGCCGTCTACCCCTCCCGCAACGGGCTGGACAAATGCCAACACGCCATCATCGACGGCTTCCTTGAACTGGTCGCAGAACGCAGCGGCAACGCCCACGCCCCGGCAAAACGGCTCGAACTCATCACCGCTTGATCCCTTGGGGCCGGCCCTGACCGCCCGGCCCCATGCCAAAAAAACACACGGCCCTGTAAACACCCCCATAGGGCGCAGCCACATGCAAAACGCATCCCTGCCTTGCAGCCCCCCCCCCTTTTGCGCAAAACTATCGTCATTTAGAACAAATGCATTGATGCGGCGTGGATTTATTTTGGCAACTGATGGGCTGTGCACCTACTGCGGACGTGATCAAATGCGTTCGCTCTTTTGGTCAAGAATTTGCCTTCCTTGACAATACGCTCATCGCTTTAGGGGTAATTTGTGCCATTCTAATCACTGCATTCCGGGTTCAGCGGTGGCTTTACCGTCAGACCTTTGACATTGCGGGGCTACAACAGGGTAAAAATGGTGCAAAGGGCTGCGCAAACCCGAAAACTAGCGCGATATCAACAAGCAGATCCAACGACAGATCCAACGGCAGATCGGCGCGGATCAAAACCCTAGCTTACCTTTTGAACGCACCAGATCCTATCAAATTGGCCTGACAACGCTGCGCCGCGCGGCGGACGGCTTTTGGGGCGACCGCCTTTTTTTCTTTCCTGGCGTTTGAACGCTGCCTGGTCATTGCCTTCATCTATCCAGTCTTCGCCGCGCTTCTGACCTGGGTGATCAGCGGCCAGGTATCCTTGGGCGGGCTGGACCTTAAAAAATGCCGATACTTTTGTGGACATCGTCCACTCTAGATTATCGCAATTGCATATTAAGCTTGACGAACGGCGTGGCCTTCTGGCGAAGGCAGCCCGTTGGTCAGTGGACGTGATTGTTTGAGTTGCCGGTGACATCGACGCGGCATTGCTTTTCTGTTTCTTTTTTTGCCCTTCTCGTCATGAATGCGGTGATGGATCTTTTGTTGCTTGCCGCCACCCGGCATTTTGCCCGCCGCATTCTGCATCATGACCCCACTTGGGCACGCATTGCGTTGGAGCTTTTGGCCGATCTCGTCGTCGCGCAGCCTTCAGCAAAACCCGCGCCATCACCACCCTGTGTATATTGCTGCTGGTGGTGTGTTCTTGGCCAGCCTCTGCGGCGGCGCGCTCCTGTTGGCCCAATTAGGCATCCCACCATTTGCGGCCTAAAGCTCGGTCCACGCAACACCGCGCGCGCAAGAGCTGGTTGACACCACACGGCCCCTTGACCTTGCCCACAACAGGGCGTAGCCAAACATCAAGGTGGGCCTGTAGCTCAACGGTTAGAGCAGAGCGCTCATAACGCTTTGGTTGCAGGTTCGAATCCTGCCGGGCCTACCACTTTCCAGCACTTTGAAATCCGTGCTGCCCAGAGGCCCCAAGGGCCGTAACTACAGCCATGAATTTCATGCTAGGTCTGCACCGCGAAGTGCGCGCACAAGACACTCCCCAAGGTTGTTTATCAGTCTTGATCTGCGCAAAATTTTTACATATATGAACAAATATAACAAATTCGGCACACCTCCGTGATGACTACTTTTGTCTTTCATTCCTTTTCTAAGAGCATAAATAGATGTGTGAGCTTTGCGCGCTGACGTGCACTTTCGATCCTTCCCGTCATAGCTCATCGACGTCGCTGACTGAGGCGATGCGCATTAGTGAGACCCTTGATGCGACCGCAAATCGTCTCACGGCTTACGCCATGCAGGTGGGCGATACATTTAGTGGGTCTCTTGCCCATATCGGGGATCGTGACTGGGTCGCGGTGACACTGGAAGCAGGCAACATCTACGACATCTCAATCGATGCGTTTTACAGCGGTGGCGGCACGTTACGCGACAGTTACCTTCGTATCTACGATGCCAATGGTACGCTTGTGACATTTGATGACGATGGCGGCTCTGTATTTGACTCCGAGGCAACTTTTTTCGCGACCTCCAGCAGCACCTATTACATCAGCGTCGGCTCATATAGGGACGTCTATTCGGGAACTTATACGGTAGAAGTTGATTACAGCACGACCGAGCCAACGCCAGAGGGGACTTTGGATGATTTGGCCGACTACCTGACCGATGGATATTGGAACGACTCGTTCCGCGGTCGGCGCAGTTTTGACACCTCATTTAACAATCAGATCACGGTCGACATCACCGATCTGAACGCAGACGGGCAGCAATTGGCACGTTGGGCATTTGAGGCCTGGGAGCTGGTGGCGGATATTGAGTTTGTCGAGGTGGGCCTTGGCGCTGACATCAACTTTACCGACACCGAAAGTGGCGCTTATTCCTTCTCTGACACATTCGGAAGCCGCCTCACGTCTTCGTCTGTGAATGTCAGCACGGAATGGCTGTCCTTTTACGGCACTGACATCTCCAGCTACTCCTTTGCGACCTATATCCACGAGATCGGCCACGCATTGGGCCTGGGACACCAGGGCAATTACAACGGAAACGCATCCTATGCAGATGCGAACTTTGCCAACGACAGTTGGCAGCTCTCTGTCATGTCCTATCTTTCACAATCCGAAAACCCACGGACAAGCGCCAGCGAGGCTGCCGTTGTCTCTGCGATGATGGCCGATATCGTGGCGATCCAGAATCTTTATGGTGCTGCAGATCTAGGCAGCGCCACCGGCGGCGATACCATCTGGGGAGACGGCACCAATCTGGACGGCTACCTCGGCAATCTGCTTGAGAACGGATCAAACGGTGCTGTCGCCTTTACCATTTATGATGCCGGAGGCATCGATACGATTAATCTGAACACTTTGTTCCGGAACAATCGGCTAGATCTCAACGATCAGAGTTTTTCAGACGTGGATGGCCTGTTCGGAAACGTCGGCATCGCGCGTGACACGATGATTGAAAACGCCATCCTTGGCTCGGGTGACGATACCGTGATGGGCAATGAACTGGATAACCGCATCTCAGGCGGGTTTGGCCATGACAGTATTATAGGCGACCAGGGTAACGATCAGCTGATGGGAGAAGGCGGGCACGATGCAGTGCTAGGCGGTAGCGGAGCTGACACGCTGTTGGGACAAGAAGGCAGTGACACGCTGTCTGGTGGCCAACACAATGACCACGTCCGTGGCGGCAACGGCAGTGATTCCGCCTATGGCGGCGATGGGAACGATTTCTTGTCGGGAAACAACGGCAATGACGGCCTTTGGGGAGAACGCGGCGACGACGCAGTGCGCGGCGGCAACGGCAACGACCGGGTCTTTGGCAACGAAGGCGAGGATACGCTGTTCGGCGGACATGGATCTGACACACTGAATGGCGGGCTGGGTGATGATCGCCTAGTGGGGCATCAAGGCAACGATAGATTGCTCGGCGGTGCGGGCAACGACAGTCTTCGGGGCATGCAAAACCAAGACACGCTGACTGGCGGCAGCGGCAACGATTTCCTGTTTGGAGGAGCAGCAGGCGACAGTTTACGGGGTGGCAACGGTCACGACGTTCTAAATGGAAACGGTGGTTTTGACACATTGAAAGGCGGTTATGGGCGCGATACGCTGGATGGCGGTTTTGGTGATGATCGGTTAATTGGCTTCTTTGGCCGTGACCGCCTGGAGGGCGGTAGCGGCAGAGATTTCCTGAACGGCGGTCTGCACAACGACATCCTGTTTGGGGAACAAGGCAATGACACGCTGGTTGGGGGCTCTGGCTCGGACACATTGTTCGGCGGTCTCGGGAACGACCTGCTCACCGGGGGGGCGCAAGCAGATGTCTTTGCCTTCAATGCCAATCTGG
This sequence comes from Epibacterium ulvae, assembly GCF_018678075.1. GTDB lineage: Bacteria > Pseudomonadota > Alphaproteobacteria > Rhodobacterales > Rhodobacteraceae > Epibacterium > Epibacterium ulvae_A. Next base: position 5,055 of record NZ_JAHHIR010000040.1, on the reverse strand, counting down.
CGATGGGTGATGACACGATCACCGACTTCCAACAGGGTCTTGATATTATCAGAATCACGGGCGTTGATTTCGCAGATCTGAACATCGCCACTCTAACAAACGGTCAGCGTGTGTCTTGGGAGACTGGATCCGCCTTGGTGAACGGTATCTTCGACCTTGGCGTGGATGATTTTCTGTTCGGTTAAGCGCACAGCAGGGGGCGTTTAAGCGACAGCGCTTGCCTGCCCATCCCATTGATGGAAGTGATGATTGCACGCGCATCGTAAGGTTGTTTTTAATCCGTCTCCCTTATTCTACGCCCTCGCCACTCAATCGGCGCCTATCTTTATGACAGACGCCTTGAGGGGGCACGATCATGCCTGTAGCCATTGTAATGTGTCCCAAAACCAACATTCCCGCTGTCTTGCATGAGGATTGCGAAACCGATCTTGTGTTGCGCCTTGACCGCTATATCGCGGCGCCGTCTCCATTGCGCGAAGACACCGCCCGGCTTTGGCTGTTGAGCCTGCCTGCGCCTTCGGGATGGTTCAACAGCATCGGGGCTGCGCGGTTGCACATCGAAAGCTGGGTGTCCGACTGCACCTCGGAAAGGGATGGCAGCCTGCGATAGGCTTTAACGCCCGATCACCAGATCCGCCTGCAACCCGCCCAACGTCTCACTGGCACCCAGGCGCAGCACACCACCATGGGCGCGCGCGACATCTGCCACGATGGCCAGACCCAGACCGACTCCGCTGCCCTTGTTTTGGTTGCGTGACGGATCCAACCGGGTAAAGGGGCGCACGGCCTCGTTCCACATCTCTTCGGGAATACCAGGGCCATCATCTTCGACCCGGACCCGCAGCGCATTTTCCGTCACCGCAACCGAGACCCGCGCCCGCGTGCCATAACGCACTGCGTTTGAGATCAGGTTTTCGATCGCCCGCCGCATACCACCGGACTTCAGCAAGACCTTGCCCGTTCCCACCATATCTCCCAGCATCACATCCTTGCCCTGCCGCTGCCAATCGCCAACGATGGTTTCGGCCAACGCATGGGCATCGACCTCTTCTGGGGCCGCTTCGGCAGCCCCGCGTGAGAAATCCAGAAACGCATCCAGCAATGTCTGCATTTCGTCGACATCCCGCAACATTGGTTCCGCGTCTTCTTCATCTATCATCGCCAGCCCCAGTCGCAGACGAGTCAACGGCGTGCGCAGGTCATGACTGACCCCCGAGAGCATCAAGGTCCGCTGCTCGATCTGGCGCTCAATCCGCGCGCGCATATCCATAAAGGCGGTGCCGGCGGCTTTCACCTCGGATGCGCCACGGGGGTTATAGGGCACACTACGTCCACGACCAAACGCCTGCGCGGCCTCGGCCAGTTTCTTGATCGGGCGCAATTGATTGCGCATGTAAACTAAGGAAATCACCGTCATCAGCAAACTAAAGGCCACCAAAGTCAGGATCAGCTGATGCGGTGCTGCAGCCGTCAGGCGCCGCTGATCGAACACCAACCGCAATGGACCCAGGTGGGTGCCAATGACGATCTTGGCGGTTTTGCTGTCGGGCATCTGTACCGCGATCACATGGGACAGGTTGCTGCGCAGGGTGTCACGGACCACCCGGCCTGAAAATTCGGTCCAATCCAGAATATCCCGCTCAGCCGGGGCATCCAACGGCAGGAATGTGGCCTCGACCTGAAGCGGGCGCAAATAGGGAGCCAAGTCTTGGATCGCCTCGTCCGGCGTATCGGCATCCGCGATCACCTGCTCCAACAAGGCGATTTCGCGCATGATCGTGTCTGTCATCTGCCCTGTTACGTCCTTCAGATCCCGCTCAACAAAGGAGACCGAAACCACCAGCTGCAGCACCACCACAGGCAACAACAGGATCAGCGCAGCCCGTCCATACAGGCTGCGCGGGACATATGACTTGAGCCGGTTGCGTGCCATCAGGTAACCCTATTCGTAACTGCTCTGTGTTTTTTTGATTTGATCAGGGCAATCATAATGGGATTTAGGAGCAAAGACAGCATGAAAGCGGAAACTGAGGTCTCCCCGATCTATGGCACCCCGGTTGAGGTTGGTAAAAATATCCGCCGCCTGCTGTGCCCCAACCCATCGCCCATGACATACCACGGGACCAATACCTATATCGTGGGCCACACCGATCTGGCCGTTATCGACCCCGGACCCAAAAACGCAAACCATCTGCGCGCGTTGTTGGCCTGTGTTGGACCAGATCAGCATATCTCTCATATCATCGTCACCCACAGCCATCTGGACCACAGCCCGCTTGCGGCAGACCTCAGCCAGCACACAGACGCGCCGGTGTATGCCCACGGGACCTCCACCGTAGGACGCAGTGCAATCATGGCGCAGATCGCAGCGATGGGGCTGGCAGGCGGCGGAGAAGGGATTGATCGTGACTTCACGCTCGACCACACCCTTGCCGATGGTGAGATCCTGACCGGCTCTGATTGGCAGCTTGAGGTGATCCACACCCCTGGTCATCTGGGCAACCACATCAGCCTGGCGTTGGGTGGGTGTTGTTTTACCGGCGATCACGTGATGGGCTGGTCCAGTTCGCTGGTCTCTCCGCCGGATGGGGATCTCACGGATTTCATGGCGTCCTGTACCCGGCTACAAAGCCGCACGTGGGATGTGTTCCTTCCGGGGCATGGGGAACCCGTGTGGGCGCCGCAAGAACGGCTGGAATGGCTGGTGTCACATCGCCGCGCACGGGAGGCATCGATCCTCGAACAACTGACCCACAGCGGCGCATCGGCAGCGCAGCTTGCGCGCGCAATCTATGTGGAGACGCCCCCTGCCCTGTTGGCCGCAGCAGAGCGTAACGTGTTTGCCCACCTCGTTGATTTACATCAGAAAAACAAAGTCTCCTGCGCAGGTCCCTTGGGAATTTCCGAGATTTTCCGTCTGGCTCGCTAAAATTTTCGAATTTTTTCTCACGAACCCTCTAGACCTCCGCAAACGGCAGCGCTATATCGCACAGACCGTTCCGGCGTAGCTCAGCGGTAGAGCAGTTGACTGTTAATCAATTTGTCGTAGGTTCGATCCCTACCGCCGGAGCCATTTCCCAAAATCAGCAGAATTTGGCGAGACTTCGCGTTTCCAACACCTTGGAAATTTGACCAATTGATCAAATGTTTCGCGTGCGAAACAATTGACCGGACGGTCGAAATGCAACGCCTTTGACTAGCCAACCACATGGGGCTTGGCCTGTCCTGCTGACATTGCAAAATTTTTTGCGTCGGGAGCGTTTTTCCTCTGGACGAGAAAAGCTGATAATCTTATACGACGCCTCACATTCCGGCGTAGCTCAGCGGTAGAGCAGTTGACTGTTAATCAATTTGTCGTAGGTTCGATCCCTACCGCCGGAGCCATAGATTTCAAGGGCTTAGAGGTTTGATCCTCTAGGCCCTTTTTCTTTAGGGGAACGCAAGGGGAACAAGCCTTAGGTACAGTTGCATCCAAATTAAACAACTGGACCTTGCGAACAGCGTATCTAGGAGGCATGGTCCCATCAGATACAAAGTTTACTTGGAGCCATTTCATGAAGATCATTCAGGCAGGTGCACTTATTGTATGCGGCGCGATCCTGTCGGCATGTATGCAGCTGACCCCCATCACGGAAAGCAAGCCTGTGCCCCTCTCTAGCCGACAAGTAGCCCAGATCAAACAAACCGTAGTAAGAGACTTTTTTGACCCGGAAGGCGCACGGTTTCGCAATGTTCGTGCGGCTGACGTAAAGCTGGAAAATGGCGCGCGCGAACGCCGCGTATGCGGGGAAGTAAACGGCAAAAACCGGATGGGCGGATACGTTGGCTATCAGTTCTTCGGGGGCGTCATGGAAAATGGAACCTTCATAAAGCAAGATTTCTTCAGCGGCTGCGAGCCTTGGTAATGGCCATGCAAACCACCCGAAAGTAGAATGTTCATGACAGAAGAACCTAAAGACGAATTGGGCGACATGTTGGCCGATGGCTGGGAAATAACGGGCTACACGGTCAACATGCTCGCAATGGGTGCACAACACTTCAACATCTTGCTTCGCAAAGGTAACAGCCTGACAAACTTCAGCATATTGAAGAACAATGGTCAGGACGAAAGAGGTGCGATGGCCCTAACGCCCCACACCCCCGAAACCAAGAAAAAGGGCTTGTTCGGCTAGGGACAACTTTAAACTTCACCCATCCCAATCAACCAGCGCCAATGCTTGCGACGGGTCTACGCCCGCTTCTTTCGCCATTGCCAGCGCTTGAATAATGCCAGCCGCAGCGCGCGCACGTCCGCCAGCGTCAAAGGCTTGCAGGGGGCGCATAACGTCAATGGTCACGGGGTTGCCCAGCTTGTTTTGGGCTTCCTCTGCCAGCAAGGTGCAGATCGGCTGCTAGGTCCATTGCGTTAGGTGACGTTGTGCTTCCCTCACCATCGGACCGGTAGTGCTGGCATTGGCAAGGGCGGGCAGAACCCCATAAGCGTTGCTGATAGATTGCCGAGCGCTTTCGAGTGTTTCCAGTGACATGCTCTTCTGCATATCCGGGGTCACGTCCGACGCCTTCCAATCCTGCGCCGGTGCTGGTCCACCTGCCGCCGTGATCGCCACGCTTTCGCGCAATAGAACCCGGCCACGCTTACCACGGAACCCACGCGCCAGAGCATCCATGTCGGTATCTGCCGCCTCTGGAAATGGCACAATCTGAGACCCAAGCGGCATACTGTCATAAGCTTCGGTTAGAGCGGTTTCCAAGGCAACCAGCATGTCAGCGGTCAGACTGGCACGTCGCAGGGGCGATGCCCCGAAGTAGGGCTGGCCCAGATCGGCACCAATCACCACATGCAGCACCTCACCGGCCAGCGCGGTGACTTCCCGCCCGCCGCCGGTAGTCTTCGTTTGTGCTCGGAGTATGAAGTTTGAGCAAACGGTGAACGAGACAGGGAAGAAGAGTTCGCGCGACCGCTCAAAATAAAATCCAGGTAGAGACATTAAGACCAACATTTGCATCCGACTCGAACTTCCGCTGTACGCGTGTCCGCTCCATCGCCTCCATAGC
>NZ_JAHHIR010000011.1 GCF_018678075.1 Epibacterium ulvae | reverse complement strand
TATCTCACCATGCTCGCTGATCACGCAGATCGCGGTCTTCGCAAGCGATACATCCAATCCAACAAACAGCTTCATCCTGTCATCCTCCATATGGGTTCAATGCGGGAATGGCGGCAGCCCAACGCTGATCTGGCAAGAAGTAACGGCGGTGCGTGACGCAGGTCCCGTTACAGCATCTCATAGCCAGCAAATGACGCGTGCGGCGAGGGCGATGGCTGACAGAAAGACCTTCTGGCAGCGGCCGTAGCGGGTTGCCACACGCCGCCAATCCCTGAGCCTGCCGAACATGATCTCGATCCGGTTGCGCCGTTTGTAGCGGCGCTTGTCGTATTTAGCCGCTTTTTTTCTGTGCTTCCGGCCAGGGATGCAGGCACGTATCCCTTTGTCTTTCAACGCTTCTCGGAACCAACCAGCGTCATATCCTCGGTCTCCGAGAAGCCATTCCATCTTTGGCAAATTGCTCACCAAAGCGCGAGCACCGATGTAATCGCTGACCTGTCCTGCGGTCACGAACAGGTCGAGCGGTCGTCCCTGACTGTCGCAGATGGCGTGCAGTTTTGTGTTCATGCCGCCTTTGGCGCGGCCCCCGGCCCAACGCTTTGCAAGGGGCCTTTGGTCCATTGCCAAAGGGGCGGGAGAGCCTCCGTCTTTTTACTGTATGATCTCACGCCAGGCGCTTTTTGCGATCAACTCAGATTGTGCCACCACAACCTCGGCCTGTTTGATCGAAGCGATGTCCACCAGTCGTCCCTTATAGACGGTTGCCCCGGCGCCGGATGCCTTGGCCTCTTCCATCGCAGCCAGGATTTCGCGGGCTTCGGTGACCGCTTCTTCAGACGGGGTGAACACCTGGTTTGCCAGCGCAATCTGTTTTGGGTGGATCGCCCATTTGCCCACCATGCCCAGAGTGGCTGATCGTTTGCATTGCGCGATATAGCCCTCGTCGTCGGAAAAATCGCCAAAGGGTCCGTCCACCGGCAGCACGCCGTGGGTTCGGCAGGCTGCCACGATCGCTGCTTGCGCCCAATGCCAGGGGTCGGACCAATGTTTCGCGCCATCGTGCATCATATAGTAGTTTTCCTGGGTACCGCCGATACCGGTGGTCTGCATGCCCATGGAGGCTGCGAAATCTGCCGCGCCCAGCGACATCGCCTGCAAACGCGGGCTGGCGGCTGCAATCTCTTCCACGTGGGCGATGCCCGCTGCTGATTCGATGATCACCTCAAAGGCAATCGGCTTGCTGCGCCCTTTGGCGGTCTCAATCGCGGTAACCAGTGCATCCACCGCATAGATATCGCCCGCACAGCCCACCTTGGGGATCATGATCTGGTCCAGCCGGTCGCCAGCCTGTTCCAGCACATTCACCACATCGCGGTACCAATAGGGCGTATCCAACCCGTTGATCCGCACGCTCAGGTGTTTGTTGCCCCAATCAACGGTATTGATCGCCTCGATCACATTGGCGCGCGCCATGTCTTTGTCGGAGGGCGCCACGGAATCTTCGAGATCAAGGTTGATCACATCCGCCGCCGAGGCCGCCATTTTGGCGAAGAGTTTTGTGTTCGAGCCGGGACCAAACAATTGGCAGCGGTTCGGACGGGCCGGGGCGGTGGGCTGAATGCGAAAGCTCATCTCGGGGCTCCTCAGATGGATGGTGTCGTAAAGGTAATGATATGTCGTTTGGTGTCATTTGATTGATATATAATTTCGCATTAATGCGCAATGATCATTTTGCATGTGCAGCATTGTTTGCAAATCGCCCAATTATTAATCACTGAAACGCAGGAGCCTTTCGCGCCAATGCGTATTTGGTTGGAATAAAAACGGTAAAAATGCTTCATGAGTCGAAGAACCTTGCAAAGAAGCTTTATTCTGCGCTGCACTCCGGGAGCTCCTCGCAGATCGAATCCGATACATTATCTCGGACTTTAATTCTATGCGGAGCGCATTGAGATGATTGAGACCCCCTATCTCCTGTTTTTGGGCGATGCGCCCGACATGTTGGCAGCCAAAGTGGCGATTGGCATCCGGGACTGGCGCCCGGACCATGCGGTTGGCCAGATCTGTCTGCCGGGGTGTGGCGCCGATCTGGGCCTGACCGAATTGACCCTGACCGAAGCCAAGGAAGCTGGTGCTAAGACGCTGGTTATCGGCGTTGCAAACCGGGGCGGCGTGATTTCTGCCGCGTGGAAAGAGGTTCTGGTGCAAGCGCTGGAAATGGGTTTTGACATTGCATCCGGCCTGCACAATCTGCTGCGCGATGAAAATGATCTGGTTGCCGCCGCACAAACCCACGGCTGCACCCTGCATGACGTACGGATCCCCACTGTTGCCTACCCAATTGCAAACGGCGTGAACCGGACCGGCAAACGCTGCCTGGCGGTTGGCACCGATTGTTCCGTGGGCAAGATGTATACGGCGCTGGCGATGGATGCTGAGATGCAGGAACGTGGGATGAAATCCACCTTCCGCGCCACCGGCCAGACCGGTATTCTGATCACCGGTCAAGGCGTGCCTCTGGATGCGGTTATCGCTGACTTTATGGCGGGTGCGGTTGAATATCTGACCCCCGACAATGATGACGACCATTGGGATCTGATCGAAGGGCAGGGATCCCTGTTCCACATCTCTTACTCGGGCGTCACCCTGGCGCTGGTTCATGGCGGCCAACCCGATGCGTTGATCCTGTGTCATGAACCCACCCGCACGCACATGCGGGGCCTGCCGGGTTTTGACCTGCCGACTTTGCAAGAGCTGCGCGACACCGCCCTGCCGCTGGCGCAGAAGTCCAACCCCGCCTGTCAGGTTGTTGGTATCTCTGTAAACACCCAGCATCTGAGCGAAGATGAGGCGCTGACCTATCTTGCCGGTTTGGAAAAAGAGATGGGCTTGCCAGCCGTGGATCCGTTCCGCCAAGGGGCGGCCCGTCTGGTGGACGCGCTCGCGGCGGTTTAATCGACCCTTCCCGATCGGAGGCGCGTGTGGTTTACTGCGGGCGCCTCCGGCGGAAGTATTTTTGAAAAGATGAATGCACGGGCGGCCCCAAACCTGGGTGAGCCTTAGGGTGACGTGTGATGTGCGTCAGATGGCAAGGGAACGTAAAATGGAACTGAGTGTCACCGCAGATGTGTTCAAACTGGCGCAGGTGTTTACAATCTCGCGCGGGTCACGGACCGAGGCCAAGGTGCTGACGGTCAAGATTGAACAGGACGGACATGTGGGGTGGGGCGAATGTTTGCCTTATGCGCGCTACAACGAGACGCTCCACAGTGTGATTGATGAGATCCGCGGCCTGCCGGCCGAGTTTGACCGTGATATGTTGCAAGGCTTGTTGCCAGCAGGTGCAGCGCGCAATGCGGTGGATTGTGCCCTGTGGGATCTGGAGGCGAAAAAGGCCGGAAAGCGCGCCTGGGATCTGGTGGGGCTGCCTGCGCCCGCGCCTGAGATCACCGCCTATACCCTGTCGCTGGCTTCGCCTGATGAGATGCAGGCGCAAGCAGAAAAAAACGCGTTTCGCCCGCTGTTGAAGATCAAACTGGGCACGCCGGATGATATGGCACGTCTGGAAGCGGTACGGGCAGGTGCGCCGGACAGCACGATCATTGTGGATGCAAACGAGGGCTGGTCGGCTGAGGTCTATGCCGAGCTTGCTCCGCATCTGGTGCGTCTGGGCGTGGCCTTGGTTGAACAACCGCTGCCCGCAGGTGAAGACGATGCGCTGTTGGGCATGGAGCGCCCGGTGCCGGTGTGTGCCGATGAAAGCTGCCATGACCGCGAAAGCCTGACCAAGCTCAAAGGCAAATATGATGTGATCAACATCAAACTGGACAAGACGGGCGGGTTGACCGAAGCGCTGAAGCTGCGCGAGGCGGCGTTGGCTGACGGGTTCAAGGTCATGGTAGGCTGTATGGTCGGCTCGTCCCTGGCGATGGCGCCTGCGACATTGGTTGCGCAAGGGGCGGTTGTCACTGATCTGGACGGCCCATTGTTGCTGGCCGAAGACCGCCACACGCCGCTGCAGTTTGACGAAGCAGGTGTGCACGCCCCCGACGTGGCTCTGTGGGGATGATCGAGGTCGGGGAACGCTGGGCGGTTATTGCGGACTGTCATGGCAATGCGGATGCATTGGCGGCAACCCTGACAGAGATTGACCGGCTGGGCGCGACCCGTATTTTGAACCTTGGCGATCATGCCAGCGGGCCATTGGCAGCGGCAGAGACGCTGGATCTGATTATGGCGAGTTCTGACATGACCTCGGTCCGGGGCAATCATGATCGCTATTTATTGGGTGATCCGGCGACGCTTGCCCCGTCAGATGCGGTGGCCTACGCGGAGTTAACACCTGACCACCTGCGTTGGCTTGCTGATTTGCCCGCGACCCTGCGAGTTGACGATCTGTTCCTGTGTCATGCGACGCCTGCGCGCGATGATGTCTATTGGCTGCAAGATGTCACCGCCACCGGACAGGTGGTTCAGCGCGCCCGCGCCGAGGTGGACGGATTTGCGGCAGATCACATGGGTGAGGGCATCCAGATCTACCTGTGTGGCCATACCCATGTGCCGGGGATCGTGCAGCTGTCGGATGGCGCCTTGGTGGTGAACCCGGGCAGCGTCGGCCTGCCGGGATATGACGATGACGCACCAGTACCCCATGTGGTTGAAAGCGGTGACCCGGCGGCGCGGTTTGCGTTGATTGAACGCGCCCAAAACGGCTGGCAGGTTGAGCTGCGCCGGGTGACCTATGATGCCTCCCGCATGGTGGGCCTCGCCCTGAAACATCAACGCCCGGGCTGGGCGCGTGTACTTGAAACTGGGTGGTACACCACCTGATCCCCCTTCATCGATGCTTGACGCGCGGGCCAACACGCCCGACAAAGCAGCAAATACAATAGGAGTTAGTCCATGACCCGTACCGTGTATGTAAATGGCGAATACCTGCCTGAGACCGAAGCCAAGGTCTCGATCTTTGACCGTGGATTCCTTTTTGCGGATGCGGTTTATGAGGTGACATCTGTTCTGGATGGCAAGCTGATCGAATTTGAAGGTCATGCTGTGCGTCTGGACCGGTCGCTGGGTGAGCTGGACATGGCCGCGCCGTGCTCCAAGGAAGAGCTGCTGGAGATCCATCGCAAACTGGTCGAGCTGAACGAGATCGAAGAGGGTCTGGTGTATCTACAGGTCACCCGTGGTTCCGATGGCGACCGTGATTTTGTCTTCCCATCCGATGATACGCCCCCTTCTATCGTGTTGTTCACCCAGAACAAACCGGGCCTGGCGGACAGTCCTGCGTCGCGCAAAGGGGCCAAAATCATCTCGGTCGAGGATATCCGCTGGGGCCGTCGTGACATCAAAACCGTGCAACTGCTTTACCCGTCCATGGGTAAGATGATGGCCAAGAAAGCCGGTGCCGATGACGCCTGGATGATCGAAGACGGCTATGTCACCGAGGGCACGTCCAACAATGCCTATTACGTCAAAGATGGCGTGATCGTGACCCGCCCGCTGTCCAGCGACATTCTGCACGGCATCACCCGCAAGGCGGTTTTGCGCATGGCCGAAGAGGCCCAAATGAAGGTCGAAGAGCGCCTGTTCACCATTGATGAGGCCAAAGAGGCGGATGAGGCTTTCACCACCTCTGCCTCGGCCTTTGTTATGCCGGTTGTTGAGATTGACGGCGTGGCGCTGGGGGATGGCACTCCGGGTCCAATCGCAAAACGCCTACGTGAGATTTACCTGGAAGAAAGCCGTGCGGCGGCGATCTGATCGTACTGATTAAAAAACGGCCGTCCCGAGTTTGCGGGGCGACCCTTTGCACAGACAGCATTGCGTGAGTGGTGGCTGGTCTGTTTGCTCTGTGCCTTAAGCGAGGCATGAATTAAGCGATATTATTCTTTCAGGCGTTGTTTTGCCTGCTCTAACGCTTCTCTTGCTTCTTGAAAATTGGAGTTTCGGGCACAATCTAAGGCATGATCCACCAAGGATTTAATGCCCACCCCATCTGCAGCGTCGACCCCATTACCTGGTGATCCAGACGGGGGGAGTTTGTTTGATTTCGTGTAACCCATAGCAGCCTTTTCAGCCTTTTTTGTTCTAACTGTAATTTCTATTAAACTTTGCGTTACTTGTTCTGACAAGAGCAATCGAAGCAGCGGATTAACTCATGACGAAAATCGATGTATCCCAGATAAACGGCCAAACACTGCGGGTTTTTCTGATGGTTTTCGATGAAGTCTCGGTGAGCCAGGCCGCCTTGAAATTGGGTGTCAGCCAATCCAGCGTCAGCCATACGTTGGAGAAATTGCGCGGGATTTTGGGGGTGGAGCTGTTCCAGAAATCGGGGCGCGGCATTGTGCCGACCTCGGCTGCGACGCGTTTTGCACCACAGATACGTCAGATACTGGCGGATCTGGAAGCCCTGGGTGAGTCCGAAAGCTATGCTCCGCAAACCGACCCGCGCCCGATTGTCATTGCGATGAATGGCGGCGCCATGGCGGTGGCTGCGCGTGAGATCCAGACGGCGGTGTGGAGTGAGGTGCCCAACAAACGGGTGACGATCCGTGAATTAGGCGCGCGAGACAATCTGGAAGAGACGATCAATCGCATGGATCTGGACGCGGCAATCGTTCCGCGTTTGAACAGCTATGTCAATACGTTACGCACTACGACCCTGTATGAAGACACTTCGGCCGTGTTTTATGACTCAACCATGCGCGGTCCAATCACAACGGTCGAGGACTACGGTGCGGCGCATCATATCGTGTTGGATTTCGGCGGGCGGACCAAAAGCACAGTGGAACAGCGGTTGGAGGAATTTGCCATTCGCCGCCAAGTGACCGTTGGCGTGCCCAATGTCTGGCTATTGGCCGAGGCGATGCGGAATACCCCGCTGATCGCGACCCTTCCGGCCAAGCTGCACGACGGGGTGATGGCCGAGTTCGCAACCAGCGCCACGCCGTTTTCGATGCCCGATATCTCCTTTGATCTGATCTGGCATCTGCGGCAGGAAAACTCTCCCCGCAACCGCTGGATCCGCAGTGTGATCCAGCGATGTTTCACAGAGTGAGTTTCGCCCGTCGGTGAGACCGATGTCAGTGGCAGTGAACCGTGCCGACCTTGCGGTTCATATCGCAGCATTGACTAGGTGGGGAGCTTCTACGGCAATCGCCACCATGTGCCAATTTGTTGCTTGCGACTACTTCGCTTAGCCAACAGGTGGTGGAGCTTTCTGGCGCCGACGCGGGGGAGACCAGTGTAGATGATGCAATTGTGATCGCGGTAATGTGTCGGAGCATTTTTGTTACCTTAGGGTCAGGACCCATTGATTTCCGCTTAGGGTCGTGATTCACGATTCAAAAACCGAGTGGTGACCATGTCTGATCTATTTTGGCTGACGGATGCGCAGATGGCGCGTCTTGAACCCTTCTTCCTGAAATCTCGCGTTCACTGCCCGGCAGGGCATTGCATAGCAATGTCCCGAGAGGGGATGATCGGCGTGTGTTGAGCGGGATTATCTTCATTAACCGCAATGGCTTGCGTTGGCGGGATGCCCCCGCTATCTACGGGCCGCATAAGAAGTTGTACAACCGCTGGAAACGTTGGAGCGACAAGGGCGTCTTCGCCCGGATGATGGCCGGTCTGGCCGCGGAGCACCGCGAAGAGAAGACTGTGATGATCGACGCGACCTATCTCAAGGCACACCGTACCGCGACCAGTTTTGGCGTCAAAAAGGGGGGCGTGGACGCCTGATCGGTCGCACCAAAGGCGGCATGAACACAAAACTGCACGCCATCTGCGACAGTCAGGGACGACCGCTCGACCTGTTCGTGACCGCAGGACAGGTCAGCGATTACATCGGTGCTCGCGCTTTGGTGAGCAATTTGCCAAAGATGGAATGGCTTCTCGGAGACCGAGGATATGACGCTGATTGGTTCCGAGAACCCCTTGTAGACAAGGGCGCAAAGCCCTGCATTCCTGGCCGCAAGTCGCGCAAGAAGACCGTCAAGTATGACAAACGCCGCTACAAACGGCGCAACCGGATCGAGATCATGTTCGGCAGGCTCAAGGATTGGCGCCGTGTGGCAACCCGCTACGGCCGCTGCCAGAAGGTCTTCCTGTCAGCCATCGCCCTCGCCGCACGCGTCATTTGCTGGCTATGAGATGCTGTAACGGGACCTGCGTCACGCACCGCCGTTACTTCTTGCCAGATCAGCGTTGGGCTGCCGCCATTCCCGCCTTGAA
>NZ_JAHHIR010000084.1 GCF_018678075.1 Epibacterium ulvae | reverse complement strand
GCGGTCGGACCGAGGGGGGGAATGAACAGTGTGCGTCACGCGAGCTGCGACAGCCTGGGCCGCCCACTCAACTTGTTCGTCACCGCCGGACAAGTCAGCGATTACATCGGCGCGCGCGCCATGCTCAGCAGTCTGCCAGAAGTCGACTGGTTTCTCGGGGATCGCGGCTACGATGCAGATTGGTTCAGAGAAGCGTTGGAAGACAAAGGGATACGAGCCTGCATCCCCGGTCGCAAGCAGCGCATGATAGCCGTCAAATACGACAAGCGCCGCTACAAACGCCGCAACCGCATCGAGATCATGTTTGGAAGGCTCAAGGACTGGCGGCGTGTGGCTACCCGATACGACAGATGCCCCAAGGTCTTCCTGTCAGCAATCGCGCTTGCTGCAACCGTGATCTATTGGTTATGAGGCCAGACCCTAGGGCCAGATTTCCATGATCATCACCGACCCGGCCACCGGCGAGGCGATTGGCGCGATGACGGTTGGTGTAAACGCTGAAACCTTGATGTAAGTCACCTGATTTCCTTCGGATGGCATCATGGCACTGATGTGTTTCCGCATCTTGGCTGGTCCCGAAGCAGCAGTATCTGGACCGACGCACTCAGCTCGCCCTTTCCGTCGCGTGCCGTCCAGATCGGGGCGTCTGCATATGCGGATGCCCACTTTTCATTGGGTTGCAATCCCAACCAGGCGGCGTTTCAGCTACCAAAGTCGCGGGCCAACACATTCCACCTGCGTAGGGTGTTGCGCCCCCTGCGAACGCCCACCACACTCGGCGTTTACCGCGCGCGCCTATGGTGGCGGGGATCGCGATCCGTGGCTGGACTGACACCCCCGCCGCACCAGGAACAGGAGCCCGGTTTGGCAGCCGGGCCGCAAACCAAGACCTTGAAACGCGCAGGGGAAACCCTGTCCGCCTCCGCCCTCCGTGGCGGGCCCGTCCACCTTATGGCCACTGCTCGGTTCACGTCCAATGACACGCAACCGACCGGCACCAGAGCACAGGATTTTGCACTGTTCCCCACCGGAAAACCCGGGTTTGGGGCCCATTGGTATGTCCGGAGCCCGCGTGTCCCCAAACGGCGGCTTGAGCGTTTGCGGCCAAAGTCTGAGCGAAGAAAGCGCGCGAAGCCGCAGCGCAGTTGGGCATCCTGATCGGAAGTTTCGCAGGAATATAGGTGCCCCGATTATGACCCCTCTCACAGTGCAAAATGCGCAATGGTCCCTTCTGTCTTACCAGCTGGAAAACGCGGTCGGCGGCTCGGGCGTGTCGAAAATCGACGTGATCCTATGCGACGTGACCCTCAGCAATGGGGCGGCGGGCTTTGGCTTTAGCTATGCCATCGGTGGCAAAGGGGCCGGCGCCATGGTTGCGGCCCGCGACATCAGCGATGCGGTGATCCAGGGGCAGCCCTTTGTGACGCCCGAGGCCAGCTGGCGCAAAGTCACCGCCGCCTGCAACCGCACCGGCAAGGGGCCCAATTTCGTTGGTCTGGCGGCGCTGGATGTGGCGCTGTGGGATGCCTATGCCAAAACGCTGGACGTCCCCTTGGGCCAGGCCATGGGAGGGGAGATGCGCGCGGTCAAAGTCTATGGCAGCGGCGGATACCGTCCCAACCACACCGGCGATCAGACCGAGGCGCAGATCCAGATGCACCGCGAACAGGGATTTGACGCCATCAAACTGCGCCTGTCAGGCACCACTAGTGATCAAGTCCTGCTGGACCGCGCCCGATCCGTGGGCGGCGACCGGTTGCAGATCATGGTCGACCTGAACGAGAAAACAAATCTGATCGATGCGCGCTACACGTTGGACATGGCCTCGGACTATGGCGTCTATCTTGTCGAGGAACCGTTGCGTGCCCGCGATTTTCAGGGCTACCGGATCCTTGCCGAACGTTATCCCGGCCTGATCGCCACCGGTGAGCACCTGCAAGGTCTGGACGAAGCCGCGCCCTTTTTGCAGGACAGCATGTGCGCCGCGATGCAGCCGGATCTGGCGATGATGGGCGGGTTGACGGAATCTCTGCGGGTTGCACGATGGGCGGAATATGTGGGCATCGAAATCATGCCGCATTTCCTGCCGGGTCTCTTTGTCCATCTGGCCGCCGCCGCGCCAAACCTCACCTGGCTCGAAGATTTCCCGCTGCTGGAACCGCTGTTTGAGACCATGCCAACCGCCAACGACGGGATGCTGGACGCGTTTGAAGTCGCAGGCCATGGGCTTTTGTTGACCGAGCAGGCTCGAAAATCCGCAAAAACTCTGTAAGCTTAACCCTGTATGAAAAGGTATCGCGCCCGTGTCTGATGATTTTGACTGCCCCAAACCTCGATTGCATGCCTTTCCCGGTGGCAAGGCAGCCAGCCGTCCGCCGATCTCAACCGATCCGACCCTGTGTCGCCTGTATGATGAGATCCTGAAACGCGGCACCGCCTTTGGTCAGGTCACCTCGCAATGCGAATTGGGCGTCCAAAGCTGTTATGTGCCGCAGCGCATTTCCTCGGTTGTGTTTCGCAACCCCGCCGCGCTTTTGGTTCTGGCCGGGCGCAAAGAGGTGCAGATCGGCGATCAGGTCCACACCGCCAGCGCCGGTGAAATCCTGATTGTGCCGTCGGACACTGAAACCTGGCTGGAGAAAACCCCCGATCCGCGTACCGGCTATTATCAGGGGCTTGGCATCCGGTTTGACATCGACATCCTGGAGCAGTTCCAATCCACTTATGGGCAATATCTCGACACATGGGATCTGTCGCAGAAATGGAGCCTGCAGACGCCCGAGAACCTGATCACCTGGCTCACCGATTGGCTGCGCTGGTCGCGGGAATACCCCACCGCACGCCAGATCCAGCGCCACCGTTTGGTTGAATTCCTGCTGTTGCTCGCCCAGGCGGGCATGGCCGGCAATATCCTGATGGCGCGCAATCCCAGCTGGAAACAACGGGTTGCACATCTGGTCCGTCTGGACCCGGCGCAAGAATGGCGCATCGCCGATGTTAGCCGCCGTTTGGGCACCAGCGAATCCTCCCTCCGGCGCAAACTGTCGATGGAGGAAGCTTCGTTCCGCGACATCCTGGAAGAGGCGCGGCTGATGGCCGGGCTCAATATGTTGCAAGAGACGCGGCTGTCCATCGGGCGCATTGCCGGGGCGGTGGGCTATCAGTCCCAGTCCCGCTTTACCGAACGGTTCAAGATCCGCTTTAACGTCACCCCAACGGAGCTGCGCCGCGGTGCACCCGCCGAAGATGAACCTACCGCCACGACCGGATGATTGAACCCGCCCCACGCGATCACAGCCGCAGCCCGCACCCCGGGTCTGCGGCTTTTGTGTTCAGACCACACAGCCGCGTGCAATTTGTGAAAGCCGATCCAGGCGAAGCCTTGACTGTTTCTGGCGAAGTGGCGGCGCGCGCCGCTCTAACCTCAAAGCCAGGCAAAGGGTCGCGCTGCGGCTCCGGACCCACCGCAAGAACAGATGTGCGATATGGATGAGGGCTGGACATTGGCTGAAACGCAACGATTTAATCTCTTTATTAACGGCCAGGAGACCCCGGCGCAGGCGGGCGAGACGCTGGATAGTTTTGACCCGGTCACCGGCGCGCCTTGGGCCAGCATTGCACGGGCGCGTGCTGCAGATGTGGACGCCGCCGTCATAGCCGCCAGTGATGCTTTGGCCAATCCCGCATGGCGCGATATTTCCGCGTCCGATCGCGGTGCCTTGATGCGCCGGGTGGGCGATCTGATCCTTGAAAACGCTGAACGACTGGCAACGCTGGAAGTGCGCGACAATGGCAAGCTGATGGCGGAAATGCTGGGTCAACTGCGCTATATCCCGCAGTATTACTACTATTACGGCGGTCTTGCGGACAAAGTCGAAGGCGCGGTGATCCCCACCGAAAAGACCGGCATGTTTGTTTATACCGAACATGAACCCATTGGTGTTGTGGCCGCCATTACACCATGGAATTCGCCTTTGCTGCTGACCACTTGGAAATTGGCACCCGCTTTGGCGGCAGGTTGCACCGTGGTGATCAAACCATCCGAACATGCCTCCACCTCGATGATCGAATTCGCCAAACTCTTTACCGAGGCAGGCTTTCCCCCCGGTGTGGTCAACGTGCTGACCGGCTATGGGGATGAGGTCGGCGCGCCCCTGGTGGCCCATCCCAAAGTCAACCGCGTGGCCTTTACCGGCGGTGAAGTGGGTGGCAAAGCGGTCTACAAAGCGGCCGCCGAGCGGCTGAAAGGCGTGTCGCTGGAACTGGGCGGCAAATCCCCCAATATCATCTGCGCTGATGCCGACATCGAACAGGTGGTCAAAGGCGCGGTGTCGGGCATTTTCGCCGCCACCGGGCAGACCTGCATGGCGGGCTCGCGGGTGTTGGTGCATGAAAGCATCCATGACGCCTTTGTCGCCCGTCTGGTGGATTTCATCGCCGAAGCGCGGGTGGGCGATCCCACCGATCCCAAGACCCAGATCGGACCGGTCGCAACCAAGGACCAGCTGCGCAAAGTTCTGTCCTATGTGGATATCGCGACGTCTGAAGGGGCCCATCTGGCCTTTGGCGGCAAGCAGCTGACCGACATTGGCACCGGCAATGGCTGGTTCGTGGAGCCGACGGTTTTCACCAATGTCACCAATGATATGCGCGTCGCCCAAGAAGAGATCTTTGGCCCCGTCCTGTCGGTCATCAAATTCAGCGACGACGATGAGGCGATCCGCATCGCCAATGACACGCCCTATGGTCTGGCGGCGGCGGTCTGGACCAATGATGTGGCGCGCGCGTTCAAATTCACCAAAGCGCTGGAGGCCGGCACCGTCTGGGTCAATGCCTACCGCGTTGTCAGCTACACCACGCCCTTTGGTGGGTTCAAAAATTCCGGTCTTGGCCGGGAAGGCGGGCAGGAGATGATCAAGGAATATCTGCAGACCAAAAGCGTCTATGTGAACCTTGGCAAAACCACCCCAAACCCATTCGTGCTTGGATAGGGAGGACAATTCAACACGGGTTTCAAATTCAGGGAGGAGACTGAAGAATGAAAAAATTGTTGTTGGCTGCATGTGCAGCGATCGGACTGTCTGCAGCAGCGCTTGAGGCTGCGGACTATCCCAAAATGAACCTCAAACTGGCGCATTTCGGCCCCAAGGTCTTTGTCCAGAGTGAGGTGGACCAATGGTGGGCCGATGAGATCGAGCGCCGCAGCGACGGGCAGATCAAGATCCGCGTCTATTGGGGCGGCTCGATTGGCAAAGCCACCGAAATCCTGAAACTGGTCGGCAATGGCGTGATCGATTTCGGTGCCACGCCGCAGGCTTATTTCCCCAATGAACTGCCGCTGATCGGCGCGCCAAATGCGGTGCCGGCCGTGTTCCAGGACCGCGCCGCCGCCGTTGCGGTGTCCCAGGAACTGGTAGAGCAGAACCCCCATGTGCAAGCCGAACTGGACGCCAATAACGTCCACCCCTTGTTCTTTCACGCGCTCAACTCCTTTTATCCGCTGTGCACCAAGCCGGTCACCAGCATGCAGGATTTCGAGGGTCTGAAAATCCGCAGCTTTGGCGCGTTTCAGCCGCCGATGTGGGATGCGCTTGGCGCGGTTGGGGTCAATGTCTTTCCGCCGGATATCTATGAGGGGCTGCAACGCGGCCTGTTGGATTGCGGCTTCTTCTCTGCCGATCTCTACAAGGCCACCAAACTCTATGAGGTCGCCACCCATATGGCCGATGTGGGCGTTGGTCCCGTGACCACCTGGCCGATCTGGGTCAATCAGGACAAGTGGAACAACAGCTACCCCGACAACGTCAAACAGCTGATTTCAGAGGTCAGCCAAGAAGCCCAGGCGCGCAGTCTGGCCGCATTGGCCAAGGCCGAGGTTGAGGCTTTTGCATTCCTCAAAGAAAAAGGCGTTGAGCTGCACACGTTTTCCGACCCCGACGCCTATAACGCGGCGATCCCCGATATGATCGACGTTTGGTCCGCCAATATGAAGGCCAAAGGGCTGGAGGCTGAGGCCAAAAGCGTCGCCTCCTTCTGGCGTGACCGCATGGCCGAACTGGAAAACCTGTCGCACTGACAGGTAGGATCCCAATTCACATGCTTACATTTATGGACCAAACATTGTCCGTCATCAGCAGGGTCTCCCTTGCTGTTGGCGGTCTTCTCATCCTAGCCCTTGCCCTGATCGGTGCGCTCGACACGGTGATGTCGGCGGCGCTGAATGTGCCGTTGCCCGCCGCCAATACAATCGCCGAAGAGGTGCTGCCCGGTGCGGTCTTTTTGTCGATGGGCTTTGTCATCCGCTCCAATGGCAACATCGTGGTGGATCTGTTCACCAGCCGCATGGGGCCAAAAACCAAACATATCACCTCCGCTCTGGCGGCTTTGGCCACCCTGTTGTTTTTCTGCGCCTTTTCCATTGGCGCCTGGAAGCTGGCAAGCGAAAGCCTGCATCTGCGCGAAGTGGCGGTGGCGGCTGTGGAATTCCCGGTCTGGCCGTTGAAACTGGCCTTTGCGATCGGGGCGAGCATTGCCACGGTTGAAACCTTTGCGCTGCTGTTGCGCAGCCTGTCCGGTGTCGCCGTGCCCGGCCCGGCACTCTTGGAAGAGGACCTGTAATGGACCCGCTCACACTTGGACTGTTGGCCCTGGGGGCTGCCTTGCTTGGCACCATGATTGGGGTGCCGGTGGCCATATCGCTGGGCCTCACCGGGCTGGTCGGCCTTTGGGGCGTTGGCGGTTTTACCCTGGTGACCACCACGTTGGAAACACTGCCCCATGATGCGCTCAGCGATTATTCCTTTGTGGTGATCCCGATGTTCATCCTGATGGGGGTGCTGGCCAGCCACGCCAAGGTCACCAATGACATTTACGAGGCCTGCTATCGGTTTATGGCCCATGTCAAAGGCAGCCTTTATATGGTGACCGTGATCTCCTCGGCGGGGTTTGCGACGATCTCGGGCTCGACCATCGTCAGCTCGGCGGTGTTCACCCGGCTTGCCCTGCCTGAAATGATCCGCTTTGGCTACAATCCCGGCCTCAGCGCGGGTTGTATCGCGGCGGCCGGGACTTTTGCGACGCTGATCCCGCCGTCGATCATGATGGTGATCTATGCGCTGCTGACCGGTGAATCCATCGGGCGGTTGTTGATTGCCGGGGCGATCCCGGGGTTTTTGACGGCTGCGGTCTATCTCGCCGCGCTTTGGGGGCTGGTCCGAATGCGGCCGCAATTGTCTTCCCCGTTAGAAAAACGCTTCACCTGGCCTGAGCGGCGTCAATCCCTGACCAAGGTCGGCCCCTTTGTCATCCTGTCGGTGGTGGTCATCGGCGGCATTTACACGGGGTTGATCTTTCCGTCGTCGGCAGGCGCGGTTGGCGCCATCGGGGCGCTGGCGCTGGCGGTTTGGCGCGGGGTGGCGCAGCCGGGCAAGATCCAGTCCTGCCTAAACGACACCGCATCCACCGCAGCGGCGCTGTTTCTGGTGCTGTTGGGAGGCTTGCTGTTCTCACGCTATCTGGTGTTTTCCGGCTTTATCTTTGACGCGGTGGATTTCATCACCGACAGCGGCATTGCGCCCTGGCAGGTTTTGATGCTGATCATCATCGGCAATCTGATCCTGGGGATGTTCATCGATACTGTGTCGATCACCGTGGTCACCGTGCCCTTTATCCATCCGATCATTGTTGGGCTTGGGTATGACCCGATCTGGTTCGGCATCTTGCTGATCAAACTGGTGGAAATCTCGGCCATTACACCGCCGGTGGGCCTGAACCTCTTTGCGGTGATGGCGGCGTCTGATGGCAAGGTGGAGACCGGCGATCTGTTTCGCGGGGTGTTGCCGTTCTTGTTGTTGGAACTTCTGGTCCTGCTGGCGCTTTTGACCTTCCCGGATCTGTCCCTGTGGCTGCCGCGTCTGGTGCTGGGCAGCTAGCCATTCCTCACCGGAACAAGACATGTAAAAACCGGCCAGAGATCGTCTGGCCGGTTTCTTTTTGTCTCGGGTCTCTGTGCTGCCCCGCTACAGTTTAAAGGGCAGATACAGCGCCAGATCCGGCAGCAGATAAAGCACCACCACACATAGGATCATCAACGCCAGAAACGGCAAGGCCCCGCGCGCCACATCCGTCAGCGACGCCCGTGCCACCGATTGGATCACATAAAGGTTCAGCCCCACAGGCGGGGTGATCAGCGCGGCTTCCACCATCAGCACGATGAAGATACCAAACCAGATCGGATCAATGCCCAGACCCAACGCCGCCGGCAGCAACACAGGTGTCATGATCAACACCATCGACAGCGCCTCAAGCACCAGCCCCATCAGCACCAGAATGAATGCCACCAAGATCACAAAGCCCGCCGGACCAGACACAGTGTCCGAGATGAACGCGCTCAGATCTTGCGGAATACGATAAAGCGCGATGGCTTTGCCAAACACTTTGGCGCAGGCAACGATCATCAAAATCGCAACGGTGGTGGCCATCGAATTGATGGCGGCTTCCTTGAACCCTTTCCAGGTCAGGGTGCGCAGCACCAGCGCGGTCAAAACCACGGATGCGGCAAAACCGATCGCGGCGGCCTCAGTCGGGGTGAAAATCCCGCTGTAGATCCCACCAACCACAACCGCAGCCAGCGACATCGACGGGATGATCCGCAAGGTCGCCCGCAGGCGCTGTGGCATCGGGGTTTTCTCGGACCTGCCCATCCCGTGATAAGCGGCATAGCCCATGGAATAGACGCAGAACATCACCAACAGGAACAGACCCGGCCCAATGCCCGCCAAGAACAGCGCGATCACCGATTCCTCGGTCACAAAGCCATAGACGATCATTGGGATCGATGGCGGGATCAGGATGCCCAATGTGCCACCAGCCGCCAGCAAGCCATAGACAAATTTCTTGTCATAGCCCCGGTTGATCATCTCGGGGATGGCCACTGTGCCGATGGTGGCCGCGGTCGCCACAGAGGAGCCGGAGATCGCCGCGAACAACCCGCAGGAAATCACCGTTGCAACGGCCAGACCACCGGGCCAATGGCCGACCCAGGCTTGCACGGCGGCATAAAGGTCTCCGCCCACCCCGCCTTTGAGCAAGACATTGGACATCAGCAAAAACAGCGGCACCGCCAGCAGGATAAATCCATCAAGCGCCGACAGCAGACCCTGGGGTGCGATCAGCGGTGACAGGTCGGCAAAGAACAACATGCCCAGCCCAATAGAGCCAAGCGCCAGCGCAACGGGCACGCCAAACAACAACAGGGCAAACAGAATACCAAGGATTAGGATAACGGTCATTCGTGCTCTCCTTCGGCAACGATTTCACCACGCGCAGCGCGCAGGGTTTCGATACAGGCCTGTGCAAACAACAAGGCACAGCCCGCAGGGACCGCCATTTCGACAATCCAGATTGGCATATTCAGCAGGGTTCCGGTGGTGCGGTTCAGATGCAGACTGTCCAGCACGATGATCGCGCCTTGAAAGCCTACGATGGCGGAAAACACCGCAACCACACCCATGGCGACCGTCTCGCTTGCGGCGCGGGGTGCGCCTTTGAGTTGGCCGATAATGGCAGTGATGCGGATATGGCGCCGCTCCCGCAGACACCAGGGCGCCGCCAGAAGCACCCCCCACAACAGACACAGCTGGCTGAGTTCCGCCGCCCAAGAGGTGGGCTGCACAAAGATGTAACGCGCCAGAACCTCATAGGTCAGCATCACGCCGCTGAGCACAAAGAGACACGCCGAAAGACCCGCCATGGCGGTGATAAACTTCGAAAAAATAGTCATGAGATCTCCGATGATGAAGGCTGGTCAGACCGCGAAACGGCTTGACCAGCACCCCACCCAATCAGTCGTTTTGCGCCGCCTTGAGGATCTGTGCCCCCAGGTCTCCGGCTTGCTCAAGGAAGCTGTCGTAAACAGCGGCGGAACTTGTGCGCCAGGCCTCGATCTCGGTCGGGCTCAGCTCTACCACCTGCATGCCGTTTTCAACCGCTGCGGCATAGGCATCGGCCTCGATGCTTTCCAGATCATTGCGCACGGAAATCTCGGCCTTGATCGCCGCATCGGTCATGATGGCGCGGTGCTCTTCTGACAGCTCCGCCCACCAGTCCGAATTGGTCACCACCACAAACTCGATATCGGCGTGATTGGTCACGGTCAGCGTGTCCATCACCTCCCACAGGCGGCGGGATTTGACGCCCGAGACACCGGTCATGCCGATATCCACTGTGCCGCGCTGATAGGCGAGATATTGTTCCGAGCCGGAAATCAACGTCGGCGCACCGCCATTTTCGGTGACGAAATCACCCAGGGTCTTGCCAAAGACACGCGCCTTTTTGCCTTCCATGGTTTCCGGCATCCGCAGCCCGTCGCCCTTGGACAACAAGATGGTGCCACCATAGGGCTGCCACCACAAAACTGTGGCGCCGGTGGCCTTGATCGCGGTCTCGATCGGCGCGCGTACGGGGCTGCCCGGTTCGGTGGCTTTGCGGACCTTTTCCGGTGAGTTGAACAGGAACGGCAGGTAGAAAATATCCACCGCCGGGATGTAGCCGACATATTGCGTCAGCGAGACAACTCCCATTTCAATGGCCCCACTGCCCACGGCGGCTGGCACTTCCTTGTCGCGATACAGCTGGGCGCTGTCGTAAATCTGGACCTCGATATCGCCTCCAGATTGCTTTTCAACCTCCTCTTTGAAAAGCGTCAGATTCTGCCCAAGATGGTTCTTGAGCGGCAGCTGCAGGGTGATCCGTGCAGTGACCTCGGCGGCAAAGCTTGTACTGGCCATCAAGACCGCAAGTGTCGCGCCAAGAGCTGTTCCGGCGTTGATCATTTTAGTTCCTCCTCCGTTGATTGGCCGCACCGCAGATCACGCGGTGACTTCCCTTCCAATCATTCAAAAACGCTACCGATCCGGCCGAGGCGTGATGGCTTTCATCGTTCAGAACTTCGCCTTTTCCAGTCAGCCCGGATCGGCCCTCACACGCGGTTGTGACGCCGCAGCGTGCGAAATCCGGTTATGGATCGGGGCAGGTGGCGCAGCATTTGGATGTGCTGGGGCTTGCGGTCAAAGGCTTGGAGAAGATGATGCATAAATTGGGTTTGAAACTTGCGGCAGGCGTGGTTGTTCTGGCCGGGGCTTATGCCAGCTATCACTTTACCCGCCCGCCGTTCTGGCAGACCGACACGCCGCTGCGCGCCACATCTGGACCGGTGGACCTGCTGGCGGATCTTGACCCGCAGGATCCGGACAAGGGTTGGAAAGAGCGGCGTTTTTTCCGCATCACTCCGGCCGAGTATCGTTTTGCCGATCACGATGGCAGCCGCGCCTTGCGCTGCAGCACGGACAACAGCGCCTCCATTTTAGCGCTGGATACCGAGATCGCGGTGGCGGATCTGCCCGTCCTGTCCTGGCGCTGGAAAGTGGTCACCCCGATCCAGAGCGATCTGGATGAGGCCACCCGAGAAGGCGATGACCACCCGATGCGGTTCTACATCCGTTTCGCCAATGAGGCGGGCGACAGCAAAGGGGTTGAGATCATCTGGAGCAACCAAAAGTTCGAACCCGGTGGGTTCAAGATCATCGGTGATTTCTACCATCTCGTCGCCAATGGGTTGGATGAGAACATTGGCACCTGGCACGATCAACGGGTCGATCTGGCACAGCTATACCAGGACATCGGCGGCACTGGCACGCCGACGTTGGACGTGATCGGCTTCTTCTGCGACAGCGACAACACCGGCGCCCAAAGCGACGGCTATTTCGCAGATGTGCAGCTGTTGGAAGGTTAGGGGGCGGTGGGCTCTACACCCAGCTTTTCGGCAATCGCTGCGAAATCCGGACACGGCCCATTGAGACCACCCTGGGCGCGGGGGGAACCGATGCCTTGTTCGGCGGTCGTGGTGAGATTGTTCAGGGCGACCACTCCCACCAGACATTTCGGCAGGTTGGGGAAGCTGTCGTTGGCGTGGTAATGATAGACCCCACCGGTTTGGCCCGGCACCGGACCTATATGTCCGCCGCAGGCATCAAGGCCGATGGGGATGGAGCCGTCAGCCTCAAGTGAGCCGTAAATCGCAAACCCGTCAAAGGCATAGGCAAATTGTGCGGTGGCATCCTGGACCACATTGGCGCAGCTGGCGTCAACGCCTTCGCTTGCGAAAACCGAATTGATGTCGGTGGCCGTGGCATGCCAGTGATACCAGCCACCCGGATCCACATGGCCGCCGCAGGTATTCAGAGCCGGCATATGCCCGATTTCCAACACCGACGGGGCATCGGCAAAAATCGGCACGCCGTCCAGCGCCAGACCGACTTTGGCCACGGTGCCAAGGGATGTGGGCTCTGCTGCCGTCACCGGGTCAATTGGGATCAACATCGCCGTCATTGTAAAACACATAGCCCAGCTCCGCCAACATCTCGAGATAGGCGACATCAATCCGGTAGAGACCGGCCTTGTCACCATCCCAGCTCCAGATGCCACCTGCGTCATCCAATGTGGCTGGGCAAAAGGGGCCGATTTCCAGGTTTTCGGGCAGGTATTGAACCGTATAGGATATGCAATGCGCCGCATCGCCGTTTTTCAGGGTGCAGTCAACAACAGTGCCCGTGTCCACCAACACATTGCCGGTCAGTCGATCCGCATCCCCATGCGCCAGAGCCGCCATCGGCAAAACGCAGGAAAATGTTGTGGCGAGGAAGAGGTGAAATACTGCCGTTTGCATGGGTTTCGTCCTTTAGTCATGGGCCTTTAGGGATAAACGGGCAGTGTAACAAAATCCGTCGCAATGGGACCTTGAAACTCTATTTTATCGCGCCGCTGCGCCTGATCCAACCGGGGTGGGCACGCCGGCGCCTGTGCCGCTTTGGGCCAATAACGTCGCAAGAGGTCGGTTTTGTTGTCTGTTGCGTCGGATGGATTTGCGGCGGGTTTGTGGGCTTTGGGCATAAATAGGATCAAAGGATTCTCTATTTCGCGGAGTGCGGCAGAATGAAGACGCAGGTCAAAGCCCTAGTCGTTGGCGGAGGTGCCATTGGTACCTCAATTGCCTACCACCTGGCCAAAGCAGGTTGGGACGATGTCATGCTGATCGAACGGGACGAGCTGACGTCCGGTTCCACTTGGCATGCGGCGGGTCTGTTGCCGCTGTTCAACATGTCCTACGCGACCACCCATATCCATAAATACTCGGTCGATTTCTACAAACAGCTGGAAGAAGAGACCGGTCTGAACGCGGGCTTTGCGGTTGTTGGCAACCTGCGTATGGCCCAGACCCAAGAGCGTATGGACGAGTTCATGCTCTATGCCTCCACCGCGGAAACCTGCGATGTGGATTATGAATGGCTGACCGCTGACCAGATCAAGGAACGCTGGCCGCTGATTGAAACCAGCGATCTGAAAGGCGCGCTGTATCACACCGAGGATGGCTATATTAACCCTGCCGATGTGACCCAGGCGATGGCCAAGGGCGCGCGTCAACGCGGTGTCGATATCGTGCGCAAGATGCAGGCCGATGCCTTTCATTGGACCGGGACCCATTGGGAAGTCACCTGTACCAAAATGGTGGAGCAGGGCGGCAATCTGGTGCCTTCGGACGAACAGATCGTCATCACCGCCGAACATGTGGTCACCGCTTCTGGCAACCACGCGCAGCGCACCGCCAATATGTTGGGCATCAAGATGCCTGCGATTCCCGTGGAACACACGTTTATCGTGATGGACAAGGACCCCGAACTGGTCAAGTGGCGCGAAGCAGGCAATCCCGAACACCCAGTTATTCGCGATGCCGACAAGGAATCCTATGCGCGCGAAGAACGCGGCGGCTGGATCCTTGGCATCTATGAAAAAGGTGCGCCAGCCCGGTTCGAACACGGCGTGCCGGACAGCTTCCGCGCCGATCTCTTCCCGCTGGATCTGGACCGCATCGCCGAGCAATATATGGCGATGACCGAACGGGTGCCGTCCTGTGCGGAATCCGGTCTCAAGGATGATTTTAACGGCCCCATTTGCTACACGCCTGACGGCAACCCGCTGGTGGGCCCGGCACCCGGTCTGCGCAATATGTGGCTGGCCGAAGGCTTCTCCTTCGGGATCACAGCCGCGGGCGGCACCGGCTATTATCTGGCGCAGATGATGGTGGACGGCGAGGCCGAGATCGACATGGCGAGCCTTGACCCCAAACGCTACAGCTCCAATTGGATGACAACCGAGTTCGCGGCGCGCAAGAACGAAGAATGCTACGAACACGTCTATATCCTGCACCACCCGGACGAAGAACGCCCGGCAGCGCGCCCCTTGCGCACCTCGCCTGCGTTTGATCGTCAAAAAGCGCGCGGCGCGCAATTTGGCTGGGTCAACGGTTGGGAACGTCCGAACTATTTCGGCCCTCTCGATGCGCCGGAACATTTTGACGAGGAAAACCGCTCCTTCCGCCGTGGTGGCTGGTGGCAATATGCGGTGGATGAGGCCAAGGCGATCCGCAACGGCGTGGGTCTGGTCGACGCCACTGCATTCACCAAACATGTGGTAAAGGGGCCCGGTGCGACGGCGTTTCTGGACTGGTTCACCTGCAACAAGCTGCCCAAAGTGGGCCGCATCAACCTGACCTATGCGCTGACGGCGGCGGGCACCACCCGCACCGAATACACCATAGTGCGCAACGGCGAGAACTCCTATTACCTGGTGTCAGCCGGGGCCTGGACCGAGTATGACGCGGATTTCCTGCGCAAAGCGGCCGAGGACAAGATGGAGGAATTCGGCTATATCGAGATCCAGGATGTCACCACCCAATGGGGCGTCTTTGCCATCGCAGGCCCAAAATCCCGCGATGTGCTGAAAGAGGTGATCGTCGACGCCGATCCCGACACCGCCCTGTCGAACAAACGCTTCCCGTGGCTGTCGGCCCGTCAGATCGAGCTGGGCATGTGCCCGGTCAATGCGATCCGCGTGGCCTATACCGGCGAACTCGGCTGGGAGCTGCACCACCCGATCGAGATGCAGAACTACCTGTTTGATCTGCTGGAAAAAGCCGGTGAAAAACACGGTATGAAGCTGGTGGGCGCGCGGGCACAAAACTGGCTGCGTCAGGAGAAAAGCTATCGTGCCTTTGGCACTGAACTGGGCCGTGATGCGACCCCGGCCGAGGCCGACCTGCCGCGCTTTATCGATCTGGAAAAGGAGTTCCACGGCAAAGAAGCCATGGTTGAGACCGGCGTGCGCGTCAAATGCTGCACCCTGCTGATTGATGGCCCCGAAGACGCCGATCCCTGGGGGCGCGAGGTTCTGTATACCCCTGAAGGCACGCGGGTTGGGCGTCTGACCTCGGGCGGCTATTCGGTGGCGTTTGAGAAATCCATCGGCATGGGCTACCTGCGCCCCGATCTTGCGGTGGAAGGCACCAAGCTCAAGGTCAAGATGCTGGATCAGCTGTGGGATGCCACGGTCACCTGCGACAGCCCCTATGATCCCAAGAACGAGACCATCCGCCAAAACGGCTGATCCCGTCAGCAACCAAGCACGCAATTGGCGAATGCAACTATTGCGCGAAGATGGGTTGTGTGATTTGAATGTAAACGCGTCGAGCCTTTTCGGGGTTTCGACGCGTTTATTTATTGAATGGACATTCTTATGAGACTGATTTCATTTGCCTTTCTTTCAGTGCTGTTGGCGACTTCTGCCTGTGGGCCGTCCTATACCAAAGCTGTCGATACGGATAAGGTGGTGGTGGACATCCGAGGCGGAGAAAGCATCAAAGGGCGCTATGATCCGGCAGGCTTTTCTACAAAGGACGCACACAAAATGGCTGCGTCGATCTGCAAGCACGACACGCTGGCGAGTTATTCTGAGGCTGCTGTGGACGGTCAAATTATCTTTGACGTGCGCTGCAAAAATGGAAACAAATATGGCGAAAATGCTGGGGTGCTTTTTAAGCGTGCGGGCTCTGAAGCCGTGCTCGTGGTGGCGACATTTTCCGTAAATGACACTTTATTGCAGACCAAAGACCAACTCTCACTCTGATCTGATTTTGCAAGTCTTGGTTTCGGACTAAAGTTTAGAGGCTGGATCAAAAGTTGAGTGCTGCACACACCTAAACTAGTCACTATGACCAAAGCTATTCACCAATTTTGTTGATCCCTCTGGATCGACGGCCTCAACTACACTGCGAAAAGCCTCGGTTCAAAAGGACTGGGGCTTTTAGGAAGCTAGCAGCAAAGCTGAAAGCCGGAGGTTCCGGTCTTCTGCTCAACGCGCGTCAACAACGACATGGATTTGCAGAGAGCAGGGGCGCGGGCTCAATGGCCGTCTGCGCGGCAGATTTCGTCATAACGGTCCATGACCTCGGCCGCGTGGGCCATGACATGGGGGCCGCTGACCTGGGTGGTCAGGGTCATCAGCTCTGCCAGTTGATCACGGCTGAAACCGCAATACTGCAGGATCCTGAGCTGGGGCAGGAAATACTGCCGTTGCCCCGTGGTCACCGCCAAAGACAACAACGCCAGCGCCTGTTCATAGGGGCCGATGCCCTTGGAAGCGGGGGCGTGTGGCTCTGTGGGGAATGAGGCCTCTGTCGGCACCTCAGATCCCGCATGCACGCCCAAAGCGGTGCTGTCTGATGTGTCCACCAGGCGCAGATGGGGCCGGGTTGGGGAGTGTTTCTTGTGCTTCACAGTGATCTCTCCTGTGGTCTCTTCACGCGGGGTTAGCGTGGGCAGAATGGGGCGGTGGGTCTTTGATCTTGATCAGGTTGTTCCAGGTGACGTGGGGTGAAGGCGTTCGCCCACCAGCAGCAGATTGTTGGCAGGCATTTCAATGGGTTCCATAACGGCAAGGCCCAGCTGTTCGAACAAAGCCCGGATCGCCATGTCGTCTTTGTAGCCGATCTCGGGATCATGGGAGCGCAGGCCTGCGTCGAATTGCTGATCGCCCTGGCTGGTCAAGCGCCCGTGGCGGCGGAAGGGACCATAGAGCAGGATGCGCCCACCGGGCGCGAGGGTGCCTGCGGCCTCACGGATCAAGGTCTCGGCTTCATGGGTGCTGACGAGATGCAATAGGTTGACCAGCAGGATCAGATCTTGATCGGGCAGCGTTTCGGCCCACCCCGCGCGGGTGGCGTCGATCTGGATCGGCGGCAGGATATTGTCGGTGCCGTTGATCTCGGCGTAGGCGCGGATACTGGTAAGACGGGTCGGGTCCACATCGCTGGGCTGCCAGCTGAGGTGCGGGAGGGCGGCGGCAAAGGCGAGCACATGCTGACCGGTGCCACTGGCCAGCTCCAATGCGCGCCCCTCATGCGGGGCAAGGCGCAGGATCTGGGTCAACAACGCTTCTTGGTTGCGGGCGGCGGAAGGGGCAAACATGCGGCCGGTGGCATCAGTGTCGGCAACAGAGGCGGAGCCAGGAACGGATCGTAGGGGCATGTGTCAGTATCCTCCGTTTGCATGTCAGGCGTGTGTCATCTGCAGGCCGTGAGATCACACCGGGCGGTTGATCTATGAGCCCGCCTGTCCTTTACCCGAATTCTTTCCGCAAGACTTTGATCCCGCGCAAACCGCGCGTCTTGTGGGAGATTTTACCCTGCCACGACCAAGGGTGTGTTCAAAGGGGGATCCCATCACAGTCCCGTGCTCGGCAAGGGCTGGCCGAGGACCTGCCTGCATCCTGAGCAAATCTCGTGGTGAAGGCGCGCAACAAATAAGCCGCAAAGGGGGGTGCTCCCGCGCCCGCAGGTGCCTTGCCTGTGGCAAGACCCCTTGGCGGCCTTGGGCCAGGCTCGGCGCATGCGCGCCGAGCCTGGCCCAACGGAAGCGGATGCGCCTTTGGCGGATCTGGCGACGGGCGGGAGTGCATCGTTGGATAATGCGAAGGATCGCGCAGAAGGGCGTACAATGAAAAAAGCCCGCCGGGTGAGGCGGGCCTTCGGTGCCTTAAGAACGGTGCCGCTTATTGCGGGATGTCGCCGGTCAGACCTTCAACAAAGAAGTTCATGCCTGCCAATGTGCCATCATCCGCGGTTTCACCTTCGGCCAGCCAGTCGCTGCCGTCTTGTTTCTTCAACGGACCGGTGAAAGGGAAATACTCACCCGCCGCGATTGCATCCTTCAGCGCCAGGGCTTCGGCTTTCACCTCTGCCGGAACCGCATCCGAGATCTCACCAATGCCGACCATGCCGGGGGCGATACCATCCCAGGTGTCAACGCTGCTCCAAGTGCCGTCCATCACAGCCTTGGTGCGCGCCACATAATAGGGGGCCCAGTTGTCGATGATCGAGGACACCCGCGGGAAGGGGCCGTATTCGGCCATATCCGACGCCTGACCAAAGGTCACAACATTGCCCGCAGCCTGCGCGGCGGCTTGCGGCGCGGTGGAGTCCGTGTGCTGCAGGATCACGTCAGCGCCCTGTTCGATCAGAACCTTGGCCGCATCGGCCTCTTTTGCCGGGTCAAACCAGGTGAAGGCCCAGACGATCTTGAACTCTACATCCGGGTTCACCTTCTTGGCGTGGATATAGGCGGCGTTGATGCCGCGGATCACTTCGGGGATCGGGAAAGAGCCGATATAGCCGATCACATTGCTTTCGGTCATGTGACCCGCAATGGTGCCTTGCACGGCGCGCCCTTCGTAGAAACGCGCGGAATAGGTCGACACGTTATCCGCACGTTTGTAGCCGGTGGCGTGTTCAAACTTCACGTTGGGGAATTTCTTCGCCACGTTGATGGTCGGATCCATATAGCCAAAGGAGGTGGTGAAGATCAGATCCGCACCCTCCAGCGCCATCTGGGTCATCACGCGTTCGCTGTCGGGACCTTCGGCCACGCTCTCCACAAAGACGGTTTCGACCTTGTCGCCAAACGCCGCCTCAACCGCTTTGCGGCCCTGGTCGTGTTCATAGGTCCAGCCGCCATCACCAACAGGACCCACATAGACAAAGCCAACTTTGGTCGGATCATCCGCCATTGCACCGGTTGCCAGGCCAAGGGCCATCGCAGCGCTGGCCAGAAGTGTATTCAATTTCATCAAAGGGTTCCCCCATGTTGTATTTCAGAGTTTTTATCGTCGGACCCCCGTGAACCCGGGGTTTTAGATGCCCCACCTATGGTGAGGACTTGCGAGTCTGCGCCGCCGTTACCGGGACGCATGGAAGGCACGTCCAAGGGCGGCAGGTGCGCTGCTCTTGTCCGCAGAAAGAATGACGAGGACCACAATGGTGATCAGATAAGGCGACATTGCCAGATACTCGACCGGGATGGCAACGCCAGCCGCCTGCAGGTTCAACTGCACCACGGTCACACCGCCAAAAAGATAAGCACCCAGCAAAGCACGCCAGGGTTTCCAGCTGGCAAAGACCACCAGCGCCAGGGCAATCCAGCCAATGCCGGCCGTCATGCCCTCGGTCCATTGGGGCACGCGGATCAGGCTGATATAGGCACCACCCAACCCCGCACAGGCGCCGCCAAACAGGATGGCAAGAATGCGGATACGCACCACTTTATACCCCAGCGCATGGGCGGCATCGTGGCTTTCTCCCACGGCCCGCAGCACCAATCCGGCACGGCTGTATTTCAAAACCGCCCAGGTGGCCGCGACCAGCGCGATGCCGAAATAGACCATAAGATCATGATTAAACAAGATCGGGCCAATCACCGGCAGATCGGTCAGAACGGGGATGTCGATTTTGGCCGTGGCGGGCGGCTTGACCCCCACATAGGACTGCCCGAGCAGGGCCGAAAGCCCAAGGCCAAACAAGGTCAACGCCAGCCCCGAGGCCACCTGATTGGCCAGCGCAAACTGCGTCAACACGACAAACAGACAGGACAACAGCGCCCCGGCCACAGCGGCGGCGATAAACCCGATGGTGGGCGATCCCGTCTCAACCGTGGCCGCAAAGCCTGCGATCGCGCCGGTGATCATCATCCCCTCAACACCAAGGTTCAAAACACCGGATTTTTCGACCACCAATTCGCCAATGGCCGCCAGCAACACAGGGGTCGCCGCCACCATCAAAAACGCGATGAGCTGGACCGGGTTAATTGCAGAAAGATCCATCACGCCACCTCACCTGCACCCAATCGGATGCGGAAATTGGTCAAAACGTCAAAAGCCAGCAGGAAGAACAGCAACATCCCTTGAAACACCTGGATCGCAGCCGACGGCAGGCCCAGATTGGACTGGGCGATATCGCCGCCAATATAGGTCAGCGCCATCAACGCTCCGGCCAGCAGAATGCCTACGGGGTGCAGACGGCCCAGAAAGGCCACGATAATCGCGGTAAACCCGTAGCCGACGTTGAAATCAATACTGACCACACCGGCAGGGCCCGAGACCTCAAACAAGCCCGCCAGACCCGCCAACGCCCCCGACATGCCAAGGCAGAACAGCACCAACCGGGTGGGCGAAACACCTGCAAACCGCGCAGCCCGCGGAGCCTCACCGGTCAGGCGGATGTGAAACCCGGTCATATGGCGGTTCATCAGCACATAGGCAAAGATCACCGCGATCAGTGCCGCCGCAGCCCCCCAATGCATGCCGCTGCCCGCAATCAGCTCAGCATTATGGGCGCTGTCGTAATGTTGCAGATTGCGCGAACCCGGAAAGCCATATCCTTCTGGGTTTTTCAACAATCCCAATGACATCGACGCCAACAACTGCTCGGCCACATAGACCAGCATCAGCGACACCAAAATCTCATTGGTGCCAAAACGGGTCTTCAATATTGCTGGTATCATTGCCCAAGCCCAACCGCCAAACGCCCCGGCCAGAACCATCAGCGGAAAGACAAACACGCTCTCCAGCGGATAAAAGGCCAGCCCCACTGCAGCACCCGTCAGCGCGCCAACGATATACTGCCCCTCGGCACCAATGTTCCAAATCCCAGCCTTGAACCCCAGCGACAGACCGATGGCAATCAACACCAAGGGTGCGCCTTTCACCACCAACTGCGGGCGGTAATAAAAGGAAAATTCCCCAAACAAGGGCTCCCAGAAAATGGTGCGGATCGCCTCAACCGGGTCTTTGCCAAGGGCGGCAAACAGTAGCCCCCCCGCCAGCATGGTGGCCAGAACCGCCACCAGCGGGGTCGCCATCGACCAGGCGCGCGAAGGCTGGGGCCGTCTTTCAAGTCCGATCATATCCCCACTCCGATCCAGCGCGATTGCAGTGCCACTGATATTTCATCTTTTCCCAAATACTTCCGCCGGAGGCTCCCCAAAGGCGCAATCAGGTGCTGCGTCTGCTTAAACATGTGCAACCTCCATCCCATGCGCACCGCCCATCATCAGGCCGATCTCATCCACCGTCAGACCTTGCGTGCTGCGCGGGTTGCTCAACCGTCCTTCGTTCAACGCGGCAAAATTGTCAGAGATTTCCATCAGCTCATCCAAATCCTGGCTGATACAGATCACCGCCGCGCCTTTGGCGGCCAGATCCAGCAGCGCCTGTCGAATGGCGGCTGCGGCGGCCGCATCCACGCCCCAGGTGGGTTGGTTCACCACCAAAACATCCGGGTCCTGCAACACCTCGCGTCCGATCACAAATTTCTGTAGATTGCCCCCCGACAAGGAGCGTGCCGCATTGCCGGGGCCCGGCGTGCGCACGTCAAATCCGGCAATCACCGCTTCGGCGAAGCCCTTGGCGCGGGACCAGTTGATCATGCCGCGCGTCTCCAGCCCCTGGCGCACCGATCCGGTCAGCAGCGCGTTTTCCGTCAGGCTCATATCCGGGGCGGCGGCATGACCCAGCCGTTCTTCGGGCGCAGCCAGCACCCCCAACTTGCGCCGTTTGGTAGGGTTCATCTGACCAATGGCATCGCCGTGTAACAGAACCTCGCCGGGGGCGCATAGCACTTCACCAGACAGCACGGACAGCAATTCATCCTGTCCGTTGCCCGCAACACCACCAATCCCCAATATCTCACCTTTGTGGACGGTCAGGGTCACATCCTTGAGTGCGGTGCCAAAGGCCGAAGGCGCAGGCACTGACAGGCCACGGATCGACAGGGCCACCGGCCCCAGATCACGCCCACCGCGTTCCGGCGTCTTGAGCGCGGCCCCCACCATCATCTCGGCCATATCCCGCGCCGAGGTGTCACGCGGCACGCAGGCACCGACGTTTTGGCCCAGCCGCAGAATGGTTGCAAAATCACACAAGGACCGGATCTCTTCCAGCTTGTGGGAGATATAGAGGATAGACGTCCCCTCGGATTTCAACTTGCGCAGGGTCTGAAACAGGATCTCGACCTCTTGCGGGGTCAAAACCGATGTAGGCTCATCCATGATCAACAGCTTAGGGTCTTGCAAAAGGCAGCGAATGATTTCAACGCGTTGGCGTTCACCCGCCGAAAGGTCCCCAACGGCGCGAAAGGGGTCCAGCGGCAGGCCATAGTTTTCCGAGACCGATTTGATCCGCTGCGCCAGATCGCGCATGGGCGGCGGGTTCTCCATCCCCAAGGCAATGTTCTCCGCCACATTCAGCGCATCAAACAAGGAGAAATGCTGGAACACCATGGCAATACCATCGGCGCGCGCGGCACGGGGTTCGGCGGGCATATAGGGCGCGTCGTTCAGCACCATTTCGCCACTGTCGGGTTTCACAAGACCATAGATCATTTTCACCAGGGTAGATTTCCCGGCGCCGTTCTCTCCCAACAGGGCGTGGACTTCTCCCACACCGATGTCAAAGGAAACGTGATCATTGGCCACCACGCCGGGATAGGCCTTGGTCAGGCCCTTTAGGCTCAGCAATACGTCACTCACGCGCGTCTGTCCTCTCTGTGTCCCTGCCGGATGGAGCCCGGTCTGTTGGTCTGTTCTGCCTGCGTCACTTGCGCCGCCTGCAGGATCTGTGCTGCAACGCCAATGGCGATCATCTGCGGATGTTTGCCCAAGGCGGGATCGCCAATCGGGCAGGTGATCCGGTCAATGGCCGTGGGGCCATGGCCCAATTGGCGCAAACGCTTCTTGAACCGCACCCATTTGGTGGCCGACCCGATCACCCCGGCAAAGGAAAAACCGCGTGCAAGCAATGCGTTGCATAGCGCCAGATCCAGAGCATGGGAATAGGTCAGGATCAAGTGCAACGCATTTTCCGGCGCATGGGGCACCAGCAATGCAGGCTCGGCCGCGGGTAGGGCGGTGATGCGGTTTGGGATGTCCCCAGGGAAGCGATCCTGCGCCGTGTCGACCCAGGTTATATCCAGATCGGGCAGGGGTGACAGCACATCCACCAGGGCGCGCCCCACATGACCAGCACCCCAGATCCACATGGGCGTCTGGGCGCGGGAAACCGGCTCGATCAGCCAGCCGTCGATCAGATGCGGTGCGGGGGGGTGCCCCTGTCCACGGGCATCCGCCAACAAGCGTTTGACGCGCAATGGGGGCTGGGTGGCGGCATCTACTGGGCGGGCAATAACGTCTGTATCCAGATCGCGCAGGCGCGCGGCATCATAGACCTCACTCACCAAGGTGACGGCCCCGCCGCAGCATTGCCCCAGATCCGGCCCCAACGCGCGGCGGATCACCCGGGTCGGCGCAGATTGACACCGCGCCTGCTCTGCAGCTTCATATTCCAAGGCACCACCACCGATCGTGCCGCTCTGACCACTGTCCCAGACCAACATCGCAGCCCCCACGTCACGCGGGGAGGAGCCTTTGACCTCGGCGATCACCACGCGGGTGACACGGGCGTGGGCCGCAACCAGATCGCATAAGGTGCCAAGATCAAAGCTCACGACGCACCTCCAACACGGGCAATGCCACGCCAGACTTCCTCAGATGTGGCCGGTGCATCCAGCGCCGGGTAGCTGCCATCGCCAAACCTCGCCACCGCATCGCTGAGCGCCAGATAGGCCGAGATGCCCAACATAAACGGCGGCTCCCCCACCGCTTTGGAGCGATAGATCGTATCCTCGCGGTTCTGCCCATCCCACAGCGCCACATTGAAGACATCCGGCGCGTCCGAGCAGGCGGGGATCTTATACGTAGATGGCGCATGGGTGCGCAGGCGACCGGAATTGTCCCAGACCAGCTCCTCGGTGGTCAGCCAGCCGGCACCCTGCACATAGGCCCCTTCGACTTGACCAATATCCAATGCGGGGTTGAGCGAGGCTCCGGCATCATGAAGAACGTCCGCGCGCAAAATCCGATATTCACCGGTCAGGCGATCCACCACAACCTCGGTCAAAGCCGCGCCATAGGCGAAATAGAAAAACGGGCGACCTTCCCCTTTGATGCGGTCCCACTCCAGACTGGGTGTTTTGTAAAACCCGGTCGCCGACAGGCTGATCCGGCCCAGATAACACCGCCCTGCTGCCTCCGCAAAGGAGAGACCGTCGCCGCCCACCTGCACCCGACCATCAGCAAATGTCACAGCCGACGGTGGCAATTGATGCTCTGCCGCAAGAAAGACCGCCATGCGGTCGCGAATGGTGTCACAGGCCGCCTTGACCGCCATACCGTTCAGATCTGACCCGGATGAGGCCGCAGTCGCAGAGGTATTGGGCACTTTGGCGGTATCCGTTGCGGTGATCTTGACCGTCGCCATATCCACACCAAACCGGCTTGCCGCGACCTGCGCCACCTTTTGGAACAGACCTTGCCCCATCTCGGTGCCGCCATGGTTCAAATGGATGGAGCCATCTTGGTAGACATGCACCAAAGCCCCGGCCTGGTTCAGATGGGTCAGGGTAAAGGAAATGCCAAATTTCACCGGCGAAAAGCCAAGCCCCCGGCGCAAAGACGTCTGCCCGGCGTTCCACTGGGTAACTTCAGCCTTACGCGCTGCATAGTCTGAAGTCGCAAGCAACCGCGTAGTGATGCCTCCCAACTCAAAATCGCGCACTTCCATGCCATAGGGCGTGACCCGCCCTTTCATCTTTTCAGAAATACTTCGGGGGGAGGCCGCAGGCCGGGGGGCTGGCCCCCCATCTTCGCTCGTCTCCGGCGGCAGGTAGTAATTGCGCTGCCGCAACGCCACCGGATCCATCCCCAACGCATAGGCCACATGATCCATCACCCGCTCGATGCCCAACATGCCCTGGGGGCCACCAAACCCGCGATAGGCGGTGGCGCTTTGCAGGTTGGTTTTCAATCGGTGCGAGGTGACGCGAAAATGATCCAGGAAATAGGCGTTATCCGCATGCAACATGGCGCGATCCGCCACCGGCAGCGACAGGTCCATCGCCCAGCCACAATTGACCAGATGGGTGAAATCAACTCCCAGAATAAGGCCGCTGTCGTCATAGCCAACTGCATAGTCCACCCGAAACGCATGGCGTTTGCCGGTGATCACCATGTCATCATCGCGGTCATAGCGCATTTTGCAGGCCTGCCCGGTCTGGCGCGCGGCGATGGCGCAGGCAACCGCCAGCGCGTTGCCCTGGCTTTCCTTGCCGCCAAACCCGCCGCCCATACGCCGGGTTTCGACCCGGACGCTGTGCATGGGCTGGCCGATGGCCTCGGCCACTTTGTGTTGGATTTCGGTGGGGTGCTGGGTGGAGGAATGCACATGCATGCCGCCGTCTTCCTGGGGCAGGACCAGGGCGGCCTGACCTTCCAGATAGAAATGCTCTTGCCCACCGATTTCAAAACTGCCTGTCAGACTGATTGGCGCGTTCTCAATGGCGGATGGCGCATCACCGCGGGTCCAGATCCGGGGGCCGTCCTCAAACCGGCTGTTGGCGGCAAGGGCGGCATCCACTGTCAACAGTGCAGGGTGTTCGTCATATGTGATCTCAGCCCGGCTGGCAGCAATCCGCGCCGCCCGATGCGAGGTAGCCACCACCAGAAACACTGGCTGGCCGACGTAGTGTACCGTGCCGGTCGCCAGAAGTGGTTCGTCATGGTTGGAGGGGGAGACATCATTGTCAAAGGGCAGATCGGCGGCCGTCAGCACCGCAACCACGCCGGAAGAGGCGCGCACTGCAGACAGGTCCAACGCGGTGATGTCGCCATGGGCCACGGTCGACAGGCCAAAGGCCAGATGCAGGCAATCGCGCGGGGTTGGGATGTCATCCACATAACGCGCCGCTCCGGTCACATGCAGGCGGGCCGCGTCATGGGGCAGGGGTTTTGCAACGCTCATGGGCGGACCTCCAACACCGATTGAGGGGTGCCCGACAGATCCGCAAAGGCACGCTCTAACATGTTTTGCGCGGTGGCCAGCCGGTAGTCGGCTGAGGCGCGCATGTCGTCCAGTGGCGTGTAGTCCTTGGCAAAGGCGGCTTTGGCTTTGGCGATTGTTGCAGTCGTCCACGGCTGGCCAATCAGCGCCTGTTCCACATGGGATGCGCGTTTCGGCGTGCCGGCCATGCCGCCAAAGGCGATACGCGCGGCGGTGATCGTGCCGTCGGCGACCCTGATGTCAAAGGCGCTCAACACGGCCGAGATATCCTGATCAAAGCGTTTGGAGAGTTTATAGACCCGCAAATTGACGCCTGTGCTCGGTTTGGGGATCAGGATTTTCTCCACAAATTCACCGGGGGCACGGTCTTGTTTGCCGTATTCGACAAAGAAATCCTCGAGCGGGATTTGGCGGCGGGTGTCGCCACGGCGCAGGCAAAGGGTTGCGCCAAGGGCGATCAGTGGTGGTGGGCTGTCTCCGATCGGGGAGCCATTGGCGATATTGCCGCCAAGCGTTGCGGCATTGCGGACCTGCTGGCTGGCAAAGCGGCGCAGCATTTCGGCGAAAGACGGGTAATGGGGCGCAAGCGTGTCGCGCAGGCGGTTCATATCGACCATGGCGCCGACCTCAAACGCGGTATCGCTTTCGGTGATTTGTTTCAAATCGCTGCAACCTTCGAGGAAAATCACCGGGTCGAGGTCTTGTAATCCTTTGGTGACCCAGAGGCCCACATCGGTGGCCCCGGCGATCAGGGTTGCAGATGGGGTGGCGAGATAGGCCGCGGCCAGATCATCGCTGGACGTAGGGTGTGCTGTCTGTCTGGCTGAAGGGGGCTCAGCCACATGCTTACTGGAGGGGGGCTCCGCCCCCCGGTCTGCGACCTCCCCCCGAAGTATTTCGGAAAAGATGAAAGGCGCGGGCGACAGATGCGGTGGGGGTGGTGTGGCCTCGCAGGCTTTTGCGGCGCGCAGAATGGGGGCGTAGCCGGTGCAACGGCAGAGGTTTCCGGCCAGTTGGTCGGCGT
Organism: Epibacterium ulvae; assembly: GCF_018678075.1. Classification (GTDB taxonomy): domain Bacteria; phylum Pseudomonadota; class Alphaproteobacteria; order Rhodobacterales; family Rhodobacteraceae; genus Epibacterium; species Epibacterium ulvae_A. Next base: position 23,752 of record NZ_JAHHIR010000084.1, on the reverse strand, counting down.
GATCGGTGGCACCATTGGTATGCGCCGTGGCCATCGACATGATGAACCCCGGTGTGCAGAAACCGCATTGGCTGCCGTGGTGGGTGATCATCGCGTCCTGGACCGGGTGCAATGTGCCATCGGGGGCGGCGAGGCCTTCGACGGTGGTGATCGATTTGCCCTGCAGTTGCGGCAGGAACAGGATGCAGGCGTTCAGGCTGCGGGCGCCGCGCTGGTCCTGGATCATGACGGTGCAGGCGCCGCAGTCGCCTTCGTTACAGCCTTCTTTGGTGCCGGTGAGGCCGCGCGCCTCCCGCAGGTAATCGAGCAAGGTCGTGGTGGGGGCGCTGCCGTCCACCCGGATCTCTTCACCGTTCAAGAGAAAGGTGAGTGTCATGTGGTCTACCCGTCGCGTTACCCTGTGTGCCCTGACCCTGCCCCGCATGTTTGGGGGCGGATGCCGTGCCGGGCCTTCGATGCGACATAGAAGGGGCGGCGGGCGTTGTGTTTTCAATATGTTGTCCCTAGCCTAGAAAGGGTTCGCGCCTCTTCGCAACAAAAACTTGGCGTCAGGGGGTATGGCACGCATAAAACCCCATATTCGGCGAAGTGTTTGAAAGCCAAAGGGGAATGCAGCCGGATAAAGGTGCAATTGCGGTGCGGTTTTTGGGCTTTGGCTAAGTAATTTCAAATGAAATTTGACAATACTGCCTGATCTTTCGGCAAATCTAGGGGCTTGTGGATAACATCGCCCTTGGTTGTTGCCCCTTGGGTGCGCTAGGTCTGGGGGATGACAGCCCCTCGATTCATACACCTGCGCACCCATACCGAATATTCCCTGCTGGAAGGGGCCGTGCGGCTGAAGAAGCTGCCCGATCTGTGCAAGGCGCATAATATGCCGGCCATCGCGGTCACCGACAGCAATGCGATGTTTGCCGCGCTGGAGTTCTCGGTCACCCTGGCGGATGCCGGCGTGCAGCCCATCGTGGGCTGTCAGGTCGATCTGACCTTTGATACGCCTGAGCCCGGCGGCAAGCCCAAGTCTCCCGCGCCTTTGGTGCTGCTCGCCCAGAATGAGGCGGGATATGAGGGGCTGATGCGCCTGTCGTCCTGTCTTTATGTCGACAACAAGGATCAGCTGCCGCAGGTCACGCTGGCGGAGCTGGAGGCCAATGCCGAGGGTCTGATCTGTTTGACCGGCGGGCCGCTGGGGCCGGTGGGCATGTTGTTGCAGGACGGCAAACGGGCCGAGGCCGAGGCGTTGATGCAGCGGCTCAAATCGCTGTTCCCGGATCGTTTGTATGTGGAGCTGCAACGTCACCCCGGCGAGGATGGCCAGCCCGAGGCGGAGCGTCTGACGGAACGGCCGATGATCGAGATGGCCTATGGGATGGATCTGCCGTTGGTGGCGACCAATGACGTCTATTTCCCGAAATCCGAGATGTATGAGGCCCATGACGCGCTGATCTGTATCGCCGAGGGCGCCTATGTGGATCAGATGGAGGGGCGTCGTCGCCTGACGCCGCAGCATTACTTCAAAAGCCAGGAAGAGATGATCACGCTGTTTGCGGATCTGCCCGAGGCGATTGAAAACACGGTGGAAATTGCGCAGCGCTGCGCCTTTGCGACCTATCGCCGCGATCCCATCCTGCCCAAATTCGCCGATGATGAGGTCGCCGAGCTGCGCCGGATCGCCAATGAGGGTCTGCAGAAACGGCTGGCGGTGATCCCCCATGCGGTGACGCTGGAGGAATATCAGGAACGGTTGGAATTTGAGCTGGGCATTATCGAAGGCATGGGGTTTCCCGGCTATTTCCTGATTGTTGCCGACTTTATCCAATGGGGGAAGGATCAGGGCATTCCGGTGGGGCCTGGTCGGGGTTCTGGTGCGGGCTCGCTGGTGGCTTATGCGCTGACGATCACCGATTTGGACCCGCTGCGGTATTCGCTGCTGTTTGAACGGTTCTTGAACCCGGAACGGGTGTCGATGCCCGACTTTGACATCGATTTCTGCATGGATCGCCGCGAAGAGGTGATCCGTTACGTGCAAGAGAAATACGGTCGCGACAAAGTGGGCCAGATCATAACCTTTGGTGCGCTTTTGTCCAAGGCGGCGGTGCGTGACATTGGGCGCGTCTTGCAGATGCCCTTTGGCCAGGTGGACCGCCTGTCCAAGATGATCCCGGTGGAAGGGGTCAAACCGGTCTCGATCGAGAAGGCGTTGAAGGATGAACCGCGCCTAGCCGAAGAGGCGCGCAGTGAACCGGTGGTGGACCGTCTGTTGACCTATGGCCAGCAGGTCGAGGGGCTGTTGCGGAATGCCTCGACTCACGCCGCTGGCGTGGTGATTGGGGATCGGCCGTTGGATGCGCTGGTGCCCCTGTACCAGGATCCGCGATCCGACATGCCCGCGACCCAGTTCAATATGAAATGGGTGGAACAGGCCGGTTTGGTCAAGTTCGACTTTTTGGGTCTAAAAACCCTGACTGTTATCCAGAACGCGGTGAACCTGATTTGCCAGTCGGGGCGTTCCCTGCATCAAAGCGCCGATGGGCGCGCGCTGTATGAGCCGCCCGAGGGCGCGGTGAATGAGATCAACGCCATTCCGTTGGACGATAAGGTCACATATGATCTGTATTCCGCGGCCAAAACCGTCGCCGTGTTCCAGGTGGAATCCACTGGTATGATGGACGCGCTAAAGCGGATGAAGCCGACCTGTATCGAGGATATCGTGGCCCTTGTGGCGCTGTATCGTCCGGGTCCGATGGAGAACATCCCGGTCTATTGTGAGGTCAAGAACGGTCTGCGCAAGATCGAGTCCGTGCATCCGCTGATCGACCATATTCTGGAAGAGACCCAAGGCATCATCGTCTATCAGGAACAGGTGATGCAGATTGCCCAGGTGATGGCGGGTTATTCACTTGGTGGTGCGGATTTGCTGCGCCGCGCGATGGGTAAGAAGATCAAAGAGGCGATGGACGCCGAACGCCCCAAATTCGAAAAGGGTGCGGCAGAAAACGGGGTTCCGGCCAAGAAAGCCTCGGAAGTTTTTGACCTGTTGGAGAAATTCGCCAACTACGGGTTCAACAAATCCCACGCCGCCGCCTATGCGGTGGTGAGCTATCAGACCGGATGGCTTAAGGCGAACCACCCGGTGGAATTCATGGCTGGCGTCATGAACTGCGATATCCATCTGACCGAAAAGCTGGCGATCTATTTTGAAGAGGTCAAAAAGGGTCTCAAACTGCCCTATGTGCCTCCTTGTGTGAACCGGTCGCTAGCGACGTTCAACGTGGTTGATGGCGCGCTGGTCTATGCGCTGGGCGCGTTGAAGAACGTCGGCGTCGAGGCGATGAACCTGATTGTGGCGGGGCGCGATGACCGCCCCTTTGCGACGCTGTTTGATATGGCGCGCCGGGTGGATCTGAAGAAAGTGGGCAAGCGCCCGCTGGAAATGATGGCGCGCGCCGGGGCCTTTGATCAGCTGGACAAGAACCGCCGCCGGGTGTTTGAGAGCCTTGAAGGCCTGGTCAATTATTCTGCCGCCATTCAGGAACAGAAGAACTCAAACCAGGTTTCGCTTTTTGGTGAGGCCGGTGACGACTTGCCAGAGCCGCGTATGGCGGGCGTGCCCGATTGGCTGCCTGCCGAACGTCTGTCGGAAGAGTTCAAGGCGATTGGCTTTTATCTCTCGGGCCACCCGCTGGATGACTATATGCCAGCGCTCAAACGCAAGGATGTGCTGACGCTGGATGAGGTCACTGCCAAGGCAGAGCGCGGACCGTTCATGGCCAAGATGGCGGGTGTGGTTGCCGGACGTCAGGAACGCAAATCCGCCCGTGGCAACCGCTTTGCCTTTGCGCAATTGTCGGACCCGTCTGGCGGGTTTGAGGTGACGCTGTTCTCGGAAGTTCTGGAGAAAAGCCGCGAGTTTCTGGATACGGGGTCAAAAGTCGTGATCACGGCCGAAGCCACGCTCGAAAGTGACCAGCTGAAACTGCTGGTGCGTTCGGTCGGGCCGGTAGACAGCGCGATTGCCGATGCCGGTCGCTCCTCGTTGCGGGTCTATGTGGATGACGCAAAGGTTGTGCGCACGGTGGCGACGGTTCTGGAAGACGCCAAGAAAGCGGCGCGAAACGCCAGCCCGGGTGAGATCTATGTCTATTTGCAGGATCCAACCCTGCCGGGGGATGTCGAGATGGAGTTGGGCCAGATGTTCCCGATCAACCCCCAGATCAAAGGCGCGCTCAAATCGCTGGACGGGGTGATGGACGTGGAAGAGATCTAAGCCCCGGCACTTTCCCGGATGCGGGTGTCGGTCACTCCAGCGATGGGAAATGGTGCGGTTCCAGCAGGATATCGGCCAGCGTATAGGCGTCGAGGGTCGCCAAGAAAGCCTGTTGTGCGGCGCGCAGCGGGCTTTTTAATTTGCAGGGCGCGGTAATTGCGCAGGTGTTGCCCTTGCGCATGCATTCTACCAGACCAAAGTCCGGCTCAACCGCGCGGGTGACTTGGCCCAGATTGATCTCATCCGGGGCGCTCGCCAGAAGCAGCCCGCCAGAGCGTCCGCGTTGTGCGGTCAAAAAGCCCGCTTGGGTCAGGCCGGTGACCACTTTCTTCACGGTGCCACGCGGCAGATCATAGACCGCAATGATGGTGTCGATGCGCAGCAGCTGATCTGGAGTGGAACCTGCCAGGATCAGAATGCGAAACGCAATGTCGGTCATATCTGCAAGACGCATAGGGCAGGCCTCCTTTGCTCGGCGCGGGCCGGGATTTGCATAACGTCTTTGCGCCGACATGACCAGAACCTGCGGCAGATTGTCAACATTAAAAGACTCATATTGAATGTCCCTTAATGGCAGGATTAAAGGGTCACATAATATATCCATTTAAGAGCGGAGCATCAAAATGACCCAAGCCCTGTCCGAGACCACTTTGCAAACCATCGAAGCCACCGTGCCCGCGCTGCGCGAAGCCGGGGGTGTTGTGGTGGCCACCATGTACAAACATCTGCTGTCTGATCCGCAGGTGCGGGTGCTGTTCAATATGTCCAATCAGACCGGCGACAGCCCCCAACACCAAGCGCTGGCCGGGGCCATTCTGGCCTATGCGGAAAACATCCGTCAGCCCGAAGTTCTGCTGGGGGCAATTGAACGGATTGCGCAGAAACATGTGTCCTTCCAGATCCTGCCCGAACATTACGAGGCCGTCGCCGCAGCGCTGTTGACCGCCATCAAGGACGTTCTGGGAGAGGCCGCAACTCCTGCGATTCTGGAAGCCTGGGGCGAGGCCTATTGGCTGCTGGCCAATATCCTGATCGGGCGAGAGGAGCAGCTGTATAAAGGGGCCGCAACGGCTGCGGGCGGCTGGCGGGGCTGGCGCACATTTGAGGTGGCGGAAAAGCGGCAGGAGGCGGTTGATATCACCTCCTTTCTTCTGCGTCCCATCGATGGCAAACCGGTGATGGCCCATCAGGCCGGGCAATATCTGACGCTCCTGGTGCCTGCGGATCCGGGCGCGCCGGTGCGGCGCAACTACTCGATCTCCTGTGCGCCCAATAACACCCACTACCGCATCACCGTGAAACGCGCGCCACAGGGGGTAGCCTCCGGGTGGTTGCATGACACGGCCCAGGTTGGCTCTGTGATCGAGGCGGCCGCGCCGGCCGGACATTTCTATTTGGAAGCGCAGGACAAGGCCGAGATCGTGCTGGTGTCCGGCGGTGTCGGGTTGACGCCAATGGTCTCCATGCTTGAGGCGCAGGCGGGCAAAGGGGTGCCGATCACCTATGTCCACGCCACCCGCGACGGGGCCCATCACGCCATGGGCGAGCATCATCGCAGCCTGTCGGATCGGTCGATCGTTTTCTTTGATGCGCCCCGTAATGAGGATGAACCGGGACGTGATTTTGACCATCAGGGTCAGATCAATGCGGATTGGCTGGCGGCGCAGACGCGCATGGATGTGGCGGATTATTACGTCTGCGGCCCGCTGCCCTTTATGCGCGCGATCGTGACCGGGCTCAAAGCCAAAGGGGTTGCGGCAAGCCGGATCCATTATGAATTCTTTGGCCCCGAAAGCGAAAGCTTCTAAGCGCGGTGACACATGCGGCTGCATCCCCTAGGGTGGGGTGCAGCCAGTGCCAAATTCATTGGTGGTTCCGAAGCAGGGGTCAGTAATGAGGCGGGCGTTCGTCGCCAAAGACCACACCGCCACCGCCGCCTTCTGCTTCGCGCCCGGCTTCGCGTTCCATCAACATCTGAATCCGCATCTTGAGACGGTCGATATCCTGCTGTTGACGGGTCACGATATCGCTCACCTCATCCAAACTGCGCGTGAGGTGGGCGATCTTTTCTTCGAGGTGCTGCATTTTGTGGCTCATTTACGCAAGTGCTGCGAAATTGTGCGCCCGATCCTGACGTAAGGGAAGCTTTGCGTGTGTTTTCCCCTTGCTGTGTCGTGGGAATAAAGCTCTAGTCCGTCGTTGGGGGCGCATGAAATCAGAAATAGTTTGTGTCGCAAAACGGTACACCATATTCTTCCGCGCGACTATAGGCATTGCGCGGCTGTTTCTGCGGCATGTCATGTCATCCAGAGCGATTTTGAGCCGCATTTTGCAGGGGTCTTGGACGAAAATGACCCCGCGATCTGAAAGGCCCGGCTGATGTGTCGGCAGCGCTACGAGACGAAATAGAAGGGTACGAGGGCATATGGGCGGACAAATGGCGGTTAAACAGATGGCATCGCTGTCAAAGATCGACAATCGCCCGCAATATGTACGCATGGCGGATGTTCTGACCGATCGTATCCGCAGCGGTTGCTACCCGGTCGACAGCCTGCTGCCCACCGAGGCCGAGCTGTGCCTGGAATTTGCAACCAGCCGCCACACGGTCCGCGAGGCCCTGCGCCTGTTGACCAATTCCGGTCTGATTTCGCGCCGTCAGGGGTCGGGCAGCCGGGTTTTGTGCCGCTCTGAGGAGGCCTTATATGTTCATGCGTTGGGCAATTTCACCGATGTCCTGCGCGAAGTGAGCGAAACGCGATTTACGGCCAATATCATCGAAGAAGTGGACACGCGGGTCTTTAGCTGCCCGTTTATGAAGTTGCCGGAACGTCGGAAATGGCTGCGTATTACAGGTGTGCGCAGTGATGCGAGCAGCAACCGTGCTTTGTGTTTTTCGATGATGTTCATCAACGCCACTATGCGTGACGTGGTCGAGTCCGCGCCCGAGGGGACGGATCTGAGCCTCACGGTCAGCGATGCGTTGGGCGACAGTGTCAACGAAATCCAGCAGGAAATCTCGGTCGTGCCTGTACCACAAGAGGTCGCCACCTCGGTCGATCTTGATCCCGGTAATCTGACGGTGCAATTCCTGCGCCGCTGCACCGATGTAAATGGCGAAATGCTGGTGGGCTCTGCCAATTTCTACCCGGTGGATCGCTTCTCTTATGGAATGAACGTCAAACGCGAAGTTTGAACCCGCGGGCTCACAACGCCAGCGCTGGTGAGCGGCCCGAGGGTTCGATCTCCCAGGCGGCGGACCAGCTGTTGTTTTGGCGTGCGAGCACCAGATAATTGCGTTCGGCTACATAGCGGAACCGTTGCCCCGGAATGCGGCGGATGCGGACGGGGTGCTCCGGCAGAGGGTCTTCGCCGAGCCAGGACAATGCGCCCAGAATGCGAGCCCAGGCCGCAGGTGGTGCGCGATGTGAAATGCCAGAGGCGACCAGCTGATGCAGGACGTCACCGCCACCGAGATCAAGCGTGGCGCGGGTAGCCAGATGGATTTCGCCAGACAGTACGGTCAGGGTCTGCGTTGGGCTGTCGCCCATGCGCAGCACCAGATTTAGCATGCGCCGCCAGCTGTCCCTGTGGGCGCGGCTTTGCCATTGGTCGCGCAGGTCGTCCTCGTATTTCTGCATCGACGGGATCGCAACCATCACCGCCTCAAGCAGGGACAGGCGCGGCCCCAGCAAAGGCACGCTGGACATCAAAAAGGTCTGACCCTCAAATTGCGCGTTGGCGGCGGCCTCCATCATGGCCCAGCCAGAGGGGCCCATCACCTCGCGCCGGGTGCGTTGGCTGCGCAGATCTGGGGCAAGAATGCGAAATCCGTCGGCTTGAATGTGCCAGCCCAGATGATGACCGCGCGGATCGGCAAACCGGTTGGGCAGTTCCCCTTCGCGGGCGGCCGCTTGGAAAGTCAAAAACGCCTCACGCGCGACGGTGAACAGGGTCTGACCAACCGGCGAATAGGTGCGGGATCGTTTCAAAGAGCCCCAGCCGTCGCAGATATCATGATCATCCCACTGCATGAGCGAGGGCACACGGGCCGCGATCCAGGCAAACTCTACCCCCGCATACAGGCGCGCATAACGTTCAAAGAACCGCTGACGCAGATGGGCATAAAGATCATCCAGATCGGCGCGGGCAGGATCTGAGGGCAGATCATCCGGCCAACCAGCACTGAGCGGGTGGTCGTGGGTGGCTTCATCGGCATAGACCTGATCGCCGCCGTGCAACAGCAGCGAAAAGGGCCGGTCGCGGTGCTGATCTGCAAGGCGCGCCCACATGGCGTTGCGCTCGGCCGGGCTGCGGTCCATGTCGCCATGTTCCTCCCCGTTGCAAGAGACAAAGGCGCAGTGCATATCGGCTGTCAGCGGTCCGGACACCGGGTACTGGGTGCCGTTCCAAGTATAGGCGCCGCTGCCATCGGCGGGCAGCGCAAACCGCGCCACCTGCACATGGTGGTTGGGGTAGCGCGCGATTTCGGTGCAAGGGATCTCCTGTCCGGCCACTGTCACCGGCGGCAAAGCCGTGCCATTTTCGACAACAAACAATGCGGCTAGCTGCAGGGCAGCGCCGTCAGGCGGGACTTCATCAAGGAAAAGGATCGGTCCGATGAGGGCGGGAAGAGAGGCGTTTTGATCAGTCATGTTACAGACATAGGTAGGATGCAGCCCGTAGATTGTACAAGGTGGGGTATGACTGTTTTTGACAGGCTTTTTATTCTGCGCAAATAACCGGCATATATTACGTTTAGCTTACGATTGAATTTCAGCAGTAAGGTCGAAATATTCATTTTTGTGAAGGATTTGAGGTGGGTTCGTCTGCATGCACACATGTTCTGGACGTGTTTTTCGTTAACCCTTTTCTCGCTGAAAAATTGCGTTTTTCGCATTATAAGCGCTTCGGGGATGATTCGAGGGGTGTACCGACCTCCCAGGTGGCACATGCCGCGCGGCTAATGAGAGTTGGGCAAACCGAAATTTAACGGCTGTTGAGTAGTCTTACCGAGGGCGATTTTTCGTCGCGCATGTCTTGGGGTGTCTTGGTGTCTTGTTGGACACTCAGGCGGCGTGAGGTCCGGTCAGTGTCTTAGGGTCGGCAAAAGCCCCGTGTGTGGTGGGTGATGAGTTGAATTTTTGCGCCGCTGTCTTGGTGCTTTGGGGGAAACGCGTGCTGCGACGGATGAGCTGTGCTGTGAACGAAACGACGGGGGGCATTTATGGGCTACGCTGATGGTGAGGGTGACTGGTCAGCCTCTTCCTCTGCGTCCCGTTCTGCTGTGCGGCGCGGCGCGATACTGGGACAGCAGGACGACAAAAAGCCAGGCCTGCGCGCAAAAGTGTCGGATTTCCTGCCAGATCGTTTGAGCCTGCGCTTGGTTCTGGCGTCGCTTTTGATCAGCTCTTTTCTGTCATTGTTTGCCACAGCGATCCAGATTTTCAGCAGCTATCAACGGCAAAAGACCGATACGTTGCGGGTATTTCAGCAGGTTGAACAGGTCATGCAGCGCCAATTGGAACAGGCGCTGTGGGAGTTCGACTTTGAACAGGTGGAGCTGATTCTGGACGGGCTCATGGCCCAGAGTGAGATTTTGCATGTGGTGCTGGTTTCCCCAACCGGACATCAATGGATGCGCGGGGATCCAAAACCGGGTCCGATGACTGGCATGTTCGAACTGTCGGTGGCGGATTCCAACGGCGAGATGGCGCATGTTGGCGATCTGGTCGTCCATTTGACACTGGATGCGGTCAAAGACAGGGTAAAAGCGCAGTTTTGGACAACGCTGATCTCAAACATCGCCAAAGCCTATGTCGGGGCGACACTTTTGATGATCGTCGTGCACCGGTTGATCGTTCGACATCTGATGAAAGTGGCGGTGCATGTCTCAAGCGCGGGGCCCATTGAGCCGGGACGAAGGCTCAGACTGGATCGCGCGCCGCCGCGGGAACCGGATGCATTGGACCAGATCGTCGGAGCCGTACATGGTTTCGAGGCGCGTGTCGAAGGCCATGTGCAGCAGCTGGATCAAGAGATGTCTGACCGTGCGCAGGCCCAGCGAGAGGCCGAACAGGCCGCGCTTGCCCGCACGCAGTTTCTCGCCAATATGAGCCAGGACATTCACACGCCGATGAATTCGATCCTAGGATTGTTTCAGCTGATCCAGAGCAGCGACGCGGTGCCAGACCGCCATCGCGAGCAGGCGCAATTTGGTCTCGGCGCGGCGCATCGGTTGAGCACACAATTGATCAATATGTTGGATCTGTCCCGTCTGGACAGCGGCGATATCACCCCGGCGCCAATTGCAACCGATCTGCGGTCGCTGGCCGATGGTTGGCTGGCCCGTACCCGCGCATTGGTGCAGCGTCAGGAAAGTAAAGTGGAAGTCTCGTTGGACTGGGACCCTGATCTATCTGCCAACTACAGTTTGGATGGCACCCAGGTGACGCGTATTGTCGAATGCCTGTGTGACAACGCGGCGAAATTCTGCCCCTCTGGCCGGATCTCGATAGCGTTGCGCCCGGCGGTTGATACGGCATCAGGCGGGCTGGAGATCCTGGTGCGCGATTGCGGCCCAGGCATTCGCTATGAGGATCGCGACAGGATCTTTGAACGGTTCACCCGGATCGAGGATCATCTGGCGCGAAAAACGGATGGCACGGGCCTGGGCCTTGCGCTGGCGCGCGAGATGGCACAGCTTTTGGGCGGAAGCCTTGAGGTGATGGACTGCGATAGCACGCCGTTTACCAACGGGTTCCGCCTGATCCTGCCAAATGTGACGTCGGTCTCCTGATCCTACCCCTTATTTCGGTGTGATACGGGACCTCGGGCGGCTGAGACCTGGCGGGGATTCGCGCGGTCTATGGCCGTGTTTGAGCTCATATGAACCCGGGTCGTTAAAATGCGCGCGAAATCCGGGGCTAAATCTCTGAATTCGCGCAATTTTACCAAAAATCCCCGGATAAAGTTAAGCCTGCGTAAAGGCCTTGTTTTCAACGTGTTTACCCTCGCTTGTGGCGAAAATGGGGCGGGAATGCCGCAATTGCCTGAATGTGGACGCATTTCGGACACAGGTCTTGCCGAGCCTTTGAAGGATCATACACCGCCAGAAGCTGCGGTTGAATGGGTGCAAAGCCCGCCAGTCCCTTTGATCGACAAGCCAAGGAAAGCGAACCCTCGTGTTGCCACAAACCTGTGTCCCTCCGTCTCAGCCAGAGACCATCCGCGCCAGCGATGACGTGCTGGCGCTGCCATTTGGGCACAGCCTGTTGCAGGGGCAGTACCGGATCGAGCGGGAGTTGATGGCAGGCGGTTTTGGCATCACCTATCTAGCGCGCGACAGTCTGGACCGGCAGGTGGTGATCAAGGAATGCTTCCCGGCCGGGTTCTGCATACGTGAAGGTGCCAAGGTCGCGACCCATTCGCCGTATCGCGCGAAATCTTTCAAAAATGTCCTGCGCCATTTCCTGCGCGAGGCCCAGTGGCTGGCGCGCGCCCAGCACGACAATATCGTCACCGTGCATCAGGTCTTTAAGGAGAACGGCACCGCCTACATCGCGATGGAGTGTATCGAGGGCTGCGATCTGGTGACCCTGCGCGCCGAGAATTCGGCACGGTTGGATCAGGAGTTGTTGTCGCATCTGCTGGATCAGGCGTTGCTGGCGGTCTCGGGTTTGCATGCGCAAGGGATCCTGCACCGGGACCTGTCGCCGGACAATTTTCTGATCGATGCGGCAGACCATCTGACCTTGATCGATTTCGGTGCGGCGTGCGGTGTGCACGGGGGGGCGGATACTGCTCTGGGTGCAATGCTATCGGTCAAGGACGGCTATTCGCCCCATGAATTTTATCAACCGGATATGCCGCAGCGGCTGTCCAGCGATCTTTATGCTTTGGGGGCGACGTTTCATTTTCTGATCACCGGCATGCCACCGGCGGATGCGCAGGCGCGTCTGAAAGCGGTCACCGCGGGCTATGACGATCCCTGCCCGTTGTTGGAAGAGGGCGACTGGCCGTTTGCAGCGGATTTCCTGCGTGCGGTGGACAAATCCATGTCGATCCTGCCCGGTATGCGGTTTCAGTCGGTCGAGGAATGGGCGGATAGTCTGGCGGCTGAGACGCCGGCACCCGTGGTTGCACAACCAGCAGCTCCTGTCGCGACACTCCCTGATGCACCCGCGCCCGATGCCGTAGCCCCCGCCGTGCCGGAGACGGTGATTTCCGACCTGGTGGCGGCCACCAACAAACAGGTGAAACCGGGGCAGCCCGCACAAAGCGCGTCGCCTGCGTTATTGGTGACTGTGCCCAAGAAGCCGGCCCAGATGGTTGATATGTTTGGAGAGCCGATCGGGGATGTGGACCAATGGCTGGAGACGCAGGATCAAATGGCGCGCCGCGCGATGGATGAGGTCGCAGATAAAACCACGCCGCCACGGCGCGCGGAACACAGATCGCCACCACCACCCGCCGTGGCCGCTCACGCCCCAAAGCCGGAAACCAAAGCTGAGAAACGCGCGCGTGAGACCGGATGGGTCGACCGTGTGGCGCGGATTTGGGGCGCGGACACTCGAACCAACGCCATGACAGTAAATGGGAAGACAACATGAAGTTTATCAAGGACATCATCGGCGAGAAACGAGATCAGATCCCGTTGAGCCCGGCAGATGGTGGGCAAGTGCAGGGTGCTGCGACGCCGGACCGGGATATGTTGACCTCCATTCTGGCGGAGACCCGCGCCAATGCGCAGCCTGCGCCGCCCTTGAAACTGGAAGCGGCGTCGCGTGTGGCAGAGGCCGCTCCGCGCCCTGGGGACGTTGCCGTTGCGACCGAGCCGACTGATGCGCGCGCAGCGGATGCGGCCTCGGCAGGGAGCGATGCGCTGACGGCCTTTCTGGCGGAGCGCAATCGCGTCTTGCAGGCGGTCGCACCCACGCCGGACCCGGCACCGCAGGCCGCAGACCTTACGGATGTCGACGTCACGGATGATGCAGGCCCAGATGCGGGCCACGAAGAGGCGGATGGCGGGCTAGAGCGGCCCTACCGGATTTTCACCCGTCGCAACCGCACCAAGATGCTGCGCCTGGAGGCGGCGGCGGATGCTGCGTCGCAGGGCGGTCTATACGAAGATTTTGACGATGAAGCGGAGGCAGAAGACGCGGATTTTGCGGCAGATCTGGATTTGGGCGAAGGCCCGGGACAAGACGTCGGCCAGGAAAACGGCTTGAACCTGCTGGATCACGGGCGGGATGAGTTCCTGCATATCCGCGACACTGCATCGGCACCCTCTCACCCAGATGTCGCGGCGCATACCCGAACTGACACTGATGTCCTGTCGCACGCGCCTGCGTCTCGCGCTCCGGTTCATGGCGAAGATGCGGGCGATCCCACTGGGTCACGACCCGGGCGACAGGAAGTGACGCCGGATCCGGTTACGCTGGTCACGGATCCGGCGTTCACCGGGGATGCTCAAGGTGCTGAACGTCCAGACGATGAACAAGACCGGTTAAAGCAAGTGCAGACGGACCCTGCGCCGATGCGGGTGGTTGAGACGACGCCGAAAAGCCAAGGCCCGGCGTTGGGTGCGGCCTTTCCGGAACCGGCCTTTGCCGAAACTGCGGCGGCGGCGGGTGTGGATCTGGGTGAGGCGGATCTGGGCCTGCCCATGGGGCGCGCGGGCCGGGTGAAAACGCGGCTGTTGGGATTTGACGCTGATGTGGACGCTGGTGATCCTTTTGCCCAGACGGGCGTATCGGATGATGGCGGTGTGACGCAGTTCCCGGTGGGCTGGCTGGTCGTCGTCGATGGTCCGGGGCGCGGCGCCGGGTTCACCTTGTTCGCGGGGGTCAGTGTGATTGGCCGGGGCGAGGGGCAGACCGTGCGGTTGGATTTCGGCGACAGCAGTATTTCGCGCGACCAACATGCCGCCATTGCCTATGACCCTGAACAGCAAGGATTCTTTATCGGACACGGTGGCAAGGCAAATCTGGTGCGCCGCAATGGCCGCCCAGTGCTGAGCACCGAAGCGCTGGCGCCGGGTGATGTGATCCGAGTGGGTGCGACAACCCTGCGGTTCGTGCCGCTCTGTGGGCCAGAGTTCTCCTGGCAGGACGGGGCGCATCTTGGCTGATTTGGTCTATGATACGGCCACCGCGCTGAGCCAGGGGCGACGTGATCGGCAGGAAGATGCGGTTGTGGCCGATTTTCAGGCCGGGGCCGGTCATGGGTTTGCGGTTTTGTCGGATGGTATGGGAGGCCACGCGGGCGGTGATGTCGCCAGCAAGATCGTGGTGACCGAGGTCTTTGCCGAGCTGAAACTGCGCAGTGGCGACCCGGCTGCGCTGGAAACGGGCATGACGCCGGTTCTGGTAGAGGCGGCCAAAGGGGCCAATGCCTGTTTGGCGCACTATGCCGAGAGCGACCCAGCCCGCAAAGGCATGGGGGCCACACTGCTGGCTCCGGTGATCCTGGGGCGCAAGCTCTATTGGGTGTCGGTCGGCGATTCACCGCTGTTCTTGTTGCGCGATGGGCGGTTGCGGCGGCTCAATGCGGATCATTCGATGGCAGCGCGTCTGGATCAATTGGTGGCCGCTGGCAAGATCAATTCCGAAACGGCGCGGCGTCATCCGGACCGCGCCTGCGTCACCTCTGTTCTGGCGGGGCGTGCGATTGCGGAAATCGACTGCCCGGCGCAGCCATTGACCTTGCGGCCGCGCGATATTGTGGTGGCGGCCAGTGATGGTCTGCTGTCGATGGAGCTCAAAGCCCTGGAACGCAGCCTGTGCGCCCATGCCGACAGCCCCGCCGCGCAGATCGCGCAACATCTGCTGGCCGAGGTCGCAGCACTTGGGCAGGCGGAGCAGGACAATCTGGCCTTTTGCGTGATCCGGGTTTTGCCGCCTTTGGTGCCGGTTGCGATGGAGCCGCCGGAAAACCTGCAACTGCAACATGCGCCGCGCAAAAGCTTTCGCCGCCGCAAAACAACCATGGTGGCCGCCGCGCAGCATCAAAACGGCCAGCTTCATTTTCACAGCCTATCAAAGAGGTCTCTGTGACCAATACCGCCCCTCATTTCGCCGCAGCCGCGCCTGCCACGCCGCCCCAGTTTCCGCAGGATGACGCGCCGGGCTTGGAGCATCAAGTGCGTCTGGCTTTGGCCACACCCGGGCTTTCGCCGCAATTGGCCGCGCGCGGGCAACGCCTGTTGGAGCGGCTGACCCGTCCGGTGCAGGTCGTGGTCGTCGGACCCGAGGGGGCAGGCAAATCGGCCGTGATCGACATGTTGCTGGGCACCCGCGCAACCGGGGCATTGAGTGGCGTCGCGATGGTGGAGCTGGCCTATGGCACGGCACCGCGCGCGGTATTCGAAGATGCAAATGGGGATGGTGCGCCGATCGATGGTGTTCTGGGGGATTTTGTCGTGCCCGAGGACTGTGTCAGTGCACGACAGGTCTACCCGCATGCATTGTTGAAACTTTTGACTCTGACCGAGGTGACATTGGCCGGCGCTCAGGCGCAACAACGGGCCATCCTGCGCCATGCGGTGGAGTATGGCGATGTGATCCTGTGGTGCAGCCAGGAATTTGGCGCGGACGAACTGGCGCTGTGGGCCGAGGTGCCAGAATGCAAGCGCGACAGTGGGTTTCTGGTTCTGACCCAGGCGGATCAACAGATCATGCGCGGCACGTTGCACGACTGCGTCAGCCAATTGGCGCCCCTGGTGGAGCAGAGCTTTCTAGGGATGTATCCGGTGGCGGCACGGCAGGGGTTACAGGCCAAGGGCGGCGGCATTGGCGGTGACAAAGCGCTGTGGCGCGCCTGTGGCGGGCAACGTTTGGCCGAAGATCTGCGCCGCCGTGTCGCGCAGGGGCGGGCGGCAACCCAAGATCAGGCCGAGGCGTTTTTGTGGCAGCTCTCAACGCAAGATGCGACGGTGGCTGAGGTTGAGCCAGACCCAGTGGCAAACACTGTGCAGACGCAGGCCGAGGTTACAGCGAAACGCACACCCGAGCCACGCCCAACACCAGCCGCGCCCGATCCAAGCTCTGCGGTTCTGGAACAGGCATTGGCGCAGCTACAAAGCCAGGCCGAGGCGATGCTGGAAGAGGCCGGGGACACGCCAAAAAGTGCGGCGGTTCTGGATCATTGTCTGCTGGCAGTGCGTGAGATGGCCGAAACCCTGCTGAGCACACCGCAGGGCGCGGAGCAGAACATGCCCGCCTTGCAAGCCGCGCGCACGGCCAATGAAGACGGTGAAGAGATGTTGATGCTGTTGCAACTGGAACAGGACGAAGATGCCGCGGTGGATGCGGTTACCCTGTTGTTGCAATTGAAAAAAGAGCTGAGTGAGCCCGCGTTGGCAGCCGCTGAAGAGGGGCATTCATGACCGTTGCGCGTCCTTTTTCTGACCATGACCCCGCGCCAGAATTGGTGGAGCCTACCCCCAAGCCACAGGCGCTGACAGACATTCGCGCGGCATCGGCGCCGGGAAACCTGCAGGCCGGGTTGGAGCCGCTGGCGACCCTGGCCCAGCGGCGCGGGCAACTGCTGGAAGCACTTGAAAGTCTGAACGCTGTCTCTGGCGATGCGGCGCAGCGAGCCTTGGGGCGGCTCAAAAGCGAGCTGGTGGCCTATGAACCGGCAGTGACCGTTCTAGGGCAGGTGAAATCCGGCAAAACGGCGCTGGTCAATGCCATGGCGGGCTGGTCGGATCTGTTGCCAAGCGATGTGAACCCCTGGACCTCGGTTGTGACCTCGTTGCATTTGTCGCCGGATACCGCCCGCGCCGAGACCAGCGCGCGGTTCCGGTTTATGACCGAAGGCGAGTGGGATCGCCTGCTGACCAAGGGCGGCCGCATCGGAGAGATGGCCGGGCGGGCTGGTGCCGAAAGCGAGCTGCAAAAGATCCGCGAACAGATCGAAGCGATGCGCGATCGCTCCCGTAAACGTCTGGGCCGCAAGTTTGAGATGTTGATGGGGCAAAGTCATGATTACGGCTATTTCGACAAGAACCTGATCGAACGCTACATCTGCCTTGGCGACGATTTTGAGGACGACGACAGTGCTCGCGACGATCAAGGGCGGTTTGCCGATATCACCCGCTCGGCGGATCTCTATCTGAACAGCGGCATCGTCCCCCATCCCCTGTGTCTACGCGACACGCCGGGGGTGAATGACACCTTTATGATGCGCGAACAGATCACCATTCAGGCGGTGCGCGACAGTCGCATGTGTGTGGTGGTACTCTCGGCCAGCCAGGCGCTGACCTCGGTGGATCTGGGGCTGATCCGGATGATTGCCAGTCTGGACAGTCGCGAGGTGGTTATTTTTGTCAATCGGATCGACGAGCTGGCAGATCCCGCCAACCAAATTCCCGAGATTGAGGCTGCAATCCGCGAGACGTTGCGGCTGCACCATGGTCCACAAGAGGCCGAGATACTATTTGGCAGCGCCTTTTGGGCCAATGCTGCCCTGATGGGGCAGTTGGATGGCCTGCCCAAGGCCAGTTCGGATGCTTTGTTGAATTGGGCCGAGGCTTGCGTCGCCTCGGGGCAGACACGGATTGCCAAAGGTCCAGCCCAGAATATGGTGTGGCAGCTGTCGGGCCTGCCTGCCTTGCACCGGGTTCTGGGCGGGCGGATCCTGCGTGGCGAAGGGAAGGCGACCTTAGCGCGTATCGCAACCTCTGCCCTGACCGTGGCCAGCGGACAAGACGCGGCCCATGCTATTCGTATCCAGGCCAATCGCGCCAGCGCGCGCAAGGGGGAAGTCCCAGTTGCGGCGCTGACCCCGGATGCAGTGCGGATGACTTTTGAACGGCTGGCGGATCGCCACATGGAAACGCTGGAGGCGGATCTGGACGTGGTTCTGGCCTCTTACCGGGAGCGGGCGGATCGGGCGCATGCGACCTTTATTGATCGGGCGACGCGGGCTTTGATCGAACATCTGGAACAATGGGGCGATGAGAGCGTCTGGGAATATGACCCGGCCGGGCTGCGCCTATTGCTGCGCACCGCCTATTCGGTGATGTCCACGCGGCTGCAAGCGGCCGCCCAGTCACGCTATGAGGCCGCCGTGCGCGATGTGGCGGGGCTGTTGCATCAGGGGTTTGGCAGCGCGGTCGAAGGCGTGCAGCTGGCGGTGCCGCAAGTGCCGAATGTCACCGCGCCTGTGGCCTTGGGGCAGACGATTGCGCTGGATTTCAACGATGGATGGTGGGCCAGTTGGTGGCGACGCACCCGCGGCTACAGTGCCTTTGCCAGCCGGTTTCGCGCCCTCATCCAAGGCGAGACCGAGGATTTCATGATTCAGTTAAAATCGGTTCAAGTTGCAGACACTCGGGCCAAGTTTTTAGCGCGGCTTCAAGGGTTTTTTGACGAACAGCGCGATATCCTGTCGGAGATTACCGACGCGCAGGCGGGCGATTTGCGGATGTGGTTCAGCGACCAAGAGCTGGATGCGCAACACAAGGCCAGCCGCGCCGCGTTGGATGTGTTGAAGAGTTATGCCGCCTGATGTTTTCCAAGGCGCAAGAAATTGGAGCTGATATGCCTGTGACCCAACCAACAGGACGAAAGCCGCGTTTGGCATTGATGGGTGAATTCAGCGCCGGCAAAAGCACGTTGACTCACCTGCTGGTGGGGCTGGAACCCTTGCCTGTGCAGGTTACCGCGACCCGCCTGCCGCCGGTCTGGATCAGCCACGGCCCAGCTGCTGCCACGGTTGTGGGGCTGGATGGCCGCGAAGAACAGATCGCCGTGGAGCAGATCATCGATGTGCCGCTGGACAGCACCGCCCTGATCCGCCTGTCACTACCTGCCGAGGCGCTGGAGCTGTGCGATCTGATTGATATGCCGGGCATTTCCGATCCGAACATGCCGGCCGAGGTTTGGCGCGCCCTGATGCCCGAAGTGGATGCAGTGATCTGGTGTACCCATGCAACCCAGGCCTGGCGCCAGTCCGAAGCCGCCGCTTGGGATAGTATTCGCGATGGTCTGTCGGGGCCGTCGACCTTGTTGGTGACCCATTTCGACAAGCTGCAAAACGACCGCGATCAGGCGCGGGTTTTGAAACGCGTGGTGCGTGAGGCGGGTGAGAAATTTCAATCGGTCTTTCCCATCGCGCTCAACCAGGCGCTGGCGGCGGGCGATGATGCAGAGATCTGGCAGGCCAGCGGCGCCGATGCATTTGTCGAGAGCCTGATCGAATTGCTGGTGCGTTGGAATGACCCAAAGACACAATCGCCTGAATGTGCGGCAGAGCCGAGCAAGGCAGAAATGCTAGCGCGCGAGGCGGCCCGTGATCGTGGCAAAACGCAGACCCCACAACCCGAATCCCTGGTCGAGGGGCGGGTGGTGCCGCGTCGTGTCAAACGGGAACGCCGCAGCGAACGCCCTGATCGCAGTGCCGCGACAGCTGCGCGCCGTGCGCCCATGGTTCCGCGTTGAGGCATGTATGAAACCACAGGCACATGTTCCTGAAGAAGGTCACGCAAAGGGGAGTGATCGCACCTCTACTGGTCCGCTGTCGTTGGCGGAATTGTCGGCGATTTTAACTGGGCTTCATGCGCAGGAACCGGGTTGTATCTTGGCCGCCTTTGGCGATCTGAAGGCGCGGTTGGTGCTGCGGGCAGAACCTGCGGGTGTTTGGCCGCAGGAGGCGCTGGATGAACTCTGCGGCCAGGCGTGCGAGGCCTTTGATCTGGCCTGGATTGCATCAGATACGCCGGTTGTTGCGCCGATTATCGCGCTGGCCCCCGGTCAAACGCGTCTGTTTCTCAAAATCGGTGCAAGTCCGGTGGGCGACCATCCGGCAGGCGACAGTGACGATGCACTGTTGATCGTATGCGATAGCCTACCCACGGCGCGGCGGGTAGAGGGCCTGCTGGCGGAAAAATTGCGTGGTGTCGGGGCGAGCGTTAACCAGAACCAAGGTGACCCATGCGCGCGCTGAGCAATCCTGCACCCCTGTCGGGCTCGGCTCATGGGGAGCCAGGCGCCGGGAGCGCCGCGCAGAGCGGATTGCGGGTGCGCATAGAAGAGCTTGCCGCCGTTACTGATAACGTGGGCGCGCAGGCCGCGATGGATCAGATTCTTGCCGAGATTGATGGCATTATGCTGCCAAGAGAGGTGACGGTGTTTTGCGGCGCAACAGCCGTGGCGCGGTTGGTGATTTCTCAGCGCCGATTGGTTGGACTGGCACTGGCGAACGGCTGGCGTGGAGATCTGTTCGACGGGGTCCGGCGGTTGTTGACACAATGCGACGGGCAGGACTTGCGGTTTCAACGCCATGTGGCCCAGGCCCCCATTGGTGCGGAAAGCCTGTCGGCAGAGATGATCCGCGCGCGCCTATGGTCCACTGCCGAAAATGGGCCTGCGCGGTGGCAGCAGTTCCAGAACGATATCGCGGCCCATACGTTGGCCTGGCTTGAAATTAGCGGCGATGGGCAATGGCGTCAGGGAGGCGCGTTGCAGGATCAGGCGCTGCTGGAACATCTCGCTCAGAGGATGCAAGGTCCAGAGGGCGTTGGCGTCAAGGCGCAGGCCTCGATCTTGCCTGTGACACGCGCAGATCAAAACCTGCTGGTGGCGCGGGCGGGACGGATGCGTTCTTTGGCTCTGATCCGTGCGCCCGCGATGGCTGAGGTTGCCGCGCTTTGGCAGCGGGTGTTTGATAGCGCGTGAGCCTCATTGCGGCGTTGGAATAGGGCGGTTGGCGTGGGGCCCGCCTTGACCCAGCGGGTGAGATGCGGCACAGGGGCGTCCAACCCCACCTTCTTGCAAGCCCAGGACCCCTAGTTGATGTCTGACGATCAAAAGCCTTCTGCCGCGGAAAAACATGCCAGTGGAGCGCCTTGGCGGAACTTCTATGGGCGTATCAAAGGCAAGCATTTGAAACCTTCGCAAGAGCGTTATCTGGCGGAAGACCTTGAGAGCCTCAGCCCCGGTCCGGTGGGTTGGGATGAAAATCCCGATCGCCTACCACTAGATCTCGACGGGTTGTTTGGGGGGCAGGATGTCTGGCTGGAAGTTGGCTTTGGCGGTGGTGAGCATTTGGTGCATCAGGCCAAATCCAACCCGGACGTGAGTATCATCGGTGCAGAGCCTTATGTCAACGGTGTCGCGATGCTGCTGGGCAAGATCCGGGCGGCCAAAACCGGCAATATCGCTGTGCATCCGGGCGATGCGCGTGATTTGATGGATGTGCTGCCGCCACAGTCGATTTCGCGCGCTTTCTTGCTGTATCCCGATCCCTGGCCCAAGGCGCGCCACCACCGTCGCCGTTTTGTGACACAGGAACATCTCGAGCCGCTGGCGCGGGTGCTCAAGCCGGGTGCGATTTTCCGTGTGGCAACGGATATCCCCGACTATGTACGCCAAACACTGGAAGAAGTGCCGCAGGCTGGGTTCGAATGGCTCGCGGAAGGACCCGAGGATTGGCGCGCACCGTGGGGAGATTGGATTTCCACCCGGTACGAACAAAAGGCCCTTCGAGAAGGGCGGGCTCCGCATTATCTGACCTTCCGCCGTTTGGGGTAGATCACACCGATTCAGTTTGGAGCCGTGCATGGGGAGTACCACGTCGCCCGTTTTGAGGTGCCACTGCGAAAGATGTGCTCCCGCGCGTCTGGCTTGCTTTCAAAAGCAACCCATCCCCTTGGGCCGGGCAGCGCCGCGCCGAAGGCGCGGCGCTGCCCGGCATCGCGACGTGCGAAGCACGGCGCAATACCTCTGCGCCAATCAGCACCCTCAAACAGCGGCACGCAGGGCGTGGACGTGCCGCTTGTCATGCGGTAACAGCATGGCAACACAGATCACGAGGAAAATCTCATGTCCGGACACGGCACCCCCATCCCGATGACCTCTCGTCGCGCAGGCCCGCTCAAAGGTGTGGCCGAAGTGCCTGGTGACAAGTCGATCTCGCACCGCTCCTTGATCTTGGGCGCATTGGCGATCGGTGAGACGCAGATTTCCGGTCTGCTGGAAGGCGAAGATGTAATCGACACAGCCAAAGCTATGCGCGCTTTTGGCGCTGAGGTGACCGATCACGGCGGTGGGGACTGGTCGGTGCACGGTGTCGGCGTTGGTGGTTTTCAGGAGCCCGACAATGTAATCGACTGCGGCAATTCCGGCACCGGTGTGCGCCTGATCATGGGCGTGATGGCAACGCAGCCGATCACCGCTACCTTTACTGGCGATGCGTCGCTGAACAAACGTCCGATGGCACGTGTCACGGATCCGCTGGAACTGTTTGGCACCCAGGCCGTCGGGCGCGAGGGCGGACGTCTGCCCATGACCCTGGTCGGTGCGGCTGATCCCGTCCCCGTGCGTTATGAGGTGCCGGTGCCCTCTGCGCAGGTCAAATCGGCGGTTTTGTTAGCGGGGCTGAATGCGCCTGGCAAAACCGTGGTGATCGAAAAAGAGGCCACCCGTGACCACTCAGAACGGATGCTGGCCGGCTTTGGCGCTGAGATCACTGTTGAGGACACCGACGAAGGCCGCGTGATCACCCTGACCGGGCAGCCTGAGTTGAAACCGCAAGTCATCGCCGTTCCGCGCGATCCGTCCTCGGCGGCCTTCCCTGTCTGCGCAGCATTGGTCACACCCGGTTCCGACGTCTTGGTGCCCGGAATTGGCCTGAACCCAACGCGCGCTGGCTTGTTCACCACCCTGCGCGAAATGGGCGCCGATCTGGCCTATGAGAATGAGCGCGAAGAAGGCGGTGAGCCGGTTGCGGATCTGCGCGCCAAATTCTCCCCCGAAATGAAGGGGATCGAAGTTCCACCGGAGCGGGCCGCATCGATGATTGATGAATACCCTGTTTTGTCCGTGGTCGCGGCCTTTGCCACCGGGAACACCATGATGGCCGGCGTAAAAGAACTGCGGGTCAAAGAAAGCGACCGGATTGACGCCATGGCCCGTGGTCTGCGCGCAAACGGCGTGACCGTGGAAGAGGGCGCGGATTGGTGGAGCGTTGAAGGCCTTGGTCCGGATGGCGTGCCGGGCGGTGCGACCTGCGAAAGCTTCCTGGATCACCGCATCGCGATGTCCTTTATGGTTATGGGGATGGGTGCGCAAAAGCCTGTGTCGGTGGATGATGGCAGCCCGATTGCAACCTCATTCCCGATCTTTGAACCGTTGATGAGCAGCCTGGGCGCGCAGATCGTACGCAGCAACTCATAACGCCGCGTTGCCAAGACACTTTCAAAACCTCTAAGGCTCTCCTGATTGGGGAGCTTTTCTTTTTGCGATGGGATGTATTGGGACATTGCGGCGCCTATCAGTCAGGCACCGACGTGTTGCCACAGGGCATAAGTGCAGAATTTCTACCCAAGCGTGCAGTTTAGGCTTTGTCGACTAAATAGAAGTGATACGTGTATTTGCCTACTTGTTCAGTCCCGGCATCTGGTGGATCGGCTCGATGATGAATTGATCTGGCTGTGAAGTCCAGATTTTGCAGATGTATTCGTAGGGCGTGAGGCTGCTG
>NZ_JAHHIR010000007.1 GCF_018678075.1 Epibacterium ulvae | reverse complement strand
AAGTTCGTTAGTTTACCGTTCTCGTCCTCCAGCGAACGCAGTCGCTTCGCGTCAGACGGTTCCATACCACCGTACTTTGATTTGTATTTGTAGAACGTCGCTGTGCTAATCCCATGCCGCCGACATACATCTGCGGTCTTCTCGCCAGCTTCCTGTTCTTTGATCATCGCAATGATCTGCTCATCCGTGAATCGTGCCTTCATTTGTCCGTCCTTTTGTTGGGCGGACTCTACACTAATCTGGAGGAGTTTTAGGGGCTCAGGTCACATCTAACTTTTGCAAATCTTGTTTACGTTTAATCTCGGCATTCATCTCACCAATAGCAGTAAATTCAATAAACCTGCAGTCTTCGACATTTGGTCGATAAATTTTTGCTTGTTGATCCAACTGTGCCACCACGGCGGGATCTGTCCGTGTACCTAGGCGATGCTTCACAACGTCGAAATAGTAGGCGAAAGCCCCTTGGTCTTGTACCCAACCCTTTTGAATACATTGGGGAATAGAGTAATACGTAAGCAAATATGAATTTGTCTTATGCGTATCGTAAGGTGGAATAGTACAGGCGGAGAGTGTGGCCAAGGCTACCGCGCCGGCGATACTGGTAATGATCTTCATTCTTACTGTCCCAAATACACTTTTTGTACACAATCTAACATTTCTGCAAAAGCGCCTCTGAACCCTGACAAGGACACCCGAAATTTAAAGGGATTGCTTGCAGAAGCGTAGTGTATGAAAGTATGCCCAGAAACCATGCCCTCTATGAGACGTTCCAGGTTCGGTTGTTCATTATTATAAGCTGGGCTTATCAAGAGTTTGTCGTTGTAAAACGCTGAAAAAGAATATTCCTTACCATCTACCATAAAGACAGTAGCAGCTTCCCGTTGGTAGAAGTTTGCTCTTTTGTCATATCTCACAATGGTAGTGCTTCCATCGCGGTTGAAGTGGAAAGATACGGTTGAATGCTCATCGGCTGTGGAAATCGTGCAAACTTTTCCTAGACCGGATATATCTTCCAAGCTGGTAACCCAAGGCGCGGCCGCTGTTGCTACAGGAATAAACCAACATGTTACGATCGCCGTACACACTTTTAAATTCACTACTTCAATGTCCCTAATCTTACATCTCACGGTGCTGCTTCAAACCAGTTTGCTTCCCAAGACCTAACTGGTCTGCAAGCTCCGCGTCCAGTGTATTACGAGAGCATGCACAACGTCAGGTTTATCGGGACAAGGTGTCGTTGTGAAGGTCTTCTCAGAAGTATTCTCCCGAGTTGTCCTTGTAGAAGTGGGCATCTTCGAGAGCACGCTGATGTTTGAGACGTTCAGTTTTGCGAGTGGTTTCCCGAGTGATGTCCAGTTGGGCACGAGTACGGTAGTCTGCAGCGTAGGCTGCGCCAGTATACCCATCACGGAACCCGAAGGATAAGCCCGTCCGGGGAAAGGGGAAGCCTGCCCAGCAACGGATTTGTGCAACAAAGCCCATGTATGCGCTCCATTTTCGTTTTTCCAAAGTTGGATGGGGGGGAGTTGGCCGCTTGACAAGACACGCGACCTCTTCACGCAGGGACTGGAACGGCGATCAAGCGTGCAGGTAAAGCGGCGCGAATCGCTATTTATATTCTAAAATAAATATTCGAAACAACCCTAGGTATTGTTCATGTATGTATTCACCGCGCCTTAGCTTTTGTGGCGCAGACCTTTGGGGACAACTGAAGGATGACCCATGTTTGCGAAATTTGTGACATTTGCGGTAATCGGCGTATTCGCCTGGATGGTCCCTCCGGCAAAAGCGGCGGAAGAGGGGGTGGAATTCTATATCGCTGCGGATTTTTTAATTAGTGCCGCGGCGGCGCAGTCCATTGAGCTGGGTGTACAGACCGCTCTTGATGAAGTGGGGAACGCCCTTGCAGGAGAACCGGTGCGCCTGATCCGCATGGACCATCGATCCAATGTAAAACGTGCTGGGCGCACCTACCAAACATACGTCAAAAGCGACCGCGCGCTGGCGATCATTGGGGGGAAACAATCGCCTCCTTATTTGGCGCATAAGGAATACATAAATTCCAATGGTGTTTTGAAGTTGCTGCCCTGGTCCGCTGCCGGTCCGGTTACGCGTGGAAACGACGGGCTGGAGAACTGGGTCTTCCGGCTATCCGTTGATGACGCGCAATCGGGCAAGTTCTTTGTCGAACAGGCGATCGAGAAGGACGGCTGCGCGCGGGTTGCATTTTTCTTGTTGAACACAGGATGGGTCAGAGCCAATCAGAAATCTCTTACAGCGGCTTTGGCTGAACGAGGCATGAAGTCAACGGCCACGGAATTCTTTTCATCGTCGATCGGAGAAGCGACCGCCGTGAGCCTTGCGGCGCGGACAAAACGGTCGCAGGCAGATTGCGCTGTTATGTTGTCCAACTGGGTAGATGGTGCACTGATCCTCAATACGCTCCACCGCGCTGACTTGGATATTCGCATCTATAGCCACTGGGGTATTATTGGGCGCGCGTTTACGGAACATGTCAGTGATGAAAGCCGCCGCGCACTACACCTCAAGGTTCTGCAAACCTGCGCCTTGCGGCAGGAACGGGCCGGAAATCCGATTCTGGAACAGGCGCTTCACCGTGTCTCCCCGGAAAAAGCCGCGCTCAAAGACCTGCGTGCTGCGACGGGATTTGTGCATGGCTATGACCTGACCCGGGTCTTGGTTGCGGCCATCGAACAAGCCGCGCCTGACGACGATTGGAAGTCTGCCGATATCACTCAGAAACGCGCCTTGGTGCGCAATGCGCTTGAGCGCATTGAACAACCCGTTGCCGGTATTCTGAATACCTACGATCCGCCCTTCCACCCGTTTGAGCCTGGTGCGGTGAACGCCTATGAGGCGCTGGGACAACAAGATCTTTGTTTTGCGCAGTTTAGCTCGGAAGGGCAGTTAGAAGATGCTGGTTGATACTTTGTTTTCCCGTGTGGCCAATTCGAAAGTCGTCTTACTACGGTTTTGGGGGCTGCTGCTGGTCGTCTTTGTTCTGGCTGTCAGTTCATCGGCGGTCGCTTTTTGGATGACGGCAACGCCGTTCCTGGAAAAGGAACGCGAAGGGGTCATCACCTCCCAGGCCACCCGTGATGTCCATAGTCTCGAAGCGAAACTGGAACGGTTCCGCGTTCTCCTCGAATTTGTCAGCCATGCACCGCCGATTGTTGATGCCGTCATGGGATATGTGGACAGCACCGATGCCATTCAGGAATTCGTCGGTCGCCTGAAGCTGCCCAGCGAAGTTTCCTGGGTCCGAATTTACGATGCATTTGGCGAAGAGTTGGTCGAATTCAACTTTGACACAGAAGCGCAAAATCCACTTGTTGGGGCGCCGCTGGTAGACTTGGTGCAGAACACCAATGAAGAGGTTGAGGGATTTGAGCGCCATGTGGTATTTGCTCGGGACGATGCCGGCGCACATATCGCAATGGCCTCTCCGGTGTTGTTTCAAGGGTTCACCGAAGGGGTCGTCGTTGTCGGCATGCGCATCGACGCGGATGCTTTGTTCCCTGCGAATGAGATTGCAAAAGACACCTATATCGCAAAAAGCAGCGCAATCAGTGCCGGGATCACCAACGTCCCAGAGGATGCGATCGTTGTACCGCTGTCGGCCACTGACCTTTCCGTTGTCTTGTTGCCGGATACCGAGGTCATCGAGGCTGCCGGCAGTGAATTGTTAACCAGGACCGTCGGTGCACTGTCGCTTGTGTTGATCATTGCCTTTGCGCTTTTTGCGGCACTGGGTCGGGCCGTTCTGGTCGAACCGCATCGGCGCTTGGAGCAACAGAAGAAGTCATTGGCAGAGCTGGCAGCTGTCGCAAAGCGCGCGAACGATGCCTTTCTGGTGACCGATTCAGCTGGACGTATAGTTTGGACCAATCCTGCGTTTGAAAAGCTGTCTGGTTACTCCGGCAAAGAAGCCCAAGGCCAAAAACCCGGTGCCTTGTTGCAAGGGTCCGACACCAATGCAGATACGGTCGAAGAGATCCGCACGGCCATTCGCCATCGCCGCCCGATCAAGACCGAAATTTTGAACTACAACAAAGACGGTGGAACATATTGGGTGTCCCTGGGGATCTCGCCGCTCAGGAATGAGCAGGGTGAATTCTACGGGTTTATGGCGATTTCTCACGACGTCACCCATGAGCGCGCCCAACGCGAAGCAATTCTGAGCGCAAAGCGCGAGATCGAACATCAGGCTTTGCACGACTCACTGACTGCGCTGCCAAACCGTCGGGCGCTGGACATCGCGCTGCAAAGTCGCAGCCAGGACCCGCGCGCAGATGCAACAGTTGTGCGCATCGATCTTGACCATTTTAAATATGTAAACGATACTTTGGGTCACGCTGCGGGCGACTTCGTCCTGTGTGAAGTTGCCAATATTTTGCGAGAAGAAACCAAATCCGAGGATCTGCCGGCGCGCGTTGGCGGGGATGAATTTGTGATTCTTTTGGGGGCCGGTAAAACATCCGAGGACGGGCGTGTGGTGGCCGAACGCATGTTGGAGCGGATCCAGCAACCCAAGCAGTTCGAGAAAAAGACCATTCGGGTTGGTGCGAGTTTTGGTGTCGCCAGCACGTTGGACGGTCTGGTTCCGATAGGGCAATTGATCGTCGGTGCAGACGCCGCACTTTATGAGGCCAAGGACAACGGCCGCAACACGGTGTGCCTCTATACGCCACAACTCCATCACACAGTGCAGGGACGACGCTCGCTTGCGTTGGAAATTCGTCGTGCCATCGTGAACGAAGAATTTGTGCCCTTCTACCAACCGCAATTCGACGCCAAAACGCATGAGATTGTCGGCGTTGAAACCCTAGTCCGCTGGCGCTCACCTGAATTGGGTTTGATGGCGCCGAATGCATTTTTGCCGATCGCCGAACAGCTCTCTGCTGTGGATGAGATTGACGCGTTGATTTTCCGAAAGGCGACGCGTGAGATCAGTGAATTGCGGCAGCAAGGCATTATCATTCCAAAGCTTTCCTTCAATGTAACCGCGCAACGTGTGCAGAACCCTGACATGTTCTTGGATCTCCCGAAGTCGTCAGAGACCGGCTATCAAATCGCATTCGAGGTCTTGGAATCTGTCCTGGTAGAAGAACAATCCGACCTGTTCAATTTCAGCATCGACCGGCTGCGGGATATGGGGATTTCGATTGAAATTGATGACTTTGGCTCAGGCCATGCCTCGATTGTGGGTCTGATGCATCTGCGGCCGGATGTTATGAAAATTGACCAGCAACTTGTGCTGCCTTTGACCAAGTCCGAGACCATCCGTGGCCTGTTGAAGCAAATCGTTGGCATGGCCGATCTGATGGGGCTCAAGGTCACGGCAGAGGGTGTTGAGACGATGGAGCATGCGCGCATTTTGACCAAGCTTGGCTGTGACACATTGCAAGGTTTTGCATTTGCCAAACCGCAAAGCGTCGAAGATTTGCGGGTGTTCGCAAAGGACTGGCAGCCTGAGCAAAGCGCCTTGCTGCGCAGCTCTACCGGGTAAATCTCCGCGCGGTCCAACGATTAAAAAAGGGAGCGCCGCGGCGCTCCTTGTCGTTTGATACCGGCGCCGCGCGATCTTACCAGCTGTTGTAAGACAGGTATTTGCCGGACATTTCCACTTTGACCCGGTCGCCTTTTGGGTGTGGCACTTTGGTGATGGACATGTCGAAATCAATCGCCGACATGATCCCGTCGCCAAATTTCTCGTGGATCAACGCTTTGATCGTTGGGCCATAAACGCCGACGATTTCATACAGGCGATAGATGCAGGGGTCGGTTGGAACGGTCTGCTCCCACATTTTGGTGGGGCTTTCCTCCAGAACCGAGGCCGCTTCTTGAGGCAAGCCCAACGTGGACACCAAAAGCGCTGCTTTTTCTGCGGGCATTGCGTTCATGCCCACGGCGGCGGAATGGGTCCACACTGGGGACATGTCGATCTTTTCGGCGATCTCTTCCCACGTCAGCCCGGCCTGTTTTTTGGCGGACAAGATCATGACGGTGACGTCTTCTTTGCTCAGCATGACGGGTACCTCTATGCTGTCTTTCATGGATTTTCTCCTGTCGTGAATTAGCCACCGACGCTGCGCAGCGGAGGTGTTTCACCGCCTGCTTCGTCGGTTTTGATTTTGTCGATCCGCACGGTTTCCGGGTGCTGCATCTCACCGTTGGAGGGTTGACCGGCCAGCTCCTTGGAGCGATGCCCCAGGAATTGCACCAAGTGGTTGCGGATCGGGTAGTAATTGGGATGATCGACGATCTCGGTCCGGTTGCGGGGCCGAGGGATTGTGATTTCCACTGATTCTGCCACACGCGCCAGCGGGCCATTGGTCATCAAAAGGATGCGATCCGCCAACAAAATCGCCTCGTCGATGTCATGGGTGATCATGAAAACGGTCTGTTCGGTTTGGCCCCAGATCTTGAGCAATTCATCCTGGATCGTGCCCCGTGTCAGCGCGTCCAATGCGCCAAAGGGTTCATCCAACAGCAGCAGTTTGGGATGGTTGGCAAAGGCCCGCGCGATGGAGACACGTTGGCGCATACCACCGGACAGCTGGGAGGGTTTGCGATGCACAACATCGCCTTCCAACCCAACCATGGCGAGGTATTCCAACGCCTGATCCGTGATTTCCTGCTTGGAGTTGAGCGGATACCGCGCCTTGATCCCAAAGGTCACGTTTTTCAACGCGCTCAACCATGGCAACAAGGAATAGTTCTGGAACACCACCCCCCGGTCTAAACTGGGGCCGGAGACTTCGAACCCATCCATTTTGACCACGCCGGACGTCGGTTCGGCCAGGCCTGCAAGGATGTTCATGATCGTGGATTTACCGCAGCCTGAATGGCCCAGGATGCAGACAAATTCGCCCTTCTCAATGCCAAAGGTGGCATTTTCAAAGACGGTCATCGTGCCGCCGTTTCCATCCGGGAACTGCTGGGTGAGCTGCTCGATGCTCAAAAAGGGTTTTGGCATAACGTGGCTCCTTTATTCGGCAAAGGCGACGGCGCGTTGCAAGGCACCAAAAGCGGCGTCCAGCAGCATGCCGACGATGCCGATCATGAGGATGGAGAAAATCACCGAAGTGAGGTCGAGGTTGTTCCACTCGTTCCAGACGTAATAGCCAATACCAGTTCCCCCAACGAGCATTTCAGCCGCGACAATCACCAGCCAGGCAATCCCGATCGAGATCCGCATACCGGTCACAATAGTCGGTGCGGCGGCGGGCAAGATCACGGTAATCGCGGTCTTCAAAGGCGACAGTTCATGGGTGCGGGCCACGTTGACCCAATCTTGGCGCACGCCGGAAACACCAAATGCGGTATTGATCAACATCGGCCAAATCGAACAGATAAAGATCACAAAGATCGCGCTCGCCTCGCTGTCCTGAATGATAAACAGCGCAAGGGGCATCCACGCCAGCGGAGATATTGGGCGCAGAACCTGAATGAACGGGTTCAACGCTTTATGAGCCACGGGCGACATGCCGATCAGAAACCCCAACGGCACCGCAACCAATGCCGCCAGGATGTAACCCGTCAGCACCCGGTAGATGGAGTATCCGATCTGGATGCCGATCCCCTTGTCGTTTGGCCCCGCATCATAGAACGGGTTGGACAGCTGCTCCCAGGCTTTGACCAGAACTTGGCTGGGTGGCGGCACGCCCGCCTTGGGCACGCCTCCGCCCGTTAGACGTTCATATTCCGTCAGTTCTCCAACGGCTTTCTGGGCTGGAATGGAGGCCTCCCAAATGAGGAGGCCCACCAACAACAGCACCACGGACAAAATGGCAGCCCGCTGGTTCTGAGAGAGATTGTCCAACATCCGTTAGGCTTTCCCGATGTCAAAGCTGGCCGCGTATTCTGCGGGTTTCGCCGGATCAAAGGTTTTGCCCATGATGGTGTGCGATTTGTAGGTGACGTCCGGGGCGGCATAGCCCAGGTCGTTCATCACCTTCTTCGCATCGGCCGCCAGATAAACCTGTTCAGCCACACCTCTGTAATCCACATCGCCTTCGATATAGCCCCAGCGTTTCATCTGGGTCAGGATCCAGACCCCCATGGAGTGCCAAGGGAAGGGGTCGAAATCGATGCGATCCGGAACCTGCTGAACTTCGCCCAGACCATCGGCATAGGTGCCGGTCAGAACCTGTTCGATCACTGGGATCGGCTGGTTCAGATAGTTCGTCGGCGCAATCGCGGCCGAGATTTCTTTTCGGTTGTCCGGGTTAGACGCGTATTGCGTCGCGTCGATGATCGATTTCAACAGAGCACCATAGGTGTTTGGCAGCTCAGTTGCAAAAGACAGCGGCGCGGCAAAGGCACAGCAGGGGTGACCTTCCCAGATGTCTTTGGTCAAGGTGTGGATGAAACCGATGCCTTCCCAAACGGCGCGCTGGTTGAACGGATCTGGCGACAGATAGCCGTCCAGGTTGCCGGCACGCAGGTTTGCAACCATCTCTGGCGGCGGAACCACGCGGATCTGGATGTCGACATCCGGGTCCAGACCGAATTCCGCCACATAGTAGCGCAGCAGGAAGTTGTGCATGGAATATTCAAACGGCACCCCAAAGGTAAAGCCTTTCCACTGTTTTGGATCACGCTTGTCCAGATGTTCGTTCGACAGAACAATGGCTTGGCCGTTGATGTTTTCGACAGCCGGCATGATATAGGGCTCCGCAACCGAGCCGGCACCCAGCGTCATCGCCAGCGGCATCGGCGTTAGCATGTGGCTGGCGTCATATTCACCCGACAGGGATTTGTCTCGCGCAACAGCCCAGCCCGCGGTTTTAATCACTTTGGCGTTCAGGCCGTAGCGTTCATAAAACCCCAGCGGCTGCGCCATGATGATCGGCGTCGCACAGGTGATCGGGACAAAGCCGATGTTCAAATCGGTCTTTTCGGGCGTGCCGAGGTTGTCGAGGATCGCGGCTTTTGCTTCCTCAATTGGGAAAACAGACGCCAGCGCCGCGGCTGCGGTGGTTCCGCCAACCATCCCCATAAAGGAGCGGCGGCCAATGTCGCTTTGACCAAAGACCGAGCGCACGATCGCGCTTTCAACGGCTTGTCCCAACATCTCTTCGCTGTTCATCGTGCTGGTGGATTCAGCGGCGAAAGTCTCTGAACACGTGTCACAGGAACAGCCTGCTCCGTGACGTAAATCGGTGTCTTTTGAGAACGGATTCCCAAGGCTCTTGACGGTCATAGCGCACCCTCTCTGTTTAATTTTCCGCTATGCTGACACGTCATTTGCCATTGAAATAGAGAGTTAACATTTTGCTGAAAATTCGTATCTCTCTGAAAATGCTGGTAGTTTTTTGTGCGCTTGTTACGAATTTTCGTGATTTACGATAAATCGAAATGGCCGGTGCGAAATCGCCTTTGTAATGCTGGTTTTATGCAGATCGAATCGAATTTCGCCCTAACCGTCGCGCTCAGCCCTTTGCCCATGGTGATTTATGATCCCAGGGCCGACAGGATTCTGGAATGCGATGCCCGTGCAAAAGACCTGTTCAAAGTTGCAGAATTTGATCAGGGGTTGGCACCGTTCCTAACCTCTCCTGCGGTGGGTTTTGCGGTGTTTTTGGAGGCCGTGTCCCATTACGGGAGTTATGTGGAGACGGGACTTTCCTTTGAAACCGCAACGAAGGGTGCGCTGACGCTGGAAGTCTTTGGCTCCTCTGTGGCGGGCACGGATCCGCAGCTGTTTTCGCTGTCATTTCTAGACGTAAACGCCCAAGGGCACCGGGCGTA
Organism: Epibacterium ulvae; assembly: GCF_018678075.1. Lineage (GTDB taxonomy): Bacteria > Pseudomonadota > Alphaproteobacteria > Rhodobacterales > Rhodobacteraceae > Epibacterium > Epibacterium ulvae_A. The sequence goes on along the minus strand of NZ_JAHHIR010000007.1, from coordinate 18,630 downwards.
TCTGGCGGAAAAGGACGCCCATCATCGTGCAGGATTGAACCATTGGCGGGAAGTGCACGGGTTCTTTCAGGAGGTCGAGCGGGAGAACCGGTTGATCCTCGATGCTGCGGGCGAGGGGATTTACGGTATCAACGCGGACGGCAAAGCAACCTTTGTGAACCGCGCCGCCCAAGAGATGTTGGGCTGGAAAGCCGAGGATCTGATTGGGCAGGATCTGCATGCGATGATCCACCACCATCATTTGGACGGCGGGCATTTTCCCGCACGGGAGTGCCCGATCTATCGCTCCTTCCGAATGGAAGAGACGGTGCGGGTGGATGAAGACGCCTTTTGGCGCAAGGATGGTAAGCCGATCCTTGTCGACTATGTCTCCACTCCGATTTATGACCGTGGGGTTCTGGCGGGGGCCGTGGTGATTTTCCGTGACATCACGGAGCGGCGCGAAAACGAACGTAAACTGCGCGCTGCTCTCAGCGAGATCGAAGCGTTAAAAGCCCAGTTGGAGCAGGAGAATGACTACCTCTTGACCGAAATGCGCACGTCGCGCCTGCAAAAGGGTCTGATTGGCCAGTCCGCCTATACCCGCAGCGTCAATGCACAGATCAATCTCGTCGCGGAAACAGACACCAATGTGCTGGTGCGTGGCGCGCCGGGCAGTGGCAAGACACAGGTGGTCTCTCTCATCCATGACGCCAGCCCCCGTGGGAAACGACCCTTGGTGCATGTGGATTGCGCGACAAAATCGGCGCGCGATCTTGAGATTGAGCTGTTTGGTTATCGCAAGGGCGCCTTTCGCGGGGCGGAACGCGATACTGTTGGCAAACTGGTTCTGGCGCAAAACGGCACGCTGCACCTGGACGAGATCACCGATATGCCGCTTGATTTTCAGACCAAGCTGCTGGAGGTGCTGCGCCAGAAGCATTTCACCAGAATAGGCGCCACAGACCCCACGCCCTTGGGCACGCGGATCATTTCCTCAACCGCGCGCGACATTGATGTCGAAGTAGAGGCCGGACGGTTCCGGCAGGATCTGTTTTTCGAACTCGCGGTTTTTCCGATCCAGACCCAAGACCTGCGCAGTCGCGGCGATGATATCCCGCATTTGGCGCAGCATTTTCTGGAACAAACAGTACGCCGCGCGCGTTTGCCGATGACCCGGATCAGCCGCGCCAATATCGAGACGTTGCAATCTTATGATTGGCCGGGAAATGTGCGCGAGCTGCAAAATGTCGTCGAACGCGCCGCTATTTTGGCCCAAGGCGGGAAATTGGTTTTTGATTTCGCAACCAGACAAAGCCAGTCGTTGATCGAGGTTGACCGCATTTACAGCGACGCAGAGCTGCGTGCCATTGAGCGCGACAATCTGGTTGCCTGTTTGCGGCGTGCAGGTGGACGGGTGTCAGGGCAAAATGGTGCTGCGCAGCTGCTGGGACTGGCTCCAACAACGGTCTATTCGCGGATCAAGTCACACAAGATCAAGGACACGGAATGGGCCGATCCCATGTCGGTTTGACGGTTTAACCCGCCCCAAAACTCTCGGTATGGATCCTAGCGTCGTCCACACCGCGTTGCATCAACCCATCCTGCCAATCGGCCATAAAGATATCGGGCCCGCAGATGAAAAATTCGGTGTCGTGCGGCAACGTGAACTGCGACAGCGCATCCGGGGTCAGACGCCCGTCGTGATCATGTTTTAAGGCGCGTCGGTCGGACATGTCCGCTTTGCTATAGCAGGTATAGGTCACCAGCAGCGGATGTCGGCGGCGCAGCTGGTCCAGATCAAAGGCAAAGGGATGATGATGCGCATCACGGGCCCCGTGCAAAAACCACAAGGTCCGGCGCGGGGCCTCGACCAATGCAGCCTGTACCAGCCCCATCATCGGTGTAATGCCAATCCCGGCACTGATCAGCATCAACGGCGGCTGTGTGGCGGGCAAGATCATCGCGCCACTGGGCCGCAACCCTTCCACTCTGTCTCCGACCTCAAACCTGTCGTGCAAATAGCGGGATACGACGCCCAACGGATCCCGTTTTACGGTGATCTGATACCTGTTTTGCCCCGGCAGATTGGTCAAGGAGTAGGTGCGGCGGATCTTGTCCGACCGTCCGGGCACAGTAACTTCGACTGGCAGATGCTGACCGGGTTTGAACACAGGCAGGACACCCTGATCACGCGGTTCAAACACAAAGGATTTGCTGTCCGCGCTTTCGGGGCGTTTTTCGACCAATCGCAGATCGCGGATCGCGTCGCCCTTGGTGTCCCACCGCAGTCGCAGCGCGCTGGGCAGGTCGACCACCGCCTCGACATCGATGGTCACCACACGTTGTGCACCGGGATATTGGGCCAATTGCGCGGCAGTTGCGTCAACCGTGGCGCGGCCCGAAATTTGCAGCATCCCTCCGGTTGCGAAGTCGATGAACAAGAGACCCGCGCGCCCGTCACGCAGCAGATTCCCCATTGTATTGAAGTAGTTGTTGCCAGGGTAGTCAGGATATCGAAGCTGCGTGATTGAGGTGGCGCGCACAAATCCCGCAGGCCCTCCGCGGTGGGAGGCATCCATCCCATATGACGCATGCTCACCGGGCTCCCGAAACCCGCTGGCAATAAAAAACGTATCTGCTGCATGGATGCGGGCTTGTTGATCCGCGCTCAATTCTTGGGTGCGGGACACGGGGTCCGGCGTCGCTTTGGGCAGCAGATGATAGCCGCGGGCGTGGATATGTTGCGGACAGTTGCCAAAGGACTGGTCGACCGCAAAATGCAGGCCATCCCCGTCAGATTGGGCAATGCGGCCATTCACACGATTGCGGCGGCGACTGGCCAGTTCGATCCCAATCAGCCCAAGGTCCGCACCACCCGTCAGCGCGCCAGACAGGGCATCACCGGGCGCAAGTTTCCCCGATATGTGCAGGCTTTTCTCAGTAGGGGAAGTAATATGTCCCACATCGCCTTCCAATACGGTGGCCCATGGACGCCCTGCGGCGTCACGCGCTGCGGCGATCAAGAACGGTTGCGCGCAAAAGAACTGCCGATGTTGGTCAGGCATAAAGGGGCGAATGACTCGACGGCCAACGGCCTCGATCCGGCGCACACCCAGGCTCTCTTGCAACGCGATTTCGCCCGCATGGAAGGGCGAGCCATCGGTGGTGCTGTTGATCTCGGGCTGGTCAGACATGGGAACCTCGGCGGCAGGCTTGGGGCTGCGAATAGCGTTTCGGAGCGCAGCATATGCGCCCCGAAACGCCAAGGGTTTATTCGGCAGCAAGGCCAACTTTGGTAACAGGCATCGCTACAAAACCAGACAGTGCCTCGATCCGGGCCAGAAGCGCGCGGATGTTTGGATAGGCCTCAAGGGAGACGTTCCCTTCGGGCGCATGGGCCGCGTAGCTGTAGAACGCGACATCCGCGATTGTTGGACGGGCGCCGACCAGCCATTCTTTGCCGTTCAGATAGGTCTCAAGATAGGTGAAGGCCCGGTCAGAAACCGCTTGCGCACGTTCCGCATCCAACGGGGCGCCAAAGACGGTGATCAAACGTGCCGCAGCAGGGCCGCTTGCCAGTTCACCGGCCGCAAACGCCAGGAATTTGTGAACCTGAGCTTCTTCCAGAATGTCCGCAGGGATCCATTCGGGTGCGTATTTGCGCGCCAGATAGACCAAGATCGCATTGGAGTCGGCCACAACAGTGTCGGCGTCTTCGATGACCGGAACCAGACCGGCTGGGTTCAGGGACAAAAACGGCTCCTGCTTGTGGGCGCCATTGGCGAGGTCCACGTCGATGGTCTCGTAATTGATGCCGGTCAGGGCGGCGAACAGCTCAACCCGGTGGCAGTGGCCAGACAGGGGGTGGCGGTGAATTTTGATGGCGTTGGACATTGCAGCATTCCTCTTAAATTACAGGGTCACTCAAAGGATCGCGCAGATCTGCTTTGGCATGCGGACTATGACCTAAGAATATGCGTGCGATAATCGCTCGATTTATTCAATCATTATGTCTATTTTGTTCACAAATGGGGAGGCCAGATGGACAAGGTTGAAACGATGCGGGCGTTTGTGGCGGTCGCGCAAGAGCAATCCTTTACCAAAGCGGGGCGTCGCCTTGGACTGTCGACCAAGCTGGTCAGCAAATATGTTCAACAGCTTGAGGGGCAGTTGCAGTCCCGCCTGTTCAATCGCACCACCCGCAGTGTGTCGTTGACAGAAGTCGGGACGGCCTATTTGGGGCGGTGTCGGTCGATATTGGAACAGATGGATGATCTGGATGCTTTGGTGCGCGAACATCAGGTCGCGCTGGCCGGCCCCATACGCATCACCGCGCCAACCGGGTTTGGCAGCACCCGCCTGGCCGAAGCCTTGGTGCCGTTTTTACGCGACCACCCGGATGTTCATCTGGATCTCAAGCTTTCGGACACGGTTGTGGCCCTGGTTGAGGAGGGCATGGACCTCGCCATTCGCATCGGCAAGCTGCGCGATTCTTCGTTGATCGTGCGGAAATTGGCCGACATGCCATTGGTTGTCAGCGCGTCCCCGGATTATCTTGACCGCAATGGCCGCCCCAAAGACCCGCGTGCATTGGCGACCCACACCTGTTTGGTGGATGAAAACCAAGCCAACCTGACCGCGTGGCGGTTCCTGTCCAACACAGGAGAGGAACATGTCGCCAAGCTGAATGTCACAACCCGCGCCAATGCGCCGGCGGCTCTGGCACGTATGGCCATTGGCGGGATCGGGATCGTGCGGTCGCCGCGCTACACGGTCGAAGAGGCGTTGCGCAGTGGCGCGTTGGAGGAAATCTTGCCCAGCTACACATCCGACGGCTACGGGGTCTACGCGCTGTACCCACAAAATCGCCACCTGACCCGGCGCGTGCGCGCCTTGATCGACCATCTGGCGCAGGAATTTTCAGGCACAGCTAGCCCGGATTAAACGCCCCCGCCGCCAGCGTTTCGGCACTGTCGATAAAGGCCCGCACCAGCCGCAACCGCGCCCGGTCCTTGGGCGCCAAGATTGAGATTTCGTGTTGCTCTGACAGTTCCTGGATCGGCACCTCGACCAGGGATTGCGCCAGACGGCCGCTGCGCGACAGGAAGATCGCGATGCCGATCTCATGCAGAACCGCTTCACACATCACCGGAAACGTTGTCATACGAATGGTGCGCGGCAGGGCGATGTTGTGGGTTTTCAACGCGGTGCTGACGACCCGCTGGGTGAGCGAGCCGAATTCGGGCAAGATCACGGTTTGATCCACCAGATCGCGCAGGCTGACTTCTGCGGCAGCTGCCAAGGGGCTGTCCGGGTGAACATAGGCCACATAAGAGATCTTGTGCAGCGGCGTGTTTTCAAATTCATCCGACACCGGTGCGTCCGTTACAATGCCCACATCCACATGACGTTCCCGGATCAGGCGCGTCGCCGTGGTCCAATCATGCAGGGCAAAGTCGATCTCAACATTGGGATAACGCGCCGCGAAATCCCGGATCGCCTCCAGCGCGGGTTGTGGCGCATTGGCGATCACTTTGAGATGGCCGTTTTCCAGCGTCTCAAACCCTTCAAGCCGCTCGGAAATAGCGCTATCCAATGCAACCAGACGATCGGCCAAGGCAAAGAACTCCTGCCCGGTGCGGGTGACCGAGATACCATTGCGACCCCGGATCAAAAGCTGCGAGCCGACTTGCTGTTCCAGCTTGGCCACATGTTGGGTGATGGTCGATTGTGTCACGCCAAGCCGGGTGGCGGCAGCCGAAAAACTGCCCTCCCGCACCACATAGGCAAAAGCGGAAAACTGGTGGTGATTGGGGCGCATCGCACTACTCCAGGACCTGGGTTTGGTGCACAACGTAGAAACTATTAGTGTCACTAATATAACGTCACATGGATGAGGTATGGCGCGCCTAATGTCCCCGCAAACGAGGGGAATCACATGGCTGAGTTAGCTATCGAAAATGTGACAAAACGCTTTGGCGAGACAGAGGTGCTCAAAGGCGTGTCCTTGACCATTGCGGACGGTGAATTCGTCTCTCTGGTTGGACCATCGGGCTGTGGAAAATCCACGCTACTGCGGTTGATCGCAGGGCTTGAGACACAGACCAGTGGCACAATTCGCCTTGCGGGTCAGGACGTTGCGGGTCTGCGTGCGGCGGATCGCGATCTGTCGATGGTGTTCCAATCCTACGCGCTTTATCCGCATCTCAGCGTGCGTGACAATATCGCGGTGCCCTTGCGGATGCGGCGGTTGAACGGACGTCAACGCCTGCCCGTGGTTGGCAGATTTCTGCCCGGCGCCGGGGGCGCGGAACGGCAGTTGATGGGTGACGTGGAACATGCCGCCACGACGCTGGAAATCGACCACCTGTTGGACCGCAAGCCCGGTCAACTGTCCGGTGGACAACGTCAGCGGGTTGCTCTGGCACGCGCCTTGGTGCGCGATCCCGCGGCCTTTTTGCTGGATGAACCGCTGTCCAATCTGGACGCCAAGCTTCGGATTCAGACACGGGTTGAGATTGCTGAACTGCACCGACGCCTCGGCGCGACGTTTGTCTATGTGACCCATGATCAGGTTGAGGCTATGACCATGTCCAGCCGGATTGCGGTGATGATGGGCGGCAAGATCCTGCAATGCGCCGCCCCGGAAGAGATCTATGAAAACCCTGCCGATATCCAAGTGGCGGAATTCATCGGCGCGCCCAAGATCAATATCCTGCCGGTGGATGTGACGTCCGATGGGCATGTTGGTCTGTTGGGGCGACAATTGCCGCTCAGGCTGGCCCAACCAGAGACAGGTGCGCGCATCGGCTTCCGGCCACAGGCGCTGCGTCTGTCCGGCGCGGATGCAGGTCTGACCGGGGTTGTCGCCCATACCGAAAACCTCGGTTCCGAGGTGTTTGCCCAAGTATCTGTGCCGGGGCTTGAGAACCGGGTCGTGATGCGCGCAGACCCTGCGCAACGCGCGGCCCTGCACCTGGGCGCAACGGTTGGGGTCGATGTCGACTGCACCGCGGCCCTTTTGTTTGACGGCAAAGGCCAGCGGATCCGCAATGTCAGCGTGAAAACCACGCCCGAATTGGCCGGAGCGTTGTGACGATGGCAGAGCTGACCTCCACCCTTGCCAAACCGCAAAGCGGTGAACAGGACGCCGCGCGCCGGCAACGCCGTGCAGCCTGGGCGCTGACCCTGCCTGCGGTCTTGTTGATGGGAGTGATCTTGCTGGTGCCGGTCGCGGTTGCGGCGGTCCTGTCCTTCACCGATTTTTCGCTGGGCAATGACAGTTTCAACTGGGTTGGTTTCAAAAACTACGACCGCCTGTTCACCCGCTCCACCTATGCCAAGATGTTTGTCGCCACCTTCACCTATGTCGTGACGGTTGTGCCGATCTCGGTTGGTCTGGGGCTCGGGGCGGCGCTGTTGATCCAGTCCATTACCCACCTGCGCGAAGTCTATAAAACCATCTATTTCCTGCCGGTTATGGCGACGCTGTTGGCGATGGCCATTGCATGGGAGTTCATGCTGCATCCATCCATCGGCATGATCAACCGCACGCTGGAACTGGGCTGCGGAACCGTTCTGGAACACATCTGGCCGTTTATGGCCAATGGCTGCGTCCAAGGCTTTCCGGTGTGGCTCGGCGACAAACGCTATGCGATCTGGGTGATCTCCTTCATCGGGATCTGGCAAGGCTTTGGCTTTAACATGGTCTTGTACCTCGCGGGCCTCACCGGGGTGCACCGCGAGCTGTATCACGCGGCCGAAATGGATGGCGCCAAATCGGGATGGGAGCGTTTCCGTCTGGTGACCTGGCCCGCGCTGGGCCCAACCACGGTGTTTGTTGTCACCATCAGCTGTATCCGCGCCTTTCAGGTCTTTGACACGGTGGAGGCCTTCTGGCCCCAAGGCGGCGGTCCCAACAAATCCACCTATGTGATGATGTTCGCCATCTTTGAAAAAGGCGTGCAGCAGAACCTCATTGGGGCAGGGGCCTCGATTACGGTGATGTTCCTAGTTTTTGTCATGATCCTCACCCTGATCCAGCGCTGGTTGGTGGAGCGAAAGGTGCATTACGGATGACACACGACTGGTGGAAACATCTGATCCTGACCCTTGGTGCGTTGATCGTGATTGCGCCGTTTTACATGATGGTCAGCTATTCGTTTAAATCTCCCGGAGAGATCGACCGGGGAGAGGGCGGCTTTTTCGGACGCCAAGAGCTGATGGTGGATGAGCGTTGCGTGCAGCTGCGTGACCCCAACCGGGATGAGATTACAACCGCGCGCACGCGTTTCCCAAACCAGACCGACCGGCAAATCCACACTGCAATGGTGGCCGAGGCCACAGTGGACTGTTCCATGCGTCCGGTGGTGTTCAACTACTCCAAAGCTTTCACCGAGGCGCCGTTGCTGCGGTATCTGTTGAACGGTGTCATCGTCACCGCGTCGATCTTTTTCATTCAGGTGCTGGTGGCGGTGCCTGCCGCCTATGCCTTGGCCAAGCTCAAATTCTGGGGGCGGGAGGCGGTGTTTTCGCTGGTCCTGTTCTGCCTGCTGATCCCGGTGCATGCCATTGCACTGCCCCTTTACATCATGCTCGCGAAACTGGGGCTGACCAACACCTATGCCGCGCTGGTGGTGCCCTGGACGATCTCGGTCTTTGGGATCTTCTTGATGCGGCAGTTCTTTATGACTGTTCCCGATGATCTGATTGATGCTGCCCGGATGGACGGTATGGGAGAGTTCGCGATTGTCTGGCGGGTGATGCTGCCCACTGCGATCCCCGCCCTGCTCGCTTTTGCGATCTTCTCTATCGTGGCCCATTGGAACGACTATTTCTGGCCGCGCATCGTGGTGACCGGCAACCGCGATCTGTTCACGCCGCCTTTGGGCCTGCGGGAATTCAAAGGCGACGGCGACGGCAGCTTCTTTGGTCCAATGATGGCCACCGCAACCGTGATTGTGATGCCGCTGATCGTAGCCTTCCTGCTGGCGCAAAAGCGTTTCATCGAGGGGATCACCCTCAGCGGTATGAAATGAATATGAGATTTTCGGGTGCGGAGGTGCCGCACCCGACACCAGATCCCGACAGGGATGAACCAGAAGCGCCGGATCGGCAAATCAGCGCGCTTTGAAGCTCAGGAGTGAGAGGTAAGAACCATGAAAACCACCGTATCCGCAATGATTTTGTCAGCGCTCGCCACCGTCGCGGCGGCAGAAGACAAAGTGACCATCGAATTCGCCTATCCCTACAGCCACTTGTTCGACGTGACCTATGAGGCGATGATGCCTGCGTTCCACGCGGCGCATCCCAATATCGAGGTCAAGTTCCGCTCGACCTATGAATCCTATGAAGATGGCACCAACACCATCCTGCGCGAAGCTGTGTCCGGCAACCTGCCTGACGTCACCATGCAGGGCCTGAACCGCCAGCAAATTCTGGTCGAAAAAGGTATCGCCCAGTCTTTGGCGCCATTCATTGCCAAAGAAGCTGACTTTGCCACCGAAGGCTACCACGACGCCATGCTTTCGCTGTCGACTTTTGGCGGTGACGTGCACGGCCTGCCGTTCTCGGTCTCTTTGCCTGTTGGCTATTACAACATGGACGTGCTGAACGCGGCCGGTATCGAAAAGCTGCCAACAACCTGGGAAGAGGTCATCGCGGCCTGTGAAACCATGAACGCCAATGGCGTGCAAAACCCGATCTTCTGGGGTTGGAACATCACCGGCAACTGGTTCATGCAGGCGCTGATGTGGTCGCAGGACAAAGCCATCGTCGAAGACGCAGCCGTGGCTCTGGACAGCCCCGAAGCGTTGAACGCACTGACCCAGATGCAAGAGATCTTCACCAAATGTGAGATGCAGAATTTGGAATGGAAAGCGGCGCTGGCGTCCTTCTCTGCCGGTGACATCGGCATGATGTTCTGGTCCACCTCTGCGCTGGGCGCGGTGGAACGTTCGCAGGGTGATTTTGAACTGGTGACCGGCCCGTTCCCAGGCATGGGCGAAACACCCCAAGGTCTGCCAGCCGGTGGCAACGCCGCCATGCTGACCTCCACTTCGGACGATCCGCGCGTACAAGAAGCCGCCTGGACATGGCTCAAGTTCATCACCTCGGGTGAAGGCGCTGCCGAAGTTGCCAAAACCACCGGTTACATGCCGCCGAACAAGGCCGCAAACGAGGTGATTCTGGCCGACTTCTACGACCAGAACCCCAACAAACAGACCGCCGTGGATCAGCTGCCTTTGCTGCGCGACTGGCTGGCCTACCCGGGCGACAATGGTCTGGCGATCACTCAGGTGATCTATGACGGGATCGAGCGCATCGTCACCGGTGATGCAACCGACATGCAAGAGCTTCAGGAAGAGCTGGTGGAAGAGGTCAACGACCTGCTGCCAAACTCCTAAGCCCTAAAACACCACGGGCCGTCCCTTTGGGGGCGGCCTTTTTACGACCAGAGGCAGACGATGAAAATCATCCATATTTCCGACATTCACCTGACCATCCCCGGCGAACAGATGGGCGGCCTTGACCCCCACGCACGTTTTGCACGGGCGCTTGCCGATGTGGCGCAGAACCACAGCGACGCCACCCGGATCATCATCACCGGCGATCTGACCCATTGGGGCGAGGTTGCGGCCTATGACACGCTGAAAGAAGCGATTGCAGCGGTGGATGTTCCGGTGCGGCTGCTGCTGGGCAATCACGACAACCGTGCCAATTTTCTGAGCGTATTTCCCGACCACCCGGTGGATGCCAACGGCTATGTGAACCACGCCGAAACCATTGCCGGGGTCCGTTATATCTATCTCGATACCGTGGGCGAACAGACCCACGCCGGGCATTTTGGGGCGGATCGGATCGAATGGTTGGCGGCCGAGCTTGCTGAATGTTCCCGCGCGCGCCTGTTCCTGCATCACAACCCAATGCCAGTGGGCCTGCCAGCCGAGGATCAGATCGCCTTGGTGGCCGAGGACCAGCCCGCCTTTCACGCGGTCCTCAAGGAATATGCGGATCGGATCGAGTATTTCCATTTCGGTCACGTCCACACCCCAATCCATGGCGTGTTCCAGGGCGTGCCTTTTGCCTCGGTTCCGTCCACCGGCAACCAGTCCTACCCCGATCTGCGCGAGCAGAAATGGCTCAAAGGGGGCGCGATGGATCCGGCCTATTTCGTGCTGTCGATTGACGGGGATCACACGCTTATTCACCAGATCCCTTTTGCCTGGGAGGGTGAAATTGGCCTTTATGGGACCGAGTGGGAAGATTGGGCCAAGGACGAATGAGGCCAAGGATCAAAGGAACGATATGAAATGAAATTCATCCATCTGACAGATACCCATGTGGTCGGCGGTGGGCAGCGTCTTTATGGCGGTGATCCTGCGTCGATGTTGGGCCGCGCTGTGGCCTCGATCAATGCGGAACATGGCGACGCGGCCTTTGTTGCGATCACCGGCGATCTGACCCATTGGGGGGAGGCCGAGGCCTATGCCGCCTTTGCGGCTGAGATTGCGAAACTGACCATGCCGGTGCATCTGCTGGTTGGCAACCACGACGTGACCGAGGCCTTTGTCCAGACCTTCCCGGACGCACCGCGTGATCCTAATGGCTTTGTCCAAAGCACGCTGGACACCGAGGTGGGGCGCTGTCTTTTCCTCGACACCCACGTGCCCGGAACCCACGAAGGTGCCTATTGCGAAACCCGCCGCAACTGGTTGGCGGATGAACTGGCCAAGACGTCCGGCCCGGTCTTCCTCTTTATGCATCACCCGCCGTTCTCTGTGGGTCTGGCCGGTATGGATACAATCATGTTGCAAGAGGCAGAGACGTTTTACGATGTGATTGCCCCACACAAAGACCGGATCCGGCATCTGTTCTTTGGCCATCTGCATCGCGCGGTCTTTGGCAATTGGCGGGGGATTTCCTTTTCCTGCATGCGGGCCGTGAACCACCAGGTGGCGCTGACCCTTGATCCCAGCAAAACCGATGTGTTGGGCAACCGCGAAACCCCAGCTTACGGCGTGGTCCTGGCCGATGCGGATCAGGTGGTTGTGCATATGCATGATTTCACCCAGGTCGATACATCCTATCCGTTGTCCGCCCCCAAAGGCGAAGACAAACGCGCCTATGCGCTTGCGTTTGATCCAATCTAAGGAGAATCTTAGCGGTCTGTGTCGTAAAACTGCGGTGCGTCTGGATTGTCGGGCGCGCTGTTTTCACCAGTTGACCCAGATTGACGACCCAGATTGACCATGACACTCAAACTTCAGATCGTTGGATTGGTCCGCTTCTCGGTTCTCAGCCCGACGTTCTATTCCCAACGGTTCAACTCGCTTGATGAAACGGCCGCGCATCTTTTTGCGCCGGACCGGATGGAGCTGCGGTTTCGCCTGTTCGAAGCCCTGTGCCTGCCGTCCTTGGTCGGGCAAAGCGACGACGGGTTTGAGGTTGTGGTGCTGACGTCACGCCGCCTGCCGCGCCGCTATTGGGAACGGCTGTGCGAATTGGTTGAACCCTTCTCCCATATCACCTGCCAACGGTTTGCCCCCAGCAAACACTATCGCCTGCTCAAACGTGGGTTTGATACGGTACCTGTGCGGGATGCGACCCACCGGGTGCAGTTCCGACTGGACGATGATGATTGCCTGGACAACGAATTCATTCGTCGGCTGCGCCGATCCGCCGAAGGGCTGATCCCGCTGCAAGCGGACGCAGAACCCTTTGCTCTGTGTGGAAATCGTGGATTTTATGCCCATAAAACCCGCATGGGCGTTCAAGTCTATGACAGTTGCGAGCATGCGCCGCTGTCCGCAGGGGCCACAATTGTTGGCAAAGTCGGGCAGCGAGTGAACCCCTACCGGTTCAATCACCGCCGCTTTGCCCAGCATTACAACACCTATTCCGATATTTCGGTGCCGACTTTTGTGCGCACGGTGCATGGCGACAATAAATCCGACGCGACACAAATGGGCTTGACCCGGCGGTGGTCACGGGCGCAGATCGATCACGCTTTGCGAAAGCATTTCGATTTGACCCCTGACTTCCTGAACGAGCTTCTTGCATGACATCCAACCAGATGGGCGCGCTGTACATGGTGATCGCCATGTCCGCTTATTCCATAAATGACGCGCTGGTAAAACTGGTCGGCGTGGACCTGCCGCTGTCGCAGATCATGGTGATGCGCGGGGTGCTGGCCTCAGTGCTGCTGCTGGTCTTGGCCCGTTTTATGGGGGAGCAGTTCCTGCCCAAATCGCGACGGGACTGGGGCTTTGTGCTGTTGCGCGCCTCTTGCGAGATCGCGGCCACTTATTTCTTTTTGAACGCGCTGTTTTTGATGCCGATCGCCAATGCGGCTGCGATCATGCAAGCCATTCCGCTGACGGTCACGCTGGCCGCCGCGCTGTTTCTGCCGGAACACGTGGGCTGGCGACGGGTCTGCGCCATTCTTGTGGGTTTCCTGGGCATGCTGTTGATCGTGCAACCTGGCACTGACGGGTTTGCCGAAGGCACCGGCTATGTGTTGATCACCGTCGTCCTGGTCACCAGCCGCGATATCGTGACGCGCTATGTGCCTGCAGGCGTGCCGTCAATGTCGATGGCTGTGACCACGGCGGTGGGGGTGACCCTGTTTGGCCTCGTCCTCAGCAGCTCTGAAAGCTGGGTGCCGCCCACACCGACCCACACGGCCTTGCTTGTGGGGGCGTCGGTCATGATCTTGATCGGTTATTTGTTTGTGATCCTGTCGATGCGCGCAGGCGATGCGTCCTTTACCGCCGGGTTCCGCTATACCGGCCTATTGGTGGCCCTGATCGCTGGCTTGCTGCTGTTTGACCAATGGCCAGATGCGCTGACCCTGCTGGGCGCGGCTATTGTAGTGGGGGCCGGTCTGTTCACCTTGGTGCGGGAAAATCAGCTGCGCAAACGGGCAAAGCTGCGCAACTGATCCAGCTGCTCTTCCCCGATGGCCAGACATTGTTTCAACACCCGCCGCTCGGCATCGGTGATTAGATGCAACTCCTCGCGCGACGCGTTTTTCTGACGGGAATCGTTGAACTGATTGTGGCTGCGCAAAAACATCGCGCGGCGGTTCAGGGTCACGCTTGGCATCGAGTGAAAGATCCGGTGATGGCCAAAATTCATGATCGAACGATGCGCACCTCCCGCCACATACATGGCCAAGGCCGCGGTCTGATAGGCGCGCACCCCTTCTGCGACCATAAACCCTTCGGCTTGCGCACTGCCGAGAAAACCGTTGTTGAAATCAAAGGCGACAAATTTATGCCGTTTCAACAGGCCGGGACAGTCATCGGCCGTCAGGCGCAGCTCTTGGACAAAATCAACGGCGACACCGTCATCGTCATCCAGCCTAAATTGCAAACAGGGTTCTGACTTGTTTTGGCGGGCCTCGTTCAAGATCCTTTGCATGATCGGGCGGTGACGCTCGGGTGGTTCTTTGCGGATTTGAATTTGCGGCACTGACGCACACAGATCCCGCAAACGGCTCTCATATGCGGCAGGCATCGCCTCTCCGATCACCACAACCAGCGTAAAATCCGGGTCTGTCTGCGCCTTGATGCCGGGCAGGGTGATGGCCTCAAACAGGGCGAACCGTTCTTCCATCCGACGGGCGGCATAAAGATAGGCGATCCGTTCCTCGATACTGTCGTGTTCCACCTGGAACCCGCCAAGCGCAGGGTAGGAAAACCGGCAGAGCCCGATTACTTGCATCATTCAGATCATCCGTTGTTTTGTGGCCGTGACGAGTTTGATCATAGCGGTGAACGCATCACAAGCTTTGGTTGCACCCCAGGCAGGGCGCGCGATGTTGACAAGCCCCGCGACTCCCCCTATACGCCCGCTATCCGGCTTATGGGGTAATCCCTCTGATGCCGAATTCATAACCGATGTGGATCAAGGTTCAGGTACTTTAATCATCTGTTCCCTCTGTGAACCCACCGCGACGTTGACCTCGGAATGGCAACGTTTGCGGTTTTTGCGCTTGCGCAGACATCGGGTCGAGTTGAGCCGCAGAGCCTTGGCCCTGCATGACGAAATGTTGCAAAACGGGGATATAACCGGAATGCCAACGATCCAACAGCTGATCCGCAAGCCGCGTCAGCCGAAAGTAAAACGCTCGAAGTCCATGCACCTGGAGCAGTGCCCCCAGAAGCGTGGCGTGTGTACTCGCGTTTACACCACCACACCTAAGAAACCGAACTCTGCGATGCGTAAAGTTGCGAAGGTTCGCCTGACCAACGGTTTCGAAGTGATCTCCTACATCCCGGGCGAAAGCCACAACCTTCAGGAACACTCTGTGGTTCTGATTCGTGGCGGTCGTGTAAAAGACCTTCCGGGTGTCCGTTACCACATCCTGCGCGGTGTTCTGGATACCCAAGGTGTTAAAGATCGTAAGCAACGTCGTTCGAAGTACGGCGCAAAGCGTCCCAAGTAAGAAGGAGAGGCTGAGATGTCACGTCGTCACGCCGCTGAAAAACGCGAAGTCCTGCCAGACGCCAAATTTGGCGATCGCATTCTGACCAAATTCATGAACAACCTCATGATCGATGGTAAGAAATCTGTTGCAGAAAAAATCGTCTACAACGCGCTGGATCGTGTTGAAACTAAAGTCAAGCGCGCCCCTGTGGAAGTGTTCCACGAAGCGCTGGACAACGTAAAACCGTCTGTCGAAGTTCGCTCCCGCCGTGTTGGTGGTGCAACTTACCAGGTTCCGGTTGAAGTCCGCCCCGAGCGTCGCGAAGCACTGGCAATCCGCTGGTTGATCACCGCCGCACGTGGTCGCAACGAGAACACAATGGAAGAACGCCTCGCCGGTGAGCTGCTTGACGCTGTACAAAGCCGTGGCACTGCCGTTAAGAAGCGCGAAGATACGCACAAGATGGCAGAGGCTAACAAAGCCTTCTCGCACTATCGCTGGTAAACCTTCAGAGGCTGACACCCAATGGCACGCGAATATCCGCTCGACCGCTACCGTAACTTCGGTATCATGGCGCACATCGATGCAGGTAAAACCACCTGTTCCGAGCGCATCCTGTATTACACTGGTAAATCCCACAACATTGGTGAGGTGCACGATGGTGCAGCCACCATGGACTGGATGGAACAGGAACAGGAACGTGGTATCACCATCACCTCCGCTGCGACGACCACATTCTGGGAACGCACCGAAGATGGCCAAACTGCAGACTCTCCTAAGCACCGTCTGAACATCATCGACACCCCTGGCCACGTTGACTTCACCATTGAAGTTGAACGTTCGCTGGCGGTTCTCGATGGCGCCGTTTGTGTTCTTGACGCAAACGCCGGTGTTGAGCCCCAAACAGAAACCGTGTGGCGTCAGGCTGACCGCTACAAGGTTCCGCGTATGGTTTTTGTCAACAAGATGGACAAAATCGGCGCTGACTTCTTCAACTGTGTCGCAATGGTCGAAGACCGTACCGGCGCGCGCGCTGTTCCGGTCGGTATCCCGATCGGTGCTGAGACAGAGCTGGAAGGCCTGCTCGACCTGGTGACCATGAAAGAATGGGTCTACATCGGGGAAGATCTGGGCGCGTCCTGGGAAATTCGCGAAATTCGCGAAGACCTGCAAGACATGGCCGACGAATGGCGCGGTAAGATGATCGAAGCGGCCGTCGAAGAAGACGACGACGCGATGGAAGCTTACCTCGAAGGCGAAGAGCCCGACGTGCCAACACTGCGCGCATTGCTGCGCAAAGGCACTCTGGCGATGAACTTCGTTCCGGTTCTGGGCGGTTCTGCGTTCAAAAACAAAGGTGTTCAGCCGCTGCTGAACGCTGTGATCGACTATCTGCCGAGCCCGCTCGACGTTGTTGATTACATGGGCTTTAAGCCTGGCGACGAAACAGAAACACGTGACATTGCCCGCCGTGCGGATGATGACATGGCGTTCTCTGGCCTGGCGTTCAAAATCATGAACGACCCCTTCGTTGGCTCGCTGACCTTTACGCGCGTCTACTCTGGTGTTCTCAACAAGGGCGATACCCTGTTGAACTCCACCAAAGGCCGTAAAGAGCGTGTTGGCCGTATGATGATGATGCACTCGAATGACCGTGAAGAGATCACGGAAGCATTCGCGGGCGACATTATCGCGCTGGCAGGTCTGAAAGACACAACAACTGGTGACACCCTGTGTGCAACCAGCGAGCCTGTTGTTCTTGAAACCATGACCTTCCCAACGCCGGTTATCGAAATCGCCGTTGAGCCAAAGACCAAAGCCGACCAAGAGAAAATGTCTCAAGGTCTGGCACGTCTGGCTGCCGAAGATCCTTCCTTCCGTGTTGAGACCGACATCGAGTCCGGTCAGACCATCATGAAAGGCATGGGCGAACTTCACCTGGATATTCTCGTCGATCGTCTGAAGCGTGAATTCAAAGTTGAAGCGAACATCGGTGCGCCTCAGGTTGCTTACCGTGAGACGATCGGTCACGAAGTTGAACACAGCTACACCCACAAGAAACAGTCGGGTGGTTCTGGTCAGTTCGGCGAAGTGAAGATGATCATCTCGCCGACGGAAGCTGGCGAAGGTTACTCCTTCGAGAGCCGCATCGTTGGTGGTGCTGTTCCCAAGGAATACATCCCAGGTGTTGAAAAGGGTGTTAAATCGGTCATGGACTCCGGTCCGCTGGCTGGCTTCCCTGTGATCGACTTCAAAGTTGCTCTGATCGACGGTAAGTTCCACGATGTGGACTCCAGCGTTCTGGCCTTTGAAATCGCAGCTCGCATGTGTATGCGCGAAGGCATGAAAATGGCCGGCGCGAAACTTCTGGAACCGATCATGAAAGTAGAAGTGATCACTCCCGAAGAATACACCGGTGGCATCATTGGTGACCTTACCTCCCGTCGTGGTCAGGTTTCGGGTCAAGAACCACGCGGCAACGCGATTGCGATCGACGCAAACGTGCCGCTGGCGAACATGTTCGGCTACATCAACACTCTGCGTTCGATGTCATCCGGCCGTGCCCAGTTCACCATGCAATTCTCGCACTACGATCCGGTCCCGCAGAACATCTCTGACGAGATCCAGGCGAAATACGCGTAAGCGTCTCAAAAATTGGGGGGTAGGCAAGGGTGCCTGCCCCTCTCAACGAAAAGGAGGCCTCTCATGGCTAAGGAAAAGTTTGAGCGTAATAAACCGCACGTCAACATCGGCACCATTGGCCACGTTGACCACGGTAAAACCACGCTGACCGCAGCGATCACCAAATACTTTGGTGACTTCAAAGCCTACGACCAGATCGACGGCGCACCCGAAGAAAAAGCCCGCGGCATCACCATCTCCACCGCGCACGTGGAATATGAGACCGAAGCCCGTCACTACGCCCACGTTGACTGCCCCGGCCACGCTGACTATGTGAAAAACATGATCACCGGCGCGGCGCAGATGGACGGCGCGATCCTGGTTGTGAACGCAGCTGACGGCCCTATGCCGCAAACGCGTGAGCACATCCTGCTGGGCCGCCAGGTTGGCATCCCAAAGATGGTTGTCTTCATGAACAAAGTTGACCAAGTCGACGATGAAGAGCTGCTGGAACTGGTTGAAATGGAAATCCGCGAACTGCTGGAATCCTATGACTACCCAGGCGACGATATCCCAATCGTTGCAGGTTCCGC
>NZ_JAHHIR010000037.1 GCF_018678075.1 Epibacterium ulvae | reverse complement strand
CGCGCCCAAGGTTCTGCCATCGCCGACGAAGCCATACAGCGCATCGCGCAGCTCTATGCGGTAGAGAAAGAGGCACGCAGGTCACCACCAGATCGACGCGCCGCTCTCAGACCAGCACAGGCAGGGCCGATCTTCGATGATCTGGAAACCTGGCTCCACGCCCCACTGCCAAGCACCTCTGGCAAATCGCCGCTGGCAGGTGCAATCCGCTATGCCCTGACGCGCATGGCACGGCTGCGGTGTTGTTGTCCAGCTCCAAGATGGCGTGGTCGAGGTAAGGGCGAAGCCATCGTCCGTCATTGCGGCTCTTGACCGTAAAATAGCGAATCTGGAAAAAGAGCGCGCACTGGCTCTGGAAGAAATCAAGCATGCGCGCAAACCCAAGCATACCTTTGAGGAGTCGTTCAAACTCGCGATTAGGTTTCTGTCAAGCCTTTGGAAAATATTGAATAATTCAGATTTAGCAGGGCAGAAGACAGTGCTTAGACTGGCTTTTTTGCGCCTTGTGGCATACTGTCGAAATCAGGGTGTTCGAACCCTTGATACTTCATCCCCTTTCAAGGTGTTAGGGGAGTTTTCAACAGATAGAAACGAAATGGTGCACCCGAGAGGATTCGAACCTCTGGCCTCCGCCTTCGGAGGGCGGCGCTCTATCCAGCTGAGCTACGGGTGCCTATGGCGCGGGTATATCTGCCGCAGAAGGACACTGCAATGGGAAAATAGTGCAAACAAGGCGCGAAAACGCGCCCAGAGCACTGCCCACCAACACATTGTTATAAAAACAAAACCCTGCCGCAAAAGGGGCAGGGCATGAGAGAGCAGATGAAAGCGAGTGGTTAGCCGCGCCAGCTGCGTACCACTCCGCAATCCATGTGCACAAAGTTGGATCCGTAGTATTTACCGACACCACCGGCGCGGCAGGACTGTGCTGCGGCGGCCATTTGTGATACACTGCGGGAGGACAAACGCAGGTCGGCGGCTTTGCCCTGCATGTGGAGCGAGTTCTTCGCAACACCGCGGGACCGGCGGCGCAACATCGCATTTGTCTGTGGGCTGCGATAGCCTGACAGAAGCAAATAGGGCTCGCTCACATCCAGAAGGTTGTGCGAGGCCGCCATAATATCGATGGTGCGGGTGTCAATGGAGATCACGTCGTCGCTGCGCCAATCGCGCATGAAGTGGTTCACTTCCTTCACGGCGTCTTTGATGTACTGGCCTTCGATCCAGTAGATCATATCCAGACGCTCACCGGTACGGCCGGAGTACATGCGAATGCGGCGAATGTCGCCTGCACCGCGTAAGAGCCCAGCCGCATTGGAGAATGTCGGGGCTGCTGCCACGGCTGTTGCCGCAAACGCGCCCAAAACTGCCCTACGGGAAATCCCGTTGTTTTTGGTTTCTACCATTTCACTGCGCCGTCCCGTAGCGTATTAGAATTCCTGCCTTAGGTCCGATGTTACGAACCCGTTATCACGTGCCGTTGCGATGTCAAAAGCTATTGCACAGCCAGAATCATCTGCCAACATTTGTTTACCACGAAGCTTTAATCTGGCTAAATTTAGGCGAAAAATTGCGCAAACGGGGACGAAGCCCCTTGTTTTCCCCCTAAATCAAAGGCGCGCAAATGGGCTGCTGTGCGGATGCACCACCTGATAACTTAATTGCCTTATATTACGAAAAGTGAGTGGACCAGGGATTGGAATTCCCCAAAATAGCCGATAACGAACTCTAATTACCGTAGCAGATACCTTTATTCTCAAGGACCTATCTATGTCACAAGTTGCTGTGTCTTCGACTTCAAAATTGATTAAAGCAGGACTTTTTGCATTGTCCATGGGCGGGTTTGCACTTGGCGCGATGCCTGCAACAGCTCAGGTTACCGCTTACAAGCAGGCCATTGCAGAAGCCGCCTCCGACAATTCAGCCGTATCGTCATTTTACCGAAAAAACGGCTATAACGCGATCTGGACCGGCTCGGACGATCAGTCCAAGCTACGCCGCAAAGCATTGTTCCGCGCATTGGAAGAGGCCTCGGTGCATGGTCTTCCCGACCAATCCGATGTGATCTCAGGCCTGATGGCGCAGCTGAAATCCGTGAAAACCACACGTGATCTCGGCGAAGTCGAAGCCGCGATGAGCAAGGCTTTTGTCGAATACGCCCGCGATATGAAGACCGGGATCCTCATCCCGTCGCGCATCGACGATGGTATCGTCCGCAAGAAGACCAAACTGGACGCGGATGTTTTGCTGGCCGGTTTGGAAGACACGCAACCCGGCGCCTATTTGCGCGCCCTGGTTCCCAACTCGACCCAGTACCGTGCCTTGATGCGCGAAAAACTGCGGCTCGAGCAAATCGCGACATACGGCGGCTGGGGTGTATCTGTTCCAAATGGCAAGTATGAGCCCGGTGACAGCGGAGCAGGGGTGGTTGCTTTGCGCAATCGCCTGGTCTCTATGGGGTATATGGAACGCAGCGCCTCTGCGACCTATGATGCCGCACTCGCCAATGCAGTTTTGAATTTCCAGGCCGCACATGGTTTGGAGCAGGACGGTGTGGCCGGTGAAGGCACAATCAAAGAAATCAACGTCACTGCGCGGGAACGTTTGAAATCCGTCATCGTGGCGATGGAACGTGAACGTTGGCTCACCCCCGAACGTGGTGAGCGCCATGTCTTGGTGAACCAGACCGACTTTAGCGCGAAAATCGTCGATCACGGCGACATTACATTCCAGACCCGATCGGTTATCGGTAAAAACACCGGCGATCGTCGTTCGCCCGAGTTTTCGGATGTGATGGAACATATGGTGATTAACCCAAGCTGGTATGTGCCACGCTCGATCATCACCAAGGAATATCTGCCAAAACTGCGTGCCAACCCACATGCGGTGTCGCATCTGCAGGTCACTGACAATCGCGGCCGTGTGGTGAACCGGGGGTCGGTTGACTTTTCTCAGTACACAGCGCGGACATTCCCCTATGCCATGAAACAACCGCCCAGCACCCGCAATGCGTTGGGTTTGGTAAAATTCATGTTCCCAAACAAATACAATATCTACCTCCACGACACGCCGGAAAAGCATCTGTTCTCACGCGAAGTGCGGGCCTATTCCCATGGCTGTATCCGTCTGCACCAACCGTTTGAGTTTGCCTATGCTTTGCTGGCAAAACAGACCGAAGACCCCGAGGCGTTTTTCCAACGAATTTTGAAATCCGGCAAGGAAACCAGGGTCAATCTGGAACAGCACGTGCCGGTTCATATCATCTACCGTACCGCCTTTGTGCCAAACAAAGGCCAGGCTGAGTTCCGTCGTGATGTCTATGGTCGTGACGCAAAAGTTTGGGCTGCTTTGGAGCGGGCAGGGGTGGCGCTGCCCGGCGTTCAAGGGTAAACGTCGGGGCCAATCCAATAGGTTAAGGAGAGGCCCCAATGTTCACTGTTCGAGAGATTGCACAGGCCCTTGGGGCAGACGCTGCTGGTGATCTGGATCTTGTGATTTCAGGCGCAGCAGAGCCCCAAGATGGCGTGCCGGGTTTGCTGGCGATGGCAATGGACCCCAAATACGCCGAAAAGCTACAAGCAGGTCAGGCCGAAGTTGCCCTTTTGTGGGATGGCGCTGAGTGGCAAGAGATGGGGTTAAAGGCCGCCATTTTTGCCAAACGCACCCGTATGGCGATGTCTGGCGTCACAGCCAAACTTGACCCCGGTCAGCATTTTGGCACTGGCATTCACCCATCTGCCGTTATTGATCCAACCGCTGAGCTGGCCGACGACGTGTCTGTCGGCCCCCTGACGGTGATCGGCCCACGTGCGAAAATTGGCAAAGGCTCGGTGATCGGTCCGCAATGTTTTGTTGGCGCCGACGTCACCATCGGCGAAGGCGCTGAGCTGCGCGAAGCCGTGACCATCGGAGCGCGTGCAACAATTGGCGCGCGGTTCCGCTCGCAACCCGGTGCACGGGTGGGCGGCGATGGGTTTTCCTATGTTACCCCCGAAGTCTCTGGCGTGGAAAAGGCGCGTGAAACCCTTGGTGATCAGGGTGAGGCGCGTGCGCAATCTTGGGAACGCATTCATTCTCTTGGCGCTGTGTCGATTGGCGATGATGTGGAGCTGGGCGCGAACGTCACAATCGACAATGGCACCATCCGCGACACCGTGATCGGGGACGGCACCAAACTGGATAACCAAGTTCACATTGGCCACAACACTCGCATCGGGCGCGATTGTCTGCTGTGCGGCCAATCTGGCGTTTCCGGGTCGGTCGAGATCGGAAATAACGTGGTCCTGGGTGGAAAAACCGGCGTCAACGACAATATCTTTATTGGCGATGGTGTGATTGCCGGTGGCAGTTCGATCATTTTGTCCAACGTTCCGGCGGGTCGGGTGGTTCTTGGATACCCGGCTGTCAAAATGGAGACACATACTGAGATGTATAAGGCACAACGGCGTTTGCCCAGGTTGATGCGCGACATTGATGCGCTGAAAAAGGCTGTTTTCAAATAAACAGTCTGCCGTTACATCACCTCAAACACCAAAGATTGGAGAGGCTACATGAGCATTCAGGATCAGGTCATCGAAATCATCGCCGAACAGGCGGTCCTGGAACCCTCCGACGTCAAACTGGACAGCACCCTCGAAGATCTTGGCATCGATAGCCTAGGTCTGGTTGAAAGCATCTTTGCCATCGAAGAAGCGTTTGACGTCACCGTACCTTTCAACGCCAATGAGCCGGATCAAAGCGATTTCGACATCTCCAACGTTGCCGCAATCATTGCTGGCATCGAAAAGCTCATCGCTCAAAAGTAAGTATTTTCAATAGCATGAAACGCGTTGTTATCACCGGGGCCGGAACCATAAACTCGTTGGGTCACTCGGTGCCCGAAACACTTGACGCAATGCGCGAGGGACGCTGCGGCATCGGCCCGCTTGAGTTTCAGGACGTTGAACGCCTGTCGATCCAGATCGGCGGACAGGTGCGCGGGTTTGAGGCCGAAGGCCGGTTTAACCGCCAGCAAATGGCGCTGTATGATCGTTTCACCCAGTTCACCTTGATCGCGGCAAAGGAAGCCATCGCGCAATCCGGCCTCGAATTCATTGGCGACCTAGCGGCCCGCTCTGGCGTTGTGCTTGGCACCGCCGGCGGTGGGGTCTCCACGTGGGATGCCAATTATCGCTCGGTCTATGAAGACGGTAAAAACCGGGTGCACCCGTTTGTTGTTCCAAAGCTGATGAACAATGCCGCAGCCAGCCATGTGTCGATGGAATACAACCTCAAAGGGCCAAGCTTTACGGTGTCCACGGCCTGTGCCTCCTCCAATCACGCGATGTCCCAAGCGTTCCAGATGGTGCGTTCGGGTATGAGCCCGGCGATGGTCACCGGTGGATCTGAATCGATGCTGTGTTTTGGCGGCGTGAAGGCCTGGGAAGGCTTGCGGGTTATGTCCAAAGACGCCTGCCGCCCGTTCAGTGCCAATCGCAACGGCATGGTCCAGGGCGAAGGTGCGGGTATTTTTGTGTTCGAAGAATACCAACATGCCAAGGCGCGCGGGGCTGAAATCCTGTGCGAAGTCATTGGTTGCGCGATGTCTTCTGACGCCTCAGACATTGTCATGCCCAGCAAACAAGGGGCCGCGCGCGCCATATCCGGTGCCTTGGCTGATGCCAAAGTCGCCCCATCAGACGTAGGCTACATCAACGCCCATGGTACAGGCACGGCCGCGAATGACAAAACCGAATGCGCGGCGGTCGCCGATGTCTTTGGCCCGCATGCGGATAACCTGATGATTTCGTCGACAAAATCCATGCACGGCCATTTGATCGGAGGCACCGGTGGCGTCGAACTTCTCGCCTGTATCATGGCGTTGCGCGACGGGGTGATCGCTCCGACCATCGGCTATGAAGAACACGACCCCGAATGCGCGCTGGATATCGTGCCCAATGAAGCCCGCGACGCCAAAGTCGACGTGGTTCTGAGCAACGCGTTTGCCTTTGGCGGTTTGAACGCAGTCTTGGCTTTGCGCGCCGTCTAATACGCTGAACGACAAATGCAAAAGGCCGCGCTGACATTCAGACGCGGCCTTTTTCATTTCGTAAGGTAGCGTTCGTTACTGTTTGACGACATCCACAACGTTGAAACCAGCGGTAAAGCCAGACAACGAAAGCTTCATGTTCAAAACCTGATCGGGAGCAGGGGCCGGACGCAGGGTCAAGATCGCCTCTTTGCCGCGCTTATAGCCGTCAATGTCTTCCTGTGTCAGACCGATCTGCGCAACGCAGCCCAATGGGTTACAGAAGGAATAATTATAGCGTTTCGCAGGTGCGCCATCGATCGAAATGGTCAAACCAGCGGGCAACAGCGTCTCAAGCGGGACGATAACAGTTGCACCGGCGACTGCGGGGCTGCCTTCTTGCTCAAGACGGAACAGCGACATTTCTGCCAGCGGGTTGTTTTGTGAATCTACGACGATCTGCAGCAAAGAACATGGATCTTGCTCTTCTTCTGTTTTGACACAGGCAAGATCCCAATCGCCATGTTGCGCTTTGGAATAACGCTCACCCAGGCGGGGGCCTTCTTGAACGGGTTCACCCAAATCCAGCGCAGGGCCGGTGATGGGCGCCTCAGCCTGAGGGGCTTGCTCCGCTGCAACGTCAGGCGCCGCTGTCGCTGCGTCTTGCGCAAATACGGGCGCTGCTGTTGCCAATACCACTGCCAGGGAAATCGGCGTCAGGGACTTAAACATGAATGCCTCTTTAATTTTAAGGTCTCTCGGGACGGGGTTTAACATGCAATGAAACGCGTGTCAGCGGACTATCCGCCGTTGATGGATCTTTTGCAAATGCCAAAAAAGAGAGGTTTTTGAGAGGGCAAGTCACCAAAAAATAAAAGGAAACCCGAAGGTTTCCTTTTGAATTGGTTCTCCCCGTCGGACTGGCCGACTTAGTTATTGACGAAACCGTACGAGAGGGGAGCGCCCCGGTCAACTGTCAATGACAAGAAAATGACAGTTTTCCACCGCTCGGTCAGAATCTCTTACCCAGTTGCATGTCGGACGCTTGGGACTGCAAACGTATGTTTCTGGCGAAAAAAAGGCCGTGCACTAGGCACGGCCAGTCTGACAGGGAGGAAATGACCAGCGACACATCCGCATATGTTTCGTTGGTCACCTTTAACCATAAGCAGAATTCGTTAATCATGTGTTTCCAAGGATTTCAGTTCACGAAGGGCCCGGAGACGCGCATGGTTAACGACATTTTCATCGGCGGTGGTGGCGAGAATTACTCGCAAAAGCAAAACCTTAACCCCAAATACGCGAACCGGCATGGCCTCATTGCAGGCGCAACGGGAACGGGCAAGACTGTAACATTGCAAATTCTCGCCGAGAATTTTTCCAATCTTGGCGTGCCGGTGATTCTGACTGACATCAAAGGCGACCTGTCTGGCCTCGCAAAATCCGGCAGTCCTGACCATAAATTGCACGATGCGTTTTACAGCCGCGCGGCGCAAATTGGCTTTGACGATTACAACTATCACAACTGCCCGGTCACGTTCTGGGACCTGTTTGGCGAACAAGGGCACCCGGTGCGCACAACTGTGGCAGAAATGGGGCCTTTGTTGTTATCGCGCCTGTTGGAGCTGAGCGAAACTCAGGAAGGGATCCTGAACATTGCTTTCCGCCTGGCGGACGAACAGGGGATGCCGCTGCTTGATCTGAAGGACCTGCAAGCGCTGCTGGTCTGGGTCGGCGAAAACCGCGCGGACCTGTCGTTGCGCTATGGCAATGTCTCAACCGCGTCCATCGGTGCTATTCAGCGACGGTTGTTGGTGTTGGAGAACCAGGGCGGCAATGGTTTTTTTGGCGAACCGGCCTTGGCGTTGACTGACTTGATGCGGACCACTGCGGATGGGCGCGGCATGGTCAATATTCTGGCGGCGGACAAGCTGATGGCCGCGCCGCGCCTCTATTCGACCTTCCTTTTGTGGCTGCTGAGCGAGCTGTTTGAGGAGCTGCCCGAAGTGGGCGATCCCGAAAAACCCCGCCTGGTGTTCTTCTTTGACGAGGCGCATCTGCTGTTTGACGACGCCCCCAAAGTCCTGATCGACAAGGTCGAGCAAGTCGCGCGGCTGATCCGCTCCAAAGGGGTCGGCGTCTATTTCATAACCCAGTCGCCGGCGGATGTGCCCGAAGATATCCTTGGCCAATTGGGGAACCGGATCCAACATGCCCTGCGCGCCTTTACCGCGCGCGATCGCCGTAACCTGAAACTTGCGGCCGAGACCTATCGCGAGAACCCGGCCTTTTCGACCGAGGACGCCATTCGCGAGGTTGGGGTCGGGGAGGCTGTGACCTCGCTCTTGGAGAAAAAGGGTATTCCCGGTGTTGTCCAACGCACCCTTATCCGTCCGCCCAGCAGCCAATTGGGCCCGATCACCCAAAGTGAGAGAGCGGGAATTTTGTCCCAGTCTGACCTGTCGTCCAAGTATAATACACGGATTGATCGCCGATCCGCCTTTGAGATTTTGCAAAAACGCGCGGGCGATGCCGCTAAAGCCGCCGAAAAAGCTGAGGAACAAGCCGAAGAAGACCCGTCACCTGTGGCACGCGAATTCAGTACCGCCCGCAGATATTCGGGTGGCCGCATTGGCAGGTCCACATCCCGCAGCTATCGCAAGCAGGACACGTTTGCCTCTGCCATGTCGCAAGCGGTGATCAAAGAGTTAAAAGGCACCACCGGACGCCGGATCGTGCGCGGTATCCTCGGCGGTTTGTTCAAAGGGCGCTGACCCCGCGCGATTGTGATCTCAACCACCGGGGTTTGCGCGCATACTGACCAGCGGAAACGCCCCAAGCCGCGACTAAAGAGGAGTTAAGCCAATGGGTTATTCACGGGTTTTGGCCTGCGTGGTCACCGGCATGCTGGCGTCCGGCGCATCGTCACTCGCGGCGCAAGTGATGGGCAGCAGCGCAGGCGCGTTGAAAATCACCAAGATGGCCGATGGGTTTGATATCCCATGGGGATTTGGCTTCTTGCCGGATGGATCGGTGTTGATCACGGATCGCGAGGGGCTTTTGTATCTGGTGCGCGATGGTGCCAAAACCTCGGTCTCTGGCGTGCCGGAGGTCGCAGCGGTCGGGCAGGGTGGCTTGCTGGATGTCTTGGTCCCGCGTGATATTGCGACATCCGGCGAAATCCTGTTGACGCTGTCACGCCAAGACAACCGTGGGGCCGGAACCGCGCTGGTCAGTGCGACGCTGTCACCCGATTTCACCGAGATCACCCAATCAAAGGTCCTGTTACAAGTCCGGGGCACTGACGGTGGGCGCCATTTTGGCTCCCGCGTGCGCGAAGCCAAAGACGGCTCCCTGTATCTGACGTCAGGCGAACGCGGTGACCGCGACAGCGCGCAGGATCTATCCAATCGGCAAGGTGCGATTTTGCGCGTGAACCGCGATGGCTCCCCCCATGCGAACAACCCGTTTATCGGGCAGGCCGGCGTCATGCCTGAAATCTGGTCCTATGGCCATCGCAACCCGCAAGGTCTGGCGATTGATCGCACCGGTCAGGTCTGGGCGGTGGAACATGGCGCACGCGGCGGGGATGAGATCAACAAGATCGAGAAAGGCGCGAACTATGGCTGGCCCGTGATCGCCTATGGTCGCAATTATTCCGGCACAAAGATCGGCATCGGCACCGCCAAAGACGGCCTGGAACAGCCCGCGTTCTTCTGGGATCCCTCCATCGCGCCGTCGGGCATGATGATCTATTCGGGCAAGCTCTGGCCCGCGTGGCGCGGTGATATGTTTATCGGATCGCTCAAATTCGACTATATCGCGCGTCTGGATGGCACGCCAAAGTCCGAGCAGGAGCAGCTGCGCCATGAAACCACCGGGCGCATTCGCGACATCCGCGAGGCGCCGGATGGCAGTATCTGGTTTGCCTCAGAGTATGAGGGGGCCTTGTTCCGCCTGACGCCCGCGCCTTAATGCGGAGCCCCCGCGCGTGAGCCACGTTCGCGGTAGGGCGTGGTGTCGTAATGCGACCGGTAGCATTTTGAAAAATGCGAGGGTGATGCAAAACCACAGGCCAAGGCCACGTTGATCACGCTCAGATCTGTTTGCATCAACAGGTTGCGCGCCTTTTGCAGTCGCAGCTCCATGTAATAGCGTTTGGGGGAGCGGTTCAGATAGCGGCGGAACAGACGCTCCAACTGCCGAGTAGACATGCCTACATCTTGCGCGAGAATGGCCGGGCTGATCGGCTCTTCCAGATTGGCTTCCATCTTCTGGATCACCATCGACAATTTCGGGTGCCGCACACCGATGCGGGTCGGAACCGAGAGACGTTGGGTGTCCTGTTCGGTGCGAATGTTGGAATAGATCATCTGGTCGGCCACAGCATTAGCCAGATCTTCGTTCTCGTAAGAGGCAATCAGCTTTAGCATCAAATCGATCGTCGATGTGCCGCCCGCCGCCGTGACGCGTTTGCCATCCATCACATAGACCGATTTGGTCAAATCGACATCCATGAATTCTTCGGTGAAGCTATCGATATTCTCCCAGTGGATGGTCGAGCGTTTGCCATCCAGCAGACCGGATTTGGCCAGCGCATAGGACCCGGTGCACAGCGCGCCCATGGTTGCCCCTTTGCGCGCCTCGCGGCGCAACCAGCTGATGAGCCGGGGAGTCGTGCCGTCGCGCACATTCACACCGCCGCAAATCAACACCGTATCATCACGTGCGATCTCACCCAGATCACCGTCCAGATAAAAGGACAGTCCGGCCGAGCACCGCGCCTCTTCGCCACCTTCCCCCATCAAGACCCATTCAAAAACGGCCTGACCGGCCATTTTATTGGCCAAACGCAACGCATCCACCGCCGAAGCGAAGGGAAGCAAGGTAAAGTTATCTAACAACACAAAAACAAACCGGGTTGGCGGTTTCGTTTGAACGCGCTGCGTATTCATGGCCTGCACCTGTCGATGTTTATATATCATTGAATCAGACAGTTTTTTACCTGTCGCGTCAAATCCTGACGAGAACCCTGCTCATAGGTTTTCGATTTGGTCAAGCCTTCGCAAATCGGAACTGGCCAGCAAGGGTGCAGTTTTGTATAGCTTGCCTCCAACGATCCCATTTCGCGATCACGGAGAATGAGCGATGAGTGAGTGGCAAAAATCGAAATGGCGCAACAAGCCACGAGTTCAAATGCCGGATTATACCGACGCAGCCGCCCTTGAGGCCGTGGAAGCGAAGCTGTCAAAGTTTCCGCCACTGGTGTTTGCGGGCGAAGCGCGCCGGTTGAAAGAGCATCTGGGTGCCGCCGGACGCGGTGAGGCATTTTTGCTCCAAGGCGGCGACTGCGCTGAAAGCTTTGATCAATTTAGCGCCGACGCGATCCGCGACACGTTCAAGGTCATGCTGCAGATGGCGCTGGTTCTGACCTATGCCGCCAAAGTGCCGGTGGTCAAAGTGGGCCGTATGGCCGGGCAGTTTGCCAAGCCGCGCTCTGCGCCGACCGAGACATTGGATGGTCTGGAACTGCCCAGCTATCGGGGTGACATCATCAACGATCTCGCCTTTACCTCTGAGGCGCGGATTCCGAATCCGCAGAAGATGTTGCAGGCCTATACGCAGTCTTCGGCCACGTTGAACCTGCTGCGCGCGTTTTCGACCGGCGGTTATGCGGATCTGAACCAGGTGCACGCCTGGATACTGGACTTTACTGAGACCAACAAAGCCGAAGCCTATCGTGAGATGGCGAACCGGATCACCGATGCGCTGGACTTTATGAAAGCGGCCGGTGTGAACGCGGATGTTGCGCATACCTTGCAGTCGGTGGATTTCTACACCAGCCACGAAGGTCTGCTGCTGGAATATGAAGAAGCGTTGACGCGCAACGATTCCACCTCAGGCAAATGGCTGGCAGGATCCGGTCACATGATCTGGATCGGCGACCGCACCCGCCAGCCGGATGGCGCACATGTTGAATTCTGCCGCGGCGTGTTGAACCCAAT
Source organism: Epibacterium ulvae (assembly GCF_018678075.1). Lineage (GTDB taxonomy): Bacteria > Pseudomonadota > Alphaproteobacteria > Rhodobacterales > Rhodobacteraceae > Epibacterium > Epibacterium ulvae_A. The sequence continues at coordinate 98,425 of NZ_JAHHIR010000037.1, read as the reverse complement.
TGGTCTGAAATGTGGCCCAACCACCACCGCCGGTGATCTCAAAGTTCTGATGAGCAAGCTGAACCCCGAGAACGAAGAGGGTAAGCTGACCCTGATCGCGCGTTTTGGTGCAGGCAAGGCGGGCGATCACCTGCCGCGTCTGATCAATGCCGTCAAAGAAGAGGGGGCCAAGGTCACCTGGGTTTGCGATCCGATGCACGGCAATACCATCAAATCGGCAACCGGATATAAAACGCGTCCGTTTGAACGGGTTCTGGGCGAAGTGCGCGACTTCTTTGATGTGCACAAAGCCGAAGGCACCATCCCCGGCGGTGTGCACTTCGAAATGACCGGCCAGGATGTGACCGAATGCACCGGTGGTGTACGTGCGGTGACCGAAGAAGACCTGTCCGCGCGCTACCACACCGCATGTGATCCGCGTCTGAACGCCAGCCAGTCTCTGGAACTGGCCTTCCTAGTGGCGGAAGAGATCACCAAGCAACGCGGAACCGCACCGGCGCGCGTCGCAAGCTAAGCTAGCCAGACCATAGAATTGGAAAGAGGCGCGCCATTCGGTGCGCCTTTTTTGATGTCCCCCCTGAACCGGGGGCCACAAAAGGGAAACGCCCCGAGCGTTCTGCTCTGGGGCGCTTGATGCTTTAAAGACGATGACCAATTCGTCCTAAAAGCGGGATAAATTTTCACTATCGGGGTGGGGTCAATCCTTGCTGACCACAAGACGCAGATGCGAGCCGCGTGCCGATTTCGGCTGAACCGGTTCTTCGGCTTCACTGGCGACACCAGCTGCCCCAGCCGTGCTTTGCTTTTCAGCCTCTTCACGGCGGCGCTTCAACAGGTTGCGGGCCTCATCCATGATGCTGGGCTCTGCTTTGAAGCGTTCCTGCGTCTCGGCAAAGCCGGGATTGACAACATTGCTGTCTGTCTTGGCTTGAACCGGTTCTGGACGGTCCTTGGCTTTGAACTCCGCGTTCTTGGCTGGGTTATCTGATACCGCACGCATGTCGATGTTGGAGATGGTGAAACGCTGCGACGCGCCGGTTGGATTGCCTTCGGAGATAAAGACACCCAATGCGCGGCTGATGTCACCCAGGTCACTGCGCAGCGGCAGCAACAGCATATGTGCTTCACGTGCGCCGCGGGTGCGGGTGGATTCTGTCTGCAGCGTCAATTCGATGATCGCAGGCGTGTCGAACATATGTTCCATCGCCGCGCCCAGTTGTTTCCGGGCGTCCGGTGTGAAAAACGCGCTGAGCGGCATGCCGCGCACTTCCATGCCGGCCATCTCGTTCACTTGCTGACCGGCCAGGCGGAACCGCGCAATACCGGGTGCGATACGTTCAACGATAAAGGTCTGGCTGAGGATGTTTTCCAAACCGCGCGGATCAACCTGCGAGCGGTTCGGCACATCGTCACCGCGACGCAGAGCCGTCCAATATGCCTCAGCTTGGCGCATAGGTGTCAGCGACACCCGATCACGAAAGCGACCCATAGAAACCACCTTGTCCTGCTCGGTCCCTTGCTTGGACCCTTTGCGACCGCCGAAAAACATATCTGTTATCCTTATTGCATCCGTTCAGAACTTGGCCTGGCAGATGCCCCATCGCATCCTCAGGCTTAGCTCTATTTTGGTTACCTTGAAGTTAACATGCCATATTATGAATCAAATTTGGACGACTTCTTTAAGCAATGGTTAACGCTTTAGTATAGTCACCTGACCTTCAGGCTCTTTCCTTACCCTGACCATATGGGTAGTTGTGGTCTACATCCTTGTTTTTCTACGGAGATCACACATGTCCATTTGCTCCATGACTGGTTTTGCCTCTTCTCAAGGCACGCTTGACACCCATGCCTGGAGTTGGGAAATCCGCTCAGTTAACGCAAAAGGATTAGATTTGCGCCTTCGGGTACCTGATTGGTTGGATGGGTTGGAAAAACACCTGCGTGGTCAATTGGACAAGGGTCTCTCTCGGGGGAATGTATCGCTGGCGCTTCGTATTTCAAGCGAAGCCGCCGAAGGGCAGCGGTTTTCTGTCAACGCCACCGCATTGAATTCTGTGCTGCATGCCATGGCCAAGGCTGAGACCGCCGCCAAAAGCGCAGGTGTCGATCTGGACCGGTCCAGCGTGGCGGATCTGTTGTCGATCCGTGGTGTATTGGAACAGGAGCAAAACGAGACCGATCCGGCCCCGTTGGTTGCTGCCCTCAAAAAGGATTTCGAAACACTTTTGGCGGAATTCGTCCAAATGCGTGGCGACGAGGGGCGTGCCCTGGAGAAAGTATTAACCTCTCAGCTGCAGCATATGGATGACCTGCGCAGACAAGCTGTAGCCTGTGTCGCGGCCCGCCAAGAAGGCGCCGCAACCGCGTTCAAGGCGGCTTTGTCGCGTGTCATAGATAATGTGGACGGGCTGGATGCGGACCGTGTTGCACAGGAACTGGCACTGTTGGCGGTCAAAGCGGATATCACCGAAGAACTGGACCGGCTGGAGGCGCATATCGCCGCCGCCCATGATCTGCTGTCCAAAGGCGGCGCCGTCGGACGCCGATTTGACTTTTTGATGCAAGAATTCAACCGAGAGGCCAATACATTGTGTTCTAAGTCACAACACAGCGCGCTGACCTCCGTTGGATTAGAGATGAAAGCAGTCATTGACCAAATGCGCGAGCAGGTTCAGAACATCGAGTAACTAAAGACACGAAAGGGATATCCCCATGAGCGACCGTCGCGGCCTTCTGATCATCCTCAGCTCTCCATCCGGGGCAGGGAAGTCAACCTTGGCAAAACGCCTGCGCACATGGGATCCCACGATCTCGTTTTCGGTTTCGGCCACAACCCGCAACCCACGTCCCGGCGAAGAAGACGGTAAGGATTACCATTTCTCCACCGTTGATGATTTCAAAAGCGCTGTGACCGAAGGCGAAATGCTCGAGCACGCTTTTGTCTTTGGCAATTTTTATGGCTCCCCCAAGGGACCCGTGAAACAGGCGATCGATGCGGGGCGCGATGTTCTGTTTGATATCGACTGGCAAGGGGCGCAACAGATCCGCAACTCGGACCTTGGCCAGCACACGCTGTCGATTTTCCTGCTGCCACCTTCCATTCATGAGCTGAAACGCCGTCTGGAAAGCCGTGGTCAGGATGATGCGGAGACCATTGATCGCCGGATGCAGAAAAGCTGGGACGAGATCAGCCACTGGGGCTCTTATGACCATGTGCTGGTGAACGATGATCTGGATACCACCGAAGAGGCGCTCAAGACCATTATCACCGCAACCCGCCTGCGCCGTATCCAGCAGCCGCAACTGGTCGATCATGTGCGCACGCTGCAATCGGAGTTTGAGGAGATGTCATGACCCTCTATGCGTTGGGCGAATATGAACCGCAGATCGCAGATGACACCTGGGTCGCACCGGACGCCAATCTGATCGGGCAGGTCGTGTTGGAGACCGGAGCGTCGGTCTGGTTTGGCACCACCATTCGCGCCGACCATGAAGAGATCCGAATTTCAGCCGGCACCAACGTGCAAGAAAACGTGGTGATGCATATCGACAAAGGCTACCCGCTGACCATCGGCACCAATTGCACCATTGGTCACAAGGCAATGCTGCACGGCTGTACCATTGGCGACAATTCTTTGATCGGCATGGGGGCCACCATCCTTAACGGGGCCAAGATCGGGCGCAACTGTCTGATCGGGGCAGGGGCTTTGATCACCGAGGGCAAAGAAATTCCCGACAACTCACTTGTTATGGGTGCTCCGGGCAAGGTTGTGCGGGACGTGGATTCGACCCTGGCCGCGAAACTGACCCAAAGCGCGGTGCATTACCAAGAGAACATGCGCAAGTTCCGCGACGGGCTGCGTCCGCTATAACAGCCGAGGCTCAACACGGTTTTGTGATGGGTTAAGGATTTGCCACGTGGCGTTTACATTGGCGGGCTAGGGAGCTGCACCCAATTCAGGATACGAAGACATGTCTGACGAGCTTATTCGCGGTTTCCTTGACGCTATTCCGCAACCTGCCCTGTTGATTGATCAAAGCGAACGCCTGATCTGTGCGAACTCGCCTGCGGTTGCCTTGTTGGGGAATGCCATCGTCGGACGCCACTTTGCCACCATCCTGCGCCAGCCACAGGTAATTTCCGCGATTGAAGCCTGCCTCAATGAACGGGGGCCAAAATCTGCGCGCCATTTGTCGAATGACGGCGCACAGGACACCAGCTTTGACGTCACGCTGCGCTATGTGCCCGGCATCGGTGCGGTGAACGGCGGCGCGGCGCTGCTCAGCTTTGTGGATGTGACCGACCGTGAACAGGCCAGCCAGATGCGGCGCGATTTTGTCGCCAACGTCAGCCACGAGCTGCGCACCCCGCTGACCGCCTTAATGGGGTTCATTGAGACATTGCGAGGACCAGCCCGCGACGATGCTTCAGCTCGAGACCGCTTTCTGGACATCATGGACGGTGAGGCGAACCGGATGAACCGTTTGGTCGGTGATCTTCTGTCGCTGAACCGTGTTGAGACCGAAGAACGGGTCCGCCCAAAGGAAGATGTAGATCTGAACGGACGCTTGGCCTCGACCATCAAAACATTGGAACCCGTCGCAAACGGGCAGGGGGTCGAGCTCAACCTTTATGTGCCAGAAGAAAGCATCCAAGTAAAAGGTGACCCGGATCAGTTGCAGCAGGTCTTCACCAACCTTGTGGAGAATGCCATCAAATATGGGGGCGACCGGGTCGAGGTCCGTCTGCATGCCTCGGAACGTGACCCGGCGGTACGCGCCGCTGCTGCCCGTATCCAGGTAATCGACAATGGCTCCGGAATAGACCCTGTACATCTGCCGCGCCTGACCGAACGGTTTTACCGGGCGGACAGTCACAGATCGCGTGAGATGGGTGGAACCGGGCTTGGACTGGCAATTGTAAAGCATATCGTTAACCGTCATCGCGGTCGGATGCGGGTTGAAAGCGACCTCGGCAAGGGCTCTGTCTTCACCGTGATTTTACCTTTGCTTTGAATGACTTAATCATAAAATCTAGACTTGGAGAATCACGCTAGACAAGACCACCACGGGATCGCGTTGATGGTCTTTTTTGTCATAAATTCGGGCATTGTCATGTGGTTGTTACATTGCTGTCACAAAAGGCTCACGTGGCATGCTTACGACGTGCCACAGATCATCGTGGGGGTGATCGAAAAAAAACTTACTCGTGGAGAGACAAATGTCCTTTGTGAAACTTACCGCTTCTGCGCTGGCAATTGCCGCCGTATCCGCAACTGCTGCTACAGCACGTGACCAAGTGCAAGTTGCCGGTTCGTCCACCGTTCTGCCGTACGCTTCTATCGTTGCAGAAGCATTCGGCGAAAACTTTGACTTCCCAACACCTGTTGTTGAGTCCGGTGGTTCTTCCGCTGGCCTGAAGCGCTTCTGCGAAGGCGTTGGCGAAAACACCATCGACGTTGCAAACGCATCGCGCGCCATCCGTGAAAAAGAAATCAAAGCTTGTGCCGAAGCTGGTGTTACAGACATCATCGAAGTTCGCATCGGTTATGATGGCATCGTTTTCGCGTCCGACATCGCTGGCAACAGCTTTGAATACACACCTTCTGACTGGTTCCTGGCTCTGTCCGACCAGATCGTAGTTGACGGCAAGCTGGTTGCGAACCCGAACAAAACTTGGGCTGACGTAAATGCCAAGTTCCCGGCGCAAGATCTGCAAGCCTTCATCCCAGGTACCAAGCACGGCACCCGTGAAGTTTTCGAAGACAAAGTGATCCTGGCTGGCTGTGAAGAAACAGGCGCTTTTGAAGCTCTGATGCACGCAAACGGTGACGACAAGAAAGCTGCTGAAAAAGCATGTATCTCTCTGCGCACCGACGGCGTTTCCGTTGACATCGACGGCGACTACACCGAGACCCTTGCACGCATCGAAAGCAACAAAGACGGCATCGGCGTCTTTGGTCTGGCCTTCTATGAGAACAACACCGACAAGCTGCAAGTTGCAACTATGGGCGGCATCGTTCCTTCCACCGAGTCCATCTCGACCGGTGAATACCCTGTATCCCGCCCGCTGTTCTTCTACGTGAAGAAGGCACACATCGGCGTGATCCCAGGTCTGAAAGACTATGCTGAGTTCTTCGTATCTGATGAAGTAGCCGGTCCTGACGGCCCACTGTCCGAGTACGGTCTGGTTGCTGATCCTGAGCTGGTTAAAACTCAAGAAGCTGTTTCTGCAGAAGCAGTTATGGGCGGCAACTCCTAATAGCTCCGCGCTAATGAGTATATGAGCCGGGGTGGGGTGACCTTCCCCGGCTTCCTATTTATAGACACGATCGAAACAGTTCGCCCTTTTCGAAACGGAGCACTTGATGCCTACTCTCTGGCTCGTCGTTTCCCTGCTTGTACTTTCCGCTGCCGGTTTTGTCTTCGGACGCCAACGCGCGATGTCCTCAGCCGAGGGAAATGCTAAAGAACTGCATTCGCTGCCGTCCTACTATGGACACAACGTTGCATTCACCACACTTCTTCCCGCCCTTGGGGCGCTCGCCATCTGGCTGCTTGTTCAGCCGATGTTCATCGAATCCCGTATCTCCCAGCTGATCCCAGAAGAGCTTGCACCTGATCGCCAAACGCTTGGCTTGGTCATGAGCGACGTTGGTCGGGTTGCCGAAGGGCTTGATGTTGCTATTGCCAAAGGGGCCCTATCAGCCGACGAAGCCAAATCGCTACGCACGGAACTAACAGACGTTCGCGCTCGCCTCGGCGAAGTGGGCGTTGCTTTGGGCGCTGATGTGCGCCCGGAAGTTCTGGAGGCCGCTCAACAGTATCGTGTTATGTCCAAAACCGGCAATGTGCTGATGGCAGTTTTTGTTGCTGTCCTGGCGCTTGGCGGGTTTTCGTGGTCTTACATGCAGACACACAAGGATTTCCGTGCGCGCAACGTAGTGGAAAAGGGCATTCTGTCGCTCCTGATCCTTGCAGCGTCTTTGGCGATCCTGACAACAATCGGCATCGTTTTGTCGATGTTCTTTGAGACGATCAATTTCTTCAAACTGCACAACGCCGCCGACTTCTTCTTTGGCAGAACTTGGGCGCCGAATTTCCGCGGTGACTCGGAGCTTTCGATCCTGCCACTATTGTGGGGCACGCTCTATGTCTCCGTCATCGCGCTGCTGGTTGCTGTGCCTGTTGGTCTGTTTGCTGCGGTTTACCTTTCGGAATATGCCAACAACACTGTGCGCGCCTTTGCCAAGCCGCTGTTGGAAATTCTCGCCGGCATCCCAACCATCGTTTACGGTCTGTTTGCACTGCTGACCGTTGGTCCGTTGCTGGTGGGTACATTCGGCAAAGGTGGTTTCCTTGGGGTTGAGTGGATGGCGGGTGCGACATCGGTTCTGACGGCCGGTGTTGTCATGGGCATCATGTTGATCCCATTTGTGTCTTCCTTGTCCGACGACATCATCAACGCGGTGCCACAGGCCATGCGCGATGGCTCGCTGGGACTGGGTGCGACCCGTTCGGAAACCATCCGACAAGTTGTGCTTCCCGCCGCTTTGCCGGGGATCGTGGGTGCGATACTTCTCGCAGCGTCGCGTGCAATTGGTGAAACCATGATTGTTGTGATGGGCGCAGGTGCTATTGCGAAGTTCTCGGGCAATCCGCTGGACAGCATGACCACAATCACCACTCGTATCGTGAGCCAGCTGACAGGTGACACTGACTTTGCCTCACCTGAAACCCTGGTGGCCTTTGCACTGGGCTTGTCGCTCTTTGTTCTGACACTGGGTCTGAACGTTCTCGCGCTTTATATCGTGCGCAAATACCGGGAGCAGTACGAATAATGTCGGATACATCCAAAACTTCCCTGCTGGCCTTGACGCCGCGCACCAAGCAGCGCAACGCCGCAGAAAAACGCTTCCGCGCCTACGGCATTGCTGCAATCGCTGTCGGTCTCATGATGTTGATGGTGCTTGTAACAAACATCTTCAGCCGTGGCACTGGTGCGTTTCAGCAAACCTTTATGACTGTGAATGTTGAGCTGCTGGAAAGCAAGCTGGACAAAAAAGGCAATCGCGATCTGGATGATATCAAGAAGGTCACCACCTTTGGATATAACCCGCTGATCCGTGACGCCGTGGTCGCCAAAGTCGAAGAGCTTGGCATTCAAACCGACCTCAAAGCCAAAGATCTGGGAGGTATCCTGTCGAGAAATGCGGTTGGCCAGCTGCGTGAATTCGTCATCGCAAACCCGGATCGGATCGGTGAAACGATAGAGTTCCGGTTCCTCGCACAAAGCCGCGTGGACGGATACCTGAAGGGTCGTGTGCACCGTGCAAGCATCGGCAACGACAAATCCATCTCTCCCGAGCAATTGGATCTGGTTGACCAGCTGGTGGATGCCGGTGTGATTGTAAAGACGTTCAACATCGACTTCATTACTGGCGCGGATGCATCGGACCAACGCCCCGAAGCTGCCGGTATCGGTGTCGCAATGCTTGGGTCCTTGTCCATGATGTTTGTGGTCCTCGGCCTGGCCCTGCCAATTGGGGTTGCGGCTTCGATCTATCTGGAAGAGTTCGCACCAAAGAACCGTCTGACCGATATCATCGAAGTGAATATCTCAAACCTCGCGGCGGTTCCGTCGATTGTGTTTGGTATTCTGGGTCTTGCGGTGTTTATCAACTATCTGCACCTGCCGACCTCTGCGCCACTTGTGGGTGGTCTGGTTCTGACGCTGATGACGCTTCCCACCATCATCATCTCAACCCGCGCAGCGCTCAAGGCGGTTCCACCGTCGATCCGCGATGCGGCTCTGGGTGTGGGTGCGTCCAAGATGCAGGCTGTGTTCCACCATGTTCTGCCTCTGGCGGCACCTGGGATCCTGACCGGTACTATCATTGGTCTGGCACAGGCACTGGGTGAAACCGCGCCGCTGCTGCTGATTGGCATGGTTGGCTTTATCGCGTCAAACGCGCCTGAGACCCTGGCCGATGGCCTTCTGGCCCCGAACTCTGCAATGCCTGCCCAGATCTACGAATGGGCCAAACGCGCCGACCCTGCGTTCTATGAACGTGCCTGGGGCGGTATCATTATCTTGCTCGTGTTCCTTGTCTCAATGAACACTCTCGCCGTCATCCTGCGTCGTCGCTTTGAGCGCCGCTGGTAACTGGAGGACACTGTTATGAACGACATGCAATTTACGGATAGAGCCGTGGACCAAAAAGAAACCAAAATCGCAGCCCATGGTGTAAACGTCCACTACGGTGAAGCACATGCCATCAAGGACGTAAACGTCGAAATCGAAGACAAAACAGTGACCGCGTTCATTGGCCCGTCGGGGTGTGGCAAGTCCACATTCCTGCGCTGTCTGAACCGGATGAACGACACGATCGATATCTGTAATGTCACCGGCAACATCCTGCTGGACGGCGAAGATATCTATGACAAACGAGTCGATCCAGTGCAGCTGCGCGCCAAAGTGGGTATGGTGTTCCAAAAGCCAAACCCATTCCCCAAAACGATCTATGACAACGTGGCCTATGGCCCGCGTATCCACGGTCTGGCCAAGAACAAAGCCGACATGGATGAGATTGTCGAAAAAGCGCTGCGTCGCGGTGCGATCTGGGACGAGGTCAAAGACCGTTTGGACAAGCCTGGCACAGGTCTGTCCGGTGGTCAGCAACAGCGTCTGTGTATCGCACGCGCCGTCGCAACCGAGCCGGAAGTTCTGTTGATGGATGAGCCATGCTCAGCCCTTGATCCGATTGCAACCGCACAGGTCGAAGAGCTGATCGACGAGCTGCGCACACAGTATTCGGTTGTCATCGTTACCCACTCAATGCAGCAGGCCGCACGTGTGAGCCAGAAAACTGCATTCTTCCACCTCGGCACGCTGGTTGAGTTCGGTCACACCGGACAGATCTTTACCAACCCAGAAGATCCGCGCACCGAGAGCTATATTACTGGTCGTATCGGTTAAAGTTAGGACACGAAATGGAAGAACAACACATTGCTTCGGCCTTTGACCGGGACCTAGAAGCCATGCAAGCCCAGATCATGAAAATGGGCGGGCTGGTTGAAGCTGCGATCATGGAAGCTGCGGGTGCCCTGGAATCCCGTGACGAAGAACTGGCGAAAAAGGTTCAGGAAAACGATGTCGCCATCGATGGTCTGGAAGAGATCATCGATGCCGAAGCCGCACGTGTCATCGCACTGCGCTCGCCAACCGCAAGCGATCTGCGGTTGATCCTGTCGGTGATGAAAATCGCCTCAAACCTGGAGCGCATTGGCGATTACGCAAAAAACATCGCCAAACGCACCCATGTTCTGGCCCAGACGGGTCACGTGCTCGACAGTGGTCCGGCGTTGCGCCGGATGGCACGCGAAGTTGAACTGATGCTCAAAGACGCGCTGGATGCACATGTGCAGCGTGACGCCGAGCTGGCGCGTGACGTCATCAACCGCGACCTGGGCGTTGACCAGATGTACAACGCGATGTTCCGTGAATTCCTGACTTATATGATGGAAAACGCGCAAAACATCACGCCCTGCATGCATCTGCATTTCATCGCCAAGAACATCGAACGCATGGGCGACCACGTCACGGCGATTGCCGAACAGGTTGTCTATGTTGTCGCCGGTGAAAAACCCACTGACGAACGGGTCAAGGGGGACACCACCTCTTCACCGCAGGAGGCATAGGTCATGTCAGCCGATCAGCCTACTGTTCTGGTCGTCGAAGACGAGCTCGCCCAGCGTGAGGTCCTTGCATACAACCTAGAAGCCGATGGCTTCCGGGTGATCAAGGCGGAAAACGGCGAAGAAGCGCTGCTGGTCGTCGACGAAGACACCCCGGACATCATTGTGCTCGACTGGATGATGCCCAACCTCAGCGGCATCGAAGTCTGCCGACGGCTCAAAACCCGTCCCGACACACGGTCCATTCCCATCATCATGTTGTCTGCCCGTTCTGAGGAAGTCGACAAGGTGCGCGGGTTGGAGACAGGCGCTGACGACTACGTTGTCAAACCCTATTCCGTGATCGAATTGATGGCACGTGTACGCACCCAACTGCGTCGCGTCCGGCCCGCTACGGTTGGCATGCGCCTAGAGTTTGAGGACATTATCCTGGATTCCGAGACCCACAAGGTCAGCCGCAGTGAACAACAATTGAAACTGGGCCCGACCGAGTTTCGCTTGCTGTCGACGTTCATGGAAAAACCAGGCCGCGTTTGGAGCCGTGAACAATTGCTGGACCGGGTTTGGGGGCGCGATATCTACGTCGATACACGCACTGTGGACGTCCATATCGGCCGTCTTCGCAAAGCCTTGACCCAACATGGCGGTGCTGACCCCGTGCGCACGGTGCGCGGTGCCGGCTACGCCTTGGGCTAAAACACAACCGTTGCCACGTCTCAACGGGGCAACGGATCCTCTGCTTGCGCTTGTGGTGCCAGCCAGTCGCGAAATTTGACCAACCCGGCATTGCGGATACGTCCGCGGACCCAGACCAGGTAATAGCCACCGCCTGTTTCAATCGCCCGGTCATAAAGCGCCACCAATTTCCCCGTGGCGAGATCCTGTTCCACCAGATAATCCGGCATCAATGCAACGCCCAGCCCATGTTGCGCGGCTTGGTTGATGGTCGCAAATTGATCATAGGTCGCGCCTTCCAATTGCCCCTCGGTTTGGACGTCAACCGCGCTGAACCACTCAGCCCAAGCCGTTGGACGGGTCTGAATGTGGAGGAGGGGGCACGCCAACATGTCTTTGGGCCCTGCAATCCGGCGACTGGCTTGAAATTCCGGAGAACAGACCGGGATGAGCTGTTCGTGTTTCAACAGCATCGCCTCCGTCTCGGGCCAATCCTGTGGTTTTCCATAATGTATGGCTGCATCAAACCCTTCGCCCGTCAAAGAAAACGGTCGCAAGCGCGTGGCCATGTTGACGGTCACATCGGGATGAAGACGCGAGAAATCCGGCAAACGCGGCATCAGCCAACGCATTCCAAACGCAGGCAAAATCGCGAGGTGGAGCGTTCCGGCTATGGGTTCCTGTTGAACCCGCAGGCTGGCCTGGGCAATGGTGTTCAGCGCCAGACGAATTTCACTGGCGTATTCCACCGCATTTTCTGTCAGCGCCAGCTGCTTGTGACTGCGGTCAGCCAGCTCCACCCCCAATTGCGCCTCAAGCGATTGCAACTGTCGACTGACCGCGCCTTGGGTCAAATCCAAATCCAAATCCATTGCCGCCGCCGACGCGCTGCCGTGCCGATCAAGCGCCTCTAGCGCGCGCAAGGAAGAGATAGATGGGAAAAATCGTCGTGGAGCCACCATGTATTCCATGTACTCATAAATATACGCCAAAGTCTCGTTTTTCTTTACCCTTGAACATCGATATGCTGTCTGAGACTTCCATTTCATTCCGGAACATTGCCATGCTCGACACCAAACCACCCCTGCGCGCCAAAGATGCCCCTGACCTGGGCCGATTTTCATGGGACGACCCTTTCCGCCTTGCGGATCAGTTGACCGAAGATGAACGCATGGTAGCCGCCTCGGCCCAAGCCTATGCCCAAGAAAAACTGGCACCGCGCGTTCTTGATGCTTACGAGAACGAAAACACCGACCCGGCTATTTTTGCGGAAATGGGCGAAATGGGCCTGTTGGGCACAACCTTGCCCGAAGAATATGGCGGGCTGGGTGCTGGCTATGTCACCTACGGCCTTGTCGCACGCGAGGTTGAGCGGGTGGATTCAGGCTATCGTTCCATGATGTCGGTCCAAAGCTCGCTGGTGATCTACCCGATCTACGCCTATGGCAGCGAAGAGCAGCGCCAAAAATATCTGCCGAAATTGGCCAGCGGCGAATGGATCGGCTGTTTTGGCCTGACAGAGCCGGATGCAGGATCGGACCCCGCCTCGATGAAAACCCGCGCCGAGAAGATCGACGGCGGCTATCGGTTGATCGGGTCAAAAATGTGGATTTCCAACGCGCCGATTGCTGATGTTTTTGTGGTTTGGGCGAAATCCGATGCCCACGGCGGCAAGATCCGCGGGTTTGTTCTGGACAAAGGCACCAAAGGCTTAAGCGCGCCAAAAATCGTCAACAAAGCCTCGCTGCGCGCCTCCATCACCGGCGAAATCGTATTGGACAATGTCGAAGTTGGCGAAGACGCGTTGCTGCCACATGTAGAAGGGCTCAAAGGGCCGTTTGGCTGTTTGAACCGCGCGCGATACGGCATTGCCTGGGGCACAATGGGTGCGGCTGAGTTCTGCTGGCATGCGGCGCGTCAATATGGTCTGGACCGTGTTCAATTTGGCCGCCCCTTGGCGAACACTCAGATTTTCCAGCTAAAACTGGCAAATATGCAGACCGAAGTTGCCCTGGGATTACAAGCCGCCCTGCGGGTCGGCCGTTTGATGGATGACGCAAATGCAGCACCGGAAATGATCTCGGTGATCAAGCGTAACAATTGCGGCAAGGCTTTGGACATCGCACGTATGTCCCGCGACATGCATGGCGGCAACGGCATCAGCCTAGAATTCGGCGTGATCCGCCATATGGTCAACCTCGAGACTGTGAACACCTACGAAGGCACTCATGACGTGCATGCTTTGATTTTGGGACGGTCCCAAACGGGTTTGCAGGCCTTCTACTAAGCATTTTGCAATGCAGATGTGCAAAACCCTCTTTGCATATCTGCATTATTTAACACATTCTCGAGCGTTGCACAAAGTTCTACTGCGCGGAAATCCTTAACCGGCCGCTCCGTACAGCCAAATTCGCAAAGCGGATACTGTGAAACTGCAAAGAGTGCCTTATTTTGCAATTTAGCTTTGCACGCCAGCTATTTCCGTCGTCAAATCGTGCAAATACACAAAGGCCGCAAACGCGAAATCACACCACCTTTGGACCCGCTTCCGGGCTTCTGCGCTAAGCCTCCAACAAATCCCGTGTCATCGCCACGTCATTCATCAAAAACTGCAAACTAACTGGGGCAAACTATCGCAATGTACTTCAAAAACGCAAACCTGTGCGACAACGCAAATTCGCTTCAAGGTGCAGACAAACAATCTTAAAGACTGGTTACACGCTAGGGCGTTTAGGAACAACTTTGATGAGATTTATGGTTAACATATATGCATCAATAGTGATGCCATTACCCGCGATCCAGGCTCGCTTTGCACACATGTCCAATTAACAAGGGATTACCCCAAGAGTAACGCTTTAGCTTGATAAGCTGGAGCAGCGAATTGTCAAACTTCTCCTTCACGTGTTGGAAAACAGCAGCCAGTTCGCCCCAACGGCTTGAAGAGCTGCCTTAGTCATCAGCATTGATCACACGGCACATTCGAGAGACGGGCCCACTTACGGTGAACAGGGCCATTTACGGTGCAGATGGCATTGAAGAAGCAACTTGCATTTCGCGCACCCATTGCCTGCGGCCAAGTGACCAGTTTGCTCTCAACAGGGTTGAGGCTGCAAGGATGCCCCAGCTCTACCTTCATGGATCCGCGCTGGGGGCATTCTGGAGTTCCCCCAAACACCATGGAGCTAGTAACCGAATTCAGTATAGCCGTCTCAGAAAGCACCCATTGAACGTCATACCTGTTGAGTGGAAATCATTTACCCCGCTACAAAAGGGCCCGAGTTCGTCAGTGCCAATCAAAGGGCTTTGTAGAAATCATATACTGGACATGAAAATGGCGGAGAGACAGGGATTCGAACCCTGGGTCCCCGTAAAGGGACAACGGTTTTCGAGACCGCCCCGTTCGACCACTCCGGCACCTCTCCGCGCTTGAGTGATTGGTGGGGCGTTTAAAGGGCATGTGCACAGCGTGCAAGCGGAAAATCAAACTTTTTGGAGGAGTCTGCATTTTTCCTTGTCCGGTGTGATCTTTGGCTTAAGCTCTTGTTCATGACCCTAAAAAAATTCATTCTCCGCCCTCTAATTTTACTGGTCTCCGTCCTGGTTTTGACCATGAACGCGACCATCACCTCTGCTGCGGACCGCGATCGTATTGCGACTTTTCTGAATGTCACCGGTTTTGACGTGGCTTTGGACAGTATTGCGCTTTCGGCAGAAAACGCGCCCGGCATTATTGGCCTTGATCCGCGCGACTTTGGACCCGCCTGGGACACGATCGCCGAGGACATCTTTGCCCTTGGTTCGATGCGCAGCGAAGCGCTTGATTTTCTGGAGCAAACGCTCACCGATGATGTTTTGACCCATGCCGAGGGCTTTTATGCAACCGAGCTGGGGCAACGGCTGGTCAAAGCTGAAAATGCATCCCACCTTGTTGCTGATGGTGAAACCAAACATATTGCTGGTGAACGGATCATTTCCGACCTGGTTCAGCAGGGCGATAAACGCGTCGAGGTCCTGAAACGGATGGGACGCGCCGTGGAAGCTGGCGAGAACTCAGTCAAAGCGATCCAGGAAGTGCAGTTCCGCTTCATTATGGCCGCGGTCGCCGCTGGCATGGTTGAACTGCAGCTGGACCCCGCGGACTTGAAGGAACGGTTGGAAGCACAGGAAGGTGAAATGCGGCTAAGTATTCAGACCAGCGGGCTGACCTCGTCCGCCTATGCCTATCAAGATTTCACCAACGCAGAGCTTGAGACCTATTCCGACGCGCTGGAAACGCCCGAGATGCAGAAAGTCTATCAGTTGCTGAACGCGATCCAGTTTGAAATCACCGCGTCCCGCTATGAAGCGCTGGCGCATCGGCTTGCAAAAATTGGTCCGAGTGAAGATATCTGAACGCAGGCGCGAACTCACAGTTGACAAACACCGCCTTTGACTGCAAAAGGCCGCATCCCGGCACGGATTATGTCTGCGCCGGGATTATTCTGTCATACGCCCCGCAAGGGGGCGCGCTGTTCGAGGTGGACGCCAACGGGCATCCAAAAACACCCTAACGGGGACCGTAGGACGCGGGTAACAAAAGGAAAACGCAATGTTCGCGGTCCTCAAGACCGGCGGCAAGCAGTACAAAGTACAGGCGGGTGATCTCCTGCGTGTCGAAAAACTGGCTGCTGACGCTGGCGAAACTGTTCAATTCAACGACATCCTGATGCTGGGCGGTGACGCACCGGTTGTTGGTGCACCTCTGGTTGACGGCGCTGCCGTACAAGCGGAAGTGATCGACCAGGTCAAAGGCGACAAGGTTATCAACTTTGTCAAACGTCGTCGTAAACACAGCTCCAAACGCACCAAAGGTCACCGTCAAAAGCTGACCCTGGTCAAGATCACTGAGATCCTGGCGTCTGGCGCAGATAAATCCGGTATCAAAACTGCTACTGGCAAGGGCGAAACCTCCGCTGCAACGGCCGCTCCGGCTGCTGCCGCAGGTGACGCAGACGATCTGACCAAGCTGACAGGCGTTGGTCCCGCAGCTGCCAAGAAATTGGTAGAAGCAGGCCTGAGCACCTTCGCACAGATCGCAGCCTTGTCCGAAGACGCAATTGCTGCTATCGACACCATCAAAGTGAAGCCCGAATGGGTGGAACAGGCCAAAGAGCTGGCCTAAGGCTAAGGAGAGACACTTATGGCACATAAGAAAGCTGGCGGTTCATCCCGTAACGGTCGCGACTCTGCCGGTCGTCGTCTTGGCGTAAAACTTTTTGGTGGCCAGGCTGCAATCGCAGGCAACATCATCGTGCGTCAGCGCGGCACCAGATTTTGGCCGGGCGAAGGCGTTGGCATGGGCAAAGATCACACAATCTTTGCTACTGTCGAAGGCGCAGTGAGCTTCCAAAAAGGCCTTAAAGGCCGCACTTTCATTTCGGTTCTCCCGGTGGCGGAGGCCGCTGAGTAAGCCGAAGCCTGAAAGCTTAGTAAAAAATTCAGGGGGATCGGCTATTAAGCCGGTCCCTTTTTCGTTTTGACGTTGCGTACATGTTTGAGTTACGAAGTAACAATGAAATTCCCCCTATGGGAGAGAGACGCGACTGCCGGCGGTTTCCGGCAGATGTGTTGGGGATGACCATTGCGCGACCACGGGTCGCTTCCTATCTCGATCATATGTCCAAGCGGTGCACATCTTGCCATCGCGCCACGAAAAATGCGTTCACAGGAGGAGCGTAGATATGAGTTTGGATCAAATCGTTGCACAGCCCACGATCGAGACAACACGTTTCGAATTGCGTCCCGTTCGTAAATCCGACGCGGGGTTGATTTCGCATTATGCGGCGGATGAACGTGTGTCGCGCATGACAAGCTCGATCCCGCATCCTTTGCCACCGGGGGCGACCGAAGCCTATGTGGAACGCGCCATGCAAGCCGAGCAGAATGAATTTGTCTGGGCAATTGATGGCACGCGGGATGGCGGAGCCGAACTGATGGGGATGATCTCCCTCAAACGGATGGATCGCAGCCAGTCCGAGGTTGGGTTCTGGATTGCGCCGACGTTTTGGAACACGGGCGTCGCCTCTGAAGCACTGCAATCCTTGATCGATGCAAACCCGTTTGACGATGGCGCGCTGTTTGCAACCGCCTTTCAGGACAATCCGGCCTCGGCGCGGGTGTTGACCCATTGCGGGTTTGAATACCTGGGCGACGCCGAGACATTCTCGGTTGCGCGCGACGCAAATGTCCCGACATGGACCTACAGCCGAAAACTGTGATTGGCCCTCGGGTCACTTTACGTTAAAGCAGGCAAAACCTAACCCAAGGGCAAAAGGCACCGGTCTTTTGCCCATTACGACGTTTTCGCGCCCGCATGTTTGGGCGCATAGGAGCTGACATGAAATTCCTCGACCTCACAAAGGTTTACATACGATCTGGCGGCGGTGGGAACGGCTGTGTGAGCTTTCGGCGTGAAAAGTTCATGGAATACGGCGGTCCTGACGGCGGCGATGGCGGCAAGGGCGGCACAGTTTTTGCCGAAACCGTTGACGGTCTGAACACCCTGATCGATTTCCGCTACCAGCAGCACTTCTTTGCCCAGAACGGCCAGTCTGGCATGGGGCGTCAACGCACGGGCCGGGACGGCGAAGATATTATTCTGCGCGTGCCAGTTGGCACCGAAATCCTCGACGAGGATCAGGAAACCGTTTTGGCCGATATGACGGAGTTGGGTGAAAAAGTCCTGCTCGCCAAGGGCGGCAACGGCGGCTTTGGCAACCTTCACTTCAAATCAGCCACTAACCAGGCACCGCGTCGTGCGAATTCCGGGCAAGAAGGCATCGACCGCACCATCTGGCTGCGGCTGAAACTGATTGCGGACGCCGGGCTTCTGGGTCTGCCCAATGCGGGTAAATCGACGTTCCTGGCGGCGACATCCAATGCGCGTCCCAAAATCGCCGATTATCCGTTCACCACGCTGCACCCGAACCTTGGCGTTGTGGGTGTCGACAATGCGGAATTTGTCATGGCCGATATTCCTGGCCTGATCGAAGGCGCCCATGAAGGGCGCGGCCTTGGCGATCTGTTCCTTGGTCACGTTGAGCGTTGCTCGGTCCTGTTGCACCTCATTGACGGCACGTCAGAGACCATTGCCGAGGATTACCGTACCATTATCAACGAGTTGGAAGCTTATGGCGGCGAACTCGGAGGCAAGCCACGCATCACCGCGTTGAACAAGATCGACGCTTTGGACGATGAAGAACGCGCCGAGGCGCAAGCCACGCTCGAGGCTGAGGTTGGTGGCCCGGTCATGACAATGTCCGGTGTCAGTCGCGAAGGTCTGAATGAGGTTCTGCGCGCCGTGCGCGGTGAGATCAACGACGACCGCATCCGCCAAAAACCTGTTGAGGAACCCAAGCCGTGGCAACCCTGACCACAGCCAACCGGGTTGTGGTCAAAATCGGCTCGGCTCTTTTGGTCGACCGCGCAACTGGAAAGCTGAAATCTGACTGGTTAAAATCGCTGGCCGATGACGTCGCCTGGCTTAAAGGGCAGGGGAAGGACGTGATCCTTGTGTCCTCGGGCTCGATTGCGCTGGGGCGTGGGGTCCTGGGCCTGCCAGCGGCTGATCTTGCATTGGAACAGTCGCAAGCTGCTGCTGCCGTTGGACAAATCCAACTGGCGCGCGCTTATGAAGAGGCGTTGACACCGCATCAGATCACTACCGCGCAGGTTTTGGTGACGCTCGAGGACAGTGCAAACCGTCGTCGTTACCTCAATTCCCGTTCGACTCTGCGCACCTTGTTGCGCATGGGGGTCGTGCCCATTGTGAATGAGAACGACACGATCGCCACGGATGAGATCCGCTATGGTGACAACGACCGCCTTGGTGCGCAGGTTGCCGTGACCGTTGGGGCCGATTGTCTGGTGCTGTTGTCGGATGTCGATGGGTTTTACAGCGCCAACCCCGGCATTGATCCCACCGCAAAACGGTTTGAGACCATCACCGAAATCACGCCGGAGATTGAGGCAATGGCCGGTGAGGGCATCTCTGGCCTGTCAAAGGGCGGTATGATCACCAAATTGCTGGCGGCGAAAATGGCCACAGCAGAGGGTTGCGCCATGGTGATTTCGGAAGGGTCCGCTATGAACCCGCTGAAATCATTGGAAAACGGTGCCAATTGCACTTGGTTCACCGCTGATGGTGACCCGCATACGGCGCGCAAACGCTGGATTGCGACGATGAAACCCCAGGGTGAAATCACCGTGGATGATGGTGCCGTGCGCGCCCTGAACTCTGGGAAAAGCCTGCTGCCTGCAGGCGTGCGTCATGTGGAGGGTGACTTTGGTCGCGGGGAACCGCTGGCCATCCGCGGCCCGGACGGGCGTAAATTGGGACAGGGTTTGGCGCGCTACACCGCAGCCGAGGCGAAAGCGATCCAGGGTAGAAAATCTGCTGAGATCGAAGACATCTTGGGCTATGCTGCCCGCGCGGCTCTGATCCACCGTGATGATATGGCGCTTTGAGGGGGAGAACACCTCGCGCCCATTTCCGAATTTTCGCCAGAGCCCCTCTGGCATGCCACAGAAGAAGGCACCGCAGATATGAAAGACTTGGAAAACATTCCCGCCCTGATGCATGATCTGGGCAAACGCGCAAAGGCAGCAGCAGGTCTCCTGGCCACAGCCAGTGCAGAATGCAAAACCAAAGCCCTGCTGACCGCAGCAGATGCCGTCTGGGCCAATCGCGCGACAATTTTCGAAGCCAATGCCAAGGATCTGGAGTTTGGTCGCGAAAAAGGCCTGACAGCCGCGATGATGGACCGTCTGGAATTGAACGAAGATCGCATCCAAAGCATCGCGGATGGTCTGCGCGCAATCTCAGGTCAAGACGACCCTGTGGGCGAAGTTTTGACCGAATGGGACCAACCCTCGGGTATCAATATCCAACGTGTACGCACGCCGCTGGGTGTGATCGGCGTGATCTATGAAAGCCGCCCCAATGTCACGGCAGATGCCGGGGCGCTGTGTCTGAAGTCCGGCAATGCGGTGATCCTGCGCGGTGGCTCTGAAAGCTTCCATTCTTCACAAGCGATCCATGCTTGCCTGGTCGAAGGGCTGCAGGCCGCCGATCTGCCCAAAGACGCAGTGCAGCTGGTCCCCACGCGCGATCGCGCAGCGGTGCAAGAACTGCTGACCATGACCGACTATGTGGATGTGATCGTACCGCGTGGCGGCAAAGGGCTAGTTGGCTTGGTGCAACGCGAAGCGCGGGTGCCTGTTTTTGCCCACCTTGAAGGGATCGTGCACGTCTATGTCGACAAATCCGCCGATCCCCAAAAGGCGTTGGATGTTGTTTTGAATGCAAAAACCCGCCGCACCGGCATTTGTGGCGCTGCGGAATGTTTGCTGATCCACCAGGATATCGTTGATGGTCTGGGCTCGGATATTCTGACTGCATTGTCAGAGGCCGGCATTGAAATTCATGCCGCCGAAGGGCTGAAAGGTCCGCGGGGCATGGTCACCGCCACGGATGAGGATTGGGGCAAGGAATATCTGGACGCCATCATCGCCGCCCGTCCCGTGGCCGACATTGATGAGGCGATTGCCTTTGTGCGCGCCCATCACTCGCAACACACCGATTGTATCATCACCGAGGATGACGCGGCGGTTGCCCAGTTCTTTGGTCAATTGGACAGCGCGATCCTGATGCACAATGCTTCAACCCAGTTTGCCGATGGTGGTGAGTTTGGCATGGGTGCAGAGATCGGCATTGCGACCGGTAAAATGCATGCGCGCGGACCCGTGGGCGCGGCGCAGCTGACCAGCTTCAAATATCTGGTGCGCGGCAACGGCACCGTACGCAGCTAAACAAAAAGCGCCGGGACAACCGGCGCTTTTTCCTCATTCCCTTGGCCTGCATTTAGAAACTGAGTGAAACGCCGGTTTCGCTATGCGTATATGCAATATTGCGAGCAAGCTCTTTCGCGAGCTCAGGCAAAAGCGCAAATTGAACCGATGCGGGGGAAATCTTTGTTGCCCCTTCGACACCGGTCAACCAGTTCCACAACCCGGGATCCAGGTTCACTTTGCGCCCGGTGCCAGAGATCGTCCAGCTTTCGCCGGTTTTGCGCATTTCAACTTCGCCACCATAGGGCAGGGCGCTTTCCAGACAGAGCGCGGCGAGGAAGACCGCACGCACCTCTGCCCGCGGGATCGCCTCGGCCGGGTGCCATTGGTACTTTAGACGTCCGCCCTTGCTCAGGTCATCCAGAACAGAGGTAACTTCAGCCTTTCCAAGCCCTTGTTCGCCGGCGGCGCCAAATGCGATGCGAAAGAACCGGATGCGCGCGTTGGCGTTGCCAACACTGTCTGAAATCAATTCCAGCTCTGGCCCATCGACGGCACCCGCCATGCCCAACAGCTCCAACCCATTGTTGATTGCGCCCACAGGGCTAATCAGATCGTGGCAGATACGAGACCCTATCAAAGTGGCGAGATTAACGTTATCTACGGCCATGTTTTCCTCCGATGTGAGCCACCCGTTATGAATGACCTCAACTCTGTTCTTGCTCCTGGCATGTTGGTGAAACATCCAGATCACCCCGATTGGGGCTTGGGGCAGGTCCAATCCAACGCAGGCGGCAAAATCACCGTAAATTTTCCCGATCAGGGAAAGCTGGTGTTTGACGGTGCGCGGATCGCATTAATCCCCGTTTTTGATCAGTGAAAACGGTTGATGAACCGTTAACTTTATCAAGAAGATTTGACTTAAACTTGCTCAACCTGTGCCTCATGGGATATCTGCGCGCAAGTAAGAACCGACCCGGATGATCAATGGCCACCCTCACGCAAGACTTTACTGTAAAAATCGCCGAAACGGCGGAGGAACTGCGCGCCGCACAAGCGCTTCGATATGAGGTTTTTGTGCGTGAATTGGGCGGTGACGGGGAGCTGGTCGACCACGTGGCTGGCTTGGAACGCGACCGGTTTGACCCCTATTTCGACCATATGATTGCCAGTGACACGTCCACGGGGCGGGTCGTGGGGGTTTACCGGTTGTTGCGCAGTGAACAGGCCACCAAAGTCGGCCAGTTCTATTCAGACGATGAATATGATCTGAGCGTTTTGCAAAGCTCGGGCCGCAAGGTTCTGGAACTGGGACGGTCATGCCTGCATCCGGATTATCGCGGCGGCATGGCGATGTACCATTTGTGGAAAGGCCTGTCGCAATACGTCCTGACGCATGAGATCGAGATCCTGTTTGGCACCGCGAGCTTTCACGGAACAGACATCGCGGCGCTGGCGGCGCCTCTGTCGATGCTGCACCACAACCATCTTGCGCCACAAGACTTGCGGGTGCGCGCCAAGACTTACCAATCCATGGATTTGATCCCCTTGGAAGACTTGGATCGCCGGGCCGCCATGGTGCAGATTCCGGCTCTAATAAAGGCCTATTTGCGTCTGGGCGGCTTTGTTGGGCAGGGCGCTTATGTCGATGACGCCTTTAACACCACCGATGTCTGTTTGATCCTGGACACCGCGCGAATGAACGAACGACAACGAAAAATCTATACAGGTGAGCGTTAATTTATGTCGATGAGCTGGCAAAGCGAGACCGCACCCGATCCGGTGCACATTTCCTTCCAAGGGTGGGTGCTGATTGCGCTTCGTGTTCCGCCTTTGATGGCGCTCAATATCTCTTGCCTGCTTCTGCTATGGCTAGTCCGTGTCGTTGAGCGCCCGTTGGTCGGGGCCAAACGGCCGGTCAGCGGACATATTGCCAAAACGATCGGGCGACTTTCGCTGTGGGTCATCGGGTTTCAATATAAGACCACCGGAAAAAGCATGAAGACTCCAGGCGCCGTTGTGGGGAACCATTCAACCTGGATCGATATCTTCACGTTGCATGCCGCCAACCGCGTTACATTTGTGTCCAAAGCCGAAGTGGCCAGCTGGCCCGCCATTGGCTGGCTTGCCAAAGCCACGGGGACGGTTTTCATTGAACGCGACCGCGCCCAGGCCCAAGAACAGACGCAATTGATCAAAGATCGTTTGCAGGCGGGACATAAGCTGTTGTTCTTTCCCGAAGGGACCTCGACGGATGGCTGCCGGATCTTGCCGTTTAAAAGCACGCTCTTTCAACCCTTTATGAGCGACGAACTCCGCGACACCCTTGCGATACAACCGGTCACGGTTGTCTATCATTCCCCCGCGGGCGAGGCTGATCGCTACTATGGTTGGTGGGCTGCGATGAGCTTTGGTGAGAACCTTTTGAAAATTCTGGCAACCTCTAAACAGGGCCAGATCGAGGTGGTGTTTCACGACCCCCTGATGGCCAAGGATTTCAAAAACCGCAAAACGCTGGCTGCGGCCTGTGAAGCTGCGGTGCGCGGTGGATTTGAGGCCCGCAAATAGATCCGGCTGATGGCCAAAGAAATCCAACAATTGGCCACGTGGGTGGTTGTGATTCTCCGACAAGTCAACTATACGCGCGCCATTCGAACCCGCAGGCGGGGTTTGGTCTGATCAGGGGAGACATCCCTGAGAGACCGCCGGTTGGACGCAATTGCGTCTGAGACCCCCGCTGAGGATTAAAACCGGAAAAGGAATACAAGCATGGCTCTTCCCGAGTTCACCATGCGTCAGCTGCTAGAAGCTGGCGTTCACTTTGGTCACCAGACACAGCGCTGGAACCCACGTATGGGTCCATACATTTACGGCGCGCGTAACGGCATCCACATCATGGACCTGACCCAGACTGTTCCTCTGTTGGACCAGGCTCTGCAGGCTGTTCGTGAAACTGTTGCCAAAGGTGGCCGCGTTCTGTTCGTTGGCACTAAGCGTCAAGCGGCCCAACCGATCGCAGACGCCGCTGAGAAATCCGCGCAATACTACATGAACCACCGCTGGCTGGGTGGCACGCTGACCAACTGGAAAACCGTTTCCCAGTCGATCCAGCGTCTGAAAGAAATTGACGAGCGCATGGAAACCGGCGCCGAAGGCCTGACCAAGAAAGAGCGTCTGGGCATGGAGCGTGACCAGCTGAAGCTGAACGCATCTTTGGGCGGCATCCGCGAAATGGGCGGCGTTCCTGACCTGCTGTTCGTAATCGACGTGAAAAAAGAAGCACTGGCCATCGCCGAAGCCAACAAACTGGGTATCCCAGTTGTTGCAATCGTCGATACCAACTGCTCCCCTGATGGCGTTGACTACATCATCCCGGGCAACGACGATGCATCCCGTGCGATCTCGCTTTACTGTGACCTGGTATCACGTGCGGCACTGGACGGCATGTCCGCTCAACTGGGCGCGGCAGGTGTTGATCTGGGCGAGTTCGAAGAAGCTCCGGTTGAAGAAGCTGTGGCTGAGGAAGTCCAAGCCTAATCTTCCCGCATGTCACATGATTGACATATGGGGCAGGGTAGACCTGCCCCAAATCCCTTTCGAATTGAGGAGAGCCAAAGATGGCAATCACAGCAGCACTCGTGAAAGAACTGCGCGACAGCACCGGCGCCGGCATGATGGACGCCAAAAAAGCGCTGACCGAAACTGACGGCGACATGGAAGCGGCTATCGACTGGCTGCGCACCAAAGGCCTGGCGAAAGCGGCCAAGAAATCCGGCCGTACCGCAGCAGAAGGCCTGGTGGCTGTTGTTGTTGACGGCGGCACCGGTGTTGCTGTTGAAATCAACTCCGAGACCGACTTTGTTGCGAAAAACGCGGATTTCCAGGAAATGGTATCCAGCATCGCAACCACCGCATTGGGCGTTGCAGACACCGAAGCACTGGCAGCCGCTGAAATCGACGGCAAAGCAGTGTCCACCGTGATCACCGACAAAATCGCCACCATCGGCGAAAACATGAACCTGCGTCGCATGGCAAAGATCGAAGGCGAAACTGTTGTCGCTTACGTTCACAACGCGGCCACCGCTGGCATGGGCAAAATCGGTGTTCTGGTTGCCATGAACGGCGGCGACGAGACAATCGGCAAACAGGTCGCAATGCACATTGCAGCCGTTAACCCAGCCGCGCTGTCCGAGGCCGATTTGGATCAGGCCGTTGTCGAAAAAGAAAAGCAAGTCCAAATGGATATTGCGCGCGAGTCCGGCAAGCCTGAGCAAGTGATCGAAAAAATGATCGTTGGTCGCATGAAGAAGTTTGTTGCAGAAGCAACTCTGCTGAACCAATCCTTCGTTGTGAACCCTGACCTGACTGTTGAAGCCGCTGCAAAAGAAGCTGGCGCGACCATCACCGGGTTTGTGCGTCTGGAAGTTGGCGAAGGCATCGAAGTCGAAAAAGAAGACTTTGCAGCTGAAGTTGCGAAAGCAGCACAAGGCGGTTAATCGTCCAAACGGCGCAAGTTGTTTAGATCCGGGGCACCTGAAACATGGTGCGCCGGATTTTTTTTGTTTTTCCGACGGAATTCTGCGGTCTCAACGTTTGTACAGAGACGTCAAACGTTATCGCAGGCGGGGAACAGCACATGATACAGGGAAATAAAAAGAGGGGCCCCATTGATGGGGATGTATGGGACCCCTCATAAATTCTGGATGGAATACGGATCAATAAGCACCCACGACCAGAAAAGCCATAGAGCCCAGAAATTGCCGGGATTATAGCTCGATGCTCCTAGGCCAAAGCCACCACTCACGGAACACGGATAGTATGTTACTATATCACCGTGGGCTGTAGTAGTGTTTTCCGTACCATTGGCTATTCCTTGCCAATTCCTTAGTGAAATCGAATTTTGCTTTGGTTTTAACGCCTTGCAGAGGCGTCAGGATTCCATTTGATAAATCTGATTGCTCATTGCCGCCTTCAAAACGGCTTGGGCACTGGTGTCAACCGCCAGTGCTTCGCGAGCGAGTCGCAGGTGCTTTTCTATCGTCGCAGTGGTAAGATCCATAATCGTTGCGATATCCTGGGTTGTCTTGCCATCGCCAACCCATTGCAATGCCTCACGCTGGCGATTGGTCAAGCTGCGATTTGGCTGCACGTAGGGCAGGGTCAGGATCTTGAGGTGGACGATGTTGTTGATCAGCTCGATATCGCTGCCATGGGCCAGCCACAGCGCGTCAACTTGGTCCTGCGTCATATCGGCCGCAGCCAAGGATACTGCGCCTTTGAAGCGCGGTGAGAACGAAAAAAAGCTGATGGTGTAGCCTGCGGTCATCGCCATTTTGCGATTGAACTCAATCACCTGCAACGCCCGTTCATCCAGCGCGCCCGTATCCGAGAGCGCCTGAATGTGGCTCCAACTGCAGGCACCTTCATTCTCCAGCGCCCAACGCACCATAGGCGCATGAAAGTAGAGACCGCTGCGAATGAAGCCTTCCATATAGGCCTGACCGTGATTGGACAGGATCAGGAAATCATCGGGATCGCCAAGGGAATTGGCAACCTTGTGGCGGGTATACCCATATAGAACCCGGTCGAAACCGTATTCCGCCATTTTTTCCTGATAGGCTTTCCACAAATGCTCAAGGTTGCGACATCCCGCGACAAAGGCCAGGAATTCCACCAAATCCATTGTCTATTCGGCTCCCAAATGCGCCAACAGGGCATCGATTGCCATGAGATACCCCAACGAGCCAAAGCCACAAACCTGGCCAATCACTGCGCGAGAAATATAGGATCTGTGCCGAAATTCCTCGCGGGCGTGGATGTTTGACAGGTGAACTTCAACCGCTGGTAGCTCAACCGAGAAAATCGCATCCATCAGTGAAATCGACGTGTGGGTATAGGCACCTGCGTTCAGAATGATCCCATCATATGCGCCTTTGGCGGCGTGGATTTGATCGATCAACACGCCCTCATGATTGGACTGAAAGCAGCTGACGTTCGCACCCAGCTTCGTCGCGTGTTGCAGGCACTTCTCTTCGACCATGGCCAAAGTTTCGCTTCCATACACCTCAGGCTGACGTGTCCCCAACAGATTGAGGTTAGGACCGTTTAAGATCAGAAGCTTTGTCATAGGGTATTTCCGTTCTTTCAATCTGTGTCTCTGCGGCAGGCGGTACGTCACGTGCACCTTCAAGTTGCAGCAGAATGTGACCTCTTACAAAGTTTAACCACGTAAGAAAAGCTACGCCCAGTCTCGCGACGATCTTTCTTTGAATAGTAGCGCGACAATTGTCTGATCAAACTAGAATAAATCCGAAAATTTCCAGAAGGATTTGCGCAATCTGTAAGGCTTTGAACATTTTATACAGGCATGTTGATGCCGCAGCGTGGTTTTACGTAACGCAAAATCCTCGACCCAGGGGGCGGCGCCACGCTAGATGGATCTATCAGCGGAGAACGACGCAATGACTGCGCAAGAATGGCTAAATCGCAGAGAACACGGGGCAGGGATCGTTGAACTGCAGCTGGGAAATGGGCCCTCAAACGCCCTATCCGCTCCATTTCTGGACGCTCTCGCGGCTCAAGTTACTGCGCTGGATCAGGAGGAAGCCGTAGAAGTGATCCTTCTGGGAAGCCCGTTCCATGACTTTTCAACCGGTACTGGGGCGGAGCAGAACACTGCGGACTTCATGCAGGCTTTGGATCACGCGCTCATTGCCATATTTGCCTGCAAAACGCCAATCATGGCCGTTGTGAACGGTGACATCCATGGGCCGGGCCTCAGCCTGATCCTGGCCTGTGACACGCGCATCGGTGTTGCAAAATCCGGCTATAGCTTCAATGGCGTCGAAACCGCATTGGAGCTGAGTGCGGCCGAGATCGTTCTGATCAAAAACACGCTGGAGTCCCATGTGGTGCGCCGCATGTTCCTGACTGGGCAGACTATCGGACCAGTCGCTGCCCGAAATTATGGCATCATTGATATTGTCGCGGAAGATCAGGAAGATTTGTGGATGTATGCCTTGCGCGAGGCAAAGGCGCTCTGCGCAATTTCACCAGAAAACTACGCCCGGACCAAGACCAAGGTGCGCGCGCAAACCCTTGAAACCATGCGGGCGGCCTGCGGCTAAACCGAGATAACAGGACGACGGCATTGGATAAGACGCCATTTGAACAGATCGCCAAATGGCAGAATTCCTATGTCGAATCTGGCCGATATGCGGGCAGCTCTGTTCTGATCCATCAAAACTGTGAGGAGCGGTTCTTTTCGGCCGTGGGTCTGCGTGACATTGAAACGGGTGCAAAATTCAATCGCGACACCGTGGTGCGGCTCTACTCAATGACCAAACCGGTGACGTCACTTGCGGTCTTGATGTTGATCGAACGCGGGCTTTTGGCGCTTGATACGCCATTGAACGCGGTTCTGTCGTACTTTGATAGGATGCAGGCTCTGGCGCCAAATGCAGAGCGTATCGACCAGGCCGAAACCTGCCATGCGCCTACAATTCTACACCTTCTGACGCATCAAGCTGGATTCAGTTATTCCTTTAATTCCGGTCTATTACCGGATGAAATGAATGTACGCGACTTCAGCATGAAACCTGACCAAGGAACACTCAAGCAGCGTATGTCCGAATTGTCCGAATTGCCGCTGGCCTTCAAACCCGGTCGAAAATGGGAATACTCAGTAGCCACTGATGTACTGGGCGCAGTGATTGAACAGGTCACAGGTCAAAGCCTCGATCAGTTTCTTCGGGCTGAGATTTTGGATGTCCTCGACATGCAAGAAACCGGCTTCTGCCTGCGTGACGATCAAAAGCCGCAGCTCTCTACGTTGTATTCAGCGCATGACGATACCGGGTTCAATGTCGCACCAATCCACAAGGGCGCGGTAAAGCTAAACGAAATGGAAACGGGCGCAGACTCGGCATTTAGCAGAACGACGTTATTTTCCGGCGGCGGTGGTCTGGTCGGAACAATTGACGATTATGCCAAGTTTACCAACATGTTGCTGGCCGATGGTCAAGTTGACGGTGACAGTTTGGTCTCACCTGCGACAGCACGTGCGATGCGAGCGAACCATTTGCCAGGTGAGATTGCCGACATGGGCCCAACAAGTTTTGCCGAACAACCGATGAAAGGAATGGGATTTGGACTTGGAGGATCTGTACTGCTCGACCAGACACGTGCACAAACTGCGGGTTCCGTTGGGGATTTCAGTTGGGGTGGCATTGCGTCGACGTATTTTTGGATCGATCCAGTTCAAAAGCTATCGGTGATATTCTTCACGCAGCTTCTACCATCCAGCGCATATCCGTCGCGTTCCGAGCTAAAAGCACTTGTTACGGGCTGTTTAAACATAAATAATTAACATAATACATATTACACATCTAAACGCCGTAGCCGCTGGCATTTTCTAATCTGTGAAGCGACTTTTCCACTATTCTACTGGAAAGTCAGGAGAACAGTTTACGAAACACAGAGAGTTGAATCTAACCGAACGCCGTATCATTGAGGATCATTTGCGTCGTAAGATCAAAGTGACTGAGATTGCGCGTCAGATCAATCGCCACCGCGCCACTGCGTATCGTGAAACCAAATGCAATGCTTTCACAAATCCAAGAACTGCCGCAGTTGAATGGTTATTACGGAATGACCGCCCATAAGTCCGCGGCTGAACGACGTGCGAGACGGCGCAAGCTAGTGCGCATTCCAGAACTCCGAGAAGCTGTGATTGATCGGCTTCAAGAAGGCTGGTCACCAGAGCAGATTGCAGGTCGGTTGAAGTTCGAAGGCCATGCAACCACTGTCAGCCATGAGACGATTTATGCCTATGCCTACAGCCCAGATGGCGAGTCGCAGGCGTTGGCCCGGTACCTACCAGATCGCTGCAAAAAGAGAAAACCGAGCTATGCTCGAACCCCGCCTGGCATGACTTTTCCGCCGGAGAGATCAATTCACAATAGGCCGGAGCATATCAAAACCCGAGAGACCTTTGGCGCATGGCAAGGTGATCTTATGATCTTTCGGCGTGAACACGGCAAGACTAATGTGACATCTTTGGTCGAACGCAAGACCCGCTACGCGGTGCTGTTCCGTAACAATGACCGCAGCTCGAACCACTTCATGACACGACTGATGAATATCATGGATATCCCTGCCCCAGACAGCACGTCAGTCAATCACCTTTGACCACGGGATTGAGTTCTCAGGTTGGTGAAAACTCAAACCTGAGATCGGAACCGAGGCTTGGTTTTGTGGTCCGCAAGCTCCGTGGCAAAAAGGATCCGTCGAAAACATGAACAAGCGAGCGCGACATGAAGGCGATTTGCGACCGCTTGAATGGAACACCGAGGAAGTGCTTGGGATGGAGAACGCCGACTGAGGCATTCGCCGAAGAACTAAGAAAACTGGGATAGAGAAATGCCGCAACCTAATTTGAGTTAACAGAGGAACGCGCTACACTGAAGTGCAACTCCTTTTAGAAAACAAAGAGTTATCTACTAGGAGGTCATGGCATAGGAGCCATTTACACGCAACCATCACTGTCTGAACCCCGCAAGATTGAGAACTGGTGGCACGCAAAAGTGCCCGTCAGAGAGATGGCGCGTGTCCTCAAGCGCCATACAACCACGATCATTCGCGAGATCAAACGCAATTTCTGGGCGAATGACGCATTCCCAAAGAAGTATGCTGGCGACTTCGGTCATGCTGCTCAACTGCAAACGGGCAAGCGCCGATCTGTGCAGCGCAAACTGATCCGGTATCCTGAGCTGTGCAAGACAGTTGTGGCGAAGATCAAACTGGGATGGACGCCCGAGCAGATCGGCAACCGCATGATCTAACAAGGCGCTGCGTGTCTGCCCGAAAACGATCTATCGCTACAACTACTCCAAGGAAGGCATGAACCAAGAGCTGCGGTGGTATCTGCCCGAGCATCGCAAAGCGCGTCGTCCACGTCGGGTCAGAAAGCGCTAGAAGCCTAAGTTCGACCGTGATGTAAGCATCCTGTTCCGCCCGGATGATGTTGCCCATCGCCGCCAGGTCAAAGACCCGAATTTCTCATATCTCAACTCAGTCAGCCGTATAATTAGCCCCGACGGCGACGCCCACCGCCACGACGCCCACGGCCTGCCGCGCCATCCTCATCGGATTTATTGAAACGGATCCATTCTGCGCCGCCTTCATCGTTGTTGGTCAGAAAGTTCGCAGCCCGGATCGCTTCCATCTCTTTGCCAGCCCGCGGTTTGGTCGAGCCCATGCCAAAGAGTTTCACAAAGACCTCATCGTCGATGTCATCCGGCAGGATGATACCGGCCGCCGCGATCTCTTCCTTTTTGGCAGCGATCTTTTTGGGGCCAACCGGCAGCGCGATCGGGTTCATAATCGCAGAGGTCATCCCTGTCGCCATCGCCATCGGCAAGAACGCGTTGTTGATGCCGTGACGGTTTGGCAGGCCGAACGAAATATTGGATGCACCACAAGTGGTGTTCACACCCAACTCATTGCGCAAACGGTTATTCAATTCAAAGACTTGCAGCCCAGCCGTTCCCATCGCACCAATTGGCATCACCAGCGGATCAACGACGATGTCATGCGCTGGAATGCCAAAATCGGCGGCACGTTCAACGATCTTTTTCGCCACAGCAAAGCGGACTTCGGGGTCCTCAGAAATGCCCGTATCATCGTTTGAGATCGCAACCACCGGCACGTTGTATTTCTTGACCAATGGCAGCACAAGCTCGAGCCGTTCTTCTTCACCGGTGACCGAATTCAACAACGGACGCCCTTCGGCCGCTTCCAGACCGGCTTCCAGCGCGCCAGGCACCGATGAGTCGATACACAGCGGCGTGTCGGTGACAGCTTGAACCGTTTTCACCAGCTGACGCATCAGGTCAGGCTCAACAAAGTTGTTGTCGGCGTAACGCGGGTCTTCGGCCATTTTGTTGGAAAACACCGCACCAGAGTTGATGTCAAGCACCGTGGCACCTGCCGCGACCTGCGCCAGTGCGTCGGCTTCAACGCGGGAAAAGTCACCGCGCTCCAGCTCTTCGTTCAGAATCTTACGACCGGTTGGGTTAATGCGCTCACCAATAACTGTGAACGGCTGATCGAACCCGATAATCGTGGTTTTCGATTTAGATTCAATAATAGTACGGGTCATACTTGATCCTTTAGGTGTTCACAGGTTTCGCCGACTTACCGCCATTGTTAATGGCCCAAGTCGCGTTGGTCTTGATCCCGCCCAGCGGGAAGAAATGCACGTTGGTGACGTTGAAATCGGGGTTCGCGGCTTTATGCGCGGCAAGTTCGGCCACAACATCAGTCGGCTCATAGGGCAGCAGCAGCTTGCTCACATCCATCGCGCGTTTCTGCAGCACTTTCAGCGACGGCCCTACCCCACATGCGATGGCGAATTTGATCAACGTCTGCAGCTTGGCTGGGCCTGCGATGCCAATATGAACCGGAATGTCCACGCCCGCGTCCTTGATCGCATCGGCCCAAGCAATGATCGGCTTGGCGTCAAAGGCAAACTGGGTTGCCAGCGCCATCTGCGCATCGGTGGTTTCCGAGAATTTCTGCTTCCACAAAAGCGCTTCGGAGACGTTCTTGTCAGACCCATCGGGGTCGATATCTTTGTTCCCCTCGGGGTGACCGGCCACATGAAGGCTGGTGAACCCGGCTTTGTCAAAAAGACCGGTTTCCAACAACTGCATCGAGCTGTGGAAATCGCCATGCGGCGTGTTCACACCGCCGGCCAGCAGCAGCGCTTGTTTGACATCGGCCTCACCCTGATAGCGGGCAATCCAATCGGCAAGCGTCGCCTGGTCCTTGATAATCCGGGCCGGGAAATGCGGCATGACGGGATAGCCTTCGGCGTTGATACGCTTGGCTGTTTCCACCATTTCCTCGATTGGCGTGCCCTCGATATGGGCAATGTACACACGCGTGCCTGCGGGCAGAAGGTCACGAAAGTCGTCGACTTTGGCCGCGGTGCGCGGCATCACTTCAATCGAATAACCCTCTAGAAAGGCTTCGACTTCTGGGTTTACAGGCTGCGCGCCATTGTCCCGTTTTTTAAAGTTCAGCAAAGCCATCGCGGCCTCCCATAAAGATCCCAAGGCTTACGCCCATCCGTCATTCGCGATCAGCGCCTTTAGGCGGTCCTGATCATACTCCTGTTCCAGACGTTGAGCTTCCGACACGACGATCTCGTCTGCCGCGCCGTCCACGGGATAAGGATCTGCTTTGCGCCACTCAGCCAGATAGGCATCTGCATCCTTGGCACCGACTTTCATGGCAGCCCGGTCGATCGCTTGTTCAAAACGTTCATCCAGGACTTTTTTGCTGCCACGGCGGCCTTTGCCAACAATGACCTGAGCCGGAATATCTCGCCAATATACGATTGTGACGTCAGGCATTTTCCTGATCCCCTCATTGTCTGGGTCTTTATGGTTTGTACTGGCAGCATGTGTGGCACGTTCGTCGGTTTTCGACGCCACATGCGTTTTCAGCGACCTTTTGGCGGAACATGGGATACGCGGAACACACATAAAAATCCAGCACAAGCGGCGCTCATAATATTCACACTCTTCATGAGCATGATTGGAACAATTGCCTGAGATTTACTCACATTCTGTCTCGGGAAGCTTGCGCCGGAGGTACGCGCGACATATCCTAAACTTAACACGATAATCGGAGGGCGTGAATCATGGCGCCCAGGCGTTCAAAAGGTGCCCATACGTTTCCCGTCGCGGTAGAGACGACAGCACCGGCCCGCCCAGATCCTGACGCGTTGTATGCGGCTTTGGATTTGGGAACAAACAGTTGCAGGATGCTCATTGCCCAACCCAAGGGCAGCGGGTTTCATGTGGTCGATAGTTTCTCCAAGTCGGTGCAATTGGGCGCCGGCCTAGAGAAGTCTGGCCGATTGTCGCGTAGCTCCATGAGTCGCACGATACAAGCGCTGCGGATCTGTCAGAAAAAGCTGAAACGCCATCGCGTCAAAAACATGCGACTGGTTGCGACCGAAGCCTGTCGGCGTGCGAAAAACGCACGTGATTTCATCCATCAGGTGCGGCGCGAAACCG
Organism: Epibacterium ulvae; assembly: GCF_018678075.1. Lineage (GTDB taxonomy): Bacteria > Pseudomonadota > Alphaproteobacteria > Rhodobacterales > Rhodobacteraceae > Epibacterium > Epibacterium ulvae_A. The sequence continues at coordinate 64,136 of NZ_JAHHIR010000037.1, read as the reverse complement.
GGTTGAAGCTGGAGATTATCAAACCAGAAGAAGAAGCCCGTCTGGCCGTCATTTCTTGCGCGCCCTTGGTCTCGACAAAAACCGAACAATTGTTGGTGGTCGATATCGGTGGTGGGTCGACCGAGCTGGTCTGGATCGACCTCTCATCCGTGCGCCGTCGCGACCGCCCGACCGCGATCATGCGGTTGCAGGCCGGATTTCACACCGGGGACAGCCCATTTCCGGCCGCAAAAGTGGTCGATTGGATCAGCGTCCCCCTCGGCGTGGCAACCCTGCGCGATCAGTTTAATGACGTCGAAGATGATTCCGCGCGCTTTGCCCTGATGAGCTGGTTTTTCGAAGAAAACCTGGCGACATTTGCCCCCTACAAGGACGAACAAACTCGCGAAGGGTTTCAGATCGTTGGAACATCCGGCACCGTAACAACCGTGGCTGCATCCCATTTGGGGCTGAAACGCTATGACCGGACCAAGGTCGATGGGCTGCGGATGACGTCGGATCAGATTGACAAAGTGATACGAGGGTATCTAGACCTCGGTCCCAACGGACGCCGCCATGATCCCCGGATCGGCGATGACCGGCAGGCGTTGATCATGTCAGGCTCAGCTATTTTGCAGACGTTACTGCGGTGCTGGCCCACGGATCGCCTGTCTGTTGCGGATCGGGGACTGCGCGAGGGGCTGCTTTATGCCCAGATGAGCGCGGATGGTGTTCTGGAAGACGGGCCGTTCTGACCCAAGCTCCAATATTGAAATAGATGTGATAAAGTAGCCCAAGACGCTGCTTTCGTGATGGTGATGAAATGGCAAAGACGCCAACTGGAAAAAACACTTCTGGCCGTGGACAACGGGACCTGAAGGTCAAAGTGAAATCCGCGCGCGGACGTCGGCTCAGCTCGACTCGCTGGCTGCAGCGGCAATTGAACGACCCCTATGTGCGGCGTGCCCAGCTAGAAGGGTACCGCGGCCGCGCGGCGTATAAGATCATGGAACTCGACGACAAATTCCGGTTCCTTGTGCCTGGTGCTCTTATTGTCGATCTGGGTTGCGCGCCCGGTGGCTGGAGCCAAGTCGCGGTAAAACGCGTCAATTCATTGGGTGAGAAAAAGGGCAAGTCCGTCGGCCGCATCGTCGGCGTGGATTTGCAAGAAATTGAGCCGCTTGCTGGTGCTGAATTTCACCAGTTGGACTTCATGGATGATGGCGCTGACGATCAGGTCAAAGAGTGGCTTGGCGGCAAAGCGGACGTCGTGATGTCGGATATGGCCGCGTCCAGTTCAGGCCACAAGCAGACCGATCACATGCGCATCATTTCGCTATGTGAAACAGCAGCTTATTTTGCATTCGATGTTCTGGAAGTTGGTGGAACATTCGTTGCTAAAGTTCTGGCTGGCGGCGCGGAAGGCGAATTGCAAAAACTGCTCAAGACCAAATTTGACAAGGTCCTGAACGTCAAGCCGCCCTCCTCCCGGTCGGACAGCTCTGAAAAATTTGTGGTGGCCATGGGGTATCGCGGCTGACGCTACACCCCATCTGCACGTGCGATGCACTTAAAGTGGCGCGCGCGCCTGAAGCGACTGGCTGGCAATCTCACGCTGGATGCGCGGCAGCATGTCTTCATCTTCGGTCAGGCGTAAAATGCGGACCTGTTCGGATGGCGATTTACTGCGGATGACCTTGGCGGTCTTGATGACTTTGATGGTCTGCGCGAGAATTGACATGGTTTATCCCAACTGCTTTTTTTTGCCTCTGCTTCTGGGATAAGCGGCGAGTGTGGACCAGTTATGGCCCAATTGTGGCATAGCTGCCTTATTGTTGTTAATTTGGAAACAGTAGCTAGCCCTGCGCCTCCTCGCGCAACGACATCAAAGCACCGTTCAATTCCGCTCCAAGGATCAGAATTGCCGCGTTCAGATACAGAAACACCAGCGCGACCATAGCGCCAGCCAAGCCTGCATAGGTCGCCGAATACTGCGCAAAACTCGCGACATAATAGGCAAAGCCAAGGCCCGCAGCCCACCACAGAACAACGGTAAAAACGGCCCCTGCCCCGATCTCAGTCAACCTGTGCAATCGATCCGGTAACGCCAGATGACTGACGAAAACGGCGGCCAGAGGCACGGTCAGCACCAAAATACCGTTCAACCCATTTTCCCAAGTCGCAACAAAGCACTCATTCATTCCCGGAATTTGCTCCGCAAGATATCGAATGGACAGCGGCAAAAGCACCTCGAACAAGGCAGCTGCCAAAAGGCCAAGCCCGCCGAGGATCACCAAAACCACGCAGATCAGGCGCGCTTTCCAATACGGGCGGCGATCCTCCTCCCGATAGGCGGAGACCATCGCCAACCGTACCGCGTCAACACCGTTGGAGGCAAAATAAAGCGTCACGATACCGCTGAAGGTCACCAAGCGCAGGCCCGAGTTTTGCAGCACCGCAACCACCTCTCCTTTGATCGGATCAGCAACGGCCGCAGGCCAAGATCCGAACAGCAGGTCCAGAACATATTCAATATCAATGGATTGCGCCGAAACCTCCGTAACCGCCCCCGCTAAAGAGACCGTAAACAGCGCAAAGGGAAACAGCGCCAACATCATCGACATCGCAATATGGGAACTCAACACCCAACCGTTTTTCAGTCGGAACTGCTTAGTGGCCAGGACTAGCGCTTTGAAAAAAATGTGAACCGCCATTCAGATGTCCCTCTGCACTACCGCGTCACAGCTGAGCGATCCCTGCGGCAAAACAGGGTCGCTCGCAAATTCGTGCTTTCTTTTCAAAACCAACGCCTTATCCCTGTTGTATATCACATCGAAACTGTGACGCTGCTGACCTTTGCAGGCGCGCGCTTTGGGAGATCCACTGTGACCCTGGTGATGAAAAATGTAGACAAAGCCTTTGTTGCACAAGGGCGACGGCGCGAAATCCTGCGTGGTGTGTCCCTAAAGCTGAACGCGGGTGAGACGCTGGCGCTCACCGGTGAAAGCGGATCAGGGAAAAGCACGCTTCTGCATCTGGCAGCCGCGCTGGATCACTGCGACGTTGGAGAGATTTATGTGGCCGGACAAACCGTTACAGACATGTCTGAAACCAAACGGTCCGCACTACGGCGTGATACTGTGGCGGTGATCTTTCAGCAATTTAACTTGGTGCCCTCGCTCACGGTTTGGCAGAACATCGCGCTGCACGCTCGATTGGCTGAACGCTTTGAGACCGATTGGGCCACGCACCTGTGTCAGCACCTCGGCTTGGATGAGCTGCGCGAACGATATCCGGATCAACTGTCCGGCGGCCAACAACAACGGGTCGCGATTGCGCGGGCCATGGCGGTGCGCCCGCAACTTTTGCTCGCCGATGAGCCCACCGGAAATCTGGATGAAGAGACCAGCCATAAGGTACTGGATTTGCTCCTGGATCTCGCACGTCAGGAAGGAACGTCGCTGTTGCTGGTCACCCATTCACAAGCGATCGCGGCACGCACGGATCGGCGACTTCATTTAAGCCAAGGGCGCATAGAATGATGTACTGGGGCCTCCTGGCGCTCCTGTCTCATTGGCGCCACGCACCCGTTCAATTGGTGGCAATTGTCTTCGGGTTGGCGTTGTCGACAGCGCTGTGGTCGGCGGTGCAGGCAATCAATGCAACCGCGCGCAGCAGCTATGCCACGGCGGAATCCCAACTCACGCTCTTTGGGACGGACCGTATTACAGTCGCTGACGGAGACCTTTCGCTGGCGGATTACGTCGCACTCAGACGCCAAGGGTGGCTAGTGTCGCCAGTTTGGGAAGGCACAGTGACACTGGGCGGCCGCGCGGTGACGTTGATGGCCATCGATGTTCTGTCTCACCCGATGGTCGACACTCTTTTGAACTCAAACGACGCGTCCGCGTCCGACACGTCATCCAGTGCGGCTCCGAAACTGGATCAACTGCCGTTCTTTGCGCACCCTCAAACTCTGGACGAGATGGAAATACCGGCGACACGCACTACTGTCGTGCCCAACCTTCCCATTGGCATTGTGGTGACTGATTTTGCCGTGGCGCTAGACCTGAGCGTTGACTTGAAAAACCTCTCGTACCTTGTTGTTTTACAAGAGAACGCGAAAGAAATCGTTGCGTTGCCGCCAAAGTTTCGGTGGGCCCAAGCGGCGCAAATCTCGCCTGGGCAATTAACCGATAGCTTTCACCTGAACCTGACAGCCTTTGGCCTGCTTGCCTTTGTGGTGGGCCTTTTCATCGTGCAAAGCACCATCAAATTGGCGGTAGAACAACGGCGCGGATTGATGCGAACGCTGCGCAGCCTTGGCTTGACATTGACCGCCCTCGTATCTCTCTGTGCCGCGGAACTTCTGTTGCTGGCTTTGTTTGCGGGTAGCCTGGGATTAGGACTCGGTTTTTTTGTCGCCGGCGCTTTGCTGCCCGGGGTCAACGCCACTTTGAGCGGGCTTTACGGGGCAAAGGTTTCCGGCGCTTTGAGTATGGAGCTGTCATGGGCGCTCCTCGGCCTCGCGATGACTGTGCTGGGCACCGCGATTGCCGGTGGAAGCTCCCTATTCCAAGTCTATCGCTTGCCCATCCTGCAAGGGCCGGCAACATCTGCGCGCGGAGCAACCTCTGCACGGATGCGCAAACGAGGGTTAATTGTCGGTGGCTTATTGTTGATTGTCACCCCGCTCCTCCTCTTGGTGCCGCACTTGATTGCAGGCTTTGCGTTGATGGGCTCCTTGATGTTGGGAAGCGTGTTATTGCTGCCCGCCGTTGCCTCGTGGATTATTGGTTTCGCCGAAGGGGCCGCACGGCCCGGATTGCAGCAGTGGCTCTGGTCTGACATGCGGGTTCAGTTGCACACGCTTGGCGTCCCACTGATGGCTTTGGCGCTGGCCATTGCGACAAATATCGGCGTTGAAACAATGACATCCAGCTTCAGGCTCACGTTTATCGATTGGATCAATCAGCGGTTTGCAGCTGATCTTTATATTCGTGTGGATGACCCTTCGCAGGCGCCTGCGATATTGGACTACTTATCAAGCCAAGGACACACCGCGCGCCCTCTTCGAACCGCTGATCTGCCGAGCGCGGCGCATCCGACCCGAGTTTGGGGCGTTGTGGATGATCCTTATTACCAAACCCACTGGCCAATGGTTGCGCAAGCGCACGAGACCTGGCCGAACCTTCATGCAGGCGACGGGGTTGTCATCAACGAACAAATGGCGCGGGCCCGTGATCTGTGGCCCGGTGATACGCTGTCTTTGCAGAATATCGGGGCCGTGCCGATCCTGGGCGCCTATTCGGACTACGGCAATCCAAATCACCAGATCATAATGTCCAACGGTCTTTTGGAGCGCAGCTCCGTGGACGCGCAGCTCACCAATATCGCGGTCGCCGTTTCCGATAAAGTCAGCCTTCGCAACGCATTGCGGGACCAATTCAATCTAGATGACAGCGCGATTTTAGACCAGCCTCAGTTGCGCGACCAATCGCTAAAGATCTTCGATCAAACCTTTGTGGTCACGGCCGCGTTAAACGTATTGACCCTCGCTATCGCTGGTTTTGCTTTGCTCACCAGCTTTGCAGCGCTGTGGAACCAGCGTTTACCGCAGATTGCGCCGATTTGGGCGATGGGATTACCGCTGCACCAGATCGCCCGGCTTGAGGTGGCGCGCAGTCTTGGTCTGGCGTTTCTGACTGCCCTATTTGCCATACCGTTGGGCCTGGCGCTGGCTTGGGTGTTGTTATCGGTGACCAATGTCCTGGCGTTCGGGTGGAAACTGCCGCTTTATCTCTTTCCTGTCAGCTGGTTGCGCACCGTTCTTTTGGCACTGTTGGCCGCACTTTTGGCCTGTGCACCATCGGCATTTCGACTGCTGCGTATCGCTCCTTCAGAATTGCTCAAGGTGTTCGCCAATGAACGTTAAACAGATCTTCACCGCGCTCATCTTGCTGGCACCGGCAATCACGCAAGCCCAAGGGTATGCCGGCCTGGGGCAAAGCGCAGCAGATGGGTTTCAGGTCCCAGAACGCGGAACATCCCTTTCGTTCCCGCGTGACCATTCTGCGCATCCTGATTTTCGCATTGAGTGGTGGTATTTAACGGCCAACCTTAAAGACAACGATGGTCAAGATTTGGGAATTCAATGGACCTTGTTCCGCTCTGCCAGCGAACCCCAAGAGACACATGATTGGCAAAGCCCACAGCTCTGGCTCGCGCATGCAGCCGTCACCACCGCCGACACCCACCGTTTCGCCGAAAAGCTGTCTCGCGGAGGCATTGGTCAAGCGGGTGTCATCGCAACCCCGTTTGAAGCTTGGATCGATGATTGGCGCATGGCGGGCACAAACGCCAGCCTCGATCACCTGTCGTTGACTGCATCTGGCGATGGTTTTGCCTATGATCTGCAACTTCGCGCCGACGGGCAGTTGGTCTTTCACGGCGATCTGGGGTATTCCGTAAAGTCTGAGGCGGGACAAGCGAGCTATTACTACTCGCAACCGCACTACAAGATCACGGGCCAAGTCACTCTGGACGAACAGGTTTTCGATGTGAACGGCTCAGGCTGGCTTGACCGCGAATGGTCCAGCCAACCCCTTGCAGATGATCAAAGCGGTTGGGACTGGTTCTCATTGAACTTTGACGACAACAGCAAGCTGATGGGTTTTGTCTTGCGCGGCGCATCTGGCCCCTTCACTTCCGGCAGTTGGATTAACCCCGAGGGCAGCGTGTCACCGCTTCCACCCGGCGCGTTTCAGGCCGCTCCGGTTGCGTTCGACAGTTCGATTTCGGGCGACATTCCAACGTCTTGGAAGGTGACGTTACCTGAGCGATCCGTTGACATCACCGTCACCGCCCTGAACCCTGACGCCTGGATGGAGACCTCGTTTTCCTATTGGGAAGGTCCAGTAAAGGTAACTGGCAGCCACAACGGGCGCGGATATCTGGAGATGACGGGCTACGGGGAGTAGGTTTAACCCTTCTCTAACGCGTTTAGCTATAAAGTCGAGCACTTTTCAATCAACGGGGGAGAGCCCGATGAATTTGTATCATTGCTCAATCGACCTTTTGAATGACGCCCGGGCACTGGCGTTTGCAAATGCGGTCGAAAACTGGATGACCTATCTTAAGGAACGCGGCACGGTGCGCGACTGGCGGTTGATGCGGCGAAAACTGCACCTCGCCAATGACAGTTGTCGTGATTTCCTGCTGGATATTGAATTCGACAATATGACCCAATTGGACAGCGCGTTTCATGTCCTTGGGGAAAAAGATGAAGAGGTCGAGCGTTTGTACGCGGCTGTGTCATCGCTCATCGCGTCGGTGGACGTTGGGCTGTATCGGCCATTCCCGGATCCCGAACGCGCAGAACGTATGGCGCTGGTGTAACATAAAAAGCCGGACGTAACGCCCGGCTTTTGCTACCTTATTTTCCCTGCGTCACAGATCGTAAAGGGCCGAAAATTTGGTTTTCAAATAGGCCATGAGCGGCGCATAAGTTGGCTCGGCACCACATGCATGGCGGATGGTATCCAACGGTGTGCGCAAGCCACCATGCTGTTGCAGGTTCTGTTTCAGCCATCCGGTCGCGGTGCTCGTGTCGCCTTTGGCCAGATCCGTATCCAGCTGTGGAACAGCTTTGCGTAGCGCCCCATAAAGGCACCCCGCGTAGACATTGCCCAAAGAATAGGTCGGGAAATAGCCGAACAAGCCCACCGACCAATGCACATCCTGCAAACACCCGTTGGACGGCTTATCGACCGCATAGCCAAAGTCAGAGGCAAAGCGGCTGTTCCAGGCGTCTTCCAGATCGGCAACTTCCAACGCGCCACTCATCAGGTCGCGTTCAAGATCAAACCGCAGCATGACGTGCAGATTGTACTGCAGCTCATCCGCCTCGGTTCGGATATAGCCATTCTGGACCGCATTGACGGCGGCATAAAACGCATCTGGATCCGCGATGCCAAAGTCGCCAAACCGGGCCTGCATCTGTTCGAACAGCCATCCGGTAAAGGCACGGCTGCGCCCCAGTTGGTTCTCATAAATGCGGCTTTGGCTTTCGTGGACGCCCATCGATACGCCGGATCCAAGCGCCGTCAGTAGATAGTCGCGTGAGATATTCTGCTCGTAACAGGCGTGGCCAACCTCATGAATTGTCGAATAAAAACAGTTGAACGGATCCGTTTCGCTGGTGCGTGTGGTGATCCGAACATCCATTCCGCTGCCAGAGGAAAACGGATGCACGGCTTTGTCCAGACGCCCGTGTCCCATGTCATAACCAAACGCCTCGGCGAGAGTATGAGCCAAATGCATTTGTTCGGCGGCATCAAACGTACCTTTCACACCGGCGGGCGCGGGTTTTTCCAGAACCGCTGCCCGCAGTGCTACCAATTCCGGGCGCATGGCATCAAAAATCGCGCCGATTTCAGCCGCCGTTGTGCCGGGTTCATAGTCCTGGATCATCGCGTCGTAGACATCACCGCCGTCCGCCAGCGCTTGACCTTCCTCGCGCTTAAGAGCCACGACCTCTTCCAGCACCGGCACAAAGGCAGGCACGTCTTCGTTGGCGCGCGCCTCGGCCCATTTGCCCTGCGCCTCAGACGTGACACGGGCCAGTGTTTTGGCGAGGTCGGCGGGGACTTTGACCGCGCGATCAAAGCTGCGACGGATTTCACGCACATGCGCCGCCGTGACGTCATCGGTGACTTCAGCCGCCTCCAGCCAATCAGCCACACGCGGGTCGCTACGACGGGCGTGCAAAACAGCTTCCATCGCGGCCATTTCTTCACCACGTTGCGCAGCCGCACCGCGGGGCATCATGGTTTCCTGATCCCAACCCAATCGCCCAGCAACCTGCCCCAATGCTTGGGTTTCGCGTTGGAACGCCATTAGTTCATCAAATGCGGCCATCTCTTTGAATTCCTTACTCAATGATCTTTGATCGAAATGCTCACGGGGTATGCTGACAAGAAACGCGCCCGTAAAATCAACACCCAGACAACAACTGCAACCAATTGATGCGCAATGGCTGTCTGCCACGGAGCCGCCTGTATAACCGTGATGATGCCCAGAAGCATCTGAATTGTCACGCCTGCCATCACTGCATTAAAGGCAAATCGCGTATGCGCATGGGCGCTTGCACGTCCTTTGAGCCAGACAACAACAGTGAAGACAAACAAGAGATAGCCGCTGACACGGTGGATGAATTGCACAAGGCCGGGGTTTTCGTAGAAATTGCGCAAGATCGGCTCTAGCGCAAAGGCCTGCGGTGGGAAAATCTGACCACCCATCAACGGCCAACCGGTATAGGACCGGCCCGCATCAATACCGGCGACCAAGGCCCCCAACAGAATTTGCAGCAGCGTAAAATGCATCAAACCGGTGGACAGGCTAAAGGGTTTGGCCTCTTTTGCGCGACGTGCCTGCATCAAATCCTGCTCACTTCGGCCAAGCGCCAGCATGTACCACGCCAACAGACCAAGGATCGCAAAAGCCAGCCCCAGATGCACCGCAAGACGGTAGGAGGCAACCGTGGTCACGCCCTCGCCCTGGGTCACGCCGGAATGCACCATCCACCAGCCAACAGCGCCTTGTAGGCCACCCAAGACACCGGGGATCATCAAACGCCCGGTCCAACCGGTTGGAATTTTACGCGCCACAAGGAAGCCAAAGAAGCCCAAAGCCCAAACCAGACCAATCACGCGCCCCAACTGGCGGTGGCCCCATTCCCACCAATATATCTCTTTAAAATCAGAGAGTTCCATCCATTTGTTATGAATGGCCCATTGGTCGATCTGCTTGTATTTTTCGAATTCCGCCTGCCAGTCCGCCTCGCTCAGCGGTGGGATCGCACCGGTTATCGGACGCCACTCGGTGATCGACAAGCCGCTGTCGGTCAACCGGGTCAGGCCGCCGACGGCGATCATGGCGACCACTAGGACAAACAACACGCCCAGCCAAATCCGGATCCACTTACGCGCACCGTCCTGGCCCCGATCCAAAAGCCCCGGCGTTGGTGCCGCTTGTTCGGATTTTGCGCCGCCGACATCTTCGAAAATACTGCGTTTGCTCATACTTGCCTCGTTCTCTTACCGCCTCGGCCTACCTTGGCTGATATAGTATGCGTGCCGTGGATCAGTCGCGATGTTCGCGCCAACGGACCATCTGTCGCATGATACCGTGCAACATCTGCACATCCGCTCGTGTCAGGCGCATGCGGCTCCACAGGTTGCGGAACACAACCTTCATGCCCGGTGCTTTTTCTGGTGGATAGAAATAGCCAGCCTCGGTCAGTCGATCTTCGTAGTGTTTGACCAGCGCTTCGACCTCTTGCCCGGTTGCCCAGTCAGATTTGCCGATATCAAGAACCTCATGCTCGATCTCTTCGACCTGGCGACGCCATTCGTAGGCGGTCAGCAACACACATTGCCCAAGGTTCAATGAGGCGAACTCTGGATTGACCGGCACGGAAATGATGGCGTTGGCCTTGGCGATGTCCTCGTTTTCCAGACCCGCTCGTTCCGGGCCAAACAACACGGCGATCTTTTCACCTGCTTTGATCTTTTCCGCCGCCAGTTTCATCGCAGCTTCGGGGCTGAACACCGGTTTGGTCAGCTCACGCGGCCGGGCGGTGGTGGCAAAGACATAGGTGCAGTCTTTCAAAGCGCCAGCCAGATCCTCATTCAACTGCGCCTCATCCAACAGCCGTCCTGCGCCAGACGCCATGGCCACCGCTTTGGGATTGGGCCAGCCATCGCGGGGCGCCACAATCCGCATCCGGTCCAAACCAAAGTTCCACATCGCACGCGCCGCCGCGCCGATATTTTCCCCCATTTGGGGACGTACAAGCACAAAGGACGGCTGAGGGGTTGGGCTAGGCATCACTTTCTCCGCAAAATCCGTCCTGCTGTAGTCGCCTGCGGCCTTGGGGGCAAGATCCAGATGGGGCCGCCCTGCCCTCAAACCTGGCTTTTCCTTGGGACAAATCCTTGCGTCCGCCAGCATTTCCGGTAAATACCTGTCAATCGACAAACAGGAGCACGCGGAATGGAAACCCAGGCCCAAGCCCCCGAGCAGCCACAGATCTATTTGACGACACCGCCCACGTTTGAGCTGGCGCGGTTCACCGAGCAGCTCGCCCGCGTGCTGGATGCTGAGGAAATTGCCTGTGTGCGCCTGGATCTGGCCAGCCGCGACGAGGATACGCTGAGCCGCGCAAGCGATGCTCTACGTGAAGTCACCATTTCGCGCGATGTGGCGCTGGTGATCTCGGACCATATTGTTCTGGCCGAACGTCTGGGGTTGGACGGTGTGCATTTGACCGATGCAATGAAATCCGTGCGCAATGCGCGCAAAACCCTTGGTGCGGATGCAATTGTTGGCAGCTTCTGCGGTGCCTCGCGCCATGACGGGATGACTGCCGGCGAGGCTGGTGTGGACTATGTCGCATTTGGCCCGATCGGCGCCTCAGGCCTTGGTGATGGTGCGCAGGCCGAAGTTGAGCTGTTTGAATGGTGGTCGCAGATGATCGAAGTGCCGGTGGTTGCCGAAGGCGGGCTGGATGACGACGCCATTCGCAAAGTCGCGCCATTCACTGATTTCTTTGGCATCGGCGATGAAATTTGGCGCACCGAGGACCCGCTGGCGACCCTGCAACGGTTTCAGTCATTGATGACCTGAAGCCAGCATCCGGTGCGCGGACCTAACCGAACAGGCGATACAACTCCCAACCAAGAACGGTCAGGCTGGCAGGCATAATCACCCGCCCCCGGTATTTTAGGCTATGCCCGAACCAAATGGCCAGCGTTAGATAACCGACCAAAACAGCGCCAGAAATCGCGACGAGTATTCCCAGCCCATAGCCGGCAGTGGCAGGCAAGACTTGCATCGCTGCAATATTTGCACCGCCCATTGTGGCTGCGAACCCAAAACTGTGCAAACCCGCAAAGAGAAACAACAGGGCCAGACGCCAGACGCGCAGGCCCCGCATCACGATATTGTCGAGCGCTAGCATCACAACAACCACCGGCAGCGCCCAGGCCACTAGCGCTGGCGTAGGGCTCCAAGTTACAAAAGACAGCGCGACAACGGCGCAGGCATTACCAAACCCCATGGCGGCGAGCTGCGCGATCATGGGACCAGGCCAGCCTCGTTTTAAAAAGATCAAAGCCGCCAGGAAGATAAACTCCACCCCGCGCGGCCACACCGTTTCAATACCGGTTACGAAATTCTGGACCGCAATGTCTTGGCTACTGCGCGCCGCCCCGCCCGCAAGCGGGATCGCGTCTGGAAACTGCCCTTGTGCAAAATACCCGCCAAAGGCCTCGGGAACGCCGTGCTGCCGCAACACAACCGCGCCGAATGCCAGTGGCCAGCGAAACGTGACCACCTCAGCCTCGGGTGGGATGGTCAGGGACAGGGTGAAGGCAAGTTCAACTGTGGCGTCTGCCTCGGTCTTGCGTAGGTCTTGCACCGTTAATTCTGCAAACCCAATTCCGAATGAGACCATGCCGTCCGTCATGCGCGCAATATGAGCGGGTTCATCAAAAAGCTGTTCCGAAACCCAGTCCGCGCCCGGCGGCGCTTCTAGCGTGACATCCACCAATAGGGATGGCCCGTCGCGTCTGAAATCAACGATTGTAGGCCCTGTGCTTTGGGCAAACGCTTGTGATTGCCACAGCAGCAACAAAAGCGCCAAGCAATTGCACGTCAGTTGAAACAGATACCCAAAACGCCGCAGTGTGTTCTCCTCAACCCGCACCGATCACACGTGACCCTGATCTACAGTAGACACCAGTTGCGCTGCATTTCCAGTGGTTTGCGATTGGAAACTGGCTGTTTTATCCTCGCGGCCGTCAACCTATCGCAAAGCCCGTCCATCCCGTCGGTTGCTAAATTCAGGAAGCCGCTTGCGACCGGGTCAAAAGGTTGCAATAGGAAGTCATGCCAAAGGGAACTTCGCCCATGTCTGCCCAAGTCATCTGTATCGGTTCTGTCCTATGGGATATCGTCGGCCGCACGCCGCGCAGCATGGCCTTGTCCAATGATGTGCCGGGTCGCATTCAGCGCCTGCCCGGTGGTGTCGCACTCAACATCGCGCAAGCGCTTGCAAAGTTTGACATAACGCCTGCCGCTTTGACCGCAATTGGACAGGATACCGAAGGCGACGACCTGATGTCCGCCAGCGCCGCGCTTGGTCTGGACATGCAATATGTGCATCGTCCCAACGGCCTGCCAACAGATTGCTACATGGCCATCGAAGGGGCCAACGGTTTGGTCGCTGCCATTGCCGATGCCCATTCGCTGGAAACCGTGGGCAATGCGATTTTGACGCCGCTTTCCGATGGGCGGCTTGGCAGTCCAGATGCGCCCTACTCCGGTTTGATCGCGTTGGACGGCAATCTGACCCTTGCACTGCTGCAAGACATTGCCGAAAATCCGCTGTTTGCCGCCGCAGATTTGCGCATCGCGCCCGCCTCTCCCGGTAAGGCCGAACGGCTGCGGCCCTTTCTGACCCATGGGCGCGGCACGCTTTATGTCAATCTGGAGGAGGCCGGTATTCTGGTAGATCGCCTCTTTGACAGCAGCCAAGATGCCGCACAGGCGTTGATCGCAGCAGGGGCCGCGCGGGTTATGGTCACGCATGGTGGCCGGGATGCGAGCTTTGCAACGCCCGACGGAGTGCTGTCACAAACCCCGCCCCCAGTTACCGTCAAGCGGATCACCGGTGCGGGCGATACCTTTATGGCGGCCCATATCGCCGCCGAACTCCGCGGTGAAACACCCGCAGATGCCCTCAATTCGGCGCTCGCCGCCGCTGCTTCCTATGTGTCCGGAGAGCTTTTGCAGTCATGAACATCACCTATTCTTCCGAAGTCTCCGCCGCAAAGGCAGAGGCCCGTCCGATTGTCGCACTGGAAAGCACGATCATCACCCACGGCATGCCCTACCCGCGCAACGTGGAAACCGCAGCGCTGGTCGAACAGGACATCCGCGATGCGGGCGCGACACCAGCAACCATCGCAGTGATCGAAGGCACATTGCACGTCGGCCTCGAGGCGGATCAGCTGAAAGCGCTCGGCCAAGCGCAAAACGTTGCCAAAGTCTCGCGCGCGGATATGGCCGCGTGCATTGCGACGGGCGGAACCGGAGCGACCACGGTTGCCGCGACCATGATAGCCGCGCACCTCGCCGGGATCGCGGTTTTTGCAACCGGCGGCATCGGCGGCGTTCACAAAGGGGCCGAGAGCACATTTGATATCTCGGCCGACCTGCCCGAATTGGCACAGACCCCGGTCAATGTCATTGCAGCCGGCGCCAAAGCCATCCTTGATCTGCCCAAGACGCTGGAATTTCTGGAAACCAATGGCGTTCCGGTGATCGCCTTTGGGCAAGACAGCTTGCCTGCGTTCTGGTCGGCTCAGTCAGATCTCAAGGCGCCCTTGCGGATGGATGATACAGCCAGTATCGCCCGCGCTTTTGTCACGCGCCAGGCTATGGGTCTGCCGGGCGGTCAGCTGATTGCAAATCCCATCCCCGAAACTGCACAAATCAAAAGCGATGTTTTGTCGCCAATCATTGCACAAGCGCAAAGCGAAGCGGATACCCAAGGTGTCATTGGCAAAGCCGTCACCCCGTTCTTGTTGCAGCGAATTTTTGAACTGACCGAAGGCCGCTCTTTGGAAGCCAATATCGCGCTGGTCAGAAATAACGCGAAATTGGCCGCACAAATTGCTCAAGAACTGACCGCGTTGCAGGGTTGACGGGTTTTTGCGTCATTCACCCCATTGTCGTATCGCCGCTCCGACCCTAAGTTGCAGTCAACTAACGGAATTGATGACCAATGACTACGCCTTTTGACGAAGAGCCACATCGTGGCCCTGGCCTGTTCTCTAGACTTCGGTCCTCGTTCCTGACCGGGATCGTGGTCATCGCACCAGTTGGACTGACGGTTTGGCTACTTTGGTCGGCAATGGGTTGGATCGACGGCGTGGTCCTGCCGCTGGTGCCTGACACATTCCAGCCGGAAAAATACATCGGCATCAACCTGCGCGGCGTCGGATTAATCATCTTCCTTCTGTTTACCATTGTCGTTGGTTGGATCGCCAAAGGGATTTTAGGACGCTCCCTGATCGGCTTTGCCGAAGGATTGGTCGACCGGATGCCGGTAGTGCGCTCGATTTATTCCGGGATCAAACAGATTTCGGAAACAGTATTTGCACAGTCCGAGCGGACGTTTGAACGCGCCTGCCTGATTCAATATCCGCGCAAAGGCATTTGGGCGATCGGTTTCATCTCGACCCCGGCCAAGGGTGAAGTGGCCGAAAAAGCCGCAACCAGCGGCAATCTTTTGAGCGTCTTTGTCCCAACAACCCCGAACCCGACATCCGGTTTCCTGTTATACTTCCCCGAAGAAGACGTGACCGAATTGGATATGAGCGTCGAAGACGCAGCCAAATTGGTCATTTCCGCGGGTCTTGTTTATCCGAGCTCCAAGGAAGACGAGAACATCAAAAACGGCTCTTAAATACCCGTTCTAAAAACAAAAAAGGGCGCCAATATCGGCGCCCTTTGTCGTTTTCAATGTAAACCCCGCTTATAGTGCGGTCCAACCACCATCAACGCTGATCGTCGTTCCGGTGATCTGCGCGGCGGCGTCTGAGGCCAGAAACACCGTTGTTCCACCTAGCTGTTCCACGGTGGCAAATTCACGGGAGGGTTGGCGTTCCAACATGACCTTCTTGATCACCTCTTCCCGGCCCATGTTGTATTTCGCCATCGTATCCGGGATCTGCGCCTCGACCAGCGGCGTGAGTACATAGCCCGGGCAAATGGCATTACAGGTGATCGGCTCTTCTGCGGTCTCCAGCGCCACCGTCTTGGTCATGCCCACGACCCCATGTTTGGCGGCGACATAGGCGGACTTGAACGGAGAGGCCGTCAAACCATGGGCTGAAGCGATGTTGATCACCCGCCCCCAACCCGCTGCGCGCATGACTGGCAAAGCAGCAGCTGTCGTGTGAAACACAGAGCTCATATTGATCGCAATGATCGCGTCCCACTTTTCAACCGGGAAGTCGTCAATCGGTGCCACGTGCTGAATACCGGCATTGTTCACCAAAATATCGCAGGCTCCGGACTTCTCGATCAGGGCTCGACACTGGGCGCCATCCGACATATCTGCCTGGATATAGCGCACGGTGACGCCGAATTCCTGTGACATTGTTTCCGCCAACGCATGGTCGTCGGCAGTGTCCGAAAATGAGTTCAGGACCACATCTGCACCGGCGCGCGCAATCTCTCGTGCGACGCCAAGTCCGATACCTGAATTCGAACCTGTAACAACGGCTGTTTTGCCTTTTAATACCATGGCCTCTTCCCTCCGATTTGGATATCTCGCTCTGATGCGCAGTCTGACATGCTGCACCTGCAAAAGGAAACGGTTTTGGTATCTATCGCCCGCCGTAAACGAGCACTGGAATGGCCCGTCATTTGCCCGGCAATCGGGCAGAAAAAAACGCCCGCGCAAGGCGGGCGTTGAGTTATTGAGGCAGGTTTCATACAGGCAAGAAACCTATCGAGCAGTGATCCCTTTATAAGCAATTTCCGGCCTTGGTCCAAGCTAAAAGTTTGATTTGATGTGCCCAAGCCGATAGCGTCGCCACCTAAGAAAATAAGGCTTCATCGGGATTGTTGCGAAATTGGCACCGAAATATTTCTCTCGCCGCTTCGGCGCATTGGCCGGAATCATGGCCCTTTTCACCGCTGCCTCTGCGCAAGCAGAATCAGCCCATGCCATAGCTATGTATGGCGACCCCGCCCTACCACCGGATTTTGTGTCATTACCTTATGCCAACTCGGACGCGCCAAAGGGCGGTCGCATCACCTTTGGAGCGACCGGCGGCTTTGACACATTGAACCCATTTGCGCGCAAAGGCAGCACGCCCTGGCACTACAGATATTGGGCCTCTGAGAGCTTGATGGGGCGTAGTCTGGATGAACCCTTCACGTTGTACGGCCTTTTGGCCGAATCGATTGAGGTTCCAGACGACCGGTCCTGGGTTGAATTCACCCTAAACCCGGCTGCAAAATTCTCGGATGGAAGCCCGGTTACGGTCGAGGACGTGATCTGGTCCTATGAAACCTTGGGCACCGAAGGGCACGCCAGATACCGTGGATTCTGGCAACAAGTTTCCAAAATAGAAACAACCGGCCCGGGCAAGGTGCGGCTGAGCTTTGCATCAGACAACCGTGAATTGGCGCTGATTGCAGGCCTGCGCCCCATTTTGAAAAAGGCGCAATGGGAGGGAAAAGACCTTGCCAATTCCGGCCTGAGCGAAGCACCCATTTCATCCTCGGCCTATGTACTGAGCGATTACGAGCCCAATCGCTACTTCACCATGAAGCGCAATCCGGACTACTGGGGTAAGGATCTGCCGTTTCGCAACGGCACCCAAAACGCAGATGAGTTGCGGGTTGAGCTGTTCGGTGACGGCACGGTTATGTTTGAAGCCTTCAAAGCAGGCGAGCTGAGCACCTATCGCGAATACAACGCAAACCTCTGGAAAAACGCCTACAACTTCCCCCGTGCCCAAAATGGCGACGTGGTGAAATCAGAAATCCCACATCAAAAGCCAACCGGAATTACGGGTCTTGCGCTGAATACACGCAACACGCCGCTAAATGATTGGCAGGTGCGCGAAGCGTTGATGCTGGCGTTTAACTTTGAATACATAAATGAGACGATCACTGGCGGGCAGCAAAAACGAATAGCCTCTTACTTCTCTGGCTCTTCTCTTGGCCTCATCCCCGGTGCTGCAACCGGGAAAACGGAAGCGTTATTAGCTCCTTACAAGTCGGAGCTGATCCCAGGAACGCTGGAAGGCTATCAACCACCGGCCTCGGATGGCAGCTTGCGCAACCGCAAGAACCTGCGCAAAGCGGTCAAAATGCTGCAGGAGGCTGGCTGCGTTGTGACCGACGGTGCGCTGCACTGTAACTCCGACACGCCGGTCACCTTACGTGTTCTGATCCGACAAGCGGACCAGCAGACCAAATCGATCATCGACATCTATGGGCAGGCGTTGAAACGTCTGGGCATCTCCCTGTCGATCGACATCGTTGACAACGCCCAGTTTGTGGAACGCGAAACGGCCTATGACTTCGACATTATTCCCATACGCCGCGCCCTGTCGCTGAGCCCCGGCAACGAACAATACCTCTATTGGGGCAGCGCCGGGGTCGACCAATCCGGCAGCCGAAATCTGCCAGGCATCAACAGCCCGGCCATCGATGCGATGATTGGCACCATGTTGGCAGCACATTCGACCGAAGACTTCCAAGCCGCCAGTCGCGCGTTGGATCGGCTGCTGACTGCGGGGCGGTACGTGATCCCAATCTGGCAATACGACAGCGCCTACATCGCCCACGTCAAAGAGCTGAAGTACCCGGATTACATTCCAATCTATGGGGACAAGGAAACCTATTTCCTCCCAGATGTTTGGTGGGTGGACGCTGAATAGCACCGACACCGACACCATAACAAACCGCGCTTTTGGGAAATAGCGCGGTTTTTTCTTGCTTTATCAGTTAGCTTCTTTATTTCTAGAAATATGGAAACAAGTGTAATCGATAAGCTTTCAGCCCTCGCTCACGAAAACCGGCTATCGGTGTTTCGCCTCATGGTCAGGCGCTACCCAGACGCTGTCCCTGCTGGTGAAATTGCCGGGGTTTTGGGATTCAAAGCCAATACCACCTCCACCTATCTGTCCATCCTGCGGAGCGCCGGGCTGATTGATCAGCGTCGCATTGGCACTTCACTGTGCTATCAGGCCAAGCTCGACGGGTTGAAAGGCATGTTTGACACGTTGATTTCCGACTGTTGTCAGAACCGGCCTGACATTTGCAACGTGACCCAATCCGCGCCGCTGCCGATGCCAACAGCCGAGCGGCCGCTAAACGTCCTGTTCATTTGCACCGGAAATTCCGCGCGTTCCATTTTGGCCGAAGCCCTGCTGAACGGTGAAGGCGACGGGCGGTTTCGCGCGTATTCAGCTGGGATCGCCCCCAAGGGATACGCCCATGAGGAAGCACTCTCAACCCTCGTGGCGCGCGGGTATGATGTGTCAAAACTATCTCCCAAAGGGTTGGCCCCCTTTCTGCGCGCCGATGCGCCGCAAATGGATTTGGTCATCACTGTCTGCAACCAAGCCGCAAACGAAGAGCCACCGCAGCTGCCCGGGCAGCCGTTGCACGCCCATTGGGGCGTCGCCAACCCAGATGCGGATCCCAGCAGCGCCAAAACCGCCATGCGCGCTACTTTCGAGGTTTTGAAACAGCGGATCCAGGCGCTGACCTGGCTGCCATTTGAACGTCTGGACCGACAATCCTTGCAACATCGCATTGATGAGCTTGGTCACCTAACACCGCCCCAATCATCGCCTTTACGAGGAACCGTAGGCTAATGAATATTATGAGTTTTCACATCGCGTCGCCCATGACTTTCATATCAGTCGAACCCTTGCGCGACGGAGCCAGATCATGACCGCTCAAAAACTGCTCGCAGAAGGGCTCGGGACGGCATTTCTTCTGATCAGCGTTATCGGCTCTGGCATTATGGCCGAGACGTTGGCGCAGGGAAATGTTGCGCTGGCCCTGTTGGCCAATGCGATTGCAACCGGCTGCATGCTTTATGCAATTATCACCACGCTTGGCCCAATCTCTGGCGCTCACTTCAATCCAGCGGTCACGCTGGCCTTTGCTTTGCGCGGTGACCACGCATGGAAAGACGTGCCGGCCTATGTGATTGTTCAGATTGTCGGCGGCATCCTAGGCGTTTGGGCCTGCCACTGGATGTTTGACCAATCTATCCCGCAGACCTCAACCACGATGCACCGCACTGGCGTGTCACAGTGGTTCTCGGAAATCGTTGCAACCTTTGGTCTGTTGTTCGTGATTTTTGGCGGTCTGCGCAGCAAGCCGGAGGCGATCCCAACCCTCGTCGCGCTCTATATCACAGGCGCATACTGGTACACGTCATCGACCAGCTTTGCGAACCCGGCGGTCACAATTGCGCGCGGCTTCTCAGACACTTTTGCTGGAATTTACCCCGGCCATATCGCGATGTTCATTGTTGTGCAGCTTGTTGCCGTTGGCTTCGCACATGTAATCCTGCGCATCCTCTTCGCCGAAGAGTAACAGTAAATCAGTGCCTTACGCCAAAGACGTCACCCAAAGGATGGTGGCGTCCTCATCACTGACCGACACCACGTTATGCCCCATCGTCGCATCGTAATAGGCACTGTCGCCACGACGCATTTCGATGGGTTCATAGAATTCGGTGTAAAGCTTGATTACGCCGGTCAGCACATACAGGAACTCTTCGCCGTCGTGGCGCACCCAGCCGTCAAATTCGTCCATATTCCGCGCCCGTACCCGCGCCCGATACGGTAGCATTTGCTTGCGGGACAACCCATCCGCCAACAGCTCATGTTCATAGGTCGCGGTCGCATGGGCCGCGCCCTGACCCATCTTGGTCACGGTAAACCGGCCATTGACCTGTTCGCGTTTCGGCTGGGTAAACAGCTGCGGAATGGAAATTTCCAATCCTTCGGCCAGCTTTTTCAACGCCTCATAGGTCGGAGACATCTGGCCGTTTTCGATCTTTGACAGTGTGGATCGCGCCAATCCGGCCTGGTTTGCCGCATGCTCCAACGTCCAATCCCGCGCCTTGCGCAATTCACGCACCCGCGCACCCAGATCCAGCGGCTCTGGCTCGGATGTATTACCGCTTTCACGCGCGATCGAGATGAGGGATTTGGGGTCTTTATCTGTCATGGATCATCTATAAGCCGCGTGGATGGGGCTTGCAATGTGTCCTGGCACGGGTTGAACTTATTCTTCAGGGCCTTCGCATTGGATTTACGATCACCTGATCTTGAACCTGAAGCCCTTTCTCAGTTTGCCAAGGCAAGTTTGGCAGATTACAAACAGCCCAAGATATACGCGCGCACCTATGCGCAGTTCCGAAATCCAAATGGCAGGTTGCAATGACGTGCCTATTGGGTGAGCTTTGAAGGATAAACCACTATGGAAACTGTAAAACTGGACATTCTGTCGGATCCGATTTGCCCATGGTGTTACATCGGCAAAGCCAACCTGGACAAAGCCCTGGCGGAACTTGGAGACCACCCGTTTGTGATTGAATGGCATCCGTTTCAGCTGAACCCAGAAATGCCGGTGGATGGCGTAGACCGGCGCGCCTATCTTGAGGGGAAATTTGGCGGCAAAGACGGAGCCGTTCGCGCCTATGCACCCGTCGTGGAACACGCCGAAAATGCTGGTCTGATTATCAACCTGGATAAGATCGCGCGCACTCCAAACACGGTGAACGCACATCGCCTGATCCATTGGGCAGGTGTTGAGCAGAAACAGACGCAAGTGGTCGATGCCTTGTTTCAAGCCTATTTTGTGGATGGCAAAGACATTGGGTCCGAGGACGTATTGGTCGACGTTGCGACGTCGGCAGGTCTAGAAGCAGACGTTATTCGAAATCTTTTGAATTCTGACAATGACTTGGACGACATTCGTCAACGTGATGGACACTCGCGCAAAATGGGTGTCAGTTCCGTTCCGACCTTTATCATTGCCAACCAACATGCCGTTCCCGGCGCACAGCCGCCTGAGCTGTGGAAGCAGGTGATTGCGGATATTCAGAGCCAATTGGCAGACGCGCCTGAGGAATAGCCGCGTTGGCGCATCGGCAAATGCCCGCCTGACGCTCAATTTTGGTCAGGAAACTGACAGCCGGCTCTGGCCAAACTGCTTAACATGTTCTACATTTTCGGCGCGCGAGGCAAAATGCCTCTCGCCAAAGCTTGATGAGCGATATTCCAGTGCCCCAGAACACCACCCGCCGCCTCGGTAAAACCGAATTGACGGCGATGATTGCGTTTATGTTTGCGATCATCGCGCTCTCCATCGATGCCATGCTGCCCGCACTGCCGAACATCGCTGCTGAGTTGTCGCCGGATGATGCCAACAAAGCGCAATTGGTTCTGACGGTTTTCTTGTTTGGCATGGGAATCGGGCTGTTTTTTGCAGGCCCAATCTCGGACGCGATTGGGCGGCGGCCGGTGATCATCGCGGGCGCACTGCTCTATGCCGGAGCCTCGTTTATGGCCGTGATGAGCAGCACACTCGAAGTGCTTCTTTTCTCACGATTTATCATGGGGATTTGCGCTGCTGGCCCGCGTATCGTCAGCCTGGCAGCCGTACGTGACTTGTACAAAGGTCGCGAGATGGCGCAGCTGATGTCCTATGCGATCATGATCTTTACACTGGTGCCGGCCGTCGCCCCCGCCCTGGGTGCCGCCATTTTAACGGTGTCCGGGTGGCGTACAATTTTCGCGGTCTTCATCGTATTCGCGTTAGTCGTTGCGATCTGGGTGAGCCTGCGCTTGCCCGAAACCCATGCCGCAGAACACCGTCGCCCGTTGCGGATCTCATCCCTGCTCGCGGCGACAAAAGAGCTGTTCACTCATCCGGTTGCGCGCACATCCATCTTGATCCAAGCCTTGGCCATGGGGATGTTGTTCTCCATGCTCACCTCGATCCAGCAGATCTATGGTGAGATTTTCGATCGCGCCGCGACTTTCCCCTATTGGTTCGCCCTGGTCGCGCTTGTGTCCGGGCTGGGCAGTATTTTGAACGCCAAGCTGGTGCCGCGTTTTGGGATGCGCGCAATTGTGGTCTTTGGTCTTTGGGGTCAATGCGCGTTCAGCTTTGTTATGCTGGCACTCAGTCTATCGCTCCCTTCGGATCAGATCCCCTTTGCATTCTTCGTGATTTGGCAATGTTCCATCTTCTTGATGATCGCCGCAGCCATGGGCAACCTCAATGCGATGGCGATGGAACCCGTTGGGCATATTGCGGGCCTCGCCGCATCGGTTATTGCTGCAATTTCAACGGTTTTGGGTGTGCTCTTCGCCACGCCGGTCGGCCAGATGTTTGACGGAACCCTGCGGCCTATGGCGACCGGGGTGTTCATGATGGCCTGCATCGCCGCCTTGATTATGCGCTCGTTGACACAACGCGAGACTCAGGCGACGGCGGCGGAGTAAAACCGCCGCTTACGCCTTGGCTTTCTTCTTCTCAGCCACAACTTTTTCGGCCAGGTCCCGCGCAATTGCAAAGGCGCCTTTGATCTTATCCGCATCAGAGCGCCAATCACGACGGACAACGATCTTGTTGTCCTTGACCTTGGCCAGACCATTTTGCCCTTGGATAAATTCAACCAATCCCTGCGGAGAGGCGAATTTGTCGTTGTGGAACTGGATGGTCGCGCCTTTGGGACCACCATCAAGCTTAGCAATGCCCGCCCGCTTGCACATCGCCTTGATGCGAACAACGAGCATCAACGTATTGACCTCTTTCGGTAATTTTCCGAACCGGTCGATCAGTTCGGCGGCAAAACCTTCCAACTCTACCTTTTTCGAAAGCGAGGACAAACGCCGGTACAGACCCAAACGTACATCCAGATCTGGCACATAATCCTGTGGGATAAGAACCGGCACGCCGAGGTTAATCTGCGGTGCCCATTGGTCGTCCTGCTCAGTCAGACCTTCAGCTTCACCCGATTTGATCTTGGCAATCGCTTCTTCCAGCATCGACTGATAAAGCTCGTAGCCCACGTCGCGCATCTGGCCGGACTGTTCTTCACCTAACAGATTGCCAGCACCCCGAATATCAAGGTCTTGCGAGGCCAAGGTAAAGCCCGCCCCAAGCGTATCGAGCGAGCCCAGAACACGCAGTCGTTTCTCGGCCGTTTCGGTCAGACGCTGACGGGGCTTGGTTGTCATATAGGCATAGGCGCGGGTTTTGGAACGACCCACGCGGCCACGAATTTGATACAGCTGCGCCAGACCAAACATATCGGCGCGGTGCACGATCATTGTGTTGGCGGTTGGAATATCGAGGCCCGATTCCACAATAGTTGTCGCCAATAAGACGTTGAATTTGCCGTCATAAAACGCATTCATCCGCTCGTCCAACTCACCGGCGGCGAGCTGTCCATGCGCGACGACATAGTTCAATTCCGGCAGTTGTTCCTTCAAGAAGGCCTCAATTTCCGGCAAGTCCGAGATCCGCGGCACCACGTAAAAACTTTGCCCGCCACGGTAATGTTCTCGCAGCAAGGCTTCGCGAATGGTGACCGCGTCAAATTCACTGACATACGTGCGGATCGCCAGACGGTCGACGGGTGGCGTGCCAATGATCGACAGGTCCCGCACCCCGGTAAGGCTCAATTGCAGCGTCCGCGGGATCGGGGTCGCGGTCAGGGTGAGCACGTGAATATCACTGCGCAGCTGTTTTAACCGTTCCTTGTGGGCCACGCCGAAATGCTGTTCTTCGTCGATAATCAACAGGCCCAAGTTCTCGAAACGAATGCTTTTGGCCAACAACGCGTGGGTGCCAACAACAATATCAATGATGCCGCGGCTTAAACCTTCGCGTGTTCTACTCGCTTCTTTTGCAGAAACAAAGCGCGACAACTGTCTGACTTCCAACGGAAATCCACGGAAACGTTCGGCAAAACTGGCGGCGTGTTGACGGGCCAACAAGGTGGTGGGTGCCACTACAGCCACCTGCAGGCCAGACATAGCTGCGACAAAGGCTGCGCGCATCGCAACCTCGGTCTTGCCAAACCCAACGTCACCGCAAACCAGACGGTCCATCGGCGCACCAGATTGCAAATCCTCCATGACATCGGAAATTGCCCGCAGCTGGTCGTCGGTTTCCTGATAAGGGAACCGGGCTGAGAACTCCTCCCACGCATGCGGTGGTGGATCCATTTTCGGCGCCTTGCGCAAGGCACGTTCGGCCGCGATCCGGATCAGACGATCCGCCATCTCACGAATGCGCTCTTTCAGCTTGGCCTTTTTGGCCTGCCACGCGCCGCCGCCCAGACGGTCCAGAAGACCTTCGTCGTGACCGTATCGGCTCAACAATTCGATGTTTTCTACCGGCAGATAAAGTTTTGAGGATTCTGCATATTCCAACAGCAGACATTCATGGGCGGCTCCGGCGGCGGTCACCACTTCCAGCCCCATGTAGCGGCCGATCCCATGATCCACATGCACCACCAGATTGCCCGGTGTCAGCGACTGTGTCTCAGTCAGGAAGTTTTCGGCCTTGCGCCGTTTCTTGGGCGCGCGGATCAGGCGATCGCCCAGAACATCCTGTTCTGAGATCACCGTCATTTCGGGCGTCTCGAACCCATGCTCCAACGCCCACACCGCCAGATGCAGGCCCGACTTTCCGATCCGCGTGCCGTCGGTTACAGGGATCGCTTCGGCAAGTCCTTCGTCTTCGATCAGGCCGGTTAAACGTTCCCGCGCCCCTTCTGAGTAGGAGGCGATCAAGACCGGCCCTTCTGCAAGACGTGATTTAATATGATCCGCTAAAGCCCCAAAAAGGCTTATGCTTTCCTGTTGCCGCTCGGGCGCAAAGTTTCGACCAATACGCGCGCCAGCGTCCACCACACCGGGGCCTGTGGCCTGTGCCAGCGGGTGGAATTGGATCACGCGATGCGCGGCCACTGTGTGTTCCCAGGCGGCGTCATCCAAATACAACAAGCTAGGCGGCGTGGGTTTATAGACGGAATCCAAGCGTCCCTTTTGGGCCATCGCGATCTTGCGGGTCTCATATTGGTCCGCAATCGTATCCCACCGCGCCAAGCGCACTGGGGTGACTTGGTCATCCAACGTCACCGTCGCGCCCGGCACATAGTCAAACAGGGTTTCCAGCTCTTCATGGAAGAAGGGTAGCCAATGCTCCATACCCTGATGTTTGCGCCCGGCACTCACCGCCTCGTACAGCGGATCATCACTGCCAGCGGCGCCAAATTCGATCCGGTAGTTCTGGCGGAACCGGGTTATCGCCGCCTCATCCAAGATGACTTCGGAGACGGGCGCCAATTCCACCGTATTCAGTTTTTCGGTGGTCCGCTGTGACACAGGGTCAAACCGGCGGGCGCTTTCCAACACATCGCCAAACAGATCCAGCCGTACTGGGCCGCTTTCGCCCGGCGGGAAAATGTCGATAATGCCGCCGCGGATGGCGTAATCACCGGGTTCCATCACCGTTGGGCTTTGGGAGAACCCCATACGAACCAGAAACTTACGCAATGCATCTTCGTCAATGCGACGATCCACATTGGCGTAGAACACCGATTCTTTGAGCACGGAACGCGCAGGCAAGCGTTGGGTGGCCGCGTTCAATGAGGTCAGTAGCACATATTCTTTGGGCGGTTGATGCAGCAACACCGCAAGCGTCGCCATACGCGCGGCAGAGACATCCGGATTGGGCGAGACACGGTCATAGGGCAAACAGTCCCAGCCAGGGAAGACAAACACCGGGATGTGCGGCGCAAAAAACGCCAATGCGGCGCGCGTCGCCTCCATCCGCTTGTCATCGCGGGCGACATGCACCACCGGTTTGCCGGAGGTCTCCAGTTCCTTCAAAATCTGGCGCGCATCAAACCCTTCGGGAACGCCGCCCATTTTGACCTGTTTTACGGCCATCGCTGAAGTCCCTGTCTTAAATGACGCCAATTTGGATATTTTGGTACATGCCCCATAAAGAGGTCACAAAAATCGACACAACTCCGATCAGCTGGGTGGCAAATCTACAGGTGCTAAGCTGACGCATCAGATCCTCACCGACCAACCCTTGCGCCTGAATTTTCCACGCCGCACGCAGGCTGACCAGTGAGACACCGCTCATCGGGAAGGCAATCAGGAAGACGGCTTGCGCGATTTCCATTCCAAACCAAAACCCCAGCACCGCCAATGTACTCAGCAAGAAACACGCAAACCCTACGACCCAAAGCCCGGCAACATCCATGACATGCAATTTGCGCGTCACATTGATCCGCACTAGCGTTTCCAGATCCTGATAGGCTTGACCACCGCGTTTTCGGGCCCGGTTCACCAAATCAAAAGGCACGCCCAGGATCCAATGACTGGCCGTCGACCAGGCAATGGCCAGAACAATCCAGTACCAGAGGTTGGAAAATGACCGCATATCAATCATTTCCGCCAGCAAGTGAAAGAGGTCCACACTCAGGTCCTTTTTGTTCGTCAATTCTGTCGCTTACGCGCCCGTCCCTATATCCACTGTCCGGCGGCGGGACACAAGCCTGACTACTGTGTCGCAAGCCACGCATCTTGTTTTCGACGGCTTTCCATGCAAACCAAAGGAAAAGCCAAAGCGAGAGCCAGTAGATGAAACCGACCGTCGCCCCTTTTCCTGCCGCGCGCCTGCGCCGTACACGCACCACCCACGCGCTGCGCAATCTGGTTCGCGAAAACACGTTGACGGTGGACGATCTGATTTGGCCGGTCTTTGTGCGTGATGGCACCGATGTGATGGAACCCGTCGCCTCTATGCCCGGTGTGATGCGCCAGTCGCTGGACAATGTGGTGAAATCCGCAAAAGAAGCGCAGGATCTGGGCATCCCCGCGATTTGCCTGTTTCCCTATACCGACCCCGCGCTCAAAACCGAGGATTGCGCCGAGGCCTGGAACCCCGACAATCTGACCAACCAGGCGATCCGCGCGATCAAGGACGCAGCCCCTGATATCGCCGTCATGACCGACGTGGCGCTCGACCCCTACAACATCAATGGTCACGATGGATTTGTGGTTGAAGGTGAGATCGTAAATGACCGCTCTGTCGAAGCTTTGGTCAAAATGACATTGGCCCAGGCGCGTTCTGGCGCGGACATCATTGGACCGTCCGACATGATGGACGGCCGCATTGGCGCAATGCGCCGCGCCTTGGAGGAGAAAGGCTTCTCCAATGTCTCTATCCTGTCTTATTCCGCCAAATACGCCTCGGGCTATTACGGCCCATTTCGGGATGCGGTTGGGGCATCGGGTGCTTTGAAGGGCGACAAGAAAACCTACCAGATGGATCCCGGCAACTCGGACGAAGCTCTGCGCCTTGTGGAACGCGATCTGCAAGAGGGGGCCGACATGGTGATGGTCAAGCCTGGCATTGCATATTTGGATGTATGTCACCGTGTCAAAACCACCTTTGGCGCGCCGACGTTTGCCTATCAAGTGTCCGGTGAATACGCGATGATCATGGCGGCGGCGCAAAACGGCTGGATCGATAAAGAGCAGGTGATGATGGAGAGCCTTTTGGCCTTTAAACGCGCGGGTTGCGACGGGATCCTCACCTATTTCGCCCCTCGGGTTGCCAAGCTTCTGAACAGATAATCCAACACTTGTGAATGGGCGAATTGTCGCTGTTTTCTTGCGCTTGCAGATGACAATCGGCAAAGTTGAGCCTATAAATTCGAGTTAAGAACGACAAAAAGTCGAGCTTGAAAACAGGACAGGCAAAATGAGCAGTAAACGAAACACAAATATCACGCGCCGTGGCTTTGCCTTGGGCGCGGTGGCGGGTCTTGGTGTGACCGCTGCCTGTGGCAATGGTGTTGGCACCAGCAATGCCGCCAAAATCGATGCACGCGTAGACGCAACGCTGGACCAGATGTACAGCCTTTACCCCAACACCCGCGATCTGGCGAGCAAAGCCACCGGTCTGTTGGTGATGCCCTTGGTGACCGAGGCGGGCTTTATCTTTGGTGGTGCCTATGGCCAGGGCGCGTTGCGGATCAACGATGTCACCGTCGACTATTACTCGACACTCAAAGGCAACGCTGGTCTGCAAATCGGCGCGCAGCAATATGCGCATGTTTTGTTCTTTATGACGCAAGACGCGCTGTCGAACTTCCGCCGGTCCTCTGGCTGGGCCGCAGGTGCGGATCTGGAATATGTCATCCAGAACGAAGGCAATGCTTTGGCAGCCGACACCAATACGCTGACCTCGCCCATTCTGGCGGCGATTTTTGGTCAGACCGGCCTGCGCATCGGTGCAACGCTGGAAGGCACGAAGTACACTCGCATCATCCCCTAAGTCGCTGGGAAAGAATGAAATTAAAAAATCCCCACTCGTTTTCGAGCGGGGCTTTTTTATTATCCGAGTTTGCGCAGACGCTTAAACAGGCTCGACGTATCCCAACGACCGCCGCCCATTTTCTGCACATCTTTGTAGTATTGATCGACCAGCGCGGTCACCGGCAGGCTTGCGCCGTTTTCATCAGCGGCATCCAGACAGATCCCCAGATCCTTGCGCATCCAATCCACCGCGAAACCATGTTCAAACTCGTCCTTAAGCATGGTTTGAAAACGGTTTGCCATTTGCCAGCTGCCGGCGGCCCCTTGGGAAATCACTTCAACAACTGCCTCCCCGTCGAGGCCCGATTTCTCAGCAAAGTGCAGCGCCTCAGAGAGGCCTTGAACCGCGCCTGCGATGGCGATCTGGTTGCACATTTTGGTCATCTGACCCGCGCCACACTCCCCAATCCGCCGACAAATACGCGCGTAAGCCGCCATAATGGGTTCGGCGCGATCAAATGCATCGCTGTCACCGCCACACATAACGGACAGCGCACCATTTTCAGCGCCGGCTTGCCCGCCGGACACTGGCGCGTCGATCAGGGAAATGCCCGCATCCTTGGCGACATCATACAGCTCGCGCGTCACTTTTGCCGAAACGGTTGTATGATCCACAAAGACCGTGCCCGAGGACATGCCTGCAAAAGCGCCGTTTTCGCCGACACAAACCGCACGCAAATCATCGTCATTTCCGACGCAGCTCATCACAAAATCCGCGCCTTCCACGGCGCTGCGCGGCGATCTGCCCAATGTACCACCATACTCAGCAACCCAGGCCTCCGCTTTTGCGGTTGTGCGGTTATAAACCTTCACGGAATGCCCCGCTTTTTGCAGATGGCCAGCCATGGGATAGCCCATCACCCCCAAGCCCAAGAACGCAACTTTCGCCATTTGCTTTCCCCTCTGAAAAACTTGCCTTATGGTCGCGTTGACCCTACCAGCCTAGGGCGCAAGCGCAAGCGACGCGTCCGCTAAAGTTCTGAAAGCTCGAGAAAGATCACCATATGGCGAGATTGGTAAATTGGCTCTTGAAACTGACCGCGGTGGGCGTGCTGCTGTCTGTTCTTTCAATCCTTGTTGTGTATTTTCTCGCCTCGCAATCGCTGCCCGAATACGAAAAAGAACGCGCCCTGCCCGGCGTCACCGCGCCTGTGGAAATCGTGCGCGACAACGCCAACGTGCCGCATATTTTTGGCAGTTTTGGCGCCAGCGACGAAGACGTCTATTTCGGTCTTGGCTATGCCCATGCCCAGGATCGCCTGTGGCAGATGACCGTCCTGCGGCGCACCGCTCAAGGACGCCTGTCGGAAGTTTTTGGCGAACGCAGCATCGAAAGCGACAGTTTGATGCGGCGGCTGGATATTTATCGTCTCGCGCAACAGTCGGTGGCTGCCCAATCTGCGGATACATTGGCGGCCTTGCGAGCCTACGCGGCAGGCGTCAATGCGCGTTTGTTTGAGGTTAACGAAAGCGCATTGGGACGAGGCGCGCCCGAGATGTTCTTGTTCTCCGCGCCCGTTGCACCCTGGCAACCGGCAGACAGTCTTGCGCTGCTCAAGCTTTTGGCGGTGCAATCGTCGACACACATGCAAAACGAGATCCTGCGCACGCGGACCTCACTGGTGCTCGAAGATCCCGACCGGCTGCGAGATATCCTGCCGGACGCGCCGGGCAACGGGATTTCTGCTTTGCCAGAATTCACTGAGCTTTTTCCGCAGATGAAGCGCTTTGCAGCGCTTGAGACGTCGCAACCAACTTTTTGGCCCCTGCCGGAACGCGGTCTTTCCAGCGCGTCCAATGCCTGGGCCGCCGCGCCGTCGCGGTCCGCTGCCGGTGGTTCCATTTTGGCAAACGATCCGCACAACAGCCTCACCGCGCCGTCAACATGGTATCTTGCCCGGCTAGAGCTTGCGACCGGTGGTATCATTGGCGGCACCCTGCCCGGCATCCCGGTTGTGTTTTCAGGAAGGTCCAATGCAATGGGCTGGGGAATCACCGCGTCCTTTTTGGATGACCAGGATCTGTTCATCGAACAAT
Source organism: Epibacterium ulvae (assembly GCF_018678075.1). Lineage (GTDB taxonomy): Bacteria > Pseudomonadota > Alphaproteobacteria > Rhodobacterales > Rhodobacteraceae > Epibacterium > Epibacterium ulvae_A. The sequence goes on along the minus strand of NZ_JAHHIR010000037.1, from coordinate 33,084 downwards.
TGAACCTAGGTAATCCGGAGGAATACCAAACTCCGAGCGGTTTCAAAACCTTCCGCACACGGCGCGCCATTATCAACGTCAAAGACGCGCCACCGATCACAACCACTCTGCGTTGGACTGAAAATGGTCCTGTTTTGCCCGGTGGGATCTTCAATCTCTCCAGCATTACTCCACCCGGCCATGTCGTAAGCCTCGGCTGGACCGCGCTGAGCCCGGCTGACACCTCGATGACGGCCGCGATCGATCTGATGCGCAGCCACAATGTTTCAGAGGCCATTGCAGCGGCTGAAGGTTTTGTCGCGCCCTCCTTTAACCTTGTTCTCGCCGATCAGGAAGAGATCGCGATGAAAACCATCGGTGCGGTGCCCCAACGCAGCAGTCGCCATCAGAGCAAAGGGCGTTTGCCGAGCCCGGGTTGGCGGCGTGAAAACCGTTGGCAGGGACGCGCGGCATATGCGGCGAACCCGGTATTTCGAAACCCACGCGGCGGCATTCTGGGCAACACCAACAACAAACTGGTCGACCGCCCGTTTCCCAACCATATTTCCTACGACTGGGGAGACTCGCAGCGGATCCACCGGTGGCAACGCCTGATGCAATCGCGCGAGGTCCATACCCGCGACAGCTTTATTGAGGCGCAGCAGGACACAGTGTCCTTTGCCGCACGCACCTTGTTGCCCCTGATTGGTGCTGACCTCTGGTTCACCGGAGAGGCCGCGCCAGAGGGCACCCCTGCCCGTCAACGTCAGACCGCCTTGAACCTGCTTGCCCAATGGAACGGTGAGATGAATGAGCATCTGCCTGAACCACTGATCTATGCGGCCTGGGTGCGCGCTTTGCAAAAACGCCTGATCGAAGATGATATCGGCACGCTTGCATCTGCATATCCCCGCGTTGACCCTCTGTTCCTGGAACGGGTGTTCCGCAATATTGACGGCGCGTCCGCCTGGTGTGACATCCGCCAAAGCGCGCTGATCGAAAGCTGCACCGATCTATCTCGTCTCGCTCTGGATGACGCCATTCTTTGGGTTAATGAAACTTATGGTGGGACATTGGAATCCCTGCGTTGGGGGGACGCCCATCAGGCGAACCACCTGCACGAAGCGTTGGGATCCATCCCTGTGCTGCGTTACTTCGTTAACATTCGCCAATCCACCAGCGGTGGGGACAATACACTGCAGCGCGGGCTGACATCTGGTAAAGGTCTCGCGCCCTTCACTAATATCCACGCCTCAGGCTATCGCGGTGTTTATGACTTTGCTGATCCGGATAGCTCGGTCTTTGTCACCTCTACGGGACAATCTGGGCATTTCCTCTCTCGGTACTACGACGATATGTCCCAACATTGGCGGCGCGGAGAATATATTCCCATGTCGTTAGACGAAAACCTTGCACGGGCAGCTGCGGTTGGTATTACTCGAATACTACCGCAGTAGGTGAGTGGAATCACTCTCCTAACTTGAAAAGAGAGTTATGTCTAAAGCCATTTACTACTTTGCCCTATTGGCGGCGCTGACGTACGTAACACTCCAGGTTTCTCCCAAAACGGCGACCTCTGAAACTGCCTTACTCCCCCCAGCACAGCCAGCGGGTGACCAGCTGACGACGGGAAGCTATGCAAAGGTTCGGCGCGCAACCATTCAAAGTCAGCCGTTGGCGGATTACACCTACACCCCATCGGAACACGTCAAAGACATCGCGGTAAAGAACAAGCACCAGGCCAACACATGGTATCATTACGCGCCTGATGGAACATCGCCGGCGCCATTGGTGATCCTGTTTCATGGGTCAGGCCGCGATGGGTTGTCGGTGCTGGATATGTGGAAAGACGTCGCAGCCAAAGAAGATCTGATCCTGCTTGCCCCAAATGCGCGTGGACGTTCCTGGGAGACGTCAGATTTCACTCTCTCAACGCTGAACAAAATGCTGGAGATAACCGACCTCCACCGTCCCGTCGACCGCGATCGCATTTATCTGTTCGGCCATTCAAACGGCGGCGGTTTTGTGACATTGTTGGTCAACCGTTTTGATGGCCCTTGGAAAGCGGGTGTAACCCATGGAGGTTTCGCATCGTCTGAACATATTTCGGCACAGAAAGAGGCCAAGCCGTTTCGGATTTACCTAGGCGAGAAAGACCACATTTTTGGTGTAGATGCCGCGGAACAGACCGCGCGCGCCATGGCACGGGCAGGTCATTCGGTTACGCTGCAACTGATCCCCAACCACACCCATTGGCTGTATAAAATCGGACCACGTATCGCACGTGACAGCTGGGCGTGGTTTCGCACTCTGACCCCTTAACTGGGATCAGAGTTTGGCAAACTGTGACTTTTGTTTTTCCGTCCACAGAACCGTTACGGCAAATCCGGTTTCAGTCTGTTCTTCGCTTTGCACAATGTCCTGCTCAAACAGCCAAGCGCGCTCTTTGCCTTGCGCGAATGTCAGCTCCAGATCCTCTTCGAAACGTTTTCCCTGCAAAAGCTGGGCAATGGTCTCGAGCAGATCCGGCAGGCCTTCGCCGGTCAGAGCAGAGATCGCATGCAGCGCGTCGTCGCGAGAGGCCCGGTCGCGTCGTGCCTCGGCTTCCTCATCGGGCAATTGGTCGATCTTGTTCCAGACCTCTAACATCGGACGGTTTTCGTCCACGCCTAACGAGTTCAAGATCGCCTCGACATCTTCGGCCTGGGTCTGCGTCTCGTCATGACTGATGTCGCGCACGTGCAAGATAACGTCAGCGGCCAAAACTTCTTCGAGAGTAGCACGGAAGGACGCAACCAGCTCCGTTGGTAGATCCGAGATAAAGCCCACCGTGTCGGACAAGATCACTTCGGGCCCATCCGGCAATTGCACCCGCCGCATCGTCGGATCCAGCGTTGCAAACAGCATGTCTTTGGCCATCACCTCGGCACCGGTCAACCGGTTGAACAAGGTAGATTTCCCGGCATTGGTATAGCCCACAAGGGCCACAATCGGATATGGAACCTTGGCCCGGGCCGCACGATGCAGCGTTCGGGTTTTGACCACTTTTTCCAATTGCCGCCGCAAGCGTACAAGGTGTTCATCAATGGCGCGGCGGTCCGCTTCGATCTGGGTTTCGCCGGGACCGCCGACAAATCCCAATCCGCCCCGTTGACGTTCCAAGTGGGTCCAAGCGCGCACCAAACGCGTCCGCTGATAGCTCAGCGCGGCCATTTCAACTTGCAGAACACCTTCACGGGTGCGCGCACGATCGGAAAAGATCTCAAGGATCAGCCCGGTCCGATCAAGAATTTTGACCTTCCAAGCTTTTTCCAAATTGCGCTGCTGCACGGGTGTGACGGGCCCATCGATCAGGACCAGCTCAACCTCTTCTGCTTTGAATTGCTGCGCGAGCTCTTCGATTTTACCGGAGCCAAACAGGTGGCCGGGCTGTGCCTTTGGCAGTCGCACAACCGATCGACCGGCGACATCGAGGTCCGGCAAAGCGACGGCAAGGGAGACGGCTTCTTCAAGCGCAGCCGCGGGATCACGGCGCGATTGTTCTGATTTAATATCCGGATGCAACACCCAAGCCCGGGTGCGCTTCCTGTCATGTTCCATCAAGAGGCGTCTTCACCTTCGTAAAGGCTGATCGGCTGAGCAGGCATAATGGTCGAAATCGCATGCTTATAAACAAGCTGGGATTGACCGTCGCGGCGCAGCAGGACGCAGAAATTATCAAACCAAGTGATTACACCCTGAAGTTTCACACCGTTGATAAGGAAAATAGTGACGGGAACCTTGGTTTTGCGAACATGATTCAGGAAGGCGTCCTGAAGATTCTGTCTGTCCGAAGCCATTTTTATTATCTCGCTTTTTTTCTTGTGCCACGCGCTGCGGACCAACGCGCCTGGTTTTTTCTAGTATGGACGCAGAGTAAACAAGTTTCCAGCCGAAAATTCTGCGTTCCTTATATGGTTAACCACGAACGCTTAACTGCGCCAGAGATTTGGCGAAAGGAGTGCAATGAAGGCCAAAGTTTCCAAACGCCCTAAGATCATCGCAACACAAAGGATCAACTTGGCAGGGCTAGAGAGCAATTCCAGAGCAATTGGTGTTGATCCCGCAATTTCCGTCAACGGTCCGGTGGTTGACAGCATTGCAACCGAAAGAATCAAAGCCTCCTCGAAACTCGCCCCTACCGCCGAAAGCGCTGTGCTGATTACCGCCAACGACAAAGCGAACAGCATAAAAAACACCCAGGCTACATAAGCCCCGTTGCTTTGCAACCGTTTGGTGCTTTTGCGCGCACCGGAAATAGATGACGGGTGCACCAAGCGCTCCATCTCACGCACGCCGTTCAAGTAAAGGGCGTAGACACGCAACAGTTTCACGCCCCCTGCAGTGGTTGCAACGCCGCCGCCAATCATCGCCATTCCCATCAAGATCATCCCCGGCGTCGCCAGCCCTGACCAATCCTGTGCCGATTGCCAATGCACGCTTTCGAACCCCGTGGTGCTGAGGAAGGACAAGATGGTGAAAAGCGCGCCCCACAGAGCAGACAAAGCGACCCCAATGCCGTCGCCCGCGCTCACCTCAAACGCCGCCACCCAATGCCTTAGGAAGAGCATCAAAGGAATTGAGATCACAAGGAAAAGACCAAGACGAAACTCGGGGTCCCGGTCCAGACGGCGGGTATCTGTGCTCAGCGTATCAGAGGAAAATGTCAGCCGAGACAGAGAGAAGAACATGAACAAAAACATGATCATCTCACCACCAAGGCCACTGTTGGCATTCTCAACGCCGCCAATGGATGAAATTCCCGACGTAGACATAACAGACATTGCGTGGATCAGGGCCGCCGTCGGTTGTCCACCGGTGACCATCAGAAGGATCCACAAGGCCAGCGTCAACCCGGTGTAAATCGGTGCAAGCGTGCGAAAGACCAAAACAAGATGACGCCGCGCGTCACCCTTTTGCATATAGGGAGCCGTAACAACGCCGCCGGGTTCGCCGCGCGCGGTCACTTCAAACCCGCCCAGCGACAGCGGAGCCAACACCGCGGCGGCAGCAACCAGCATCAACAGCCCGCCAAGCCAGGCCACGATCCCACGCCACAGATGCACGCTGCTGGGCAGACGGTCTCCATCGCCAAAAATGGCCGCACCCGTTGTGGTGATCGCGCTCACCATATCGAAATAAGCGTTCAAAAACCGGGTATTGCCCAATGTTTCCGCAACCGGCATCGCCAGAAATAACGGCAAAAGGACAAAGGTCGCCAGCAGCGACAGCAATTGACCGGGCATGCCATAACGGGGCACCCGATTGCCCATCGACAGGCCGATCAATGTGACCAGCATCATCCCAACGATACCTGCGTAAAAGAAGCTTCGCGATGTGGGATGGTCGTCCAAAATCAAGGCATGGATCGCTGGAACCCACATAGCCAGAGACGCCACCCCCCAGAGCAGCAAAAACAGGGGAAGACGCAGAATACCGCGCGTTCTCTGACGTTTGCGCGCCATTCTAGAAGTAGTCAATGGAGACTTGCAACAACCGCTCCACCTCAGGCACATCACTTGCCATCGCAAACAGCGCGATCACATCGCCCTCTTCGAACCGCAAATCCCCGGTGGGGCGACGCATCTCCCCCCCCTTTAGAACACCGCCAACCAAGGCACCTTCTGGAAAATCGATCTCTTTGATCGATTTGCCCGCAATCGGTGACGTGGACAGAACCTGCGCTTCGATCACTTCCGCCTCGGCATCACCCAAGGAATAAACCTGCCGCACCCGACCATACCGGATGTGGCGCAGGATCGAGCTTACGGTTGTGGCGCGCGGGTTGATGTAAGCGTCAATGCCCAGATGTGTGGTCAGCGGAATCAGAGTTGGGTCATTGATCAAGGCGATCGCAAAGGGGCATCCTTGCGCCTTGGCACGCACAGCCGCCAAGAGATTGGTTTTGTCATCGTCAGTCACAGCCAACATGGCATCCGCGCGCTCGATTCCGGCTTCGGTCATCAATGCGCTATCCAACCCATCGCCGTTCAGGACAATCGTCCGCTCCAACGCCTCTGCAGCCTTTTCGGCAGACTTGCGGCTCTTTTCGATCACTTTGACGCGGGTCCGTGACTGGCGCCCCTCTAGCGCTTTGGCGACTTCCAGACCGACATTCCCGCCCCCAACCAGCACCACGCGATCCTGGCGTTTTTCTTTTTTACCAAAGACTTCGATGACACGTCTTAAGTCGTCGGAATGACAAAATACATAGCAGCTGTCGCCGACGAACAATTGATCTCCGGGATCAGGTGCAAAGAGCGACCCATCACGACGCACGCCGACAATAATCGCACGCAAGGTGGAAAACAGATCGGTCAGCTGGCGAAGGGGCGTGTTCACAATCGGGCAGTCTTCGTCGACCTGAATGCCCAACAACTGCGCTTTGCCTTCCATGAAGGTCTCAATATCGAACGCAGCCGGCGCCGACAGGCGTTGCATCGCGGCCACCGCGACCTCGCGTTCCGGGCTAATCACCACGTCAATCGGCAGGTGGTCGCGGCGATAAAGGTCGGAATAAATCGCATGCAAATAGCTTTTGGCCCGCAAACGCGCGATCTTGCGCTGCACGCCAAAGACTGAATGCGCGACCTGGCAGACCACCATATTAACTTCATCGGAATGGGTCGCCGCGATCACCATATCGGCATCACGCGCGCCCGCGCGCTCCAACACATCCGGGTAGGACGCAAAGCCGGTGATGCCCTGGACGTCCAATGTGTCAGTGGCCAATCGGACCAATTCAGGGTTGTTGTCCACAACGGTCACATCATTGAATTCGCCGGACAAATGGCGTGCGATCTGCCAACCCACCTGTCCTGCGCCGCAGATGATTACCTTCATGTCTTGTCCCCTCGGCGCATCATTGCCAAGACTGAATGACAGAAGGGGAAAGACCGGTCAATGCAATTGTAAATATTCTGAAAACCGTCCATTCTGTCGACTATGGCACATTTGAAACCCGCATCCTTTTTATGTCTTTTGACCCTTGTGACCGTCGGTTGCGGCCCCGTCGCCGTGTATCACAAGGACCGCACCAGCTTCGCAACGCTGGAGCAAGATCTGCTGGCCTGCGAAGTGCAAGCCTTGCGCGACGCGCCTGTGGCCAATGAAATCCGCCAAGATCCGCCGGTCTTTCACCCAGGTCGCCGGATCTGTCGCAAGGACGGTTCGTGCTATCACACAGGTGGCTTTTGGCGTGAGGGTCGCATCTATACCGTTGATACAAACGAAGGGCTACGCGGCCGTCTGGCGCAAAGCTGCATGATCCGGAATGACTACACCCAGATCGAAGCACAGCGCTGTCCCCCTGGAACGGTGCGCCCGCCAAAAGACGCGCTGGGACGGCTGGTCACGCCTGCGTCGGATACCTGCGCGATCTCAGTAAAAAATGGCCCCCGCGTGCTGCGCCCGGCCCCTTAGTTACCGTCCGCAAACCACTCCACCGTTGTCAGATCATAAAACGCGTCTTACGCTGATCAGGTAATCTTTTATCGAGTCACCTGTTGTTGAGGTAATGTCATGCGTTTTTCTGGCAGATTTTTCGTGCCTGTCGTCGCGATAACCGCGTCCACTCTCGCTTTGTCTGGGTGTATACCCTTGCTAGAAGGCGAGCCGGAGACCAACACGCCACCTGCCGCAAGCATCGCGCCTCCTCCCGCAGCCAGCACCTCTGGAACCGCTTCATATGGCAGCGCGCCACCTGCAAATGACGATGAACGCGGCGATGGAGGCGGAGACAGCGGTGGAAGTGATAGCGGCGGCGGCGGCGGCGGCGGCGGCGGCGGAAGCTGGGGCTGATGCCTGCGCGGTGCAATATGTTTTTGTCCACTGTAACGCGGTATACAGCACCTGCCGCGCTTAGTCTTTGGCTTGGCGCGCTACCGCTTCACGCGCTGACTTTGGTGGAGATCAAGGAAGAGACCGCGCCGCAAAACATCGCTGTGGTCATTGGCATCCAATCCTATGACCACATTCAAGACCTCAACAACACCCGACATGACGCTGAATCCGTTGCAAAAATGTTGCGTGAGTTCGGCTACAGCGTGTTTGACGGCTATGATCTGGATAAACGCGGCGTGGAACAATTGCTGCGCGCTGCGGCCCTGAACATTCGCTCGCAGGATCAGCTGTTCTTCTATTACGCAGGCCACGGCGTTCAAATGGGGCGGCGCAATTACCTGCTGACCAGCGATGCCGCGCTGCGTGACATTCACGATTTGCCGTTTCAATCGATTACCTTGGATCAGGTCTCTGCCATTCTAGGCGGCAAGGCTGCGCAGCAAATTCTGATGCTCGACTCCTGCCGCGAAAACCCGGTGCCAAACGCCAAAGTCACGGCTGAACTCGGCGCCGAACTTTATGAAGCACGCGAGGGGTTCGATGTGTTTCGCCCGCCTCTCAATACGTTGGTGGCCTTTTCTACATCGCCCGGCGACACGGCACTGGACGGAGAACCGGGTGAAAACAGCCCCTACACCGCGGCTGTTTTGCGTCAATTCCCAGAGCGCACGAATGAGGATGCCATGTCCGTCCTCACCCGCATCCGCCAGGATGTGTTGACCGCAACCGCTGACCGACAGCTGCCCTGGGAAAGCTCGACCCTAACCAACAAAGCCTATGTGCGCCCGATCGCATCCATCGCGCCTACGCCGTTGCCGCAGTCCGCACCGGAACCACAGGTCCTGCCCGATCGCTTGGCCATCAACGTCCCCCTCGGGCGCGCATTGGAATTGGCCGGCGAACTGCGCCCCTATATGTCCGGTGACATCGACGCCTCACTGGTCCAGGCGCCCAGCAATGGCCTGTCGACGGTCGGCGCAACGGACGACGGCCACTTTAGCCTGATTTACCGTCCGAATTTACAAGATCGATCCGCTACCGATGGCAAGCGTCCACTGACCGATCAATTCACCATTCGCGTGGCTCAGGCTGGCGGTGCGCGTGATGTCACCGTGGATCTGAACCTTACACCGTCAGAATGTGATCACCTGGCCGGGGATCTGCTTGATCTGCAAGGCGTGGGGCTGCACCGTTTCCCGAATGAGATCGACCTTCCCGCGGCCGAGACCGCCTGTCGCGCAGCGATCGAACAGCAGCCGGATATTGGCAGATTTCACTACCAACTGGGTCGCGCCTTGCAGGGCCAAGGGCGCTTGGAAGAGGCCTATGTCGCTTTTGACACCGCGCGACGCCTGGACCATATCCGCGCCAATAACGCGCTGGCGTTCTTACATGTCTCGCCCACTGTGGACCGTGCAACCGTGGACATTCCCTTTGATCAAGAACGCGCCACAACCTATTGGGAAAAGGGCGCTTCTTCTGGCGACCCTTTCTCCATGCACGCGCTTGGCAAACGTCTGCTGCGCGATGAAGACAGTGCAACCAGCGCGCGTGGATTTGACCTTTTGAGCCGCGCTTTGGAGCTTGGTCATACCTATTCCATGAATGAGCTGGGGGTGTATTACCTGTGGTCCAAGTCCAATCCGCAACCGGAACGCGGGCTGTCCTACTTGGAAGCTTCTGCCGAACGCGGGGACATTTTTGGCATCGCAAATCTTGCCTACGCTCATCGCGATGGACTCGCCGGGTTGAACGCAAGCCCGCAGAAAGCGTTTGACCTTTTTGAGGCTGCGACGGACGGCGGCCACCCCTATGCTCCGGCCGAAATCGGGCGCTTGATCATGGCCGAAAATTTTCCGGGCAAAGGTCCGGCTGAGGCTTTGAAATGGTATGATATCGGCCTGTCCCGCGGCGACGGTTGGAGCGGTGCAAATGGCGCATGGATTGCGCTTAATCCGCTCTCCGGCAGTACGCCCACGGCTGAGGCAATCGCGCGGGCTGGCAAAGCGCTCGCATTACCAAATGCGGACGCACGCGCCGCCGCGCGCAATCATATCTCCCGGCAATCCGCGCGGGAGATTGATGCGGGAACTCAGTTTATTCTCAAAAGCTTAGGTGCCGACATTACAGTGGATGGTCAGTTCGGCCCGGCATCCCGCCGCGCCTTAGACGCGATTGCTGCGACAACCGATATCAAGGACACGCCGCCGAGCAATCCAATTGAGCGCCTGAAATTTGCGGCGCGTTTGCATTTTGCCCGCAACCCTATTCGGCAGGACCTGTTCTAAGGCCCTGCCCAACCGTTTTATGCCGGGTGCTCTTCAGCCTCTTCCACATGTGCAATCCGCGCGCCGGATTTGTTGGATGTCACCACGCCCAGCGATTTCAACTTGCGGTGCAGCGCTGAACGCTCCATCCCCACGAATGAGGCCGTGCGGCTGATATTGCCGCCAAACCGGTTGATTTGCGTCAACAAATACTCCCGTTCAAACGCTTCACGCGCTTCACGCAGGGGCAAGGTGGCAAGCCCGCCGGCCAGCATCACCCGTCCGTCTTGGGTCCCGGCTTTCTCTTCCTCGTTTGGAAGATCCTTGGCCTCGATCAGACCGGCCCCATCACCCAAGATCAGGACTCGTTCCATCATGTTTTTCAACTGACGCACGTTTCCGGGCCAGATCATGGTCTGCAACAAAGCCTCTGCATCCTCAGACAGTTGACGCGCAGGAAGGCCTTGTGTCTCATTGAAATGCCTCAGGAAATGTTCCGCCAGCACGGGAATATCTTCGCGGCGATCCGCCAACGAAGGCACCTCGATCGGGACAACATTCAAACGATGATACAGCTCTTGCCGGAACCGGTTTTCCAGAATTTCCTGATCCAGATCTTTGTTGGTGGAGGAGATCACCCGCAGGTCGACCTCAACCATTTCACTGCCACCAGCGCGTTGGAATTTCTGATCGACCAGAACCCGCAAGATTTTGGACTGGGTGCCCATTGGCATATCCGCCACTTCGTCAAAGAACACAACGCCGCCATTGGCCTGTTCCAGCAGCCCCGGTTCGATCCCACGTTCGGTGCTTTCCTTGCCAAACAGCGCCTCTTCCATCCGGTCAGGATCGATATTGGCGCAGTTTACGGTGACGAACGGTGCCGATGCCCGGTTGGAATGGGCGTGGATATAGCGCGCGGCGATTTCCTTACCGCTGCCCGCGGGTCCGGCCAGCATCACGCGACCGTTGGATTTGGTCACCTTGTCCAACTGTCCGACCATCGTGCGGAAGGCCGAGGATGCGCCGATCATTTCGCTGGCACCGGACTCGCGCCGTTTCAGCGTTGTGTTTTCACGGCGCAGTCGCGACGTCTCCATCGCGCGGCGAATAACGACCATCAACTGGTCGATATTAAAGGGTTTTTCGATGAAGTCATAGGCGCCTTGCTTAATTGCAGCAACCGCGATTTCAACGTTCCCGTGGCCGGAAATAATGACCACTGGCACTTCAGGCGTGTCACGTTTGACCGTCTTCAGAATGTCGATCCCGTCCATATTGCTGTCTTTCAGCCATATATCTAGGATCAGCAGCGACGGCAGTCCTTCCGACAATTGCGCCATACATTCATCGGAATTCCCGGCTTTGCGTGTCGAAAAGCCTTCGTCCTCCAGAATATCCGAGATCAACTCGCGAATGTCGCGTTCATCGTCAACGATCAGAATGTCACTCATGTCAGACCTGTCATTACTATATTTTTGTGATTATGCGGGATGTCGATGGCGGCCGGCAGTCGCATGACCGCCATCGCGCCAAAGTGGTTGGTGTCACCAAAAGGCGGCGCGTCTTCCAATGTGAGCGTACCCCCATGTTCTTCGATGATTTTCTTTACAATCGGCAGGCCCAGCCCGGTGCCCTCGTCACGTGTGGTGACATAGGGTTCAAACAGGCGCGCGCGATCCTCGGGCAAACCAATGCCATTGTCCGCAATCGTGATCTCCAAAATCTCATCATGATGGGACAAGGCCACTCGTATCTCAGGATCCATCACCTTGCCCAGCTCTGTCTTTTGAGCGGTTTCAATGGCTTCACCGGCGTTCTTAATCAAATTTGTCAGCGCCTGTCCGATCATTGTGGCATCCAGATCAGCCATATACGCGCCCTTTGGAACATCGGAGCGTATCGTCAAATCCGGCTGCCCCGATTGTTGCAACAACACGGCGCTGCGCAACAGCTCACCCAGATCCTCGGGGCGCCGTTTGGGCTCCGGCATACGGGCGAATTTTGAGAATTCATCCACAATGCGGCGCAAGTCGTTGGTTTGGCGCACAATAACATCTGTCATGCTTTGCAGGATATCGCTGTTTTCCTCCCCCAGTTTGGGGGCAAATTTGCGCTTGATCCGCTCGGCACTCAGCTGAATGGGTGTGAGCGGGTTCTTGATCTCATGGGCAATGCGCCGGGCCACATCGCCCCAGGCCGCCATTCGTTGCGCACTCACCAGATCGGTTACGTCGTCAAAGGCCACAACATAGCCTTCCAGATCGCCATCTTCGGATTGGCGCAACGACATGCGGACCAACAAGTTTTCCAACCGGCCCTGGCGTGTCACTTTGATCTCTTGTTGAAGGACGTCCGTTTTACCTGCGACCAACTCCTCAAACAACGCGCCGAACTCGGGCACGGCGACGGCCAGCGCCACCGATTTGTGACTGTCTTTCCAGTCCAAAAGGCGTTCCGCAGAGCGGTTTACAAAGGTCACCCGCCCCGTGGAATCCAGTCCAACAACGCCCGACGTGACCGAGGACAGCACGGAATCGAACAGGCGCCGACGCTTCTCAATTTGACGGGTGTTGCTCAACAACTCTTCGCGCTGTTCTTTAAGTCTTCCTGTCATCTGGTTGAAATATTGACCCAATTGGGAAATTTCGTCGCCGCCGTCTTCGGCCAGAACCTTAGCGTCCAGATCACCGGCACCCACACGTTGGGCGGCAACCGTCAGGCGACCGACCGGGCGCGACAGTCGTTCGGCAAACCACATCCCCAGCCACATCGCGGCCAGAACAAGGATCAGAACAAAGCCGAGGTACAAGAGCCCAAATTCAAACATCACCCGGCCACGGTCGTTTTCGAGCTGGTGATAGAGATCTGCGGTTTTCTGCGTCTCATCCAACAGGTTGAGCAAATCACCTTCGACTTCGCGGCTGATATACAGAAACCGATCCACAAAATTGGCCAGCGGAACAAGCGCGCGCAATTCGCTGTTGTCCCAATCCTCGATGATCAGCAGACCGTTGTTTTCAGATTCAGAAATTTCGCCTTCGGTCGGGGTCTCGAAATCGAACTCATAGGACCGTTCGCCCCGCACCCGGATCGCGCCCGTTCCATCAATAATATAAGCTTCGCGCAGACCGCGTTGGACCAGCGATTGCCCCTGCCCCAGGACCTCGCGCAATTCTGCGTCGCTGATAAAGAAACTGCGCTGGCGACTGTTTTCCACGAAACGAGCCAACGCCTCTGCATCATCCGTCAAATCCGTGCGTTGCACATCGTGATAGGCTTCTGCTGCGGCCAAAGAGCTGCCAACGGCATCGCGCACACGGTTGGAAAACCATCCCTCCATACCCACGTTAACCGACAAAACCGCAAACACGGCGACGATAACGGCCGGAACCAGTGCCAAAAACGCAAAGGTCCCGGTCAGACGCAGGTGAAGTCGCGATCCCGCAGATTTCGAGCGCCGCGCCGCTCTGAGGCGCACAATCTGTGTCAGCACCAAAACGGCAATCGTCAAAATATAGATGAGATCGGCAAGCAGAACGAGGCGCAGCGACGAAGACGCCGAGCCAAGACCCAACGGACCAATGATCAAATAGGTCAGAACTGCGAGAATCGGCCCCAAGAGGACCAACCCAAATGTCGTTACATTCCGCATACGCCGAGACCTGCGCCACCGATCGATGGTCACAAACATCCCGTATGCCGAACGAAGTTGTGACCGATACGCCACTGCTCGTCCTCATTCCAATGTGAGCCGTACTGGCTCAACCGCCATATTTTGTATGCACGTCTACGCAAACACGCCGCGTGCTTATATCATGTGGCGATATTACATCAGTTTGCGGCGGCGTGTCACCTCTATATCGAGATCAGTGATTTTTTTACGAAGTGTATTTCGGTTGATTCCCAAAAGTTCAGCGCAGCGGGCCTGATTTCCACCTGTTGCGGCTAGCGTAATCTCTATCATCGGGGTCTCAACCTCGCGGAGAATACGCCCATAAAGACCCGGAGGCGGCAGCATATCGCCGTGCAGGTCGAAATACCGCTGCAAATGGCGTGCTACTGATTCTGCCAATTTCTCATTTGGAACTGCACTTCCACCCGACACCGGCTCGGATGAGGTCTGCGGGCCGAGCGCATTGGCGACATCGGCTTTTGAGATCTCTTCCCCGCGTGCCGTCAACGCCAGCGACCGCACGACGTTTTCCAGCTGACGCACATTGCCCGGCCAGGAGAAATGACGCAACAATTCGCTCGCCTCTTCATCCAAAGTCCGGTGCGGTGCGCCTTCGTTTTCTGCCCGCGCAAGGAAATGATTGGCCAGCAAAACGATATCTTCCACCCGCTCGCGCAGGGCAGGCACATGCAGTTCCGTTCCAGAAATCCGGTAGTATAGATCCTGACGCAGCTCGCCACGCTCCAACGCCTCATTCACATTACGTTGGCACGTCGCCATAAAGCGCGGCGCGTGTTCGCCCGGATTGTCGATCATACGCACCAAACGCGCCTGAACCTCATCCGGAAGGTCGGCCACTTCGTCCACGAGAACCGTGCCGCCTTTGGCCTGGCTCAATAGACGCGATGGGCCATCGATCGCAGTCATCATGCTGGGGCTGGCGGTCACAAACGGCAAGGTACGGCGATCAGAGAAGTCATGAATTGCGCGTGAAATCAAAGACTTACCTGTGCCACTTTCGCCAGTGATCAGCAGTGGCATATCCGAATTCATCACACGCGCGATCAAACGGTAAAGCGCCTGCATCACCTCAGTGCGACCAACCAATGGCAACTCTTCGGGGCGTTCGTCTGTCTCAACCTCAATCGCGGCTGGCGCGCTGCGTTTTTCCGTCAACGCCTTGGCCGTGCGCTTCATCAGCTCCGGCAGGTCAAACGGTTTCGGCAGGTAATCATAGGCGTCGGCCTCGGCCGCTTTGATCGCCGTCATGATGGTGTTTTGCGCCGAGATGACGATAACGGGCAGGCCTGGGCGGTCCTCAGAAATTTTAGGTAGCATTTCCAGACCATTGCCATCCGGCATCATCACATCCGAGATCACGACATCGCCTTTGCCTTCCCCAACCCAGCGCATCAGCGTGGTCAGCGAAGAGGTTGCGTGAACTTTGCACCCGGCTCGTGTCAACGCCTGGGTCAGAACCGTGCGGATCGTGCGATCGTCGTCGGCAACAAGTACAGTTCCATCCATTGGCTTACTCCTTGGTTTTGCGTCCACGCGGCTCGCGCGGCAGCGATAATCTGAATTTTGTTTCGCCCGGCTTAGAGTTGACTGAAATCCAGCCATTGTGGTCGGCGATAATCTTGCTCACCAGGGCAAGACCCAGACCGGTGCCGTTCTCTTTGCCCGAGACAAAGGGGTCAAAAATGTCGTCTTTGATTGCGGCGGGCAGACCGGGTCCGTTGTCGACAATTTCGATCTGCAAAGGCAGCGCACCGCCCTGCCCGTCACGCCGCCGCAGGTTAAAGGAATGCTCATAAAAGGTACGAATGCGAATCACTCCACCGTCGCGCCCACAGGCCTCGGAAGCATTTTTTAGCAGGTTCAGAACCACTTGCAGCAGTTGATCCCCATCTCCCCAGGCAGGTGGCAAGGAGGGATCATACTCCTCGATGATGGTCATATGCGCACCAAACCCCAGGATCGCCGAACGCCGGGCGCGGTCCAGAACATCGTGTAAATTCACCGGTTTGAAATCTGGCTCCGTCAGATTGCCAAATTGCTCGACCTGCTCCAACAGCTTTACGATGCGGCGGCTTTCGCTCACGATCAGCTCTGTCAGCTCCAGATCGTCCGGGTTCAAATTCATGCTCAGCAGTTGCGCCGCGCCAGTAATGCCCGCCAGTGGGTTCTTGATCTCATGCGCCAGCATTTCGGCCATGCCAATGGCGGATTGCGCGGCGGATTTGGCAGATTGGTTGCGGGTCAGTCGCCCCGCAAGCTCACGTGGGGACAGCATCAACAACATAGTGCCATCACCGCCCTGAACCGGTGCGACTTGCACCCCGCATTGCAGCGGAGCCCGGTTGCGCGTGCCCACATCCAGATCATTCACAAACAATGTGGTGTTATTCGCACGCGCCCTGTTAAAGGCCTCTTCGATCGGCGCATCCACTGCAAGGAGCTGCCAAATTGGTTTGCCCTCGAGCACCTTTTTCGACGCGTTCATAAAGCCTTCCGCAGCAGAGTTCACCTCGGCCACGCAGTCCTGCGTATCAACAAGGAAGCTCGGAACGGGGATGGAGGCCCAAAGGGAGGAAACGCTATAGGTCATGCCGCCTGCTCCGTCACATTAGGGGTCAATGCTTCGGGCAGCATCTGCAAAACCTCGCGCGGATCACGCGCTGTAAGCACGCGTTTGCGCAAAACCGCTTCGGTTCCAACCTCGTCCATATACCAGCCCAGGTGTTTGCGCGCGACGCGCACCCCTAGATCCAAACCGTAAAACGCCAGCATAGCCTCATAGTGTGCGCACACCATGGCCACCAATTCCGGGCCGGTTGGGATCTCTGGCTCCGCAGTGTCCCAAAGCGCATGCGCCACCTGTGCCAAAATCCACGGACGGCCCTGGCTGCCACGCCCGATCATCACACCGTCCGCGCCGGATTGCGCCAGCGCATCAGTGGCTGTTTCAGAATCAACGATGTCGCCGTTTGCGACGACCGGCACCTGAACGGCTTCTTTTATGGCGCGAATGGCGGCCCAATCAGCGGAGCCTTTGTAAAATTGACAGCGCGTGCGACCGTGGATGGTGATCATCTGAATCCCAGCCTCTTCGGCCCGGCGCGCCACATCTGCGGCATTCAGACTGTTTTCGTCCCAGCCCAACCGCGTCTTGAGGGTCACCGGCACGGGCGAGGCCTCAACCACCGCTTCAATCAGGCGCAAGGCGTGGTCCGGCGTCTTTAACAGAGCAGACCCGGAATAGCCGTTGGTCACCTTTTTGGCGGGGCATCCCATATTGATATCGATCATCCGCGCGCCGCGATCGGCGACCTGACGCGTGGCCTCAGCCATCCAATAAGCGTCGCGCCCTGCAATTTGCACGCTGGTGTTTGCCACATCCGCGCTCAATTCCGCACGTTCGCGCACCCCCGGTTTGGCCTGAACCATTTCCTGGCTCGCAACCATCTCGCTCACCATCAGACCAACACCAAAAGAACGGACCAGATCCCGAAACGGGCGATCTGTGATTCCGGCCATAGGCGCCAACGCGATGGGCGGGGTCAGAGATGTGGTTCCGATGTCAAAAGACAACTGCGTAATCCTTGTGCAATTGGGGTTAAATTAACCGAAGGCACCGCTATGCTACAATGAAAGGCAGTTTAAAAACGCTTAGCAAATCGGCTTGTGCTTAATTTTTAATCGCACCCACCCGCCCCATTGCCTCCTTCAGCGCCACCCCATAAACAACAGCCACGTGTTTCGGAGTAGAAAATGACCATTGCTGCACTTATTGTCGCCGCAGGACAGGGCACGCGCGCAGGAGTCGGTGCGCCAAAACAGTGGCGCCCCCTTCAAGATCGCCGTGTAATTGACTGGTCCATCAAGGCGTTTCGCGATTTCGGCATCCGCGACATTGTGGTTGTTTTGAACTCAGACGACCCAACAGGCTGGCAACATTTTGAACATTCGTCAGATATTAACCTTGTGCCCGGCGCTGATGAACGTGCGGGGTCGGTCAAAAACGGGTTAAAGGCGCTGATTGGCACTGGCGCGACAAAAGTCCTGATCCACGATGGCGCGCGCCCCTGCCTGTCGCAACCCTTGATTGGGGCCATCACACAGGCGCTGGAACATACTCCCGCCGCCGCACCTGCGGTTCAAATCACGGATGCCCTGTGGCGCGGCGCGGATAACCAGGTCACCGGCACCCAAGATCGCGACGGCCTGTTCGCAGCCCAGACACCCCAAGGATTTGACCTGGACATCATCACCGCCGCACATGAAACACATCCAGGCAACGCAGCCGACGATGTGCAAGTCGCCCGCGACGCAGGGTATGACGTGCACATTGTGCCCGGCGACCCCAACAATATAAAGATCACCCGACCCGAGGATTTCGCCCGGGCCGCGCAGATCTTGAACAAGACACAACAAGTGATGGAGCACCCTCCCGTGGATATCAGATTGGGCAATGGCTATGACGTCCACCGCTTTGGTGACGGCGATCACGTGATCCTGTGCGGGGTCAAGATCCCGCATGAGCGCGGCCTGCAGGGGCATTCGGACGCCGACGTTGGCATGCACGCAGTGACCGATGCGATCTACGGCGCGTTGGCGCGCGGCGACATTGGGCAGCATTTCCCGCCTTCTGATCCGCAGTGGAAAGGCGCAGCCTCTGACATTTTCCTCCATCACGCCGCCGATATGGCTCGCGGAATGGGGTTCCAAATTAGCAACGTAGATTGCACTCTTGTCTGTGAACACCCCAAGGTCGGCCCGCATGCTTTGCATATGCGCCAAGCAATGGCCGAGATTTTGGAGATGGACATCGACCGCGTGTCGATCAAAGCAACCACCTCTGAGCGCCTCGGTTTTACCGGTCGCAAAGAAGGCATCGCCGCCCTGGCCACCGCCAGCCTGATCAAACGCTCCTAAGGACTAAGGAACACAGCCCATGCGCCGCGCCGCCACCTTTATCGCAACCGTTGCAGGCGCGGGCTACCTGCGTCCCGCGCCAGGCACTTGGGGCTCTGCCGTCTCGCTGCCGCTGGCCTATGTCGTGTTTCAAATCGGCAGTTTTCCCCTGATCGCGGCCGCCACGGTTGCGGCCTGCGCCATTGGTTGGTGGGCCACCGCCGTGACCACGCGTGGGGCTGAGGATCACGACCCTTCAGAAATTGTCATAGACGAGTTGGCGGGCCAATGGATCGCCCTGCTGCCGCTTCTTTACGCTGCTTGGGCGCATGATATTCCCGCGCTGGCGCTCTATCCGGGCTGGATCAGTGCCTTTGTCCTTTTCCGACTATTTGACATCACAAAACCCGGCCCGATTGGCTGGGCCGACCGACGGGGCGATGCGCTCGGTGTAATGCTCGACGATGTGGTTGCTGGCGTATTTGCCGGTGTCGGCACCATGATCCTGGCCGGGATTGCCCACGGGTTGATGGGTTTATGACCGAGATGCTCACCAATTTGATCGCCGCCGCGCGCGACAAAGACGTCATGCTTACAACTGCCGAAAGCTGCACTGGCGGCATGATCGCGGCCGCCCTGACAGAGGTGCCCGGAAGCTCAGCCGTATTTGACCGCGGTTTTGTCACCTACTCCAATGAGGCCAAGATGGAGATGCTGGGCGTCCAAAATGCGACCCTGGATCGTGTCGGCGCCGTTAGCGAGGAGGTTGCACTGGAAATGGCCGAAGGTGCCCTCAAAAATGCGCAGGCTCAGATCGCGATTTCCGTCACGGGTCTGGCAGGTCCCGGTGGCTCAGAATTCAAACCTGAAGGGCGTGTTTGCTTTGGACTGGCACAGATCGGTGAAAAAACAGTCACAAAAACAATAGAATACGGCGCGATCGGCCGCCAAAACGTTCGCAAAGCGGCAAAAAATGAAGCATTGCAGATGGTTTTCGGCGCACTTTTCGACTAGTGACTATTTTTTAAACAAATGGGTATTTTTATCGCGTTATTTTTATGCAGTATGTTTTTTGCTGCATTTTTAACCCACACAATCACCATCGCCTCTTTTTTAATCCAACCAGGCACGATTTGACCCCCTCCAACCCAAAACCCTTGGAGGAGAGAACCGATGAATGGAGCGGATACCGCCTGGATCATCACAGCCACGGCGCTGGTCCTATTGATGACCCTGCCCGGACTGGCCCTGTTTTACGGCGGCCTTGTGCGCGCCCGAAATGTGCTCAGCGTCTTTATGCATTGCTATGCCATCGCCTGTTTGATGAGCATTCTGTGGCTGATGTTTGGCTATTCTATCGCCTTTGGCAGCGGCACCAGCGGCTATTGGGGCGGCATGGACAAAGCTTTCCTCAGCGGTGTCACCGCCGACAGCCTGTCCGGCACCCTGCCAGAAATCCTGTTCTTTGCCTTCCAGATGACATTTGCCATCATCACACCGGCATTGATCGTCGGAGCCTATGTCGAGCGTGTGGGCTTTGGCTTTGTGATGGTCTTCTCTGGCCTGTGGATGCTGTTGTGTTACGCGCCCGTAGTGCATTGGATCTGGGGCGGCGGCATGCTCGCCGACGGCGGCATCTTTGGCGACACAGGCGTGCGTGACTTTGCAGGCGGTATTGTGGTTCACGAAACCGCAGGTCTTGCCGCTTTGATCATTGCCGTGGTTCTGGGTCCGCGTAAAGTACAGAACAAACCGCCACACAACCCTGGATATGTGGTCATCGGCGCTTCCCTTCTGTGGGTCGGCTGGTTCGGCTTTAACGGCGGCTCGCAGCTGGCGGCCGATGGTGGCGCGGCGATGGCGTTGACCGTCACCCATATCTCTGCCGCGACCGCATCGCTCACTTGGGTGATCTGGGAACGCATCAAATACGGCAAAGCATCAGTCGTGGGCCTGGTCACCGGCACCATCGCGGGACTTGCGTCGATCACGCCAGCATCCGGCTTTGTTGGCCCAATCGAAGCGCTGATCATCGGCGCGGTTGCCGGCATCCTATGTCAGGAAGCCGTGAACGTGGTGCGCAACCTGCTGAAAATCGACGACACGCTGGATGTCTTTGCCGTGCACGGCATTGGCGGCATCTTTGGCACCATCATGATCGCAGCCTTTGGTCAGGGCACCTGGGCCGCGCAGCTTGGCGCTTTGGCCATCGTGGGTGTCTTTACCTTTGTGGTCACGCTGATCCTGGTGAAACTGGTTGCGGCCTTCACCCCGATCCGCGTGGACGAGGAGGCTGAGACAACCGGCCTCGACCTCTCAGCCCATGGCGAACGCGCCTACGAGCTGACGTCTTAACCGCAAACGCATCGCAAAACAGAAAACGGACCCTAAACGGCCCGTTTTTCGTATGTGGCTCTAAACCGCGGTTTAGAGACTGAATTCAGGCTGAATACAGCTCAGCCGCACGACGCTCAAATGCGCGCACGATCCGTTGCATTGCCTCACTGAACACCACTCCAATAATCCCCTGCAGCACCGCGTTCTTGAATTCAAAATCGACAAAGAACGCGACATCACAGCCACCCTCCGGGCGGTCTTTGAACGCCCAGTTTGATTTCATGTGCCGAAACGGACCATCCAAATACTCGGTGTCGATCTCATATTGGTCGGGACGCAGCACAACCCGGCTGCCAAATCGTTCACGAAAGACTTTGAAGGAAATCACCAGATCCGCTTCCATCACCACCCCATCCCCATGAGGTGCAGTGCTGCGAATGCGTGCCGCCGCACACCAGGGCAGGAATTTCGGATATTGCGCCACGTCCGCCACCAGATCGTACATCTGCTGAGCGGAATACGGCAGCGGTCGGGTTTCTGAATGGGTCGGCATCGGGTTCGCGCTTCTTTCTGTCTTTGTGGCCGCTGATGTCATATGAACAGAGACAAAATTCAAGGGGCCAATTATGGAACAGCGTCCATATGTCATCGACGTGATGATCTCAGCCAAGGCAATCGCCGCCCGGATCGAGGAGCTGAGCCGCGAAATCACGCAAGAATTTTCCGACACCAACAAATTGGTGGTTGTCGGCCTGTTGCGCGGAAGCTTTGTCTTTATTGCCGATATCGTGCGCGAATTGGACCTACCAATTGAGGTCGATTTTCTGGAGGCGTCCTCCTATGGAGATGCCATGGAAAGCAGTCGGGAAGTGCGCATCCTCAAAGACTTGCGCGGCGCAATTGAAGGGCGTGACGTCCTGGTTGTTGAGGATATTGTCGACACCGGCCACACGTTGGATCATGTCACCAAACTGCTCAAAAGCCGCAATCCCGCGCGTCTAAAAACCATTGCGCTCTTGGACAAACCCTCTCGGAGAGAAGCCGATTTTCGCGCCGACTGGATTGGGTTTGAGATCCCGGATGAATTTGTTGTCGGCTACGGCATCGACTTTGCCCAACGCAATCGGAACCTGCCCTTCATCGGCAAAGTGCGCTTCACCGACGACGCAAACCTGTAATAATAATAGCAAAAAATTCACGCATTCGTTATGATGCAAAGTTAAGTTCAGCGCTTAACCTCGTGACCGAGACATCCAAAATTCACGCAAGCTAACAGGGGCCAGCATGTCAGTTTTCTCAAAAGTCGCCAGTATCGCACTCTCTGCCGCAATCATCGCCACACCGCTTGTCGCGCAGGATCAAAAAGCGCTCGAAGCCGCCGTAAAGGCACGTAAATCCCAAATGACGCTTTTTGCTTTCAACCTCGGCCTTCTGGGCGGCATGGCAAAAGGTCAGATCGATTATGACGCCGACAAAGCGCAGGCGGCGGCGTCCGGTTTGCTGGCGCTGACCGCTTTAGATGCGTCGCGTATGTGGTTGCCAGGCACAGATAATGAGACAATGGACAACACCCGCGCCCTACCCGCAATCTGGGCCGAAGGCTCCGATATCGGTGCCAAGGCTCAAGCGTTTGGTGAAGCCGTTGGCGCAATGGACGCCGCTGCTGGCCAAGGTCTGGAAGCCCTGCAAGGTGCGATGGGCGGTGTTGGTGGCGCATGTGGCAGCTGCCACAAAGCCTACCGCGGCCCTAGAAACTAATCGGCAGGAGGCCCGAAATGCGTAATGTGATACGCGGATTTCTGGGCCTCGGCCTGATCGGCGCGGCAGCGGGGTTTTGGATCACCGCTCCGCGCACCATTGATCCCCAAACCATCGACGGGCTGACTGGCGACGCCGCACGCGGCGAGCAGGTGTTTTGGGCTGGTGGCTGCGCATCTTGCCATGCGTCACCATCGGCTGACAGCGACGACATGATACTGCTGACCGGCGGCAAAGCTTTTGCCACCGATTTCGGCACCTTTTACGCGCCCAACATTACCTCCGACCCAACCCATGGGATCGGTGTATGGAGGCAAATCGACCTTGCCAATGCGATTCTCGCCGGAGTGTCGCCGAGTGGAAAGCATTATTATCCAGCCTTTCCATATACTTCCTATGCACGGTTAAACGCGCAAGACGTGGTGGATCTGTGGGCGTTTATGCAGATTTTGCCGCCCAGCGACGTGGCGAGCAAAGCCCATGACGTCTCTTTCCCATTCTCGGTGCGACGTGGGCTTGGTCTTTGGAAACAGCTCTTTGCCCATCCCGAACCGGTGGTCCGCACCGATTTGACCGCGGAGCAACAACGCGGCCAATATCTGGTCGAAGGAACGGGGCATTGCGGTGAATGTCACAGCCCGCGCAACGCTTTGGGCGGGATTGATTACGCCCGCTGGTTAGGCGGCGCACCGAACCCGTCGGGCAAAGGTACGATTCCCAATATCACCTCCGGCGCCTTAGATTGGTCCGAAGGCGATATTGCCGAATACCTCAGCAGCGGCTTTACGCCCGAATTTGACAGCGCAGGTGGAGAGATGGCGGAGGTTGTGGAAAACACCGCGCGCCTGCCCCAATCCGACCGCGATGCAATTGCCGCTTACCTAAAAGCAGTGCCGCCAGTTTCAAACGAATAAGGCCGCCCCTGACACATCAGGAACGGCCTCTAACTCACTGAAATCTAGTCTCGCTCAGGCTTGACCAAGCTTGGCGTTACGCGCGGCGCGCAGACGGGCAAAGTCATCACCTGCGTGATACGACGACCGTGTCAACGGTGTCGCGGAAACCATCAGAAACCCTTTGCCAAAGGCCGCCTTTTCATAGGTCTCGAACTCTTCTGGCGTCACAAAGCGATCAACCGCATGGTGCTTTGGCGTCGGCTGCAGGTATTGACCGATGGTCAGGAAATCCACATCCGCGGCGCGCATGTCATCCATTACCTGTTTCACTTCGACAGCTTTTTCGCCCAGACCGACCATGATGCCGGACTTGGTAAAGATCGACGGATCCAGCTCTTTCACCCGTTGCAACAGTCGCAGCGAATGGAAATACCGCGCGCCAGGACGCACCTCGGTATACAGACCAGGTACGGTTTCCAGATTGTGATTAAAGACGTCAGGCTTGGCTTCGACAACCATTTCAAGCACTTCGGGAGCACACTTAATGAAGTCTGGTGTCAGAATTTCAATCGTTGTCTTGGGCGAACGATGCCGCACGGCACGAATGGTTTGGGCAAAGTGATCCGCCCCGCCATCACCCAAATCGTCACGGTCAACCGAGGTGATAACAACGTGGTTCAAGCCGAGCTTTTCTACCGCATGCGCCACACGACCGGGCTCAAACACATCCAGCGTATCCGGTTTACCAGTCGCGATGTTGCAGAAGGTGCAACCACGGGTACAGATGTCGCCCATGATCATCATGGTGGCGTGACCCTGGCTCCAGCATTCGCCCACATTCGGGCACCCTGCTTCTTCGCAAACCGTCACAAGGTTGTTTTCGCGCATAATCTTTTGCGTGTCGGCGTAACCTTTGCCGCCGGGGGCTTTGACGCGGATCCAGCTTGGCTTTTTCGGCTGGGCATTGTCAGGGCGATGCGCCTTTTCCGGATGGCGCTGCTCAGGGATCTTGAGGTCTCTCACTCGCGTACTCTTTCGCTTGGGCCCTGGGATTGAACCTTCCAAACGGGGCCGGTTTCAAGGCGTAATCTAGCATGATTTTCTGGGAATGACACCCACACAACGCCCATTCACGCAGGAACACTTCCCTAACTGCTGATGCAACCTGATGAAGAGGTGATTAGAACCGCTCACCACCGCGCGGCGTCGCGGCATTTCAACTCCCGCACGCTGCAAAAATAGCATCACCTGCATAAGTTAGCATCACTTCAGACTCCGCCGCATTGCAGCGCTCACAACCGCGCGTGTTCTGAAAAACATGCGTTGCGATCACATTAGAAACATTATAAATCCAGCGCCGAAGCTGCTTCTTCGAACAAAATGGAGACAATCATGAAAGCTGGCGTAAAGCTCCCCGACGTGACCTTTCACACCCGCGTACGCGACGAGTCGATTGCAGGCCCGAACCCGTTCCGCTGGGAAGACAAAACAACCGCTGATTACTTTGCTGGCAAGCGCGTAATCCTGTTCTCGCTGCCGGGCGCATTCACCCCGACATGCTCCACATACCAATTGCCTGGCTTTGAAAAAGGCTTTGGCGATTTCAAAGCTGCGGGCGTCGATGCGATCTATTGCATGTCAGTCAACGACAGCTTTGTGATGAACAAATGGGCCCAGTCGCAAGAGCTGGAAAACGTTGGCGTGATCCCCGACGGCTCCGGTGAATTCACCCGCAAAATGGGCATGCTTGTTGCCAAAGACAACCTCGGCTTTGGCGCGCGCTCCTGGCGTTATGCTGCCATCGTAAAAGACGGCGTTGTAGAAGCATGGTTCGAAGAGCCAGGCCTGTCCGACAACCACGGCGAAGACCCCTATGGCGTATCTTCTCCAGAAAACCTGCTGAAGCATCTGACAGAAGCGACAGCAGAAGCGGTCTAAGCGATTTTTGCTTGCACAATTCCGGATAAAGGGCGTGCCACGGCGCGCCCTTTTACTTTAAGTAACGCATATACTTGCCTAACCAATCATCATTTTCTGCGCTTCCACTTGGTCGTAATGCGACTTGAGCTGTTGCAAAGCGATGCGCAACACAACCTTGCCCGAACGTGCGGACCAGCCCAGCTGTTTTTCCGCCGTCTCCAGCCCCTCCAAGTAACAACAACAGCGGATCGCGATATCGCTGAGCCCCGGCCCAAGCGCCGCCAAGGCCTCCATCGCGCGGGTGCGCGCGTCATCTGTTGGCGCTTGCATCCCCAACGGCGCCGCGGAACATCCGTCGGCAAAGGCTTGCTGTGCGGCCTGCACATGGTCACCGATTTGCGCCAATTCAAAATCTTCCCGCAATCGCTCGCCACACCGCACCAGATCATGGGTCAAAAATGGATCCCCGTTGCGATCGCTGAGCCGTGCCAACATGGACAAAGGCGTATCGGTGCAGGCGCGCCTGACCTGATTGCGGCCACCTGGCGGCGGTGACTGAAACCCCGCGGCAGCCTCGGCAAATCCCGCCTCATGGTGCAATCGCGCCCGGTTTTCCTGATCCGCCATCATTTGCGACAGCGCGGCGCGCCCCTGGTCGTTCAATTGATACCGCGAGATCCGCCCGGCGCTTACGTTTGACAACCACCCGCGCAAAGCAACTTCGCCTGCTACCTCTTTGCCGATGCTGATTTTTTCCTGATCGCCGCGCACAATGACCGCACGTTCCATCCCTTGTGCGTATGCCAGAACAGTCTGCGATCGGTTGAGCCAGCCCATGACCTGAAGCAACCCATGAACGGGTGTGTTGTCCGCACCCTTTTCCGGCGGCGCGATTGAGATCGCAAAGGCTCCTTCCTGCGCGAAATACCGATTAGAAATGTCCTGTAACGCACTGTCAATTAAGGGATCATCCCGCAAGATCTCGATCCTGCGCACCTGTCGCATCACAGTTGACGGATGACAGCCTGCCAATCGGGCGATCTGTCGAATGGACCGCCCTTTTTCCGTATGTTCCAAGTAACGTCGCGCGTCTTCGGGCACCCATCGTGGCACCCGGGTCACATGTAGTGTTTGCATTAATTTCGCCCCAGTCTCTTTTTAAATCCTCACCCATTCGCCTGACGATGCGGGTGGCATCGCGCAGGTTTCGTCCCAAAAGTGTCCTGCGCGTGCGCCTCGCCTTGCAAATGTTTCCAAAAGATTATCAACCAAGACTAAAGACAGCGCGCGCCATCAGGTCACCCACGGCAACACCCTTATAAGTTGTGATAAATTCTCGCAAATCGACAAAAAAGGGTAGCCCCATGCAGGATCTCACAACACGTATCACCGCTCTATCTCGCCCCTCTTTGCTACTGCGCGCAGCCAAGTTTGGTTTGGATAAATACTCCCGAAACAGAGACTTACGGCGCATTCTTGGGGTTCCGCAATGCCCAAGCATGGCCACAGGCTTGGCCCGTTTGCTGGATTTGGAACATGAGGTGAATCACCAGCGTCAATGCGCGAGCCCGGCCTATAGCCACGCGCGGCATGTGGAGCTTCTCATTGCATTTATGTCAGAAGCACAGGCCTATTTGGCGGCTCAACATGCAAAAACGGGCGGCCCCCTGTCTGGGAAACCGCCTGCGAAATCAACACAGTTGGACCGAGATGTGGCCCTTACATGAAGGCGTCGGGCATCGACTCCTTCTTGGCGGCCACATAGTCTTCGAGCGCCTGTTTGATCGCCGGATCCAATTGGGGCTGCTGGTAGGTCGCCATCAAATGGTCCACGCGATTGGTCGCCAACGCATATGTGTCACGCGCGCCCTCTTCTTCCCAGGTCTCAAACGGCTTGTAATCCAGTAAATCGGATTTCCAGAACGCGGTTTTGAAATTCGCCTGCGTATGTGCGCAGCCCAGGTAATGTCCACCCGGCCCCACTTCGCGGATCGCATCCAGGGCTTGCGAGTCTTCATCGACGGACACGCCTTTTGCGACACCATGAAGCGCGCCGAGTTGATCGGCGTCCATCACGAATTTCTCAAAATCGGCGACCAAGCCGCCTTCGAGCCAACCACAGGAGTGCAGCATGAAGTTCACACCGGCCATCAGCCCCATGTTCAGCGAGTTCGCGGTCTCATAAGCGGCCTGCGCATCCGGCAATTTGGAGCCACAGAACGACCCGGCCGAGCGGAACGGCAACCCCAAGCGGCGCGCCAATTGCCCAGCGCCGTAGGTCACAAGCGAGGCTTCGGGCGTGCCAAAGGTCGGCGCGCCAGAGTTCATATCGATCGACGAGACGAAGGCGCCAAAGATCACCGGCGCACCGGGACGGATCAGCTGGCTATAGGCAACACCAGCCAGAACCTCGGCCAGAACTTGCGTCAACGTGCCCGCAACCGAGACCGGCGCCATCGCACCGCCCACAATAAAGGGAGAGACAATGCAGGCTTGGTTGTTCTTGGCATAAACCTCCAACGCGCCCATCATCACATCGTCAAAGGTCAGCGGCGAGTTGATATTGATGAGCGAGGTCATCACCGTATTTTCCTGCACGAACTCTTTGCCAAACAGGATTTCACACATCTCGACACTGTCTTGCGCGCGGCTGGGTTCGGTCACCGAGCCCATGAACGGTTTGTCCGACAGGGTCATATGCGCCAGCATCATATCCAGATGCCGCTTGTTCACTGGCACATCGGTGGGTTCGCAGACTGTGCCGCCCGAGTGATGCAGCCATTTGGACATAAAGCCCAGCTTTACGAACTTCTGGAAATCATCCAGCGTTGCATAACGGCGACCGCCTTTTGCGTCCCGCACAAAGGGAGGGCCATAGACCGGGGCCAGAACCAGGTTTTTGCCGCCGATCACTACGGATTTTTCTGGATTGCGGGCGTGTTGGGTGAATTGGCTGGGCGCGGTCTCACACAGTTTGCGTGCCAATCCGCGGGGAATGCGCACGCGCTCTCCGTCAATCGAAGCCCCCGCCGCGCGCCAGCGTTCCAACGCGGCCGGATTGTCAACAAAGTTGACGCCGACCTCTTCCAATACGGTTTCCGCATTGGTCTCGATGATCTGCAGCGCGTTTTCATCCAGAACTTCGAAATTGGGAACGTTGCGTTCGATGTACTTTGCAGTCTCAATCTTGACTGCCGTACGTTCGGCACGACGGGCGGCTCCACCGCCTCCACGCGCCCGGCGACGCGGCGCTTTTACAGCTTCAGCCATGTGTTTATCCTCAGCACAGGTCTTGTTGTTGATGACAAGGATAGACAAACAGCGCAGGACCGCGCCGCGTGGAAGCGGCGGCTGCGGTTAAAAAGCGACATTCCATTGATGGGATGGCGAAATTCTGTGGTTTTCAACGCACCACGCGCCGGGCGAACTGGACAACAGGCGGCTGCGTCACGATTAATTCCCCTGTTGTCTGCCCTTCACCCTTGCGAAACGGAGCTTTTCCGCCTATGGCCCAGCCATGACAGAGACATCCCATGACCGCCTTCTTATCATCGACTTTGGCAGCCAGGTGACGCAGCTCATTGCCCGTCGTCTGCGCGAGCTGAATGTCTATTGCGAAATCCACCCCTATCAAAAAGTGACCATGGAGTTTGTGCGCAGCTTCGCGCCCAAGGCCGTGATCTTTTCTGGTGGGCCGGACAGTGTGACACGTGAGGGGTCCCCCCGTGCCCCGCAAGAGATTTTTGACCTCGGCGTGCCGATCCTGGGCATCTGTTATGGTCAGCAGACCATGATGACCCAATTGGGTGGCAAGGTCGAAAGCGGCCATGGCACCGCTGAATTTGGTCGCGCCTATGTGACCCCGCAAAACAACCTGGATATTCTGGATGGCTGGTTCGCTGACGGCGATGAGCAGGTCTGGATGAGCCACGGCGACCATGTGTCGGAAATCGCACCAGGGTTTGAGGTCTATGGAACCTCCCCCAATGCGCCCTATGCGATCACCGCCGATGTGTCGCGTCACTTCTATGCGGTGCAATTCCACCCCGAAGTGCACCACACCCCCAATGGCGCCAAGCTCTATGAGAACTTTGTCAAACTGGCCGGGTTCGAGGGTGATTGGACCATGGGCGCTTACCGCGAAATCATGGTTGAGAAGATCCGCGAACAGGTTGGCGACAAGCAGGTGATCTGTGGTCTCTCTGGTGGCGTTGACAGTTCGGTTGCCGCCGTGTTGATCCACGAAGCCATTGGCGACCAGCTAACCTGTGTGTTTGTCGACCACGGTCTGCTGCGCAAGGGGGAGGCCGAAGAGGTCGTCACCATGTTCCGCGACAACTACAACATGCGCCTGATCCATGCGGACGAACAAGAGCTGTTCCTGGGCGAGCTGGACGGTCAGTCCGACCCCGAGACCAAGCGCAAGATCATCGGCAAGCTGTTCATCGACGTGTTCCAGAAACATGCCGACACCATCGACGGTGCTGAGTTCCTGGCTCAGGGCACGCTCTACCCGGATGTGATTGAATCGGTCTCCTTCTCGGGCGGACCGTCGGTCACCATCAAATCGCACCACAATGTCGGCGGCCTGCCTGAGAAGATGGGCTTGAAACTGGTCGAACCCCTGCGGGAACTGTTCAAGGATGAGGTCCGTGCTTTGGGCCGTGAGCTTGGCCTCCCTGCAAGCTTTATTGGTCGTCACCCCTTCCCCGGACCCGGTCTGGCGATCCGCTGCCCGGGTGAGATCACCCGCGAAAAGCTGGATATCCTGCGCGAGGCCGATGCCGTCTATATCGACCAGATCCGTAAACACGGTCTGTATGATGAGATCTGGCAAGCCTTTGTCGCGATCCTTCCCGTGCGTACCGTTGGTGTGATGGGCGATGGTCGCACTTATGACTACGCCTGTGCCCTGCGTGCGGTGACATCGGTGGACGGCATGACCGCGGATTACTACCCGTTCACCCATGAATTCCTGGGCGAGACCGCAACCCGGATCATCAACGAGGTCAAGGGCATCAATCGCTGCACCTATGACATCACCTCGAAACCTCCGGGAACCATTGAGTGGGAATAAGACGCGCTCTTTTACGTATGACAAAGGCCGGGGTGTTCCTCGGCCTTTTGACGTATGGCGCGGTGAATGCTTGGACCCACCTGTGGCCCAACCAACGGTTTGAGAACATGCGCCCGGCCACCGCTATTGTCTGTCTGGCGGCGGGGTTAAGGCATGATGGCACCATGGGCCGCTTTACCGAAGCCCGCGCCCGACGCTGTATTGCCGCCTATCACGCGGGCCTTGCACCGACACTTGCCTTCACGGGTGGCAACTCATCCCACGACGCCCCGCCCACCGGCACGCAAATGGCGGCTTTGGCCCAAGATCTGGGCGTGCCAGCCGATGCGATAGTGATTGAGAGCCAATCTGAATCCACTCTGCAGAACGCGTTGTTTACCCTGCCCAAACTCGACAGCACCTCTGAGCTGATCCTGGTGACCGACAGTTTCCACCTGCCGCGCTCTGCGGTGTCGTTTTGGTGGGCCGGCGCGCGCGACATGCAGATGCTGGCAGCCGATCCAGATGTCACCTGGGGCGAGGTGCCGCAAATGCTTTTGATTGCAGAGACTGTCAAATTCTGGGCCAATGGGTTGCGCGCGCCGGTCTATTCCCTTGCGGGCGCCTTGGGCATTCCAAACAGCGCGCGTCTTTGGATAGTGGAGTAAGCCTAGATGCCTGTTACCCTGACCGGCCATATCGACGTACCGCTGGACCGCTTGGACGAGGTCGAAACCGCCCTACAAGACCACATCCGTCTGACCCGCGCTGAACCCGGGTGCCTCAGTTTCGAGGTCACCCCCCATGCGACAATCGCCGGGCGTTTAGAGGTGCAGGAGGCCTTTGTGAACCAAGAGGCCTTTGACGCGCATCAAGCGCGAACCCTGGCCTCCCCATGGGCCGAAACGACCCGAGGCATAGACCGAAATTACATGGTTTCGATCGAGTAGTTCCGATCTAGCTTTGTTTGAAATCCGCCCGGCTTTTCAGGAGATTTTAAACAGTTTCCGCCAAATTAAGTGAAAATGATCTCTTTGGGACCTACCACTGCGATCTTCTCATGAAATTTGGAGGTGCAGCGTGCCTATCATCAAATACAAAGATGTCATTCTTCACTTTGCACATATCCCCAAGTGCGGCGGCACATCGGTTGAGCGCTACATTCAGGGGCTAAAGTCGGTCAGTATAGCCTTTATCGATGAACGGTACGTCTCCCACGCGCCGCAACAACATTGGAACATCTCGTCACCGCAGCACGTGGACGGCGAATCTATTGCACGACTGTTCCCTTTGGATTTCTTCACTGCTTTCTTTGCGGTGGTGCGTCATCCGATGTCGCGGCTCAAAAGCGCATACAAGTTTCAGCGCACCCGAGAAAAACAGATTGGAAGCATCAGCTTTGACGAATTTGTCAAAACCGATCTGCGCGAGAACTATTTGACCAAGGGCTGGTTGGACAATCATTTCTATCCGCAGTCGGGGTTCTTTTTCCCCGGTGCCAACTATCAGGTCTTCAAACTGGAAGAAGACGGCGCGTCTTTTGCCAAGGAATTCATTGACCACGCATTGTTTGGCAACATGGCAAGCCGCGACATTGCTCATACAAACCGTTCAAATGGCAATGCTGGCCTCCCCTCGCAGGACCTCGAACTGAGCGCTGAAAGCGTCGACCTCATTCATGAGCTTTACGCACTGGATTTCAAGAATTTCAACTACGAGCCTGAAACACGCTCTCTGCCAGAAGACGATATTGCGACACATCCTCTAAATTCGCGCATTGCAAGTTGATCGGAGCTGCACGGTGAAGTTTCAAATCTGTCTCATTCAACCCAAAAACTATGTCCATACGGCTGCCTTTTTAGAAATCGCTGACCTGATCAAATTCACACTGAATTCGCTTGGTCATGAAACCGAGGTGAAGGTGAATGAAGTTGACGATTCCGCACAAAACATCCTGATCGGTGCGCATCTTCTGGATCCATCTGTAGCTGCAGGTGTACCACCCGGTACTATTATCCTAAACACAGAACAGTTAGGTGGGGTGTACGACGACTGGAACGAGGCCCTGCTCAAATGGTTTTCCTACGATTTCACAATTTGGGATTACAGCGATGCGAATGTCCGTTACCTGAATGACCTTGGCATCACAGGTATAAAAAAATTCGAATTTGGCTATCAACCAGAGCTCGACCGCATCCCCAAAGCAGATGGGGTGGATGGCTCCTGCTCCATCGGCGTCGCAATGCGCCATAGTGCAGTTGTAATGAACTGCTCAGAGAGGAGCCACCCAATGCAAGTTACAACAGTTGGTCTCGATTTAGCCAAGAACGTCTTTCAGATCCACGGGATCACCCAAGACGGCGAAGTCGCGTTTAATCGCCCGCTGCGGCGCGCATC
>NZ_JAHHIR010000086.1 GCF_018678075.1 Epibacterium ulvae | reverse complement strand
GCTTGCATCACCGCCAGCGTGCCGCATAATGCAACCAACCAGATGAGCCAGATACTCTCTTAGTTTAAGCTGCCATTGGTTCCAAAAACCCTGACGACGGACAGTTGACTATGAAATGAAACAGCAGAGAATAAAAGAGGCAAGCGTCTAGGGGCCTTGGGCCACCTCAGGGCAAGCGGGCTGGTCTAGGTGTGGAATGTCTCTCACTCTGGGCTCACGTCCCATTAGATGCGCCAAGTTCCGCGAAGCGAGGCAAACCCGCCTGTCGCAGCCGTTGAAATTTTCACAAAACAGCCCTTGGATCAAGTTAAAAAGAATTTCCAGAAATTTTCCAGTTTGATGCACCTGATGCTCATTAAGTTGGCATGAGTTGTATTTCGATGAAACAATCCTTGGTTTCAGCGGTATTTAAATTCAAGCGGTGTTTGCAATGATGCCCCAATCAGAGCAACGGCTAAAAATGAGAGCCGACTTCCAACAGGGGAACATCATGACATACAAAATCTCACGGCGCGGGCTTCTGGCCTCATCAGCGGCGACAGCAGGTGCCTTGGCAATGCCAGCAATCGTTCGTGCCGCAGGTCACCAGCCACTGGCTGGCAAAGAGCTGCGCCTTTTGACATGGTCCGACAACACCGGTCTTGCCGTTCTGGACCATATTGCAAAGCCGTTCGAGGAAGCCACGGGCGCGCGTGTCATTGCAGACCGTACCGGATCCACATCTGAAATGGTTGCCAAATTACGCGCTGCCGGCGACCGCCCACAATATGACGTGATTACCCTTGCGGGAGTTGGCGCGGTTGAGTTGGCCGGAGATGGACTTTTGGCACAACCGGATCTGAACATGCTACCAAACCTCGAACAGGTTGATCCGAGGTTCCGCACGGGTGCGGACGGGCACGGCATCGGTTACCTCCTGTGGACAGGCGGTTTGATCTACAACACGAAGACCTTCGCAGAGCCACCGAAATCCTACGCGGAAATGTGGGACGCATCCCACCAAAATCGTCTGTTCTTGCCGCCGTCCACGTGGACCGATGCACTCGACACGATCTTTGCGACAGGCAAGATGCTTGGTGGCGATGGCACCAACGCTGAAGAGGCATTTGCCAAATTGGCAGAGCTTCGCGATAGCTTGCTTACATTCGGTGAAAACCCTGCGCAAATCTCCGAGCTGTTCCGCTCTGATGCGCTGGATATCGGTGGTGTCTATGCGCCTGCATTCTATGCGGATGAATTGAAGGACCCTGCGAATTCAAACATGGGTGCCACCTATGACATCGACGAAGGTTTCTTTGCGGATCTGATGTACACAATCGTTCCAAAGGCCAAGCCGGGTGACGATGACGTTGTTCACGCCTTCATCGATTTCACACTGGACGCAGATGTGCAGGGGAGAATGGCCGAAGCCGTCTTGAATGGCCCGATCAACCAAAACGCGGTGATGTCTGATGAGGCCAAAGCAAGCCCGTTCATCATCAAGCCCGAGCAAATGGGCGATACTGCCGTGGTGCATGACAAATCTTTCATCGCCGATGTGCGTGAAGATTGGATCACCCGTTACACACAAACCTTGGCGTGATCCGCCCAAGACAGGACGTTCCTCAGTGAGCCTTCAATTAACCAAATCAAAAGCGCTGGCATTTTCTTTGCCAGCGCTCATCGCAATTCTCCCCTTTCTAGGGGCGTGTTTTTATATCTTTCGGTTTTCCATTTCAGGCGAACAATCCCGCATCGAGGGCTTTTCGATCCAGCCCTATGTGGATTTGATGACGCCTTATTTTGGTCGCTCCGTCTGGTTGACACTGCGGCTTGCGTTTATTGCGACCATCCTTGCCATGATGATGGCTGTTCCGCTTGCTTTCCTGCTGACAAGCCTACGCAGTCCGTTTGCCCGCCGCAGCCTGACCATTGTGATCTTGCTGCCTCTCATTCTGAACCTGCTCGTGCAAGCCTACGGTTGGATATTGCTGCTCGGGCCCAGTGGGGTTTTGAATTCAACCCTGCGTAGCCTTGGCATCATTGAACGACCGATCTTTTTGCTGTTCAACGAGACCGGCGTCTTGCTGGGGTTGGTGCAAACCTCTCTCCCCTTGGCGGTCTTTCCGATTGTTAGTTCCGTTCGCGGCATATCGCGCGAACATCTGGAGGCGGCCAGTTCGCTGGGCGCCTCGCATTGGCGCATCTTCTTTGACGTGACCGTACCGCTGCTTCGGCCCGGATTATTTGGCGCAGCGTCGATCGTGTTTGCTTTCAATGCTAGCGCCTTCGCCATTCCGTTGCTGTTGGGTGGTCGCCGCGTACAGATGATGGGCATAGCCATCCGAGATATGATTTCACCATTGTTTAATTGGTCTGGCGCTGCTGCGGCTGGCATGATCCTGATCTTTGTCACCATGATTACGATGCTGTTTGCAGCTTGGTTGGCGCGGATCACATCTGAAAAAGTGGAGCGCTGATATGCGGGTTGATCTACTTCCAACTGAAGGGGGCGGCACATATCGTTTTGTCATCATCCTGCTCGCGATCTGCGGCATCTTGATTTCCTCTCTGCCCGTCATCGTGGTCACGATCATGTCCTTCTCTGCGGCCGACAACACAGGCTTTCCGCCCGAAGCGTTGTCTTTGCGTTGGTATTCGGAAGTGATCGCGATGTTCACAACCGAAGACGCCAATAGCGCGCAATCGGTGGTGTCCTCAACGATCACCAGCCTTGTCGTCGCGGTCATCGTTATGGTGATTTCAACCGGTGTGTGCATTCCTCTGGCTTATGTCTTGGCGCGGGGTGATCGGCGCATTCGCAGCGGGATGGAACTGTTGTTCACATTGCCCTTGGTCTTCCCGCTGGTGATCCTTGGCATTGCGTTTTTACTGATTGCCGAAAGCCTGCGGCTCGACATCGGCATATGGCGCATCATCATCCCTCATGTCGCGCTCGTCCTGCCATTCGTACTGCGCAATTGCCTCAGCGCCATGAGCGGGATCAGCTTGGAAGTTGAAGAAGCTGCCGTATCGCTCGGTGCGTCTCCACTGCGTGCAATATGGGATATTGTCATACCGATGATGAAGGCCGGTATCCTTGCAGGCCTGATCTTTGCGCTGATCATCAGCTTCAACGAATTCACAATCACCTTCTTCATGTACACCGTTGATGTCAGCACGCTGCCGATCTGGATGTACAGCCGTACTGCATCATCGCTGGACCCCTCAACACTGGCTTTGTCTGTGTTCATCATTGCCGCTGACGTGGTGCTGATCGTGCTTGTCGACAAGCTGATCGCCGGTCGCGCAAGCCTCTTTTAGAAAGGTCATAGATATGACGTCAGACATTCACCTTCACATTAACAAAGTGTCGAAACGATTTGGCACAGTCGACGCCTTGCGGGATGTCGATCTCAAGATCGAACGCGGCTCGTTCGTCTGTCTTTTGGGGCCATCGGGCTGCGGCAAGACGACGTTGCTTCGCATCATTGCAGGGTTTGAAGCCGCAACCAAAGGCAGCCTCATTCTGGATGGCCAAGACATTTCAAATCAGCCTCCGCATAAGCGTGGCTTTGGCATGGTGTTTCAATCGCTCGCGTTGTTCCCGCACATGAGTGTAGCGCGCAACATCGGCTACGGATTGAAGTTGCGCGGCGTCAAAGGCGCAGCACAACGGGACCGTGTCGAAGAGCTATTGAACGTGATCCAGCTGCCGCACATCGCGGATCGTCCGGTGTCGGCCCTATCGGGCGGGCAACGCCAACGGGTGGCCATTGCGCGCGCTTTGGCAATCCAGCCACCGCTGTTTTTACTTGATGAACCGCTCTCCGCTCTAGATGCTCAATTGCGCGACAACATGCAGATCGAGCTGCGCCAATTGCAACAAAAATTCGGTGTGACAACGGTTCTGGTGACCCATGACCAGCACGAAGCGATGATGCTGGCGGATGAATTGGTGGTTCTCAAAGACGGCGCAATTCGCCAATCCGCACCACCCTCACAGATCTACAACAATCCCGCGGACAGCTTTGTCGCGGACTTTCTTGGCGCTGCAAACCTGATCGAGGTAGGGGCGATGAAGGGTGGCGCGATTGACCTTTTCGGCACCCCCGTCAAAAGCTCGCCCCCCCATCGAGACGGCGAGCAAATGCTCGCCGCTGTGCGGGCAGAACACATTGGCCTGTCTACTGTCGGCAAAGACGACAAAGCAGGCGTCGGCGCGATTTCCTTCATGCGTGATTTGGGGGCGGCAACCGAATTCGTCGTGACGATCGATGGCAAGGATCTGCGTGTTCGCCGTACAAGCGCACAAGTGCAGGGCCTCAACGTCGGCTCGAAAGTAGGGCTGACATTCGACCCTTCAATGGTATCACTCTTTAAGGCGCCTTAATGCGTTGCTGCGGTGGCCTCATATGTGAGGATTGCCGCAGCCAAATCCTCCAATGCGGCACCGACCGATTTAAAGACAGTGATCTCTTCATCAGACCGGCGTCCAGCATGAGACCCACGTGCCAGATCGAACAAATCCGCCTGAATATCTGAAGCATCGATAGCCCCTTCCCGAATGGCTTGAACGATATCGCCACCTTCGGACAAAACACCTTCGCGCGTATCTGCGAAAACAGATGCCGTTGCGATCAACGCGCTGTCCGTTTCACGCATTGTGGGCTTGAACGCCCCGATTAGATCGATGTGCGTCCCCGGCTTCACCCAAGCGCGCTTGATCAGTGGCGCCTGAGAAAGCGTGCAGCAACTGATGATGTCGGCTTGTGGGGTTGCGCTTTCGAGATCATCTGTGGTCTGCGCTTCATATCCCAAACCACGGGCGGCCTTTGCCACTTTCTCGGCCAGGTCAATGCGGCGCGTCCAGATCGTAATCGACGTCAGAGGACGCACCGCGGCATGCGCCTCGATCACGTTAAGCGCCAACTTTCCAGCCCCGACCACCAATAGATTGTGGGCGTCCGACCGTGCTAGATACCGCGCAGCTAGGGCTGACGCTGCAGCCGTTCGCCGCGCTGTTAATTCCGCGCCGTCGATCACAGCAAGCAAAGCGCCGGTTGCACCAGATGACAAAAGATACGCGCCAGAAATTGCAGGTAACGATCGCGCTGAATTGCCGGGTATGACGTTGACCATTTTAACGCCGATGTATTTTCCCGGCGTCCACGCTGGCATCAACAACAAGGTGCCGCTGTCTTCGTTTGGGAGCTCGACCTCATGATGGTGGCGCAATGGCATGACGCAGCCCGACCGAAACATCGCGTCCAGCCCGTCGATCAAGCGGGGCCACTCTAGCCCCGCCCGCGTTTCATTCGTGTCAAAAACCCGCAGCATATTACCCTTTTACGGCCGTAATCATGACCTCAACCAAATAATCTGGCGTGGCCAAGCGTGCCTCGACACAGGCGCGCGCAGGCGGATTTTTGGGATCAATCCATGCATCCCAAACAGCGTTCATATCCGCGATGTTCGCGATATCGGCAAGCCAAACCGTCGCGGTCAGAATTTGGGATTTGTTACTTCCTGCATCCGCCAACAAGCGGTCGACCTCGGACAACATGTCTTTGGTCTGGGCGGTGACATCCGCCCCGCTGCCAACCTGACCTGCGAGATAGATTGTGTCGCCGTGGACCACGGTTTGGCTCATGCGGCTGTCAAGTTCGGTGCGTGTGATCGTCATTGGAAGGTATCCTTACTTTGGTGTTCTAAAGGGCGAAAATTGCATCAGACTCAGGATTTCGAACAGCATCTGTGCGCCATTCTGGGCCGTGTTGGTTGTTGGATCGTAAGCAGGGGCAACTTCGACAACGTCGCCACCGACAAGGTTCACGCCCTTCATGCCGCGGATCAGTTTGAAAGCCTCGCGTGTGGTCAGCCCACCGACCTCTGGAGTGCCCGTTCCGGGCGCATAGGCTGGATCGAGGCTATCAATATCAAAGGAAAAGTAAGTCGGGCCATCACCAACAACG
Organism: Epibacterium ulvae; assembly: GCF_018678075.1. GTDB lineage: Bacteria > Pseudomonadota > Alphaproteobacteria > Rhodobacterales > Rhodobacteraceae > Epibacterium > Epibacterium ulvae_A. Next base: position 4,850 of record NZ_JAHHIR010000086.1, on the reverse strand, counting down.
TCGCGTGCCTTCGCGATGATGTCAGGCAGGTTTGCATCGGTGATGCTTGCGGCCTCAATCACGGTCATCCCTGACATCTCGGAAAACTCCCAAATGTATTTTGCGGCCCCTCTAATGCCGATCTGGATCGTGCGCTCGGGGTCAAGCAACCCGTCAAGCACCGCATTGCGGAAAGGGCCGCCATGGTGGAACTTTTCGCCTTCGTAAGACCCGCCAGTATCGCAATGGGCGTCGATGTGGATCATTCCGACAGGACCATCTTTTGCGACGGCTTTGAGGATTGGGTGACTGATAGAATGATCTCCTCCAACAGCCAGTGGGATCACATTTTGCACTACAATTTTGGCTACGAAATCTTCGATGTCGGCATGGCTCTGCGTGAGGTCAAACCGGCTTTGCAATGGAACATCGCCGATGTCGGCGACAGACATCTCGTGAATAGGAGCACATTCAAGCGCGTCGTTGTATGGACCAACCCGCTCGATACTCCGTAAGGCCCGCGGTCCAAACCGCGACCCGTTTCGATTGGTCACGCCAAGGTCCATTGGCACGCCATAAAGCGCGACATCAAGTGCGGAGATATCAGTGCTTGGGTCAAAGGGAATATGCGGCGCGTCCAATAATGTCGGCATTCCGGCATATGGTGCCGGACGGCGCCCTCCCTCAGAAAAGATTTTTTCTGCTATTCTTTGCCCCTTTGGATCGTGCAGGTCACCGCCTGTTGAGTCCTCAAATTTCCGTTGCAACTGCGCGAGTTTTTCTGCCGACCAAGTCATATAAGCCCCCTTCATTAATCGCTCATGCGTAGCATGCGTTGAACAGTGAATTAAATTTGAACCTTTAGAAGTTTTGTTTCATATTTGTGCAACTGCACTTATTCATGGATTTCCTCCTATGGCTCGACGCAAAAAGGCGTTCTCCGGCACGATCAATGACGTGGATTTGCGTTTGATGCGTGTGTTCAAAACCGTAATTGAATGTGGCGGCTTGTCCGCTGCCCAAACCGAGTTGGGCGTGGGGCGATCCACGATATCACGGCAAATATCGGATCTTGAAACCCGGCTTGGCCTGCGGTTGTGTCATCGCGGGCGCAGTGGGTTCTACCTGACGCAGCAAGGTCAACAGGCTTATGATTTCATTGACCACTTTTTAAAACAGAGTGAAGATTTTACTTCGCGCATTGCCAGTATCAGCAACAAGTTGGTTGGAAAAATCGAAATCGGCATGATTGACTTTACGATAAGCGATGAAAAAAATCCGCTCGTACCGGCCATTCGAAGTCTTCAAGATCTGTCCCCAGATGTGTCGGTCACTATGATGACGGGGTCGCCGAACGAGGTAGAGCGCGGCGTGATTGATGGTAAGTTACATGTGGGTATCGTCCCCGACTACCAACGCCACCCAAGTCTCAATTATAGGACGCTTTACGACGAACGTGTCGGGTTATTTTGTGGTGGAAACCACCCGCTTGTCGATGATTTACTTAACGGGGTCGAATTGTCGGACAAAGACGTCTGTAAACACAAGCTGGTTCATCGTGGATATTTTGAAGGCGAGCGTTTACGCAAAAGAAAACAGATTTTTCCGGTTGGCAGTACAGTATACCAGACCGAAGCAGTACTTTCCCTTGTTCGCAGCGGTGTTTACCTGGGCTACTTTCCATCCCATTGCCAAGAACTCATACGGGACGAATTCTATGAAATTCTGCCAGATGTTTTTAGCTATTCCACACCAATCTGCGCGGTTTGGCGCACCGACCGGAACCAATCTGCAATCTTGCAAGACTTTCTCGATCTTCTAAAGCCATCGGCTTGATCCATGATGGTGGCTGATAGGGCCCGTTTTATTGGAATGTGCCAGACTCTAGAGGCATCAAATCGAACGCTACACTTCCAGAAATCGATCAGTGGCACAGGCGTTGCGAACCGCGGCTGATCTGTATAGCGGACTTCGCACCATCAAGTTTGACCTTAGTGAACGTCGGCAATACGGGCTGCGGACGCAGCATGCCGATCGAGTGCCGAACGGCAGCTAAGGGCCGTTTCTAACAGAAAACTCTGCAACTATGTTAGTCTCGCAGCACTAACTCGGCGTTGTCCGGGTTGTAGGTATAGCGCGAAATCGTTCCATCCTTGATCCGCTCAACAGCTTCTTCAATGACGAAGAGAGGCACCAAAAACCACTCTTGAGGCTTCATTGGACGGCCCAGGCGATCAGGGATTTCGATGTCCAACTGCGCTGACGCAAAAATGCGGTGCAGTAGATTCTCCAGTTTGGTTCGATTGATGTTGTAGAGTTCATAGGTCGCAATGATATCGACCTTGGCCATCAGGAATGTGGTTTGAAGCTGTGCACCAGCTATACGTTTTTCAACGCTGTTGCTGGTTACACCGATTTTATGCACAAGCTCACGGTTTTTAGCGACCATCGGATGATTTGATTGACTGCGCAGTACATAAATCGTGCCACTAGCCTCGTCGCCATCGTCAGTTTGACCTGAGAATAGAGGTCCGGCGGTCGGGTCCGTGATCCGGCGACCGGCATCGCCGTCGGCGTTCAACTGGCGTTGTAGCGAACGCATCAACAAATTGCTTTCTGTGCCATTGTCGAAGATCACACGCAGGCGCGCATCTGTTCGCCCGTGATCCGTGATGGTGACTTCGCCCATATCTGAAACATAGGCTTTCTGGCCGCCGACAATGAAGAACCGACCAGGTTCGATTTCCGCCTTCAGTTCAAACTTGCGCGTTTCTCGAAGGCCTGAATCCAGCTCTTTTTGGACTTGTTCAAAGAGAGGTTTGAACGTGTCAAAATCCTCGCATTTACTGCGGCCACCGATATCCTCAGCTGCCTTTTTCACAGCGGTCGAACGTACGTGCTTTAGGTCGGTGATCTCTGGGGCAGAGACGTCAACACCCAATTCGGCAAGCAAGGCGTCATCATCTGTCCGTCGTCAGGGTTTTTGGACCCATAGGCGCTGACGTCAGACACCAACCAGATGAGCCAGATACTCTCTTAGTTTAAGCTGCCATTGGTTCCAAAAACCCTGACGACGGACAGAAGGATACCCCCCACGGCATACCGAGATCTTCGCCATAAGACGACGGGATCAGCCGATGGGGCAAGTCATGTCGCAGCTTTGGGCTGACTTGCAGCAAGCTCGTCAATTGACGTCGGAGCCCGATAGCAATCGATGAAGATCCAAAGCCCCACGCGTTCGCAATAATACCAAACCCTTCAGTTTGTCGTTTTCTAACGATCTTTCAATCCAAGAGCAGACATCCGTGTAATTTGCAGCATTGGTCGTAATGTCCATGAAGCTGCTGACCGACGAGATGGGGATCAACAGGCCTAGCCCCTATGTCAGAATCGTTTGGATCAATATCCTGAAACGCTTGCAACGCTGCAAATTCATCGTAGTTTTGAAGAATATTCTCAGCTTTCAGGTATTCACCGAATAGCTTGGCAAACGCCTTTTTGTCAGCTTCTTTGACGATATCTTCAGGGTTAGGGAACTGCTCTTCCAGCTCTTTCACAATATCGGTGAACCCGCGCCGGGCCTTGCCTGTTTCCTGATCCTCAAAGCCCCTCATATATTCATCGTAGCTCTTTTCGAGCACGACATTTTGGGTATTTGAGCTACCCCCCGAAAATCGGACACTGACGTAAGCTACGATTTGTTGTCTGTTGATCTTCAACACGAAGGAGATTGACGATGCCGAAACGGAAGCAACACCAACCGGAATTCAAGGCCAAGGTCGCATTGGAAGCACTGAAAGGCGAGGAGTCGGTCAGCGAGTTGGCCAGTCGGTTTGGCGTGCATCCAACGATGATCCATCAATGGAAACGCGCATTACTTGAAGGCGCTTCCGGCGTATTTGAGCGCGGCGGGCGGACGGCACCGGAAGTTGATGAGGAGCAGGTCAAAGACCTGCACGCCAAGATTGGGAAGTTGGCCGTCGCCAACGATTTTTTGGCCAGAAAGCTCAAACCTTGGGCCGGCAAGTGAGGCGCAAGATGATTGAGCCGAACCTAAAAGGTCTGTCAGTCAGCAAGCAATGTTCGCTGCTGTCGATCTCGCGGTCGTCATTTTACTATGAGCCAACAGGCGAAAGTGAGATGAACCTCGGTCTGATGCGCCTGATCGATAAGCAGTTCTTGGAAACCCCGTTTTACGGCGTACGTCAGATGACATGGCATCTTCGCAATGAAGACCATCTGGTGAACGAGAAGCGCATCCGCCGCCTTATGCGGTTGATGGGCCTTATGCCGATTTATCACAAACCCAACACCAGCAAGGCAGCCAAGGGTCACAAGATTTATCCATACCTGCTGCGTGGCCTGCGTGTGGATCAGCCCAATCAGGTTTGGTGTGCCGACATCACATATCTGCCGATGCGGCATGGCTTTCTGTATCTCGTCGCCATCATGGACTGGCACACACGCAAAGTTCTAGCGTGGCGCATCTCGAACACGCTGGAAGCCGAGTTCTGTGTGGATGCCTTGAATGAAGCGATCCACCAGTTCGGCCCACCTGAGATCATGAATACGGATCAGGGCAGCCAGTTCACGTCATTTGCTTGGACCGACCGCCTGCGTCGATCAGGCATCCGCATCTCAATGGACGGCAAAGGCCGGTTCCTCGACAATATCTTTGTCGAACGACTGTGGCGCTCGGTGAAATACGAATGCGTTTATTTGCACGCATGGGAGACCGGATCAGAGGCCAAGGCGGGTGTCAGAAAGTGGATGGACTTCTACAACAACAAGCATCCTCATTCTGCCCTTGGCGGCAAACCGCCCGCTGTGATCTATTGGCAGAGAAATGACACAACCAACCCCGATCAGCC
>NZ_JAHHIR010000051.1 GCF_018678075.1 Epibacterium ulvae | reverse complement strand
CCTCAAATCCTGCTGGATCGTTAAACCAATCGTCGACGGCAGTAATAACGTCATCTGCGGTGACAGCACCCGCAATTTCCGACACAAGCGCGGCCATCATGACATCTACACTTTCCAGTGGTGCAGTTTGGGTCGCTACACCACCGAATAAGCTTCGCCCACCTACCGATGAGTTCAGTGCACTAATTGAGTTTTCCAACTGAAGGCGTGCCTCTTCAGCCAAGCTCACAGCGTCGTCCTCAGACAAGGTGGACGTGAGCGTGAGAATATCGTCACGCAAATTTTGTACGTTATCCTGAACTTTCTCCATCGCCGATTGAGCAGACAGAGTGAGAACAGTGATTTCGGTTGCAGCGATTTGATAGCTGTCCAACTGGTTTAACGTATGTTCAATCCCTGCCAAATATGTGAAATCTCCACCTAATCGTTCAGTTGCATTGCTCGTACGACCCGTCGTCAATTCTTGTCCCAGGGTTTGAACCTGCGACTTCAGGTCAGAATTGCGTATCCGCAGGAACGTGTATTGCGCGAGATCGCCATAAGAAGAAGACAGCATCGGTTCAAATCCTTAGAATTGTATCCAGTAGGTCATTAACGGTCGTTATGACGCGAGCGTTGGCTTGGTAAGATTGCTCAATAATCAAAAGGTTTTGCAGTTCGACATCAGTATCGACACCTTGTGCCTGCTCCATCTCGCTGGTTTCAATGAAACTTGCAGCGGTGAAAGCGACGCGGTTTGCGCTCGTTTCACTGTCTTGCGCAAATCTTGAGATGACATCCGCCGCCAGTGTCGCGGCGGATACGCTAATCGTTCCTAAGGATGGGCTTGTGATGCTTCGGCTTGCCTCCAAAGCGTCGGTATAGGCACGCAAGAGGGTCGCATCCCCCGCATCTCCCTGGGTCACAGCGTTCAGGCCATCCCGGAAACGCCAAGTTTCGGCTTGACCATTAAGCGCCACCAGCTCGTTGACCGAAATACGGGCCGCAATACCGGTTTCATTCGCCACGTCAAAAGCAGAACCATCGTCGGTAAAGATCCCCGCGTCGGTAGCCGAAAGAGTTGGGTCAACGGCTGGATCTTGAAAGCGTTCAATCAAGTCCCGTGCCATTGAGTCGAGATCAGCTTGCGCCGCCAACGCGTAGTCGTCGCGTATCTGGAATGCCGCGGTCAACGTGCCACCGCGCAACCGACCGGTAACGTTTGTGTCAATTGGGCGCCCATCAATCTCTAGCCCCGACAGCAGGCCGTTATCAACAGTCATATGTGGCGCAATATCCCGTTGGGCCTCAAAGCTAAACTGAGATGCTGTGCCTTCGAGCAGAATTTCCCCACCCTCGGAAAACAAGGCAACTTGGTTGTTGCTACGTTCCACAACTTTTACTGGAACGATGTTGTTGATCTCATCAATAATCTGGTCTCGTTGATCCAGAAAGCCGACTGGATCCTGGCCACTCGCCTGCGCAAGAACGATTTTGGCGTTCAAGCGCTCCACGTCTTTCAGCCCTTGGTTTAGGGTGTCGACTTGCGCGTCAATGGTGTTTTCGGCGGCAACACGTTGGGCACGAACTTCATCTGAAGCGGCATTCAAACCGTCGGTAAATGCGGCGGCAGCAACCGCAAGCTCATTCAACCGTGGACCGGAATCCGAGCGTGAGATCGCTTCGACAAGCGCTGAGCTGAAATCGGACTGCAGAGACGCGAGTGAATTCGCGTCATCGACCGTACCAACGACGCTGCCCACGCGGCTAAAGAATGCCGCGGTTTCTTCGGCAGAAGCATATTCTGCTTCGGAAATGCGGCGCGACGCAAGGACAGCAGGATCTTTTACAAGACTCACGTCGCCGACGCGGACACCTGGTATACCCGCGCCTGCTGACGTCACCGACAACACACGGCGCGAATGGCCCGGATTAAGCGCGTTTGCCAAGTTGTCAGAAATAACAGCGGTGTTACGAGAGGCAGCGTAAACGCCCGACATTGCAGCATTGATTGCACTAGACAGAGTCATTCGTCAAACCATGTGTTTGTGAGAGGGTATCATCCGCTATTAGCGGATGATGTTGGTGGTTTCTTGCAGCATTTCATCCACTGTTTGGATGACTTTAGAGGCCGAAGAATAGGCACGCTGGGTCGTGATCATTGAGGTCAACTCGGCCGCAAGGTCGGCGTTAGATTCTTCCAATGCGTTAGATGCAACATCGCCCACAGGACCGGAACCAGCATCCCAGAGAAAGAATGAACCACTGTCGGTCGTCGGCAAGAATGTTTGCCGATCAAGCGTTTCCAGACCATTCATGTTAGGAACGTCAACCAATGGAACTTGATAGACCGTACGTGTGATGCCCGAGTCAAAGCTGGCGAGGACAAATCCGTTCTCGTCAATTTCAACGTCAACAATGTTGCCAGCAGGAGCACCGTCGCGAGAAATGTTCGCCGCAACCCACTCATCACCAAGCTGTGTCAAACCATTGGAACGGCCCAACAGACCGACGTTTACCTCAATCGCACCGCCAGCCACATTAACGATGGCGGATCCAGTGGTCGGGTCATAAGTACCGCCTGAAATCGCCGTCACTGATGCCAAAGAACCACCATCGGTTTGACTGTCATTGAATGTAAGTGTGTATTCACCAATCAGAGCACCGCCACTGGCAGAATCTGTCAGTCGCATCGTCCACTCATTCGATGTCCCTGAGGCAGGAACCGTAGGTTCGAATTCAACTGTAATTCCTTCGGCCCGGCCGAGGTTATCATAGTAGGCAATTGTGGTGGTTGTGTCTGCTGGATCTGGCGTTCCACCAGCCTCTGTCGCGGTCGCTGGCAAGTTGATGCCTAGGTTGATCTCGGTGGTAGGTTCGCTCGAAAGTTGGCTACGGTTGAGAACGATTGGTTCGAGCCCATCGGTCGTGTCACGTGGGAAATTTGGTATTGATCCATCAGGTAGAGCGGGCCAACCCATCAACACCAGGCCAGATTGAGTGGACAATAGACCATCTTCGTTCGTGGTGAAGGACCCCGTTGAGGTCAACAACATCGACGGATTTAGATTGCCACCCGCAACCTCGGTAATACTTGCGACGGGCAACATACCACGACCCTGAATGGCCAGGTCAGTTGCACTGTTGGTACCAACCAGTGAGCCGCGTGAGTCAATTTCACGAGATGAACTTGCACGCACACCACCCGCTGTGTAGCCCGCTCCGGAAGATCCAACAACAAGTGAGTTAAAGTCGGATCGAACCCGCTTGTAACCCAGTGTCGACGCATTTGCGATATTGTCGGCAATGGTCGCCAAGCGTGAAGCGTTGGCGGTCAATCCTGCTACCCCTGCATTCAACGACGAAGAAATGGTCATGGATACGCCTTTCTGCTGCATCAAAACTCTTCTGCAGTCAGGGGTATCCAATCGGCATTAACACGGGGCTAACAGATAAAATGTGAGCTATCTGTTAGCCCCAAAGCCGTGAAAAAATCAGGTTCTGGGGGATCATTCCCGCAAAAGAAGAATCTCAACCCGATTATTCATCACCGACATCGGATTTTGCTGCGACAGCTTTCTATCTGCGTGGCCCGTCACACGTTGAATGCGTTTTGCTGCGGTTCCACCTGTTTCCAACAGTTTCCGAGTTTCATCCGCGCGCGCGTGAGACAGTTCCCAAATCGGGTTCTTCGCCAAGACGACTGGTTGCGACCTTATGTGACCATTGACTGCGATGTCATTGCCGACCACATTCGTCACCCGCGCAACCATACGCACAAGATCCCGATAGAGCGGCGTCGGCGTTGAGCTGTCGGTTTCAAACAACGGCGCATCCGAAGTATCGAACATCTCGATAATCAGCCCTTCATCAGAGACCCGTGTTACAATATGTCGAGCCATCTCGACAGAGACCATGCTTTCGCCGCTTCGCCCAGCCAATGCATCTTGCATAGCTTTGTACTCACGGTCTTCGGCCTCTTTCTCTTTATCTTGCTTCTCGACGCCCGTGTTCCCTTGGGCTTGTCGCGCGTCTTCGGGATGCTCGGCACTTGCACCGGTCCCGGTTTGCGGCAAAATATCTTCGGTGAACATACTTTCACCGTTGAAAGCACCGTTGCCACCGCCAGAAACACGGCTCAAAGGGATAGTTGGCGAAAAGTAATCCGCCAGACCCTTACGTTGTTTTTCAGTTGTTGCGTTCAACAGCCACATCAACAAGAAGAAAGCCATCATCGCTGTCACAAAGTCAGCATAGGCCACTTTCCAGGCGCCACCATGATGTCCATGATCGCCGCCACTTTTTTTCTTCTTGATGATAATGGGCGCCGCATTGCCTTGTGCGCTCATAGTCACCACCACTTTTATTCACCCATAACTGGGATAACAGGTGGGGTGTTAAACAGGCCTTAACAGATAAATTTGCCGGCAGTTAAGAACTCTGAACGGGAGGTATCTGTGAGGCCCAAAGGTAAGGGGAGCGCCGCTCCCACATTTACGGCATATCGCATGATCTGCGTTTCAGAGTCCTCATTGTTTTTGGGGGAATTTCTCGATGGCAGCTATAAGCGCGTTTCTGGCGAATGTGCCTCGGCGTTCGGACGGCAAGCCGAAGGGGCCGACGGATCTGAAGGCGCGGATTGTGGCGGAGACGTTGATTGAAAGGGAGACGGTCAACGCGGTTGCGACGCGGTATGAGCTGATCCCGAGCACGGTCTCTGATTGGCGGCGGATTGCGCGGCAGGGCAAACTGGTTCTGCCAAATTTGGACGGCATGGACTTTGTGCCGGTTGAGGTTGAAACCTCTCCGCCTTTAGCCCAACCTCTGCCTGCCGCGTCCGCCATCACGATTGATGTGATCAGACGCGATGTTACCGTCCGTCTTGATGCAGCAACGCCCGCGTCGCGGATCGCCGAACTCGCGCGGGCTATGAACAAGTTTTCGTGCCATCCCACACGGTCCGAATCTTTGTGGCCAGTGATCCGGTGGGCTTTCGTAAAGGCCATGATGGGCTTGCGGCTTTGGTGCAGAGTCACCTGCTCCAGAAGCCGTTTGATGGGTCCGTTTATGTGTTCAGGGCCAAGCGCTCAAGCTGATCTACTGGGACGGCAGCGGGCTCGTGATGGCATACAAGCGGCTTGAAAGTAACAGCTTTACATAGCCCCCGTTCAAGAATGGGGTGATGCGGCTGGAACCGGCCCAGTTTGAGGCGGTCTTTGCGGGGTTGGATTGACGGCGTGTGCGCCCTTTGGAGGTGGTAGCCCCAGCTGCGGCCGAATGACTCACGGGGGCATTTGCGCGGATCATTCTGCCCTTGTTTTGTTATAGTGTCGGGCATGATCGCACCTGATGACATTGCTGAACTGAAGGCGATCATCCGCGCGCAGTGGGATCAGAATGCGCGGCTCGAGGCTCTGGTTGGACCTGTCACGCTTTTGTGCTGCCCCAAGTGCTCGTTTAAGCCACTTTCCGTTCAAAAGCGACGGGGCTTTTCCAGCCCAAAGCTGAGTGGCCGCGACGCGGATTTTGGAAGCCATTGATGTATTCGAAGATCGCCATTTCAGCCTTTCGTCGTGTCTCCCAAGGGTGCCGCCAGATCAGTTCAGCTTTGGTCGTTTTGAAGAACGTCTCGACTGCCGCGTTTTGCGCCTTTGAATGATCCCCCGGATCATCCAATCCGCTGGCGCGGACCAGCTTAAACTCATAGCAATTGCCTTTTCCGCTCATCGACACCTTGAAGCCGTGCTTGCGCAGGACCTTCTGATAGTCGTGAGAGCAGTATTGCGACCCACGATCCGTGTGGTGGATGCAGTCCTTGGGCGGTTGCCGGAACGCGATGGCCATACTCAACGCCCGGATCGCCAGATCGCGTTTCATGCGATTGCTGACGGCCCATCCGATGACCCTTCTTGAATGCAGATCAAGGATCACAGCCAAATAGAGCCAGCCTTCGCGGGTCCAGACATAGCTGATATCACCAGCCCACTTCTGATTGGGTGCGTCTGCTGAGAAGTTACGATCCAGCAGGCTTGGCGCAATATTGAACTTATGATCGCTGTCTGTCGTCACCTTATGTTTGCGTGTTCTCACAACTGATATGCCGTTCTGGCGCATCAACCTGCCAATACGGCGGTGACCCACATCTAAACCGATCTCTTTCAGGTTTTCTGTCATGCGTGGGCGGCCATAGCTGCCCAAGCTCAGGCGTGATTGTTCTTTAATGAGCGCTAACGCATCCATATCGGACCGGCGCCTTCGGCTGAAAGGCCGTGTGCGAACTGCTCGGAATCCGTGTAGCATCTTTACTCACCTACCTCTGCAGC
>NZ_JAHHIR010000021.1 GCF_018678075.1 Epibacterium ulvae | reverse complement strand
GTTCCGGCGCTTGTTTCTTGAAGGGCTCGCGGCTTTGCATCGCACTGGGCAATTGAAGTTCTTCGGCGACCTTGCTGGATTGCCAGAAGCCAACACCATTCGCCGAATGGTTGGCTCTGCTGCGCACGATCGACTGGGTCGTATATGCCAAGCCACCCTTTGGCGGACCGATGCGCATCGTTGGGACCTTCGGGCGCGGACAGAAGCCCCGAACCCGAGCGCCACCAAGAAAGCAGGCCGCATTATGAGCTGCACATCTTCTGCCCGTCCTTCCATCCGACGCTCAAAGTGCCGGTCAGAGATAGGCATTGGCTTAACCCAGTTTACTGGCGTGAGAGGACAGAAACCAACGCCTTAAGATCTACAAAAGTGTCCGCTAGAATGCCAAAGACCGCGCGGCCGAGCGATAGGATCCAGAAAACTCGACGAAACCGCAGCATAAACCAGAGGCAGACGCCTGTGCTTTCCACATAGCACAGTGCACGCATCTCGCGGCTTCAACCTTGTCAGATTTGTCAACGCGCGCCAGACCGCAAAGCCCAAACCTAACACACTGGCTTGAAACAAAAAAACTTAAACTTAGCTGCGGTTAGAAAGGGCGTGGTGTTAATCGTAGGGTTTCTTGATGGACAATGTCTCTTCAAGCCGTTCCCAGGTCACAGCCTCGAAACGTTCCGGCCAATCCATTCCTAATCGCTCGGCTTTCTTGCGTGCACGCGGCAGGTAGGCTTTCGCATAAGTCAACTGAGCAGAGATCATTGCATCTCGACTGGGAACGGCCGGTGGCATCGACATTAGCAAGCCTTTCTGCTCATCCGTAATCAATCGATTGAGATGCAAGATACCACCGCGATTGGGCGCATCTGTTTCGTCGATCAACAAATCTACAAGTTTGTTTCGGAGGTGATAAACGCCTAAAACACCATTTATGTATTCTTCGCGCCCTGCAGCAAGGTAGAGCAATCCGAGTATCCTAATGAACTCCTCAACTTCATTGCGAAACTTGTCCAAGTCAGGACGAGGTTTGGGTGTGTTTTCAGGCAGTTGTTGATAAATATCGTCGTGGTCGAATAGAGGTTTGAGGGAACTTTGCGTCTGTCGCACCATCTGACCTGGGTCTAGAATAGTGACATCGGTGCGCGTCCAGTCTTCGGTAATGGCGTTAATCAAGACCGGGACGTTTGTTCGATCCCACCAGAGGACTATTTCACCAGTTAGCTCGACGGCTTCGCGCCAAATGTGTGCGACCGCATCAGATGCACCGTCCTCGGAAACCAATACGAAATCAATATCGCTGTATTCGTCTGCTAGGCCATTTCCGTAGCTGCCACTCAGGAACAGGGCACGGATGCTCGGGGCTTGAGAAACAGCATTGGTTATGACCTCAATAACCTCGTCATGTGTCATGATCCTGATCTCCATTCAGCTTTGCTCGGCACTGTAGTCTAGCAAAGCGTGAAGGGCAATTTAGGCTCAAAACGGTCGTTGGCTTAATGTGAAGAGATCGGGCGCCTCCACAAATCTCGCCTATGTCGCCGGGGCCTGACCGCGCGCGCATTTTCTGCTATGGTAACGCCAGTCGGAAAGGAGCGGAGGATGCGACACCATCGAACCTTGATACTTATCTGTCACGGCAAAACGGAACGCGATTGGGATGGCGATGACCTTGCGCGGCCTTTGCGCGGATCGGCAAAACGTGCGGCGCAGAAATTTGGCGCCTACCTGCTGGAACATGACATTGATTGCCCATTTCTGGCATCACCTGCGGTGCGCACCCGGATCAGCGCCGAAAAAGCAGCCAAGACCTGCAACAGGCCTGTCCAGCGCATCCAGTATAACAAATGGCTCTATCGACCGGGGTTGCCCGAACAGTTGGATATTCTGTCACGGCATCTGATGCGCAATGATCTCATTTATTTTGGCCATGCGGCTGCCTTACAGGATCTGTTGCTGCACCTGGTTGGTTCCACTGTGGCGGGTGATTTTGGCCTTGGTCGTTTGGCGAAACTGTCGATCGAGCTCGACACGCAGGCAGGGCGGGTCGCCGATGCCGATCTGGAGCTGATGCTGTCTGATACCGATCTGCCGGACAGTTTCCCCTATCCGGTCCCCGGTGCTGCCGAGCGTCGACCGCGTCCGGCTTATTACTACACGCAGTCTGGTGTTGTGCCTTACCAATTGACCGATACAGGCGCGCGTATCTTGCTGATCACCTCGCAAAAGCGCCAACGTTGGGGGGTGCCCAAAGGCATCTGCGAACCGGGGCTGTCACCACAGGTCAGTGCCGCAAAAGAGGCGCTGGAAGAAGCGGGCATATCCGGCCCGGTGTCCGATCACGCCTTGGGGCGATATGCGGTGTCGAAATGGGGCGCGGTTTGTTACGTCCAATTGCATGCAATGCGGGTTGAAGAAGAGCTGTCCAACGGTGAATGGGCAGACAATGGTCGCATGCGCGCCTGGCACGCGGCGGAGAGCGCGGCGGATCACGTCTATCACCCGCAGCTTTCAAGCCTGATTTCCGGCTTCTCAAAAAGCCTCTCGTATCGCGGATAGCGTTCTGTTGGGAGCGATGGTGGGCATTAACCCCGCCGAAACACAGTTCGCACAAAAAATATACAGACACAGTATTTTAGCCCGATCTTTGGGCGATTTCGGCATGTTGCAGCAGGTTTGTAGACCCTGAAATAGTCACGTCGCTCAATAAATGATCATCTTGCGCCGAACTCTAATTTGAATGTCGGGTAAGAAAATCACCGTTTGCGCCCCCATAACTTTGCCGGATGCCGAGACCGGCGTTGCTCAGCCACCGCGTGCCATCGGACAGGCGCGGGTGTCGAGCAAGCTGCGCGATACGCGTTCGGCTCTGCGTGACCTTTATCAAACCGGGTCGCTGCGGATGGTGTTTCCGCATGGGCGTGGCGACGTGGAAGCGGTAATGGTGAACACCTCGGGCGGTATCACCGGCGGGGACCGTTTCGAGGTTGAGGCGACCGCTGGTGCCGGCAGCCAGCTCACCATAACGACCCAAGCGGCGGAACGCGCGTACAGGGCGCTGCCGGGACAGATTGGCCAACTGGCAACCCATCTGACAGTGGAAGAGGGCGCATTTTTGCGGTGGTTGCCGCAGGAGACCCTGATTTTCGAAGGCTCCGCGCTGAAGCGGCGCTTGGTCGCTGATCTCCATGCCAATGCACGTTTTCTGATGGTGGAACCGCTGGTGTTTGGCCGCACCGCAATGGGTGAAACCGTACATGCGGCCCATCTGTGGGATCGCATTGACCTGCGCCGAGATGGGGTGCCGCTCTATGTCGACGGGCTTGACCTTGGTCCCGATATTCAGGCGCAATTGGACCGGCCTGCGGTGGCCAACGGCGGCTGCGCCATGGCCTCGCTTGTGTATGTCGCACCCGAAGCAGAGGGGCATTTGAACCCGATCCGCGATATGCTGCCGGACACGGCTGGGGCTTCATTGTTGGCAGAGAATACGCTGGTTCTGCGCATTGTGGCCGCAGATGGATTTCAATTGCGAAAATCGCTGGTGCCGATCCTGGACCGGTTAACAGAACACACGCTGCCACGCAGTTGGCGGCTTTGAAGAGAATGAGAGCTTTGACGTGAAAGGCACAAACCAATGAACCTGACCCCGCGTGAGAAAGACAAGCTTTTGGTGGCAATGGCCGCCGAAGTGGCCCGCAAGCGGTTGGCGCGTGGCGTAAAGCTGAACCACCCGGAGGCGATTGCCCTGATCACGGATGCTGTGGTCGAAGGCGCGCGCGACGGGCGCTCGGTGGCGGATATGATGCAGGCCGGCGCCGAGGTGGTGGCCCGCGAGCAATGTATGGATGGCGTGGCCGACATGATCCACGAAGTCCAGGTCGAGGCGACCTTTCCCGATGGCACCAAACTGGTGACCGTTCACAATCCAATTCGATAACAATCACGCGGCCACGGACCGCAGATGTCCGGGCTTTTCTGACAGGATGTAATACGATGAAACGACTGAACGCATTTGCATTTGCCGCAACCCTGACCGCAGGTCCGGCCCTGGCCCATGGTGGCGCCCACATCCATCCGCATGGCGCAGAAACCTGGATCGCGGCAGCCATCGCCGCAGGGATCGCAGCCATCGCCGCAAGCTACCTGTGGGGGCGCAAATGATACCAGGTGAATTGTTCCCAGCCGACGGTGACATCACCCTGAATGACGGGGCGGAGGCCGTGACGTTGATGGTGGCCAATACCGGGGATCGCCCGGTGCAGGTTGGCAGCCACTACCATTTTGCTGAAACCAACCCCGGTCTTGATTTCGACCGGGCGGCGGCCCACGGCATGCGGCTGGATATCGCGGCCGGCACGGCAGTGCGGTTTGAGCCCGGCCAGGCACGCGAAGTGACGCTGATCCCGATCTCGGGCGCGCGCAAAATCTATGGCTTCAATCAAAAGGTGATGGGAGACCTGTGATGCAAGTGCCAAGGGGTCCCCAGACGCTAAAAAGCGGAAATGCAGGGATGCTTCGTGTTGTCATTTTTCTGTGCTTCGCTTCTGGTGTAGCTGCTTGCACATTACCAACTTTCGAAATGTCTGATAAAAACGGGCGCATGCTGTTCCAGGGCCGCCAAGGTCTTTGTGTAGTCGGTTGTAATTTGCGCTTGAAGCGTTCGGACGGAGTGAAGTGTTCGGGTTACACAGTTGGCCTGAAACCCAATCGCCCGCATGTTTTTCAAGTAAAATGCCCAGATACGCCGCTCCAATCTTTCACCACCGAAGGTTGGAGTTTCGAGGAAACAAACGTTGGGGTGCTCGAAGCTGAAAAGCCCCTGAATGAAAGCAATCGCGCCGCTTTAGAGGCTGCTCTGAACCAGCTGAACTGAGGAAAAAATGCCCGCAAAAATCTCCCGTTCCGACTACGCCGCCATGTTTGGTCCGACCACTGGTGACAAACTGCGTCTCGCTGACACTGACCTGGTGATCGAGGTTGAAAAGGACCTCACCACCTATGGGGAAGAGGTCAAGTTTGGCGGCGGTAAAGTGATCCGCGACGGTATGGGGCAGGCGCAGACCACCCGTGCTGAGGGCGCGGTCGATACGGTCATTACCAACGCGCTGATCCTGGATCATACCGGGATCTACAAAGCCGATGTTGGCCTGAGAGACGGGCGCATTCACAAGATCGGCAAGGCCGGTAACCCCGACACCCAACCGGGCGTCGATATTATTGTGGGACCGGGGACGGAGGCGATTGCGGGCGAAGGGCGTATCCTGACCGCGGGCGGATTTGACAGCCATATCCATTATATCTGTCCCCAACAGATCGAGGACGCGCTGCATTCCGGCCTGACCACCATGCTGGGCGGAGGCACCGGGCCGGCCCATGGGACATTGGCCACAACCTGTACCCCCGGTGCGTGGCACCTTGGTCGTATGATGCAGGCCGCAGATGCGTTCCCCATGAACCTCGCCTTTGCGGGCAAGGGCAATGCCTCCCTTCCTGGTGCGTTGGAAGAGCAGATCAAGGGCGGGGCCTGTGCGTTGAAACTGCACGAAGACTGGGGCACCACGCCGGCGGCCATCGATTGCTGCCTTGGGGTGGCCGATGCGATGGATGTGCAGGTGATGATCCACACGGATACTTTGAACGAGTCCGGATTTGTCGAACACACCGTTGCCGCCATGAAGGGGCGTACCATCCACGCCTTTCACACCGAAGGGGCAGGCGGCGGTCACGCGCCCGACATTATCAAAATCTGCGGTGAGGAATTCGTTCTGCCGTCGTCAACCAACCCAACCCGCCCCTTTACCGTCAACACGGTCGAGGAGCATTTGGACATGTTGATGGTCTGTCACCACTTGGACAAATCGATCCCCGAAGATGTGGCCTTTGCCGAAAGCCGGATCCGGCGCGAAACGATTGCCGCCGAAGATATCTTGCATGACATGGGCGCGTTTTCGATCATCGCCTCGGATTCGCAGGCCATGGGCCGGGTCGGTGAAGTGATTATCCGCACCTGGCAGACCGCCGACAAGATGAAGAAACAACGCGGCCGTCTCAGCGATGAGAGTGGCGAAAACGACAATTTCCGGGTGCGCCGCTATGTGGCGAAATACACCATCAACCCAGCGATCGCCCATGGCATCAGCCATGAGATCGGCTCGATCGAGGAAGGCAAGCGCGCCGACCTGGTTTTGTGGAACCCAGCGTTTTTTGGCGTGAAGCCCGAGATGGTGTTGATGTCCGGTACCATTGTTTGTGCGCAGATGGGCGATCCCAATGCCTCGATCCCGACGCCGCAGCCGGTGTATTCGCGTCCGATGTGGGGCGCCTATGGGCGTTCGGTCGAACATTCTGCCGTGATCTTTGTGTCTGAGGCGGCGCAGGCTGATGGGTTGCGTGACAAATTAGGGTTGGCAAAACAGACAGTTGCGGTGAAACACACCCGTCAAATCGGCAAGTCCGATTTAAAGCTCAACACTGCCACACCCGAAGTTGAGGTCCATCCCGAGACCTATGAGGTCCGCGCCGATGGGGAGCTTTTGACCTGCCAGCCAGCCACCGAATTACCGATGGCTCAACGGTATTTTTTATTTTAACGCAGGAGGTTAGCAAAGTGTTTTCTGCATTGCAGCAAGTGCATGGCGGCTATTCCGCAGAGCCCCTACCTCACGCAAAAAAGGTCAGCTATGTTGTCTCTCATAGGGAGGATATCCCTGAACTAGGAGAGATATCCAATGGCGACTTTGACAACCACACACACCGGCCTGAACATCACAGCGGTATTCAAGCCTTTCGTAGCACTGGGCAAATTTCTGGTCCAGCTGGGCGAATCCAACGCACGCGTTCAAGTGATGCGCAAGCTGATGGAAATGTCCGACGAAGAACTGGCAAAACGCGGCCTGAAGCGCGAAGACATCGTGCAGCACGTGTTTGCGGACAAGTTCTACATCTAAGATCTGATCGCATCTTGGGGAGCGGGATATGACCGCTCCTCAGATGATTGCGCAGACATATCGTGACCATGGTCACGCGACGGCAATTGACCGTGTGGTGTTAGACTATACCGGGCGGTTTTTGCGGCGCAAAGTCCTCACCACTGAACGCGATGTACGGCTTCTGGTCGATCTGGCGCAGACGACCTCGCTGGATCACGGTGGTGTGCTGATCACCCAGGCGGGTGACGAAGTTCAAGTTGTTGCAGCACCGGAGTCATTGTTGGAAATCCGGGCAACCGACCTGACACGCATCGCCTGGCACATTGGCAACCGCCATACACCGTGCCAGATCGAGGGAGATCGCCTGCTCATTCAACACGACCACGTTATTCGCGATTTGCTGACGCTGTTGGGCGCAGATGTCGCCGAGGTGGTGGCACCCTTTACGCCCGAAGGGGGCGCATACGGTCACGGGCGCACTCATTCTCATGATCACGGCCACGGACCCGCGCACGAGCACGCCCATGACCACTGACGCGGCGCTTTTGTTGCAGCAGTGGCTGTCGCCTGCCTTTCCAATTGGTGCTTTTGCCTATTCTCACGGCATCGAAGCCGCAGTTGAGGCCGGCTGGATTACAGATACGGCGAGCTTGCACATATGGTTGAGCGATCTGTTGGAATTTGGAGCGGGCCGCAGTGATGCGTTGTTTATTGCCGCAGCCTATCGTGCTCAAACTCCGGCGGAATGGGCGGTTTTGGATGCGCAGGCCCTGGCGTTTCAGCCGTCTCGCGAACGTCTCTTTGAAATGACCCAACAGGGGGAGGCCTTTGTGCGCACCCTGGACGAGGTTTGGGAGATCACTTTGGATCTGCGCGCCTACCCGGTGGTTTTTGGCGCGGCGGTTGCCGCCAAGGATCTGCCGTTGGAGACGGCCACAACCCTCTATTTACAGGCCTTTTGTTCAAATCTTATCGCGTCTGCACAACGGCTGTTGCCGGTTGGACAGACCCAAGGGCAACGCCTGTTGATGCAGCTCGCTCCGCAAATCCAAGCGGCCGCCAAACAAGGGCTGGACGGGGATCTGCAACAGCTGGCATCGGTGGGATTTCTGTCCGATATTGCCGCGATGAAACACGAAACCCAATACTCAAGGATTTTCCGATCATGAGCAGCATGAACGGCCCCCTACGCGTGGGCATTGGCGGCCCAGTGGGCGCGGGAAAGACCACGCTGACCGCCAATTTGGCGCGGCACTTTTCAAAAACCCATTCCATCGGCGTCATCACCAATGACATCTACACCCAGGAAGACGCCGAAGCGCTGATGCGGATGCAGATCCTGCCGCAGGATCGGGTCATTGGGGTGGAAACAGGCGGCTGTCCGCATACGGCGATCCGCGAGGATGCCTCGATCAATTTGGCGGCGGTGGCTGAAATGCAGAAACGCCATCCTGATCTCGATATGGTCTTGATCGAAAGCGGCGGCGACAACCTGTCTGCGACCTTCAGCCCCGAATTGGCGGATGTGACGCTCTACGTGATCGACGTCGCCGCAGGTGAAGAAATCCCCCGCAAAGGCGGCCCGGCAATCACCCGCTCTGACATCCTGATCATCAACAAGACCGATCTGGCGCCCCACGTCGGGGCCTCGCTCGACGTGATGGAGCGGGACGCTACACGCATGCGCGCAGGGCGTCCATTTGTGTTTTCCAGCCAGCGCCACGGCGAAGGGGTCGACCAAATCGCCGCCTTGCTGGCAGAAGTTGGCGGGCTACCGGAAGCGAAGGGCGTAGCCTGAGCGAACCCGCCTGAGTGTTAACTCATGGCGCTGAGGAAAGCTTGGTCCTGGGCGTCTTCGCGCACCACGCTGTTGGTGCTACCGACACGGAAACGGTCGATCGCTTCCTGCATGGCCTGGGCTTCCTCGGACAGGCCAACGCTTGATTGGGTCACGCCCTGGAACAGTTGATCGTTGGTCTTAGTGGTATTGTCCAAACCAATCATCGCGTGGTTGATCGATTGCAGATCACCGGATTGTTCCTCGGCCGCGGATGCGATTTCGCTCATCCGGTTGGCCGCGTTCGAGACGGTCTCGGAAATCTCGCTCATCGCCTGACCGGTGCGTTGTACCAGTTCCGAGCCCATTTCGACCTGTTCGCTGCTTTCACGAACCAGATGGGAAATTTCGTTCGCGGCTTCTTTGGATTTGTTCGCCAGTTGACGCACTTCCGAAGCGACAACCGCAAAACCTTTGCCAACTGAACCGGCCCGCGCGGCCTCAACCCCGGCATTCAGCGCCAGAAGGTTGGTCTGTTGGGCAATGCCGTCGATCACGCCGATGATCTGGGCGATCTTTTCAGAGCTTGTCTGCAGGTCGCGCATGGCTGTGATGGTCTCGTCCACCACTTTGATGCTGGAGGTCGCGGTGGTATGCGCCTCTTGAACCGAGACAGAGACCGAGCTGGAGGCCTTGGCCGTGCCAGTAATCGATTCCGACAAGCGGCTCAGTGACGATGCCGTTTCGGCCAACGTGTCCGCCGTTTCGGCCGATTTCTGCGACAGATCCTGCGCCAGGGTCGAGATGTCAGAACTGTTGCCAACGATGGATCGGCCGCTGTTTGACACCACACGGACCGATTGTTCCAACCGCTCCACAGCCGCGTTAAAGTCATCGCGCAGCTTTTTGTAGCCACCTTCCAGCTCTTCGGTGACACGCGCCGTCAGATCCCCTTCGGAGAGCCGCTCCAGCCCGGTGGCCAGTGAATTTACGGCCAAGGTCTGTTGGGCCTGTCGCGCCTCACGCTCGGTTTTTACGCGTTCCTCGGTTTCGTCCTTTTCCACCAGCCCATCGCGGAAGACCGTCAAAGCACGGGCAATGCGGGAGATTTCGGTGCCCGCCCGGTTGAAGCCTTTGACGGGGCTCATATCACCGCCTGCCAGACGTTCTGTCGTCTCGCTCAATCGGACCAGCGGGCGCAGAATGAATTGGAACGTAAAGAATATCCCCAAAACGATCACAGCCGTTGTGACAATCATGATTGTGTTCAATCGATCCGTCGCATTGCCCACATCGCCTGAAATTTCACCGGCAATATTGCTGATCCCATCACGGCTGGATTGGCTGAGCTTAGTGGCGGTTTCGGCAATTCCGGTCATCGCAATGGCCGCCGCCAAGGAGGCATCGCGAGCCGCGTCACGTGCATTCAGCGAGTAAATCTTGGTATCCAAAATGCCGCCGTCTTCGGCCACCAAGGCATCGATCTTTTCCTGTGCATCGGCGTGCAGGGTGACATCGGCCTTGGAAATCGCCTTCAACAGGCCTTTGTACAGGCCCGGCAAACGTTTCCCGATCAAAATGGCGCCCTGCTGATTGTCCATCACCACCAGTTCAAGCGAGGTGGAGCGGAACAAGGCCAAACGGTTGTTGATATTCAGCAATTGCAACAGCTTGTTCACTTCGTTGCCGAACAATTCGTTGGTGGATTCCAAGTTTGATGCACCAACGTGTTCCGATGCAAATTGCAGCATCATCATCATATGTTCGACTTGGCCTGCAAGCTCGGCATCGGCCTTGTACTGTTGTAGTTCCGCATCGTGCAGCTGCTCCGCATGGGGGCGATCTACGAGCTTGATCAACTGGGCCCAAGCGGCGACTGCAGTCTGGGTTTCTATCAATTCATCGCGAATGGCCGGATTGTCCAGAACAGCCTGCAGGCTTGCTACTGTCTGTCCCAACGACTCCTGCGCAGTCTTGATCCGCTCGGCGCGCTCTTCTGGGGTCTGGGCAGTCTCGATTTCCAAGGAATCCACCGCCAACAGGGCCACATCCGTGCGCAACTGCATCAAGATCTGAATGGCTGCAAATTCACGCTCGACCATGTTTTTGAGCGAGGAATCCATGAACCCCACGATCTTCTGGCTGCTCGTGCGCATCCGGACTTTTGCATCCTGTGCGGCGCGCGTCAGTTGTCTTTGGGCGGCGATTGTGGCTCTGGCCAATTCGGTGACTTGATCGTCGATCTGCTCGGCGGCCACAAATTCATGACTGCGGTTTTCGACCAGTGCTTTGAGTGCTTTGTTTACGTCCATCAGCTCCGCATGGAACGTCTGGGTCTCTTCCGATTGTAGTTGTGGTAAAATTTCTTCGATGTGATGCAACGCATCGGCCTCGCCAGCATGGGCGATCTGAAGCTCTTCATCGTCCGAAGCCAGCAAAAGGTTGATCAGGGCCTTTTGCGCCTGACTGACCGCTTCGCTGACGTCAGATGTTTGCGCCAGAGTCGGTAGGTCATTTTCGGTGAGGTTTCTGACATTGACAGTAATCCTGTCAAAGGCAGAGGTGATCATCAGGCCACCAACGGCCGACGTCGTCCCCATGGCAAAAAGGATCAGAAAAATCTTGGCTCCGATGCTGCCCATCGCACGCATCAACCAGCCGTCCCGGGAGAAAAGTTTTACATTCATCAGGCGCGTCCAATCAGATCTAAGATGCAAACTCGCTCATCTGCGAGATCATTCACATATGTAGTTTTCTGAAATAGGTGCCTTGGAGTCGTAAAGATTCCGTCTAAGTTGTAAGGAGTGCAATTTTTTCGAGGAAGAAAACAAATAAAAACCGGTCGAATTTCTTCGACCGGTTAGAAACTATGCATCGGTTTGCAGTGTTAGAAGCGATCCGCTTAACCAGCGTTAAACTTACTCGCCTCGGAGGCAAGTGCTTCAATCGCCGCCCAGTCACCCGCAGCTACCAGATCTTTAGGCGCAACCCAGCTGCCGCCGGCACAGACCACATTTGGCAGGCTCAAATAGCTCATGGCGTTTTTAGGGTTCACACCGCCGGTTGGGCAGAAGCTGATCTGTGCCAATGGGCCACCGATGGATTTGAGAGCAGGCGCGCCGCCTGCGTCTTCGGCCGGGAAGAACTTGAGCATGTCATAGCCGCGTTCCAGCAGCGCCATCGCCTCAGAAGCAGAGGCCACGCCTGGCAGCATCGGAAGGCCGATGGCTTCGGCTGCGTCCAGCAGTTTCGGTGTCGCGCCCGGAGACACGCCAAAGGTCGCACCCGCTTCGACAGCGGCTTCAACATCGGCAGGGGTCACAAGCGAGCCAACGCCAACAACGCCGCCTTCAACTTGCGACATTTCGCGGATCACGTCCAGTGCGACGGGGGTGCGCAATGTCACCTCCAACGCGGGCAAGCCACCTTTGATCAGGGCTTGCGCCAGCGGTTTTGCATTGGCGACGTCATCGACAACCAAGACAGGCACAATAGGGGCCAGGCTGCACAATTCGCGGGCCTGTTTGCTGGCCTCTTGGGGGGTGATGGGCATTATTTACACTCCAAATACGCTTGCACCTTCGTCCGCAGAGGCAACACTGCGGCGGAAAGCTTGGAAGAGATCACGTCCAGTGCCGTGCTCATTGGCAGACAGATCGTCGATCGCAACAGGGCGATCCTCAACACCTTCCGTCAGGATTTCAAGAGCACCGCTTGGGGCATCAAGCCGCACGATGTCGCCGTCTTGTAGCTTGGCAATTGGGCCGCCGTCCAGTGCTTCGGGCACGACATGTATGGCAGCTGGCACCTTTCCTGAGGCACCGGACATCCGGCCATCGGTCACTAGCGCAACTTTCTTTCCCTGGCCCTGCAAAATGGACAACATTGGTGTGAGGGAGTGCAATTCGGGCATACCGTTAGCCTTGGGGCCCTGGAAGCGTACCACAACGATCACATCGCCGGTGAATTCACCCGCTTTGAACGCCTCTTTGACTTTGTCCTGGTCGTGGAAAACGCGCACTGGAGCTTCGACCACCTGATGCTCTTCTGCCACGGCTGAGATCTTGATCACGCCGGTGCCCAGTTTGCCAGTCAGGCGTTTCAAGCCGCCAGTGGCCTGGAATGGGCTGTCAGCCGGGCGCAGGATTGCATCGTTCAGCGACTTGCCAGAACCTTTGCGCCAGGTCAGCCCGTCTTCGCCAAGGAACGGCTCCATCACGTAATTCTCAAGGCCCTCACCGGCGACAGTTTTGGTGTCGGGATGCAGGAAGCCAGAGTTCAACAGCTCACCAATCATATAGCCCAGACCGCCTGCGGCGTGGAAATGGTTCACATCCGCCAGACCGTTTGGATAGACCCGCGCCAGCAAGGGCACCACATCAGACAGTTCAGAGAAATCCTGCCAGTCCAGAATGATTCCGCCCGCACGCGCCATGGCAACAAGGTGGATCAACAGGTTGGTGGACCCGCCCGTGGCCATCAGACCGGCAATCCCGTTCACATAGGCTTTTTCGTCCAGCACGTCACACACCGGCGTATAGTTATTGCCAAGAGCCGACAAAGACAGCGCACGGCGCGCGCCCTCTTCGGTCAGGGCGTCGCGCAGCTCGGTGCCTGGATTGACAAAGGAAGAACCCGGCAGGTGCAGCCCCATAAACTCCATCAGCATCTGGTTGGTGTTCGCCGTGCCATAGAATGTGCAAGTGCCCGGCCCGTGATAGGATCCCATCTCGGACTTCAGCAATTCATCGCGGCCGATCTCACCCTTGGCAAAGGCCTGACGCGTCTTGGCTTTTTCATCATTGGAGATGCCCGAAGTCATGGGTCCGGCCGGCAAGAATACCGCAGGCACATGGCCAAAGGACTGCGCGCCGATCACAAGACCAGGCACGATCTTGTCGCAGACACCCAGATAGACCGAGGAGTCAAAGACGTTGTGCGACATCGCAATCCCAGTGGCCATGGCAATCACATCGCGTGAAAACAGCGACAGCTCCATCCCGGCTTCACCCTGGGTCACCCCATCACACATGGCAGGAACGCCGCCAGCCACCTGCGCGGTGCCGCCGATCTTGCGCACTGCGTCGCGGATCCGTTGCGGATAGACCTCAAACGGTTGGTGCGCCGACAGCATGTCATTGTAGGCGGTGATAATGCCCAAATGCCCGGCGGAAGACGTCGCCAGATGGTCCTGATCCTCACCAGCTGCGGCATAGGCATGCGCCTGACCGGAACAGCTGAGGTGGGCGCGGGCGGGGCCTTTTTTCTGGGCCGCACGCATGCGGTCCATATAGGCGTTACGGGTGGTTTCGCTGCGGGCGATTATCCGGTCGGTCACCGCTTGTACGGTTGAGTTCAACGTCATGATGGTGCCTTTTCAGATGTTTGGTACCGATTGGTTGAAATTTTAATAATCACGCGCCAATGTCGCGCCAGCGACGTTCATCGCGGTGCATCAGCAACAGTGAATCATCGGGGCCAGAGCCGCCTTGGTCATAGGGTTGCGGTGCTTTTCCATTATCCGAGAACCCTTCGATGATCGGATCCGCCCAGGCCCAGGCCGCCTCGACCTCATCGCCGCGCATGAACAGGGTCTGGTTGCCACGGATGACATCCATGATCAGCCGTTCATAGGCATCCTGCGGGCGTCCCGCTTCGGGCAGGCTGTCGGCAAAGGTCATATCCAGTTTTGCCGTGGTCAGACGCATGCCACCGGGGCCGGGGTCCTTGATCGTGGTGTGCAGGGTGATGCCTTCGTCGGGCTGCAGGCGGATCACCAGACAGTTGCCTTCTGCCGGCGCGTCGCCTTCAAAGATATTATGCGGCGGATTGCGGAAGAACACCGCGATCTCGGACGCGCGCTGGCGTAGGCATTTGCCCGTGCGCAGGTAAAACGGCGTGCCGGCCCAACGCCAGTTCGCCACTTCCACCTTCATCGCAACAAAGCTTTCGGTGGTGCTACTGGGATCGCCTGCGTGTTCGCGGTAGCTGTCACCTCCTTGACGCGCGCGATACTGGCCACGGGCGATATCATCCTGAGTGACCGGCTTCAGCGCCTCGATCACCTTCAGCTTTTCGTTGCGCACCGAATTGGGCGTGAACCGTGCGGGCGGTTCCATCGCGGTCAGACATAGCAGCTGCATCAGATGGTTCTGCACCATGTCACGCATGGCACCGGATTTATCGTAGTACTCGCCGCGCCCTTCGACGCCGATGCTTTCGGCGACGGTGATCTGAACGTGGTCGATCTGGGACGAGTTCCACAACGGTTCAAACAACGAGTTCGCAAAGCGCAGCGCCATCAGGTTCTGAACCGTCTCTTTGCCCAGATAGTGGTCGATGCGATAGATCTGATGCTCTTCGAAATGCGCGCTAAGGGCAGCGTTCAACGCCTGTGCAGACGCAAGATTGTGGCCAAAGGGTTTCTCAACCACCACGCGGCTGTCGTTGGTTGCAATCCCGGTGGATTTCAAACGGCCGGCGATATCGGCAAACAGGCTGGGCGCCACCGACAGATAGAAGGCTCGCACCACATTGTCGCGCAAGGGTTTGGCCAGGTCAGCCCAACCCTGTTCGCTTTTTGCGTCGATCGCGACATAGTCCAGAATGTCGACAAAGGCTGCGATATTGTCCGGCGTCGCGTCCTCTGGATGGGCGAATTCTTTCAATGCTTTGGACACCAGATCGCGGAACTCGGCCTGGGTCATTGCACTGCGCGATGCGCCAATGACACGAGAGTTGTCATCGAATTGACCGATGATAAATCTATGGAACAGGCTGGGCAGAATTTTGCGGCGGGCAAGATCGCCGGTTGCCCCAAACAGCACCAGGTCGAAGTGATCAACAGGAATAACGCGTGATACCATGGTTCAGCTTTTCGCCTTTCTCGAACGGCAACAAATGGGGTTGCTCAAGTCTCAATTCTGATCGCGCTCCAGTCGCGTCCTGATGCCGACCCGTTAGGGCCAACATAGCATGGGACGTGGGAAACGTGACAAAGTTGTTTCCCCCCTACCGCGAATCAGTTTCGGATCCGTTGCTGTATTGGTAGCGCTAACAGAAATAAAAGTAACCCGTAAATGTGATGTGGTTTTGCGCCCTGTACACAGTGTGGTCACCCGTCGACAACGGGGCGCATGGGTTTCGCTGCGAAACGCGTTGCGCGTGTGGCGCGCGGTGCTTGTGCAACGCTTTGGTGGTTCGGGGGCGCAGTTGTGCTTTGTTTTCATAAGGCGAGTGTTTATGTGTGAAGCAACAGAGATTTATGAATCAAATGCACGATTTTCAGTGTCCCAATTGCGGCAGCTCCGTCGCACCCGCCTTTCAGACCGTCAAGATGGTGACCTGCAGCTCCTGCGGGACGTCTCTTTTCCTATCGGATCAGGCTGCCGAACAGGCGGGCGAACAGGGGGCGATGCATGATGTGCCGATGCTTTTTGGGTTGGGCAGTCATCTGCGGATGGGCCGTGACACCTATAACATCGTAGGCCACGCGCGGTTTTCCTATGGGCGTGGGACATGGGATGAGTTTTGCGCCTTGAACAGCGCGGGCGCGCCGCTCTGGATTTCCGTGGATGAGGGCGACATCATCCTGCAGGAAGAGGTCCGCCGCGCAAAATGGCCGCGCTACGATGGCTATCTGAAACTCGGCAAGGTGATTTCATATGATGGCGGCGGCTACCGGGTGGTCGAAGACGGCAAAGGGGAATGTATCGCCCTGCGCGGCAGTTTTGATGAGCCGCTGTATGTGGGGGAAATCTATCGTTATGTGAACTTGCAGGGCGAAAATGGCGATCTGCTCTCGGCCGAAATCGACGGCGATCAATACGCCTGGTTTGTCGGCCGCTGGTTTGACCCGTTTGAGGTTGAGGTGCTGTCATGACCTTGACCTCTGTCAATGCGATCAACTGCACCTCATGCGGCGCGGGCTTGGATGTCTTGGGCGGTGGCCGGGTCACCACGCATATCTGCCCCTATTGCGGCACGGAACTGGACGCGACCGCGAATTACCGCGCGTTGAAGCGTTTCAATGACGTGCCCCGCCCGAAAACGCCCTTTCCCATTGGCACAGCTGGTACGATCCAGGGTGTCGACTACACGGTGATCGGTCTGCTGGAACAGGTCGAACATTGGGGTGGCAAGACCTACGGCTGGCTCGACCATCAGCTCTATTCGCCGACACATGGCTACGCCTGGCTAACCTTGGAGGAAGGGCATTGCACCTTCACCCGTCGCTATCGCAGACCCTTGTGGATGTCCGAACACCGGGTCGCGCGGGCCAACCACCGTCCAACTCTGCGCGACAAGGGCGAGCAGTTCAAATACTATGAGACCAGCACCAGTGAGATCCGCTATGCCGAGGGGGAGTTCTCGTGGCAGCCGCGCAAATCGGACAAGACCTCAACCGTTTCGGTCCTAGGGGAGACACGGATGCTGTCCTTTTCCGCCACAGGTCGCGAACGTGAGGTTGAGCAGACCACCTATCTGAGCGCGGATGAGGTGAAGCAGGGTTTTGGTATGGATCCCGGTTTCTCCCCCGCGCGGGTGCATCCGCTGCAGCCCTTCAACGCAGGACCCAATGCGGGGTTCCAGATCAAGGCAAGCGCGATTTTTGCGGTTCTATGTCTGATCTTGGCCGGGTTATTCGCAGGCCAGTCTGGCCGCGATGTCCTAGGTCGGGTCTCACTGTCGCGCGCAGATCTGCCCTTTGAACAGGTGCTAGAGGGGATCACAGCCGGCGAGCTGGTGCAATTGCGTCTGGCGGGCAATGGCATCAACACCTGGTCCGAGCTGGAACTGGAAGTGAACGACCCGGAAGACGAAGTGCTGTTCAGCACGGTGCGCGCGGTTGAACGATATGCGGGACGCGACGCTGACGGGAATTGGAGCGAGGGCAGCAACCGCGCCAATGCCACATTCCGCGCACCTTTGGATGGCGACTACACGCTTTTCATCGATGTCGACGCCGAGGGCGACTGGACCGCATCCGGCGCGGCGCGACCCAACCAATGGAACCAACTCTCCGTCTCGGTCGATGCGGGGCGCAAAGTGATCCGGTGGATGATCTTTGCCACCGTTGTCTTTGGTCTGATGGCGGGCTTGCCGTGGTTGCGCGCACGTCGACATAATGCGGCGCGCTGGCGTGGCAGCGATTGGGTGGATGAGGATGACGATTAAGCCATGAACCTGTTTCGCATCATTTTTCTGGTCATGTCCTGCGCCATCGTCGCCGGGGCCAGTTACCTTTCTTACAACGGGATTGGCGGTGAAAGCCGGGATATCTCAAACTCGATCCGGGCCGCCAGCGGTGGTCGCGGTTTCGGTGGCAACGTCAAATAACGGGGGACCTTATGGACCTATTTTCCGCGATCCAACTGGCTGAGGTCGTCAGCACGTTCTTTTACACCCTCATCGGCGTGGTGCTGATGTTTATGGTCTGGAAGGTGATTGACTGGATGACGCCCTTTCCGATCCTGAAAGAGATTGAAAAAGACCAGAACGTCGCGCTCGCCATTCTGATCGGGCTGCTGTTCGTGTCGATTTCCATCATTATCGCGGCCGTGATCCTGTCATGAGCGACGCGCCATTGGGCGCGCGCACGCGTGAAGTCTGGCTGTTGATCGCAACCTTTCTGGTGGCGGTGGCCGGGCTTATTTACGAACTGATCGCAGCGACGCTTTCGAGCTACCTGTTGGGCGACAGCGTACGCCAGTTCTCCTTGGTGATCGGGGTTTTTCTGTCGGCGATGGGGGTTGGTGCCTACCTGTCCCGCTTTGTCGGCCAGGCGTTGGGCGGGTTTATCTGGGCGCAGATCCTGCTGGGTATTCTGGGCGGGTTCCTCGCACCGGTGGTGTTTTTTGCCTACGCCTGGACCGGCGCGGTGGAGCTGCCGCTGTTTGGCCTGTTGATCGCCGTGGGCATTTTGTCGGGCATGGAGATCCCCTTGATCGCGCGGGTTCTCAAGGAAATCGGTGTGCCCGAGTTCCGCTTTGAAAACGTCCTCAGTGTGGATTATGTGGGTGCGCTGGCGGCCTCGGTGGCTTTTCCGCTGTTGATCGTGCCACAGCTGGGGCTTATGTCGGCCAGCCTGGTCTTTGGCGGGTTGAACCTATGTGTGGCCGGTCTGTCGTTGTGGATGTTTCGTGCAGATGCGCAGCGCAGCCAATGGGGGGTCTGGGCATTTGCGCTGATCCTAACCGGCGCTGGGCTGGTGCAGTCCGAACGTCTGGTGACCGTGGCCGAAGCCGCGCTCTATGAGGACGACATCATCCTGAGCGAGACGACACCCTATCAGCAGATCACCGTGACCCGATTTCGCGACCGCACGCGGCTGTTTCTGGATCACTCCATCCAATTCGATAGTTTCGACGAGTATCGCTACCACGAAATGCTGGTGCATCCGGCCATGGCACAGGCCAGTCGGCGTGCGGATATTCTGATCCTGGGCGGTGGCGATGGTATGGCCGCGCGTGAGGTGCTGCGCTGGCCAGACGTCGAACAGATCACGCTGGTGGATCTGGATCCGCGCGTCACAGAGATCTTTCAAACCCACGATGATTTGGCCGCCTTGAACGGCAATGCCTTGCGTGATCCACGTGTAACAATTGAAAACCAAGATGCCTGGCAATTTGTCGAGCACAGCACCGCGCAATACGATGTAATCCTGATCGATCTGCCGGATCCAAAGAACCTGGCGCTCTCCAAACTCTACAGTCGCGCGTTTTATAATCTTCTGCTGGAACGGTTGAGCCCGCAAGGATTGCTTGCGACGCAGGCCGGATCGCCCTTTTATGCGCGCGAGGCATTTTGGTCGGTGGCCGCGACGCTGGAGGCTGCTCGCAATCCGGTCAAAGTCGGCAGCGGTTTGTGGACCTTGCCCTATCATGCCTATGTGCCGAGTTTTGGCGAATGGGGGTTCGTGCTGGCCGCGCCGTATGAACCGGCGCAACGTGCGTTGGATTGGCCAGCGGGCTTGCGGTTCCTGTCGGATGAGGTCTGGGAGCAGGCGAGAGCGTTCTCCAAAGACACCGGCCCGGTCGAGGTTGAGGTCAACCGCCTGCAGTCCCATGCCCTTGTTAGCTATTACCTGGATGGCTGGGCCAAGTGGTTTGAATGATGTGACGCCAAACCTATAAGCCGGGCTTGGACAGATTGCCCCAACACGCGCGCGGTTCCAAAAACAACGCAGACAATTTGTCCATTACGGTATCAGACTGTATTTTTTCGCTTTTGCGACATCGGCCTGTGTGGTTTGCAGCTAAACTGAACGCGTGATCAACGATTTGAGATACGCTAAGGGGAGAATACGGCCGCGATGTCGGAGCTGTGGGAGGGGATAGCACAGGCCTTTTGGCTGGTGGTGACGCTGGATAGCGATCTGGTGGAGATTACCCTGCGCTCCCTGCGGGTGACGCTCACGGCACTGGTGGTGGCTTCGCTGATTGCCTTGCCTCTGGCCGCTGTGCTGGCGGTGCGCCGGTTTCGACTGCGCCGGGCCACCATCGCCGTTTTGAACGCATTGATGGGCCTGCCGCCGGTGGTGGTGGGGCTGGTGGTCTATATCCTGTTGTCGCGGTCCGGGCCGTTCGGGGTTTTTGGGCTGTTGTTTACCCCCACGGCCATGATCATCGCGCAGGTGATTATTATCGTGCCGCTGATCGCCTCTATCGCGCATCAATCCTTGCGGGAGTTGTGGAGCGACTACCACGATCTGCTGATCTCACTTCATACTACCCAGGCGCAGCGGATCAAAACACTGTTGTGGGATGGGCGTCGCGCCTTGCTGACGGCGGCTTTGGCCGGGTTTGGCCGCGCCATCGGTGAAGTGGGAGCGATCATGGTGGTGGGCGGCAATATCGACCATCACACCCGCGTCCTGACCACGGCGATTGCGCTGGAAACCGGCAAGGGCGCCTTTGCGCTGGCGCTTGGACTCGGCTTTGTGTTGATCGGGCTGGCGGTGGCGGTAAACCTCTGCATCCACTGGTTGGGGCAGACCGAACGGACGGGGCGTTGGTGATGACATTGCTGCCATTGATCGCCAAAGGGGCCACCTTACGCCGTCGGGGCAAGGTTTTGATCGGCCCCGTGGATCTGCGGCTCGAAGGGCAGGGGATCACTGCTGTTATCGGTCCCAACGGGGCGGGCAAAACCTCGCTGTTGAAAATGCTGCATGGGATTGTGCGCCTGAATGGCGGGTCCGTGACGTGGAATTGCCCGATGGCAGAGGCGCAGGAGCGTCAGGCTTTTGTGTTTCAGCAACCGGTGATGATGCGCCGTTCTGTGTTAGACAATGTTGCCTATCCACTGCGGTTGATCGGAGTCTCGCGTGGTGAGGCCCGCGCGCGCGCCATGGATTGGGTGGAGCGTATTGGTCTGAGCGCCGCCGCGGAACGCTCTGCCACTGTTCTGTCGGGGGGGGAGCGGCAAAAACTAGCGCTGGCCCGCGCTCTGATCCGCAAGCCCGAAGTGCTGTTTCTGGATGAACCCTGTGCGTCGCTCGACGGACGCGCCACGCGTGAGATCGAGGCGTTGCTGCAAGAGGCGGCGGCCGATGGCACCCGGCTGGTGATGTCGACGCATAACCTGGGGCAGGCCACGCGACTGGCCACTGAAATCATTCTGGTCGCTCGGGGTCAGATCCAGGAACACCAACCAGCTGCTGCGTTTTTTGCGGGGCCAAACACAGATGAGGGACGCGCGTTCTTGCGAGGAGACATAATCGAATGAAACATTTGCTTTTGAGCGTAGTCGTCGCGCTCACGCTGCATACGCCTGCTTGGGCCGAGGCGATGAAACTGGCGGTCACAACGTCGTTCCACAATTCTGGCCTGGCTGAGATCCTTTTGCCCGAGATCAAGCGCGACCTTGGGTTTGAGGTGCAGCTTTTGGTGGTGGGCACCGGGCAGGCCATCCGATTGGGAGAGGCCGGCGATGTGGATGCCATTCTGGTGCATTCTCGAGCGGCTGAGGTGAGTTTCCTCGCCAGCGGTCATGGAACCCACCGTCGTGAGATCATGTACAATGATTTTGTCTTTGTCGGTCCCAAAACGGACGTAGCTGGGGTGAAGACCGCACAAAACGCTCAGGACGCATTGAGCAAGATTGCCAATGCGGAAGCCGTGTTTGTCAGCCGAGGTGACGACAGTGGCACACATAAGAAAGAGTTGAGCCTGTGGGAGGATGCCGGGCTGGACCCCGAACGCTTTGGCAGATGGTACCGCGCCGTGGGTGCAGGCATGGGAGCGGCGCTGAATACGGCGGCGGCTTTGGATGCGTACATCATGGCGGATCGTGCAAGCTGGCTGAATTTCGGGAACACAGGGGATCTGGCTTTGCTATACGCTGGCGATCCGGATTTGTTCAATCAATACGCCTATGTTCCGGTGAATGCCGAGCGACACAGTCATGTCAAAACCAGCTTGGTAGACCAGTTGGAAAATTGGTTGATTTCAGACAAAGCCAAAGGTCTGATCGACGACTACCAGATCAATGGTGAGACGCTCTTTGTGTTCAACGCCAAACGCTAATCGTTCTGTAGCGTGTGACGGTCGACGTGGGTCTCCCGCCCACTCTGTGCGCAATCAATAGATTGCAGCGAGCAGTTGGGCATAGCGCTGGGCCTTGGCCCGGCGCGGGCTGATCTTTGGACGACAGTGCGGAGGTGCGAGCCCGCGCCACCTGCGTGACAGCGCGGCGCTTGGCCCAACTGGACCTGTCGCGTTTTAGTGCCGCCCCAAGTGCTCGTTTGAACCACTTTCCGTTCGAAAACGACGGGGCTTTTCCAGCCCAATGCTGAGTGTCGGCGTCGCGGATTGTAGAAGCCGTTGATGCATTCGAAGATGGCCATCTCAGCCTGCCACCGTGTTTCCCATGACCTCGCCAGATCAGCTCGGCTTTGATGGTCTTGAATAAGGTCTCGACAGCAGAGTTTTGCGCCTTTGAATGATCCCCCCGGATCATCCAATCCGCTGGCGCGGACCAGCTTAAACTCGTAACATTCTCCTTTGTCGCTCATCGACGCTGGGAACCCGTGCTGTTGCAGGATCTTTTGGTAGTCGTGCGAGCGGTACTGCCTGCCGCGGTTCGTATTAGCTGTCTGGGTTTGCGTGGATCGCGAATTGTTTCAGTCCAGCCGATTGTGCTTCGATTGCACGGTAGCTTTCTTTCACTCCGGCGTCCGTCAGTTCACGTGCCACGGTCAGCAGCGTATTGGCTGGGTGATCTGCGCAAAGTTCTACCATGTGTGACAGCTCTTCTTGTGCGACCGGACGCGCAGCGGCGCGGTCTGGCGCGCCATAATATGTCAAGAAATGCTGCGCCAGAAGGTCTGTGACCTGCTCCAACTCTTGGGGTTCGATCTGCGTGACGGCGACAAATGTCACCCTCCCGGCGGTCTCCACCCCCATCCAACCGTTGGCAAAAGCCTGACGTTGCTTGCCGATCAGATCACCATCTGACCAGTTGGAGAACTCAAACCCGCCCGAGATACACCATTCGCCGGTGCGCGCTGGGTTTGCAAAGACATTCATGTCGCTTTCGTCAAAGTGAATGGCACGGGCCAAAAGCATGGTCTATTCCTCCAGCAGATCGGTAAGGGGTAGAAGATGGGTCTGTTCGCCGTCGCGCAGCAGCATCCCGAAATGTTCATCCACGCCAAGGAACGTCCCGGAACACACGCCCTGGGTCGTGGTCTCACCCAAATTGTGAAGCAGCCCGCGCCACTCACCGTGCAGCGATTTAGCACCGTCTTTTTCTTCCCAGCGGCAAATCCAATGCAGAGTATGGCGCGCCCAGGCTTCCAACAGGGCGGGGGCTGATATATCGGCGCAGCCTTCGGCAAAGAGGGCAGTTTCATCCGGGGTCAGGCCGGTTTCCGCATCCGAAGGCCAAAGGCGCAGCTCAAAGCCAACCACAAGCCATTCGGGGATCTGATCCACCACCGGGCTGCCGGCTGCTGTACGCAATTGACCACAGCGGGCGCCGTTGATGCGGATTGCCCCGCCCCATTCGAAATGAATCGCGACCTCGGGCGGGGCAAGTGCGCCCATGGCGTTTTGAAAGCCAACGCCGCAGGCAGGCAGCATGGCTATCGCCTGGGTCAAAGGCACCTCGGGCGCAAGCACCAGTGCTGCTGCCATGTGATCCGCACCAAAGTTATAAGTCACCAATCCGGCCTCACAGCCCAGCACCGCCTTTTGGCGCGCGACCTCAAAGGGGTCGTCCTGCCCGCTCAGGGCATGACCGGACATCAATGGCGGGAAGGTCGGGGTGGTCATATGTGTTCTTTCTCGATCAGATCAGCGGCGATTGATTGGAACACCTGCGCCTGCGGGCTGTCGGGTTTGGACACCACAATCGGCGCGCCTCCATCGGCTGCCAGACGGACGTCCAGATGCAGCGGCACTTCCGCCAAAAGGGGCACGCCGAGCTTTGCGGCCTCATTCGCGACGCCGCCGTGGCCAAAGACGTGTTCCTCGTGGCCACAGTTGGAGCAGATATGGGTCGACATATTTTCAATCATACCCAGGATCGGCACGTTCAATTTGTGAAACATATCAATACCTTTGCGGGCATCGATCAGCGCGACATCCTGCGGGGTAGAGACCACGATGGCCCCGTCGACATGCGCCTTTTGGCTGAGGGTCATTTGAACGTCGCCGGTGCCGGGCGGCAGGTCCACGATCAGCACATCCAAAGCGCCCCACTGGACCTGCATCATCATCTGTTGCAAAGCCCCCATCAGCATCGGCCCGCGCCAGACAACCGCCTGA
This sequence comes from Epibacterium ulvae, assembly GCF_018678075.1. Lineage (GTDB taxonomy): Bacteria > Pseudomonadota > Alphaproteobacteria > Rhodobacterales > Rhodobacteraceae > Epibacterium > Epibacterium ulvae_A. Next base: position 19,431 of record NZ_JAHHIR010000021.1, on the reverse strand, counting down.
TCATCGTTTGTCATCAGACCGATAGACATCATGGTGACCCCGTGATTGCGCAGCGGCAGGATGGTTTTGCCATCTGGGCTGGCGGGGCGGCCCGAGACGCCCAGCATGCGCGGTTGCGAGGGGCCATAGACATCCGCGTCCAGCAGTCCAACGCTTTTACCGGCTTGCGCCAACGCACAGGCGAGATTTGCGGAAACGGTAGATTTGCCAACCCCGCCTTTGCCCGAAGCGACCGCGATGATCTTTTTCACACCGGGGATTTGTTGCGGCCCCTTTTGCTCGGCCGGGCGCGCGGGTTTGAGGTCCGGTGGTGCCTTTTGGCTGTGGGCGGTCATCATGGCAGAGACTTTGGTCACACCGGCCAGTGCTTTTACCTTGGCTTCAGCCTCGGCGCGCAGGGGTTCGTAGGCTTCAGCGCGCGCCGGGTCGATTTCCAACACAAAACGGACACTGTCGCCGTCCACAGTCAAGGCGCGGACAACGCCGGCGGATACGACATCTTGGCCCGAGGCGGGATCGGCAATGGTTCTGAGCGTCTCGAGAACGGTTTCACGGGTGAGGGACACGCGGTGCTGCTCCTTGTGGTGGCGGCGCTGCGAGGCGCGCGCAAATTGGTTTTTGGTGCTTTACCAGAGAGCGCCCAAATGGACCACGACCAGCGCGGACCGCATCATGTGAAATTGACTGCATCAGTGATCGCGTCGCTTGCTGAGGTAGTCATCGGTGGTGCGCACTTTGGGCCGTGCTGCTCCGGTCATTGGGGCACTGTGCTGGTGAAATTGCGCGGCCACCCGGCAGTCATCGCACATCTGGATCATCTTTGCCGTCTGGCTGTTGGCGAACATGGCGTGTTTTCCGGCCAGCTTTTCGGTGATCTTGTCGATGGTGGATTTCACGCCAAAGGGTTTGCCACATTCGACGCACTCAAAGGGGTCCTCTTCGTGCAGGACCACTTGTGACAACGCGCTATCCGTCAGGTTCAGCCGGGGTTCATAGGTGATGGCTTGCTCGGGACATGTATTGGCGCAGATGCCGCATTGCAGGCAGGCGTCTTCCTGGAACCTGAGTTGCGGCTTGTCCTCGTTGTCGCCCAAGGCACCAGAGGGGCAGAGGGAGACACAGGACAGGCATAGCGTACAGGCATCGGTGTCCACCAAAACGGCACCATATGGCGCGGCGTCTGGCAGGGGCAGGTGTTCGGTGTTCGGGGCAAGGGCCTTGGCCGCTTGGCGGGTGATCTGACGGCGGGTGCCGATGGGGCGGATGGGCGTTTTGATTGCAGCCGGTGTTGTCGCCGCAAACAGCTCATCCGAGAGCGCGTCCGGGTCGGACAGATCGAGCAAGGAGGCTGTGTTTGGCCCAGAAATCGCGGTTGCCAAATCCAGTTCTCGCTGCTGTACGTCGCGCTCAACACTGGGCGATAGCAGGATGTCGACCTTGGCAAACCCGGCGGCCAGCGCGGCGAGGATTTCGGCATGGCCAAAGCTGTTCAGCGCCTCAACCTCGAGCGGGATGGCATTTGCGGGCAGCCCTTGGCCAAAACGGGCGGCCAGGGCGATCATCTCTGTGCCGTGTTCATTGACCACCAAAAGGCGCGGTGCGGTGCCCCCTGCCGCAACAAATGTGCGGGCCAGGGTTTGCACGCGTACAAACAGGCTGTCGGTGGGCGGCGCATCATAGGTGAGCGCGCCAGATGGGCAGAGCGAAGCACAGGATCCGCAGCCGGCGCAGATCATCGGATCGATGCTGACGTGATCTCCTTGTGAGGTGATGGCCCCGGTGGGGCAGACATCCAGGCAGCGCGTGCAACCCGACTGGCTGGCACGGGAATGGGCGCACAACAGCGCTTCAGTCCGGATATAGAGCGGTTTTTCGAAGGTTCCGACCAGCTGGCTGGCGGCGAAAACCGCGTCTGAGACGGCAATGGGATCTTTGGGATCGGGCCGCAGATAGCCTTCGCGCTTTTCCGGTGCAGGAAACATCGGTGTGCCGCCGGTCAGGTCCAAAATGATGTCACAGTCCGACTGGCCGCCGTCACGCGGCGCTGTCCAGGCCCAGTTGCGGCCGGTGATGTCGAGTTGTTGCAGGGCATCAATATGGACCTGAAACTGCCCAAGCGCGCCGGCTGCGCAGCGCAGGTTTCCCCGGATCACGTCATATCCGCGGTGCACGGGCTGGTCGTCTTGATCTGTTAAAAGTACAGTTACCCCCAAGGCATCCTGCAGCTTTTCAGCCACCGGAAGGGCGGTTTTTGCAGGTCCGATGATCAGGCAAAGCCCGTGTGAATGGACATCCAACGTCTTGGCCGCCGGGACAGTCAGGGCAGTTTCGGCGACCAGTGCGGACATTTTGGGTATCAAATCACCCGTATCTGCGGTCCACCCAGCCCGGTCACGCAGGTCCAGAAATTCGGGTTCTGGGGCGCCTAATTCGGCAGCAAGCTCGCTGAAAAATCGCCCTTCTTGGGTGCAGCAAATTGTGGCCTCACCCTGTGCTATAGCGGCGGCTGCGACCTCAACTTCGTGGGTGCAAAGGGCGGTATGCAGTTTCGAGCAAGGGCGGTTGGTGGTGGCCGCGAGACGGTCCGCGTTGATCGGGTTGGTTCCGGAACAGTCACATAAAATCAATGGCTTATTCATTTTGTCCTCTCGATCGACGGAGTGAAAACCTGCGCAAAATTGCCCGGGCTTACCCAGCTTGCTACACCTGATTCTGTGGCGACGTAAACCGTTTTCAAGCCGCGAACTGGGCGGGTGAGGGCGTCGAAATGGCCAAGTGATTCGCGAAAATTTCGCCTATTCAAATGCCCGATAAAAACAGTCGAGATGGACATTTCGTCCACCCCTGCATGCGACGGTATTCAGACCTGCCCAAATTGTCCGGAAATGTCGAAAAAGCACTCGACGCGCAAAAACGCTGTTCAGACCAAACCACCCGCTGCGGCAAGATCAGCGACGAATATGGGAGAGAGCCGCAGCGTGTCGCGTGATTTTGAAAAAACTGAAGTGATGCCCCTAGGCGTTGTCATCCGGCGCAGGCCTGGGGTGACGCGTTGGGCCAAGTGGTCGTGGAAAGCGGTTGCGGTGCTTCCCGGTGCTGGCCCCGCCAATTGGCAGCTGCTGCGTGAGGAAGGCGAAGCCTGCGAATACCACGCAGCCACGGTGCCGCTGGAGCTGCACCGCGCCGATGCGGAGGCCTACAAACAGGGGCTGACCGCCGCGCCGCCCTGCGTCTATGTCGTGTTGCGGGACGAGGCGCGCAATGATCCTCCGCTGGAAGTCGCGCTGGTCACCGCCTCTCCGTTTGAAGCGCAGGATTATGCCGACAGTGGCGAGGAATTGGTGGAGAAGATCGCCATGCCCGAGGGGCTGGTCGCTTGGGTTCAGCGCTTTGCCGATGCCCATTTCAAGCAGGAAGAGTTCAAGAAGCGCCGCCGGGACAAACGCACGGTGGGCGCCGCCGAAGATGGCATTGGTGACGTGCGGATCAAGCAGGTCGCCGATGTCTATCGCGCGCCGGGGCAAATCCGGAAGGAGCGCCTGCAATGAGCGATGTCTGGGCCCGTCGCAAGGCTGCTGTGGAAGCGGAGGCCAAGGTTGAATCGGCAGCGGTAGCACCGCCAGAACAGGCTGTGGTGGACTCGGATCTGAGCGATGCGGAGATTTTGGAACAGCTGGAGCTGCCCGACCCCGAGACATTGGGCGAAGGAGATGATTTCAAGATTTTCTGGTCCAAGGCGGTCCCCTCGCGCATTCGCACCCGCGCCCTGCGCCGTCTGTGGCGGGTGAACCCTATCCTCGCCAATGTGGATGGGTTGGTTGATTACGGCGAGGACTTTACCGACGCGACCCTTTTGGTTGAAGGGATGGAGACCGCTTATCAGGTTGGCAAGGGCATGACCGTCCATGTGGAAGAACTGGCGCGTCAGGTCGAGGAGGCGACCAATCCAACAGAGCTGGTTTTGCCGGATGACGACCTTGAGGACGAACCGCAGACCGAAGCGGAGCCTCCTGTTTGGGTCGAAACACAGCCCTTGGGTGAGGCGGATACCGCACCGAACATGTACCCCGAAGAAGAGCCGCAGCCGGTCCCGATAGGGCGGATGCGGTTCCATTTTCACGAGAGCACCCAGGCATGATGATGGAGAAGGAAATGACAGCCGTGGCTGAAACCCGGACCGTTCCCGAAGAGGATCGCCTGCGCGCGGATCTTTACAATTTCCTCGGCCTGTTGTTGGCGCGCCCACCCCAGCAGATAGTATTGGAGCAAACCGCCGCCCTGACAGGCGACGGCAGCGCGTTGGGGCAGGCGGTCATGTCCTTGGCCAAAGTGGCCAAACAGACCAAACCAGCCGGTGTCGAGAGGGAGTTCAACAAGCTGTTCATCGGTCTGGGGCGAGGCGAATTGCTGCCTTATGCGAGCTATTATCTGACCGGATTTCTCAATGAAAAACCGCTGGCCGCGCTGCGTCAGGATATGGCTGCACGGGGCATGACACGGGCTGAGACTGTCTATGAGCCCGAGGATAACATCGCCTCGCTCATGGAGATGATGGGCGCGTTGATCATCGGCCGTTTTGGAGCGCCGGCGGATCTGCACGATCAAAAACAGTTCTTTAACAAGCATGTCGGCCCTTGGGTCGGGCATTTCTTTAGCGATCTCGAGGGTGCCAAAACCTCGGTCTTTTATGCCTCGGTTGCCCATGTGGGCCGGGTGTTCATGGAGATCGAGGCCGAGGGCTTTCGGATGAGCGTGCAGTGATGCGCAAAACTGGGATGGCCCGAATGGGGCGGTCCTATTGGAACGTGACCCGAATACTAACAGGAGGAGGTTCACTTTGATGAGCAAGACAGAGGATGGCGGAAAATCCCGCCGCAACTTCTTGAAGTTAGCGGCCACCACCGCCCCGGCGGCGGCACTTGCCGTGGCCACAACCGGCACTGACGCCCAAGCGGCCGCAGAGCCGGACCTGTCATCGAACAAGATGCAGGATACCGCGCATACCCGCGCCTATTACGAAAGCATTCGGTTCTGATTTTGAACTGGATGGTTTGATCTGATCCCGCCGCTGGCAACTGGTTGCGAAACGCCCGACCGTCCCGTGGCTCTACACAATTACCGAGCGCGTTCCTGAACGGAACAGCAAGGGAGGTTTAAATGCTTAGGAAAAAGACCAACGGGGTAGCGAGACGCCCCCAGCGGACAAGTATCCTGTCCAAGGTTGCGGAAACATCCGTTGACCGCCGCGCGTTCCTGCGTGGATCCGGCCTGGCCATTGGTGGTTTGGCCGCAATCAGCGCCACCGGCGGCAGCGTGACCCAGGCCAATGCGGCCACCGCAGCTGCGGGCGCAGTTGAGACAATCAAATCCGTCTGCACCCACTGTTCGGTGGGGTGTACAGTTGTCGCCGAAGTGCAGGGCGGCGTTTGGATCGGGCAAGAACCCGGTTGGGACAGCCCGTTTAACCTGGGCGCCCATTGCGCCAAGGGTGCGTCGGTGCGTGAACACGCTCACGGCGAACGTCGCCTGAAATACCCGATGAAAAAAGAGGGTGGCGAATGGAAGCGTATTTCCTGGGAGCAGGCCATCGACGAGGTTGGCGACCAGATGATGCAGATCCGCGAAGAAAGCGGGTCGGACAGTGTTTATTGGCTGGGGTCCGCCAAGCACAGCAACGAGCAGGCCTATCTGTTCCGAAAATTCGCGGCCTATTGGGGCACCAATAACGTCGACCACCAGGCGCGTATCTGTCACTCGACGACTGTAGCGGGTGTGGCAAACACATGGGGCTACGGCGCCATGACAAACAGCTACAACGATATCCACAAGTCGCGCGCGATCTTTATCATCGGTGGCAACCCTGCCGAGGCGCATCCGGTTTCGTTGCAACACGTGTTGAAAGCAAAAGAGGAAAACAACGCGCCGCTGATCGTATGTGATCCACGTTTCACCCGGACTGCGGCCCATGCGGATGAATACGTTCGGTTCCGTCCTGGTACCGATGTTGCGTTGGTTTGGGGTCTTTTGTGGCACATCTTTGAAAACGGTTGGGAAGACAAAGAGTTCATCCGCACCCGTGTTTGGGGCATGGACCAGATCCGCACTGAGGTGAAGAAATGGAACCCCGAAGAGGTTGAACGCGTGACCGGCACCCCCGGTGAGCAACTCCGTCGTGTGGCCCATACGTTGGCGAACAACCGCCCTGGCACCGTGATCTGGTGTATGGGTGGCACCCAGCACACCACTGGCAACAACAACACCCGTGCCTATTGTGTGCTGCAACTTGCGCTTGGCAACATGGGCACTGCCGGTGGCGGCACCAATATTTTCCGTGGCCACGACAACGTTCAGGGCGCAACCGACCTTGGCGTTTTGTCCCACACTCTGCCGGGTTATTATGGCTTGAGCGGTGGCGCATGGGCGCATTGGGGTCGTGTTTGGGGTGAAGACACCGATTGGCTGTCTGCTCAGTTTGGATCCATCACCGGTGCCGACGGCAAAGAAAAGTCGATGCAAAACCTCAAAGGGATCCCGGTTAGCCGTTGGATCGATGGGGTTCTGGAAGACAAGGCCAACATCGAACAACCCAACAACGTCCGGGCCATGGTTCTTTGGGGGCACGCGCCGAACTCGCAGACCCGGCAACCGGAAATGAAAACTGCGATGGAGAAGCTGGACCTGCTGGTGGTGGTCGATCCCTATCCAACCGTGACAGCCGTTCTGCAAGATCGCACCGATGGCGTTTACCTCCTGCCGGCCTCAACCCAGTTTGAGACGCGCGGTTCGGTCACCGCCTCGAACCGGTCGATCCAATGGCGTGACCAGGTGGTAGAACCGCTGTTTGAATCCAAGCCGGATCACGTCATCATCGCGAAGTTCGCCAACAAATTCGGCTTTGGTGATCGTCTGTTCCGCAATATCGAAATGGAAGACGCGGAAACGCCAAACATCGAAAGCATCACCCGCGAGTTCAATGCGGGCATGTGGACGGTTGGTTACACCGGTCAGTCGCCAGAGCGGATCAAACTGCATATGGCGAACCAGCACACGTTTGATAAAACCACACTCAAGGCCATTGGTGGCCCTGCCGATGGCGATTACTATGGCATGCCGTGGCCGTGTTGGGGCACGCCCGAGATGAACCATCCGGGCACGCCGAACCTTTATGACATGTCGATGCCGGTCTCCGAGGGGGGCTTGACCTTCCGGGCGCGGTTTGGCGTGGAACGTGACGGTGACAACCTGCTGGCCGAAGGGGTTTATTCCAAGAACTCTGAAATCCAGGATGGCTATCCTGAGTTTACCATGCAGATGCTGATGGATCTGGGTTGGGATGGCGATCTGACGACGGATGAACGTGCGGCCATTGATGCGGTTGCGGGGCCTGCAACCAACTGGAAAACTGACCTGTCCGGCGGCATCCAGCGGGTCGCGATCAAACACGAATGTGCGCCCTTTGGGAATGCCAAGGCGCGCGCGGTTGTCTGGACTTTCCCGGATCCGGTGCCGATCCACCGCGAACCGCTTTATACCAACCGTCGTGACCTGGTGGCGGATTATCCGACCTATGAAGACCGCCACGACTACCGTCTGCCGACGCTTTATGCCTCGATCCAGAAAAAGGACGTGGCTAAAGATTATCCGATCATCCTGACCTCGGGTCGTTTGGTCGAATACGAAGGCGGCGGTGAAGAAACCCGGTCCAACCCATGGTTGGCCGAGCTGCAGCAGGACATGTTTGTCGAGATCAACCCCCGTGACGCCAACAATCTGGGTGTGCGCGACGGCAAACAGGTCTGGGTCGAAGGTCCCGAAGGCGGCAAGGTCAAGGTGATGGCGATGGTCACGCCCCGTGTCGGCGAAGGCGTCGCCTTTATGCCGTTCCACTTTGGCGGTCATTTCCAGGGCGAAGATCTGCGTCATAAATACCCCGAAGGTGCTGATCCCTATGTCTTGGGCGAAAGCACCAATACCGTGCAGACCTACGGGTATGACTCGGTCACGCAGATGCAAGAGACCAAATGCACGCTCTGCAAAATCAGCGCAGCTTAAGGAGAGACCGTTATGGCAAGAGCAAAGTTCCTGTGTGATGCCGAACGCTGCATTGAATGCAACGCCTGTGTCACCGCCTGTAAGAACGAACATGAAGTGCCTTGGGGCATCAACCGGCGCCGGGTTGTCACCTTGAACGATGGTGAACCCGGTGAACGGTCGATCTCGGTCGCCTGTATGCATTGTTCGGATGCGCCCTGCATGGCGGTCTGCCCGGTGGATTGTTTCTATCAATCCGAAGAGGGCGTCGTCCTGCATTCCAAAGACCTGTGCATTGGCTGTGGCTACTGTTTCTACGCGTGCCCCTTTGGTGCGCCGCAGTATCCGCAGGCGGGCAATTTTGGCAGCCGGGGCAAGATGGACAAATGCACCTTCTGTGCTGGTGGGCCTGAGGAAAATAACTCAACCGCCGAGTTCCAGAAATATGGCCGCAACCGGATTGCCGAAGGCAAACTGCCGATCTGTGCCGAGATGTGTTCCACCAAGGCGCTGCTGGCGGGCGATGGCGACATCGTGTCAGCCGTCTACCGCGAACGCGTTGTGGCGCGCGGCTTTGGCTCTGGCGCATGGGGCTGGGGCACCGCTTACGAACAAAAGGGCGGGTGATCCGTCGCTGATCAGACACATGGAATGGCCCGGTTCTGCTGGGCCGTTTCGCACCGTGAAATGTTGTAACTTAGCTATATCAAAGGAGTGTGCCGATGCTGCGCATTGCTTTTGCAATTCTATGGTCGGCGCTGATCTCTGTGGTGGCTCTGCCTGCCGTGGCGCAAACCACGCCGGACCGCGCGGCAACAGGCGGCGCACAGACGCTGTCTGACATTCTGGCGCGCCAGAACCAGATGACGATCGACGATGGGTTCCGTCGCGACAACACCGGTGCCCCAGGGGCGGCCAAGCCAACCACCGAACCGCTTGGCACATTGGGCGGGACCTCTGATCCTGACCTGTGGCGCGCGCTGCGCTATGACAGCGCAAATATCCGGGTGTCAGCCGGCGGCGACGTGGCGGCGACATTGGTTCAGGACGGCGGCATGGCCTGGCTGACATTCCGCGAGGGGCCGTTGCGGACCTATGGCGGGTGGCTGCTTTTGGGAACCATTGGCGCGTTGATTCTGTTCTACCTGCTGCGGGGTCGCATTGGTGTTGACGGCGAAAGCACGGGCCGGACCGTAACCCGGTTCAAAGCGATCGAACGGTTTGCTCATTGGATGCTGGCGGGTTCGTTCATCCTGTTGGGCATCACTGGCCTGTTGACCCTATTTGGCCGTGTTGGGATCATTCCACTGCTGGGGCATGAGGCTAATTCGATCCTGTTGATCGGAGGCAAATGGATCCACAACAGCGTGTCCTGGGCCTTTGTCCTAGCGTTGTTCATGGTGCTGGTGATGTGGGTGGGACACAATGTTCCAAACCGGGGCGACATAATCTGGATCAAACAATTCGGCGGTATTATCGGCAAGAACCACCCGCCGGCCAAAAAATTCAATGCCGGGCAAAAGGTGATATTTTGGTCGGTGATCTTGTTTGGCGGCTCGATTTCGCTGTCGGGTGTGTCACTGCTGTTCCCCTATGAACTGCCGCTGTTTGCTAAAACATTTGCCTTTCTCAACACCACTGGCATTCCGGAAATGGTTGGCTTTGGTGTTTTACCCACCGAACTGGCCGCGCAGGAAGAGATGCAGTTGGCCCAAGCCTGGCACGCCATCATGGCCTTTGTTTTGATGGCGATTGTGATCGCGCATATTTACATCGGCTCGGTTGGCATGGAAGGCGCTTATGATGCGATGGGCAGCGGTGAAGTGGATGAGGCCTGGGCCCACCAGCACCACTCGATCTGGCTTGAGGAAGAAAAGGCCAAGGCCCCGGCGCAAACCCCGGCAGAGTGATCTGTGCGCGGTGTTCTTCTGTACAGAGCCTGCGCGCAGCTGATAACACATTGAACAGAGCCATATAGGCGGGATCAGAAATGAAAGTGATGTTTGCTGGATTTGCGGCGATCTTTGTAATCGCAGTGGCTGCGGATTTCGTATTGGATGACATAGGCTTTGCTGCGGCGGACCGCCAATCGGGACCATCCGTGAGACTGGGTGACGGGGATTGATGCTGAATACGGCGGGGCGTGATGAATACGGCGACAGTCTGAGCGGTGCGTCGATCCTGGTGATCGATGACGAACCCGGCATGCGCAACTTCATGACCAAAATCCTGGAGCCACGGTGTAAACGAGTGGAGCAGGCGGCCTCGGCTGATGAAGCCACCGCGATCCTGGACCAGAGCCATTTTGATCTGGTGGTTCTGGACAATATCATGCCGGGAAAGACGGGGCTGGAATGGGTGCAGGAACAGCGCAAAGTGGGGCTGTTTGCCGATACCATCCTGGTGACCGCCTATGCTGATCTGGAGACCGCCATTCAAGCCTTGCGTACAGGGGTTGCGGATTTTGTCCTGAAGCCATTTCGCGCCAATCAGATCCTGAATTCGGTGGCGCGCGCGCTGGACCGGAAATACTTGCGGCGTGAAAACTACCTGTTGAAACACGAGCTTTCTATTGAAGGCGGGGCTACACGCGGCCGGTTGCTGGGAAAATCCGCAGCGATCACCAAAGCACGCGATATGCTGCACCGTCTGGCGCCATTGCCTACGCCGGTTTTGTTCACTGGGGCGAGTGGCACGGGCAAGGAAATCGCCGCACGGACCCTGCATTCCATGTCAGAACGTGCCGAGAAGCCGTTTGTGGCGATCAACTGCGCCACCATTCCCTCTGATCGTATCGCACAAGAGCTGTTTGGCCAGACCGACGCGCAGGACCGTACCCAAGGCGGGCTGTTTCTACATGCGGATGGTGGCACGTTGTTCCTGGATGAGATTGCGCAGATGCCTGATCAGGTTCAGGCGGCGTTGTTGCGGGTGCTTGAAGATCAGCGCGTACGTCCGTTGGGGGCGGAACGTGACATCCCGCTGAACTTGCGGTTTCTGTTTGCGACCAATGCCGATCTGGAACAGGCAGTACAGGAGGGACGTTTTCGCGCCGATCTGTATCACCGGATCAATGTCGTGAACATTGAAATGCCGCCGCTGAAAGATCGCGTCGAAGACATCGTCGAACTCGCCGCGCTGTTTATGGAGCAGTTTTCGACCACTTTGGGGATGCCTACGCTGGAGCTGAACGAAGACACGCTGTTGAAGTTCAGCCGCTATGATTGGCCGGGAAACGTGCGGGAGTTGCGCAACCTGATCGAACGTTCGATGATCCTGGGTGAGTTCCCCGAGGAGTTCGCAGGCCACGGTGGGATAACCGGACAGGCCGCGATGGAATCTCTGGATCTGGTGACACAGCGCCACATCATGCATGTGCTCGACGCCTGTGATGGCAACCGGGCAGAAGCCGCGCGTCGCCTTGGCGTCTCTCGTAAAACCATTGATCGTAAATGCGCGTCGTGGAGCCTATGACCGCGCCTATTGCGCCGCGACATCCATCGCCAATGCCGAGGGCAGCCAGATGATGAAGGCGGCCCCGCCTGTGTCCTGATTGCGGGCCTGAATGATCCCGCCGGCGCGTTGGATCAGCGATTGGCTGATAGACAGGCCAAGCCCGGTGCCGCTACCGCGTTTGGTGGTGAAAAACGGATCAAACACCGCGTTCAATTGCTCGGCTGGAATTCCAGGCCCCGTATCCGCCACTGTGATTTCCACGCCTTGCGTTTCGTTTCGCATGGATGGGCGCAGGGTCAAAGTCAGCGCGCCTTTGCCTTTCATGGCCTGGGCGGAGTTGATGATCAGATTGATCATGACCTGCTGCAACTCTCCGGGGTCGATGCGCACGTCGGGTACAGGGGAGAGGTCTTTGTGGACTGCGATCTCTTGGTGGGCGATTTTATGTGCAACCAGCACCAGGCAGTCTTCGATGACGGGTACAACATCCAAGCTTTCTGCAAAGTTCCCGAATTCGGACGGGCGCGCAAATTGCAACAGCTTGTCGACAATGGCGCTGATCCGCATGACCTGGTTGTCGATCAGGCTCAATTCGGTCTCAACCGGGGCTGCTTTCTCCTCTAGCATCATCCGGATCACGTCCACATTCCCCTGGATCACCGCAACGGGATTGTTGATCTCATGCGCGACACCGGCGGTGATTTCCCCAATGGAGGCGAGCTTTTCGCTCATCACCAGTTGTCTATACGTCTCTTCCAGCTTGGCGTTTGCGTCGCTCAATTGTTCCGTGCGTTTCTCAACACGGGTGTTCAGCTCATTCGCCCATTCCCGCAGATGTCGGTCGCGTTCTTGCACCTGATCCAGCAACATATCCAAGTGTTGGGCGACCTGTCCGATCTCATCCTTGTTGGAAACCAGTCCGATCCGGGCCGCCAGATTGCCCTGTTCCACCCGGCGCATGGTTTTGGTCATCCGTTCAAGCGGTGCAAAAATCCCCTTGGCCAACCACAGAAACACTGGCGCAGAAATCGCCATCACCACGATGAAAACAACGATGATGCTCCAGTAAGCTTCACGTTTGGTAGCGGAATAGGGCGCTTCGAGGAAACCAACATAAAGCATACCCACTCGCGCGCCAAAGCTGTCGGTCAACGGTAAATACCCCGAGACGTACCAGTCGTTGACCACAAAGGCCCGGTTTAGCCAGGTTTGCCCCTGCACCAGAACCTCGTGACGTACGGCCGCAGACACACGCGTGCCAAGGGCGCGGACATCTTCAAACAGGCGCACATTGGTCGAAACCCGCGTATCGTCCAGGAACAGCGTCGCGGTGCCCTGCCGTCCTGAACCGGAGCTGTGGTCCTGATAGACAAGCGCATTGATCGTATCGATGAAATCAAGGTTACGGTTCAACAACATACCGCCGACTAACACGCCGGAATGGCCGTTCAATTGCACGGGTGCGGCGGAATGTATCACCATTCCGCGGTCCTCGATCTTGCGCGTGGTGGGAACGGCTGCTTCGGTTTTGATCAAGGGAAGGCGCGCTTGTTCGGCAAGCTGTGGGGAGAGCGTCTCCAGATCCTCGGCGGCAAAGATGTCGATGGCAAACCGCGTCTCCCCATCGGCTGCGGCTTGGATGATGGGCCATTTGAGGTGGTGCTCGTCCAGGGCCTCATCTGGCAGATAATAGAGGAAGTCGAGCTTCAAACTGTCTTGCCGCTGCACCAGAAACTGGTGTCGCGCGCTGTCCGGTCCGTTCAGGACCTCGTTTAACGTCTCGGATTCAGCGAGGCTTTGCAGTGCGTTTCCAGAGCCGGCTTTCAGATGCTCCAGATATTGTCCTGCGATTTTCAGATCGCTTTCGACTTTAGCGATCAACACGTCATCATAATCCGCATTCCAGCGCGCCATTGCCAGCACCAGAAGGAGCGGGATCAGAACACTGAGCGGCAACAAAGCCAGAAGGAGCAAGCGTAAGCGGACTGAGCGCAAAGAACAGATCCCGTGGTCAAGACTTTCGCCGATTTTTGCACAGAACGGACGCCGGGTACAGCGAGGGAAGTTTCGGTTCTATTCGCCTCTTAACCGGCGCGACAGGCCGGGCATACGACTGTTGGGCGACAGCCAAATACCAAAAAACCGTTGCCGCGCATTGGGATGATTGACCGTGCAGGTTTGCCGACCGTTGAGCGACAGTTGCAGCGTGTTCGGAGAAGACGAGAGCGCGACGTATCGATCGCCCTTTTCCACGTTGCGGAAACATCTTTGCAACTTGCCGACAAACTGGGAGTAGTCAGCGGGCGTGCCCTCTAACCGTTTGATTTCAATGGCCGCGGATCCCGCCAGTTTCTGCCCGCTGACGCCCTTGCGATACCTCAGCTCCAACGCCATCGGTTTTTGCCAGCTGAACTGACTGGCTTGCTGGGTGTACAGAGTGGCGTCATAGAACGTGACACCAAGCCAGCGAAAAGAGGCGCTGCCCAAGGGTTTGGCGTTCGGTAGCCCAACGTCGGCCAGAGCGGTTGAGAAAAATACGAAAACCAATAGTATTGCGAGTTTGAACATGAATTTTTCCTCCAAGGTACAAATCAACGTGGGTGAGACCGTCACTGCCACGTTGGATGTAATGGAGTTTGATCTAGCCTGCCTTTGGTACCTGTCCACAATCATCCGCTGGCCAGAAGACCCTTTGTAAACGTTAATGTAGCCAAATCACATTAAACTCACCGAATATGGGGAAATCGGTCACCGTTCTTAAGAATTAATCCAGAAATTTTTCTTAAAACCGCTGCATGATGAAGGCAAATGAACACCACACAAAGAGTTCGGTAGAACTGGGTTGTCAGGGCGTTATTCCTGACGGCTTGATCGTATCTGATTCAATTGCCTATCGCCTCAAACAAACATCCAATTATGCAGGTATTGAACATGAACGATTGGACCGCAGGTTACTCCTCCGATCTCGACTACACCTATGACTTTCAACGCGAGCTGACACCATCCTTGCTGGCCTTTTGCGCCACATCACAAGGCATGCGACACGGCCTGGGCGGGAAAGACATTACTTATTGTGAGTTGGGTTGCGGGTTTGGGACGGCCGCCAACCTTCTTGCGGCTGCAAACCCACATATTCAGTTTTACGCGATGGATTTCAATCCGTCACATATCGTTGGCGCCACTCAATTGGCCCAGGATGCGGGGCTGGAAAACCTACATCTTTACGAGCAATCATTCGATGAATTCCACACCGAGCCATCCCTGCCCGAACGGTTTGATGTCATCTCGCTGCACGGTGTTTACACTTGGATTTCCAACGAAAACCAACGGTTGGTTCTGGATTTCATCGCGAAACGGTTGAAGCCAGGCGGGCTTGTCTATGTGAGCTACAACACTTTGCCAGGATGGGCCGCAGCCACGCCACTTAGCCGTCTCTTTGCGAACCGCATTCAGAACGGCACGGGCTCCATTGCCGACCGGATCGAAGCTGCATTCGAGTTTTGCGAGAACCTGCAGGACACCGGTGCGCGGTACTTCACCGACAACCCGGCCTTGGAAAAACGGCTCAAGAAAATGCGGTCGATGTCCAAGAACTACCTCGCGCATGAATATCTGTCGTTGGGTTGGCAGCCGATGCACTTCGCCGATATGGCCGAGGATATGGCCAGTGCGAAGTTGAGCTTCATGGGCTCGGCCAACCCGATCGACCATTTGGATGATCTGAATCTGCAGCCGGAACATAGCGCTTTGCTGGAACAGGAAGTTGATCCGGTTCAGCGGGAAAGCCTGCGTGATATCTTGGTGAACGAACAATTCCGGACCGACATCTTTATCCGGGGCAACAACGCCCATACCGAACGCGGCGCTATAGGGGCGTGGTTCAATACAGCACTTGCGCTGACGCGTCCGTTCAACGGTGAGCTTCCGGAGATCAAGTGGCGGCTTGGTTCGGTTCCGCTGGAACTGCATCAATGTGCCCCAATTCTTCGGGCTTTGTCGCAGGGCCCGGCAACGGTCAAAGACTTGCTGGATCAGGGCGTATTTGGCGAAATGAACTGGGGCGAGATCACACATCTTTTAACCACGCTGGTTGGCGCGAGCCATATCACACCTTGTTTGCCGTTGGAAGGCGCTGCCGAACGTGAAGCGGCCTGTCATGCGATGAACAAGGCGGTGAGCAAACGCGCAGAAGACAGTGAGGATATCCATTTTCTGGCGTCACCCGTGACCGGTGGTGGCATTCAAGTGAACCGGTTCGAGCAGCTGTTCTTGATGGCCATGCACGAAGGGCGCGAAACACCAGAGCAATGGGCCGAGCTCGCGTGGATGATCTTGGCACCGCAGGGACAACGCGTGCTGAAGGATGGTCGTCAATTGGAGACCCCAGAAGAAAACCTAGCTGAGCTTCGTGTACAGGCGGAAGAGTTCGCCGTTACGCGGCTGCCGATCCTGAAGAAACTTGGCGTTCTTTTTTAACGCACAGTCCATTGAAACGGTCCATTGAAAAAGGGCCCCGCAACTGCGGGGCCCTTTTGTCATTCAACACTAGGATTGAGCTTAAGCGATCAGCGCGCCCATGGCCCGGCCGGTGTCCAGCATACGGTTCGAGAAGCCCCATTCGTTGTCGTACCAGCTTACAATACGAACCAGTCCTTCTGAGGTGACCGAAGTTTGCGCGGCGGCATATGTCGACGAATGGATGTCGTGATTGAAGTCGATCGACACCAGTGGCTCGTCGCTAAAGGCCAAGATCCCTTTGAGCTTGCCCTCGGCTGCTGCTTTGACAGCTGCATCAATCGCCTCTTTGGACGCTTCTTTTTCCGGAACAAATGTCAGATCAACCAGCGACACATTCGAGGTTGGAACGCGGATCGCGGAGCCTTCCAGACGACCTTTGAGGTGGGGCAGGACTTCCGAAATCGCACGGGCGGCACCGGTGGAGGTCGGGATCATCGACATTGCTGCCGCACGCGCGCGATACAGATCTTTGTGCGTGGTGTCATGCGTCGGCTGATCGCCGGTATAGGCGTGGATTGTGGTCATGTAGCCGGTCTTGATACCAAAGGTATCGTCCAGAACTTTTGCCAGCGGTGCCAAGCAGTTCGTGGTGCAAGAAGCGTTGGATACGATCACGTCATCTGCAGTCAGGTCTTGGTGGTTGACGCCAAAGACAACGGTGCGGTCGCTTTCTTTGCCGGGGGCAGAAATCAGCACACGCTTGGAGCCGTTTTTCAAATGCAGCGCCGCTTTGTCACGCGCGGTGAACAGACCGGTGCATTCATACGCGATGTCCACATCGCTCCACGGCAGTTCTTCCGGGTTGCGGATCGCGGTCAGGCGGATGGACTGGCTGCCGACTTTCATAGTCTCACCGTCAACGGTGACATCCTGGCCCAAACGGCCGTGGATGCTGTCGAATTTCAGCAGATGCGCCAATGTCTCGGGCGGAGACAGGTCGTTGATGGCGACAACTTCGATGTCTTGAACATCATTTTCCAGAATGGCGCGCAGCACGTTACGGCCGATGCGGCCAAAACCATTGATTGCGATTTTCAGGGTCATGTGGGCCTCCTCCGGGAATTTCCGGGATGAATTTAGTGTCATGCGGAATGATAGCGATACCGGTAGCGATAACAATGTCCGAAATCAAGTCCTGATGCGACAGAGGCCTCGTCACATTAGGCTCAAAAAACGGTTGCGGCCACCTGTATGGCAAGTGCCGGCAGAGCTGTTGTAGCGTTGGTTTAGGCCGCACGGCCTGGGCGCGCGGCTTCGTGCCCCTTCTGCAGTTTGAAGTCGCGTATAAGGTCCGCCAGGCGGCTCGACTGGGTTGCGATGTCTCCGGATGCGGATTGTGTGTCCATCGCCATCGAGGTGTTTTGCCCGGCGAGGTTGTTGATCACCTTCATGGAGGAGGTGAGGTCGTGCAGGCTGCTGATCTGGTCCTGCGATGCCTCAGATATCCGGGTCAGAACATCGTCCATTCGGGTGATTTCGGTAGAAATTTCTTCCAAGGCCGCCCCAGTGCGGTCAACCAGCTGCACGCCCGAATTCACATGGGTTCCGCTTTCATCTACAAGCTGCTTGATCTCCATGGCCGCATTACTCGCGCGTTGTGCCAGGGCGCGCACTTCCGAGGCGACCACGGCAAATCCGCGACCTGCATCCCCGGCGCGGGCAGCTTCGACGCCTGCGTTGAGCGCCAAGAGGTTGGTCTGGAAGGAAATATCCTCGATCATTGAGATAATTTGCCCGATCTGTTCGGACGAGGTCTGAATGCGGCTCATGGCTTCAACCGCTTCTCGCATGACTTCGGCGGAGGTGTTGGCGCGTTCGCGTGCGGCACCTGCGAGCCCGGCGGCCGAGACGATTTCTTTGCCGAAGTTTTCAACCTCGGTGGAGAGAGAGTCGACGCGTTCTGTTGTGTCGCGAATGGTCTCGACCTGTTCATTGGTTCTGGACGCAAGATCCAGAGCGGAGGCCTTCATGGCGGCCGAGGCATGATCCAGGTCCGAAACCGTTTCCGCAATTGACGCCAGAACGGTACGCAGACGTCCCGATGCCGTATTGAAATCACATCGGATCTCATCGTATTGGCCGTCCAATGGTGCGTCAAAGTGGCTGGTCAGATCTGCTTTTGCCAGTGCGGCAAGCCCTTCTGTCACCAGTTCCACAACGCGGCCATGTTTGGCGTTCAAATCCGCTTCGTCAGAGGCTTTTAACTCTTCTGCTGCCCGACGCATGGCCAGGGTTTCTTGTTTGAAGTGATAGATCGCTTTGGCCATTTTGCTCAGCTCGTCTTTGCGATTTATGCCCGGAACAAAAACGTCGAATTTGCCTTGGGCGAACTCATGCACAACGGTTGTCAGAGATTTGATCCGCGCGATCATACGTTCAAAAATGAAAAGTGCGAAGAGCCCCATAAAGGCCATGGTGCCAATGCAAATCCACAGAAATTTTTGCAGCCTCTGATTGGCCTTTGCATAGATTGAGTCAGACATCGCGGTAATTTGCGTATCGAGATTGATTTCGACGCTGCGCAAATGGTCGATCCACGCCGTCGAAATTTTGAACCACTCGGGCGCGGTCAGGCCCTTGTATTCACCTGTTTCAAACCCGTTCTCGATGGTTTGGCGCGCCGCCTCAATGGCTTTGAAATGTTCTGACGCGTAAATTCTGTCTTCCATGTGCATTTCGTGCAGGAGGATCTGTGCCTCGTCCAATAGCCCCTGTTGGCCACCGGTTAACCCGATAAACCGATTGTGCAAGGGAAGCTGGAATTCGGAAGACAGGCCAGCAGCGCCCGCCGCCCGTTCAAGCCCGGCTTTTTCCTTTGCAGCGGCGATCAGCGTTCTGATTTCCAGAATAACCTGGATGGAGCCGCGGGTTTCGCCTTTTTCAATGTGATGAGACACGGCGAGGAGGTCGTGAATAAGCGTGGTGTAAAACGCCACCGCTTTTTTCTGAACATAATCACCTTTGACGATATGGCCCCGCGTACCGACAGGCCAATGCGGGGCATGTTGCAGCCGACCCCAAGCGCATAGGGGCGAAGGTGGGCTTGACCAGCGTGTTGCACACCTGGGGATCGGCGCTGACCCATCATCCGCACATCCATATGAGCGTCCCCGGCGGCGGCCTGTCACCCGACGGCACAAGATGGGTCGCCAGCAAGCCCGGGTTCTTCTTGCATGTGCGCGTGTTGTCGCGCCTGTTCCGCCGCCTGTTCCGCCGCCTGTTTCTGGATGGGCTGGTGGCGCTGCACCGAGCTGGAGAACTGGCTTTCTATGGGGACCTGAAAGATTTGGCACAGGCGGACGCCTTCGCAACATGGCTCACCCCGTTCCGCAAATCCGAATGGGTGGTGTATTCCAAACCGCCCTTCGGCGGCCCGGTGGCCGTCCTCACCTATCTGAGCCGACATACTCACCGGGTGGCAATCTC
>NZ_JAHHIR010000026.1 GCF_018678075.1 Epibacterium ulvae | reverse complement strand
CATAGGCGCTGACGTCAGACAAGCAACATCACCCTGAGTTTAAGGCCAAGGTCGCATTGGAAGCACTGAAAGGCAAGGAGACGGTCAGCGAGTTGGCCAGTCGGTTTGGCGTGCATCCAACGATGATCCATCAATGGAAACGCGCATTACTTGAAGGCGCTTCCGGCGTATTTGAGCGCGGCGGGCGGACGGCACCGGAAGTTGATGAGGAGCAGGTCAAAGACCTGCACGCCAAGATTGGGAAGTTGGCCGTCGCCAACGATTTTTTGGCCAGAAAGCTCAAACCTTGGGCCGGCAAGTGAGGCGCAAGATGATTGAGCCGAACCTAAAAGGTCTGTCAGTCAGCAAGCAGTGCAAGCTGCTGTCGATCTCACGGTCGTCGTTTTACTATGAGCCGAAGGGCGAGACGGAAATGAACCTCGGTCTGATGCGCCTGATCGATAAGCAGTTCTTGGAAACCCCGTTTTACAGCGTACGTCAGATGACATGGCACCTGCGCAATGACGACCACCTCGTCAACGAGAAGCGGTTCAGACGCTTGATGCGGCTGATGGGCCTTATGCCGATCTACCAGAAGCCCAACACCAGCAAGGCAGCGAAGGGTCACAAGATTTACCCTTATCTATTGCGCGGCTTGCACGTGGGTCGGCCCAACCAAGTTTGGTGCGCCGACATCACGTACCTGCCGATGCGGCGTGGGTTCCTATATTTGGTCGCCATCATGGACTGGCACACGCGGAAGGTACTGGCGTGGCGCATCTCGAACACGCTGGAAGCCGAGTTCTGTGTCGATGCCTTGAATGAAGCGATCCACAAGTTCGGTGTACCAGGCATTATGAACACCGATCAAGGCAGCCAGATCACGTCGTTTGTGTGGACGGACAGATTGCGGCCCTCAAACGTGCGCATCTCGATGGATGGCAAAGGCCGTTTCCTCGACAATATCTTTGTCGAACGGCTGTGGCGCTCGCTGAAGTATGAATGCGTCTACCTGCACGCCTGGGAAACTGAATCAGAGGCCAAGGCGGGTGTCAGAAAGTGGATCGCGTTCTACAACCACAAGCGTCCTCATTCCGCCCTTGGCGGCAAACCACCCGCTGTGATCTATTGGCAGAGAAATGACACAACCAACCCCGATCAGCAGGTGCAAAGAGTAGCTTAAATCACGCCAGATCCTGTCCAAGGATTGGGGAGTAGCTCATATCCCTGCCCGGCAGGCGATGCTTGCATCGCCGAGAGGGGATTTCATGGCAGATCAATTGGCAGACGGTCGTACGATCAGGACACTAAACGTGCTGGATGACGTCAATCGTGAAGGCCTATGCATTGAAGTGGACTTCTCGCTGCCCGCAGAGCGGGTTGCGCGCAGCTTGAATCAGATCATTGAATCGCGAGGTCAACCGCAGACGATATGCGTCGATAACGGCCCAGAATATGTCAGTGGAAAACTGATGGCTTGGGCCGAAAAGCGCAACATCAGGCTTGCATGCATCTAACCTAGCAAGCCCCAGCAGAACGCGTACATCGAGCGCTATAACCGCTCCGTTCGCCCCTCTCATCGAAACTTCGTTTCGACTGCCGACAGTGGGACGAGTAGTTGGGTCAATACATCATCGAAACAATTGAGGAGGCACAGAACCAAGCAACAAAATGGCTCTGGACTTACAACAACGAGCGACCCAAAATGGCAATCGGTGGGGTAACGTCCGCAATGAAACTGAAAACAGCCGCATGAATTCTATAGCTGAGCCCCATTAAAAATGCGGGAATTGCCAGACAATCTGAGACACCCGCAGATGATTTGATTCGTAGCACATGCCCGGCGCCTCATAGCGCCGCCGACGTGTCTTTGGATCAGTTTTGTCTTCCTTTATGGTCCGCCTCACACCATCTGCGGCTTGCTGCGCCCACAACTTGACGTACCTCAAGCGTGGTGAAGCGACAAGGAATTTAGATTTTGGCTAAAAACACATTCAAAACGATAAATTTATCGAAAAGCGAAAAACAAAGAGTAAGATTCACGTTACTCGCCACTCAAACCGTGTAGAAAAACTCTAGGAAGCGTGTATTACTTCCGGAAGTAGAACATCAGTTTTTAATAAGTTTGTCGTTCTCTAGACGTCCAAAAGATCCAGGCGTTGATGCGGCGGCACATTGTTACCTAAGTACCCGCTCTTAATTTAATCGCAGGATCAACTAAACGATGAAACACCTCTTTGCAGCAGCGCTTGTTATCGCTGCGACAACAACAACAACAGCAAGGGCCGCAACGTTTCAGTTCTTTACAGATGAAGCCGCCTTTGACTCATTTTTCTCAACTACCACAAGTTTTGACCTGTCGTCCGATGACAGTGGCCTGACTTTGTCCGGGGATGATATTTCCATCTCCAACGGGCTGGTGACGGACCGGATCGATCAAGATGATGCACCTGATACAGTGCTGAGTTTTGATGCCCCCCTGATCGGCTTTGGTGCAACCTTTGATCTGTCGCCCGTGGGCGCAGGCTCTGGCATTTCGATCTCAGTCACAATTGGCGATGAGCTTATCGAGCTGGACCAAGAGCTGCCCTCGACCTTTACCGAAGGGTTCTTTGGCTTTGCGTCTGACACGGCCTTCACCGAAGTTTCCTTCAGCGAAGGGTCACGTGCAAGCCGTCCTGCAGAAAGCTACACATTTGCAGGTCCTGTTGGCGCAATTGCAGAAATCGCACCTGTGCCTCTGCCGGCTGGCTTTCCTTTGATGGCTGCCGCTCTCGGTGCCTTTGCGGTTCTGCGCCGTCGTAAAAAGACCGTCTAAGCGGATCAATACGACAGGTCTGGACGATGCCTATAACACCAAAAAGGGGCGCATCTGTGCCCCTTTTTTACGTTGCAAACCGCTGTTTAGATGTTCTGGTTGTGACGTAGCCTAGCCGAGCGTCAGAAGATCCCGCCGATAACGCCAAAAAACACATCCGGGATTTGTTCAAAGGAATAGCCGCCCGGTTTCTGGTTCACCGCATAGGCCACCAGCCCCGCAGCCACCAACAATGTCAGCCCGCCCCCACGCGGCGCGCGCGAGTCGCTGATGGCGGACAACAAGGCCGGCAGCGACAACAATCCAAGTGCCAATCCAACAATCAGACAAAGATCCGGATCCATAACAGGTTCCCCAACAATCATACCTGCGAGCAAGGCTATCAAACTTTCCCCGCCTCCAGCAATGGATTGGAAAAAGTGTAATGAAAACGCTTCTTTACTGCGGCAGTTCTGCCTCAATTATAACAAAAAGACCGCCGCAAGCATACAACCTGCGGCGGTCCAAATTTTAGCAATTTGCGGCGTTCTACTCTGGATCAGTCGAATAGATCTGACGCTCATCGCACGGCGCGATACGCAGAATGTTGGTTGTACCAGCAACGTTAAAAGGCACACCGGCGGTCACAACGATCTGGTCGCCTTCGTTGGCAAATCCACCTGCGCGTGCGGCGCGCACAGCGCCCACAACGGCGCCTTTGAAACGGTCAACCGAATCCGCCTGGATGCAGTTACACCCCCAGCTCAACGCCATGCGTCGGGCAGTGTCAATCATCGGCGTCATTGCCAGAATCGGAACCGCCGGACGCTCACGCGAGGTCAACAGCGCGGTGGTACCGCTTTGGGTGTAGCAGGCAATCGCCTTGATGTCGGTCTTCTCAGCGATCTCACGAGCGGCGGCCACGATGCCATCGGCAATGGTTGTCCCTTTGGCAGAACGTGACGCGTCGATGATGTCGCGATAGGTGGGGTCGGCTTCGACCTCTTTGGCAACCTTGTCCATGGTCTCAACCGCTTCGATCGGATACTGGCCGGCCGCTGATTCCGCGCTCAGCATGATGGCATCGGTGCCTTCATAGATCGCGGTCGCAACGTCGGACACCTCTGCGCGGGTTGGCATCGGGCTTTCGATCATGCTTTCCAGCATCTGCGTCGCAACGATCACCGGCTTGGCGGCGTTGCGGCACTTGCGCACCAAACGTTTCTGGATCGGAGGCACGGCAGAGACCGGCAGTTCCACACCCAGATCGCCACGAGCCACCATGATACCATCAGAGGCATCCAGAATCTCGTCGATATTGTCGACAGCCGCTGGCTTTTCGATTTTGGCGACGATTGCGGCGCGCCCATCGGCCAGACCTTTGGCTTCAAACACGTCCTTGGCACGCTGCACAAAGGACAGCGCCAGCCAGTCCACACCCAGCGCACAGACGAATTCCAGATCCGCTCGGTCTTTTTCCGACAGAGCCGCCAGGGGCAGAACCACGTCAGGAACGTTCACGCCCTTGCGGTTGGAGATGGTGCCACCGGTGATGACGGTGCAATCGGCAAAATCTTTGCCGCAGCGGTCGACCTTCAGGCGGATCTTACCATCGTTGACCAAGAGCGAGGCACCGGCCTCAAGCGCTTGGAAAATCTCGGGGTGGGGCAGGTTCACGCGGGTCACATCACCCGGTGTCGTGTCCAGATCCATGCGAAAGCTTGCACCCTCTTCCAGCTCTTCCGCATCATTGGCAAATACGCCAACACGCAGTTTCGGACCTTGCAGGTCGGCCAGGATGGCAATCGGGCTGTCCAGGTCCGCTTCGATCTTGCGGATGATCTTGTGACGCTCGGCGATCTCATCATGGCTGCCGTGCGACATGTTCAGACGGAACACATCTGCCCCTGCCTCGTGCAAAGCGCGGATGGTGTCATAGTCATTGGAAGCCGGGCCAAGTGTGGCCACGATCTTTACGTTACGCTGTCGTCGCATCGACGTTCTCCTTCGTGTTTCGGGCTTCGTCGGCCCCAGCTCGCTCCAGCCGTCTCAATGATCGGCTGGCTCAGCGGCCGCCTCGCAGCTAGTGCCTGTGCACGCGCGGGGATGTTATCGCAAACATCATCGCGGCCCTTATCGCGCAAATCCATTTATCTGGCAACTCCTGTAACGATCCACCACTTAAGGATGACAGCCCGATGACATATTCCACGTTTTCTTTACCATGGCACAAGCACATCACCGGCCCGACCATTTCTTAATGGACGCTACACGTAAATCACCCTAGACGGGCAGCCGCTTGGGTCAGGCTTTTGTGATCCCATTGCCCGAACCTGCCCCGCCTGATACCCTTTGCAGCAGCACTGATTTCCGTTGGAGAGCACCATGGACACGCCAAATATCGACCCCCAAACCGAGATCGAATTGCAAGCCGCCGCCTTTCGCCGCCTGCAACAGCATCTGATGCAGGATCGCACCGATGTGCAAAACATCGATATGATGAATCTGGCCGGCTTTTGTCGCAATTGCCTGTCGCGCTGGTATCAAGAGGCCGCAAATGAACGCGGTATCGATCTGGACAAGAATTCCGCGCGCAAGATTTTTTATGGCATGACCATGCACGATTGGAAGGCCAATTATCAGACCGACGCCAATACGGACAAACAGGCCGTTTTTGACGTCGCCTTCAAAGAAAACGTCACCGACCAAGGGTGACATTCTGGGTATACGCCAATGATCGAAGGCGGTGCAGTACCGCCTTTACCGCAAAAGAAAATGCAATCAATAATTGACTTAACCTCAACCCAAGAGGTAGGCGCCGGACACTAACACTGTTAGGTTCAGTCCTCATAGCCAATAGATGATGGTTGCAGCGAGGGCGATGGGTGACAGGAAGACCTTCGGGCAGCGGCCGTAGCGGGTTGCCACACGCCGCCAGTCCCTGAGCCTGCCGAACATGATCTCGATCCGGTTGCGCCGTTTCTATCGGCGCTTGTCGTATTTATTGGTTTTGTTCCGCTGTTTCCGGTCGGGACTACATGCGCGTATCTCTTTGTCTTTCAACGCTTCTCTGAACCAGCCGGCATCATATCCGCGCCCCCCCCAACAACCATTCCACCTTTGGCAAACTGCTCACCAACCGGATCAGATGCCAACGCAGGCGTCAGAAAGTGGATCGCGTTCTACAACCACAAGCATCCTCATTCCGCCCTTGGCGGCAAACCGCCCGCTGTGATCTACTGGCAGAGACATGACACAACCCAAACAGAACAGCAGGTGCAAAGAGTAGCTTAATTTACGCCAAATCTTGTCCAAATTTCGGGGCGGTATGTATGAACTGCCTTCCCCTGCAAGTGTTTTGTTGATGTCCCTTTGACCCTGCTTCTATGTATTTGGTCTTTCGATGGAGCCATTCGATTTGCCCCTGACCAAGATCGGAAGTCGCGCGTCCTGGGTCTCGTTAGCTCATCGGCACTCTTGGGGGCCATGCTCCCCGTCAGACTGACAAGGCGCCGATTGGTCGTTGGTCCATCTCCTCCTCGCTCGCAGATTTCTATGTTTCTCGTTGCGCGGTTGCTTGTCTATGCGCCCACAAGCGCCGCGGGACGATACCGCTCGCCTTTCGTCAATACCGCCCAGGCGATCCGCGCCATCTTGTTGGCCATGGCAACGGCAGCGACATTCACGTGCGCCCGCTCTTTCAGCCCATCTGCCCATTGCGCTATAGGCGATGTTCGATCCCGCACGAGATGCAGAACGGTCCGCGCCCCATGGATGAACAATTTGCGGAGGTATCGGTTGCCGTGTTTTGAGATGCCGATCAGCTTGGCTTTTCCACCTGTGGTGATCTGCTGTGGCGCGAGACCAAGCCATGCGGCATGATCGCGCTCTTTGGCAAAGCTGCTGCCGGTTCCAACGGCGGCCACAAGGGCGCTGGCAATCGTTGGGCCGACGCCAGGGATTTCCATCAAGCGCTGCATGTCGGCATCTGCCTTGGCCACATACCATTAGCGCAAGCCGACCAATCTCAGATTCAGCGAATTGCCGCACGTCTTTGGCGGCGCAAAGATGACAACGGCACTGCTCGACCGACTTACTCACCGCTGCCACATCCCTGAAACCGGAAACGACAGCTACCGCTTCAAAGAAAGCTCAGAGGTTGCAAAGGAGACCGCCACATTGACCAAAGCATAGCCGCCGATACATAACTAAGAACGGGTCAAATCTCGGTGACAATACCGGGTCAGTTCTCAATGACATTCAACAGGTGAACTCACAGAAATCCGCGCGACTGGCGCTTCAATTCAGAGCGCTTGTTCATCTACTCCAAAGAAGTGCAGATTCTCAGTCTCGAATTTCAGACCAACGGTCTGTCCCTCGATGTCTGGAAACGTTCCCGAGGTTCGGACAGTCAAAAGCCCAAGCGGCCCACAATCAATGTAATGGAGAAAGTCCGCACCAAGGTATTCGCTGACCTGTACTACGCCATCACAATGACCCGCGCCCTGATCGACCAAACCAATATGTTCAGGCCGGGTACCAAGCTGCACTGCGCCGGGTTTGAGGTCTGGACGCCCCGTAAATCCGTCAGTAGTGCTGCAGGTTATCAGGTTCATTTTAGGACTACCGATAAACTGTGCCACAAACACGTTGTCCGGCTTCTCATAGAGTTCACGTGGGCTACCGACCTGCATGATCAAACCGTCCTTCAGAACGACAATCCGGTCCGCCAGCGTCATCGCTTCGACTTGATCATGGGTCACATAGACCATCGTCGTTTCAAGCGCTTTGTGCAGACGGGCAATTTCAAACCGCATATCCACACGTAAGGACGCATCAAGGTTGGAAAGCGGTTCGTCGAACAGAAAGCCTTTGGGTTCACGCACAATCGCGCGGCCAATGGCGACGCGCTGGCGCTGACCGCCGGACAGGTCCTTAGGACGGCGATCCATGTACGCATCAAGCTTCAAGATTTTTGCAGCGTTGTTAACTTTCTCGTCGATTTCGGACTTCGGCGCGCCTGCGGTCTTGAGGGCGAAACCAACGTTGTCTTCGACGCTCATGTGCGGATAAAGCGCGTAGGACTGGAACACCATCGACAGCTCGCGCTCGGACGGAACTTTGTGGGTGACGTCATTGCCATCCAGCATGATCTGGCCGCGACTGGTTTCTTCCAATCCCGAGATCATGCGCAATAGTGTAGATTTGCCGCATCCCGATGGACCTACAAAAATGATCAATTCTCCGTCGAGAATATCAAGGTCAATGCCTTTGATTACTTGGACGTCGCCGAACCATTTTTCGACAGATTTGAGGCTGATAGAACCCATAATTTATTTCCTTTGGTTGGCCTCAGGCCACGCCTTCAAGCTTTGTTTCGTGTTGCCATGACAGCCAAACAGCCGCAGTCCATGAAAAATTAGATCCAACGCACCCTTCGCCGGTCAATGGGTTGAAGCATTCCCAAAACCCCGATTTTTCAATCGCGCGGCGCAGATCGTTTCGGACCTTACTCGCCAACTCTGCTTCACCCTGCTCGGCAAGCCCTCGGGCCGTCATGTAATTCATTTGCGGCCAGACAGGACCACACCAATAACGCTGCGCCTCAAAGTCAGGCGAATCCGGATCCCAACTGGGCAGCATGTAATCTACCTTGCTCGCAATCTGACGCAGGTTGTCCGCGGTGCGTGCCCACTGGTGGGATGTTCCGCTGTCCGCGTAAAAACACAATGCGCTGCAATTGCTGAACCCGGTTGAGAACGTACCGGTACGAATATCGCGGGCGGTGAAAGTGCCGAGGTCTTCGTTCCACAGATAGTCGGTTGCGGCCTCACCTTTGGCTATCCATGCAGCGATCTGGTCACAGACCTGTGCAGGTTTGCACATCTCTTTGGCCATCGCCAGCAAGTCTTTGTCAGCCCGCAGTAAAACGAAGTGGATATTGGGGTCGGCCATCAAGAACGGCCCCTCGTCCGTCAAGCGACGCTGGTCCCAATCGATGCTATCGCCGAAATGTACGATTGTTAAGTACTTGTCGTATTGCTCCTGCGTCGGGCGGTATTCTGGATTGATGTGTTTGTTGTCCATCCGCTGGTAGGGCGGCAAATCAGTAGCGATCTCCATCTGATCAAGACCGATGTTCCATTCTGGGCAATTGTCACGTCCGGTTTCCCAAGGGTGGACCGTGGCAACGATGCCATTCGCGGTCCGTGCATCGTGGAACCACTTGTGCCATGCGAAAATCGCATCGAACACTTCTGCCCGGCGAACTGCCCCACTTGGGCCTTCGGTAATCTGGCGCACAACTGTCGCCAAAACCGGCGGCTGTGACACCCCTGTTGATGGGATCGTGCCGTGCGTTTTTCCCCAGCGAGAAGGGCCAGGAAAATAGTCAGGGTCATCGCTGCGAAAGATGATGCTGGGGATCATACCGTTCGGCCATTGGCCTTCGATCAAGGACGTGATTTCAGCCCATGCGCGATCCATATCGTAGGTCGCGATGCCAAGGGCACAGAACGCAGAGTCCCAATTCCATTGGTAGGGATAGAGCCCTGCCGTCGGGATCGTGAAACCGCCGCGGTCATTCTTGGCAAGTGTATCTATAGCTAGTTGTTTGAGAGACATCATTTAACCTTTTACGCTGCCAGCGGTGAGACCCGCGACCAGGAAGCGTTCGAACCATAAGAAAAGCGCCAAGACAGGAACTGTTGCGATCACGGCACCCGCCATAAGGTGCTGGCGTGGAACCTCGGAGGAGTTCAGCTCAGCAATCCCGCGTGACAGAGTGTAAAGATCGACGTTGTCGAGGAACATGAACGCGAAGAGGAATTCGTTCCAAGCGATCATGAAGACATAAAGAGCGACGGATGCCATAGCAGGCAAGGCAAGCGGTAGGGTGATCTTTCGGATCACATTTAGGCGGCTAAGCCCATCCATCAAACCAGCTTCTTCAAGCTCGGCAGGAATACCGCGAAAGTAACCCTGAAGCATGTAAAGCGCGACGGGGATAGTGGTTGCCGGGTAAACTAGCATCAGGCCCCAAAGCGTATTGCGCATCCCCAGCTGACTGAAAATCGCATAAAGCGGGATCACTAAAACGATCATCGGCACCATATAGATCAACAAAATCGAACGGCTGAGAAAATGTTGGCCCGGGAATTTCAGACGCGCCACCGCGTAGGCCCCCGGAACCGCAAAGAATAGCGTGACGAGGACAGTAATCACTGACACAAGTGCTGAGTTCATCAGATAGCTGCCGAAATGATACTGGGTGAACAGTTCAATGTAGCTGCGCAATAGCGCCTTGAACCCCTGTTCGAAATTGATTGAAAAATCGAGCGGGTTGGACAGCAACATTTGCTGGTTCTTTAGGCTCATCATCACCATGACAAAGAACGGTAGGGCGACGGCAATGGTGAATGCGACGAGGCCGAACCCCTTGATAAACCGCAGGCAGATAACTTCGACATTATAGCGGCCTTCCCGGTTGGGACCCAAGCCGAAGGCTGTCGCATGGATCGCGTAAATAACCAGCCAAGCCGTCACGACAACGGCGATCAATTGTCCAAACGAGAAGGTTGAGATAGGCAGGCCTAAGGGTTCCGCGCCGGATGCAACAGTTAGGACAAGCACGAAGGCAATTGCGCTTAGGGCTCGAATGCCAAGCGTGCGCTTCTCAGGTGCCATACCCGCCAGCACCCCAGCGGCGACAAGCCCGGCAAGTGCTCCTGCTGTCACCTGTGGCTGAAACAATTCACCAGAGATGAACAGCGCCAGAAGGGTGATCAGCGTCGTGGCGATTGCCCCCCAAAGAGCTCCGAATAGCAGGCAGAGGTAGAAGATATTCCCGAAACGGCTCATGCGTCGTCCTCCGGTGAGAATTTGAAGAAGATCACTGAAAAGACCAGCAAGATCAGGAACACGACCACCGCCACGGCTGCACCGGCTCCAAGGTTGGACACAGCAAAGGCCTGTTCATAGACGTTCACCGTCAGGGTCCGCGTGCCAGCAGCACCACCCGTCAGTAGGAAGATGTCGTCGAATTTGTTAAACGTCCAGATAAAGCGCAGCAGGAACAAGACCGCCATAATGCCCGCCAGCTGCGGCAGTGAAATGAACCGAAATTGCTGGAGCGGCGTCGCGCCGTCGATTTCCGCGGCCTCGTAAACATCTGTGGACACCGACTGCATCCGCGCAAGGATAAACAGCATCGCCAGCGGAAAATAGCGCCAGATTTCAAAGATAATCACGACCGTAAGGGCGACGGGAAAATCAAACGACAGGCCAAGGAAGCGGATTTCGGCAACGCGCTGACCGAGGAAGTTGATCGGGCCGTAGATGACGCCAAGCTGAATTAGCAGCGCGTTAAGCGTTCCGCCTGGCCCCGGATCCAGCAGCAGCACCCACGCGAGGGCGACTGCAATCACGGGGGCGACGTATGGGGAAAGATATAGTCCCCGCAAGAAGCCGCGCCCTCGGAATGTCATGTTCATCAACTGTGCTGCAAACAAGCCCATCACCAAGGCACCAATGGTGCCCGCGATAGTGTAATAGAGTGACGCCCAAAGTACCGGCCAAAAGTCAGATCCGTTGAAAACCTTTCGGAAGTTATCGAGCGTGAAATCATCGTTTATCAGTACGTTTTCGGGGTCAAATTCAAACGCGGCTTCGGTGTCTTTGACGTTGATGGGGGCGTCCAAGAAGGCCTGCGTTGCGGACACGCGCACGATGAGGTCTTCGCGTTTTCCCGCTTCGTAATCGCCGAGGTCACAGTCCAAAACACGACCGTCCAAAGTACAGCGCTCATCGACGTTCAGAATGTCCAATGTCGCTGGCAATTCATCGGTCATGAAGACCGCTGCGATGTCGCTTTGACGGGAGGAATTTCGGATGCGGTAACGGATGTCGGCCTCGTCGCCCACGGCCTCAACATCGCCCATGAGGCGTTCGTTCACGAGGATCGATGGCGCGCGCAGATCACCCAGCGTGACCGGCTTGAAGCTGATCCAGACGTTGGCAAATAGCGGGAACAGGACAACGGACAACACGATTGCGAACGTCGGCAACAGCATCATATAGGCAAAACGCATTTCACGTTTGGCAAGCGGTCCTATACCCTTGGGGGGCTGTGGCGGGCGATCATCCGACATCATCTAATCCAGATCATTAGGGGTAAAGACGGCGGCGCGGAGGTTTCCGCTCCGCCTGTTAGTATTGCTTACAGATCAAGAGCCATATGCTCTGCGACGATCTTGTCCGCAGCTTCCTGAACCGAAAGATCACCATCTGTCATCTCACGAATAACGCGCGACATAACTTGGGAGTTCACGATTTTGGACGCTGTGGCGAGTTGGCCGTCAGCCACACCCCAGCGGTCACCTACAGAGAGGCCTTCAACGATGTCGTCGATGACTGACTGTGGGTAGATGTCACCCAGCGGCGCTTTGCGATCTACACCAACGTCCAGACCAGCCCAGGCCATCTCATAAGATGTGTCGCCAGTTTCTGCGCCGCGACGTACTGGGAACTTGCCCTCCGGAGCCTGTGACAGCCATTGGCTGTAGCCCTTGGACATAACGTACTCAACGAATTCCTGTGCGACACTCGTGTTGGCGTCAGCCGAAATTCCGAGGTAGCGCACGTCAGCATAGGCAGCGCCATCTGCATTCCCAGGGCCGGAAATCACGGTCGAGAAACCGGTCATTTCCGCCAAAGCAGTCGTCATAGGATCATCGTCGATGGTGACTGGCGCACTGTCACGCAGGCCGCCAAGTTCGTCCAAAATGGACGGGGACCAGATCACCATCGCGGCTTTGCCATCAAGGTACAGCTCACGGGACTGGGACCAGTACAAATCACCTTCGGGCGAATTCGCAACTAGGTCTTGATAAAGCTCAAGAAGCTCAACCAGATGCGTAATGTCTTCGTTGATGGAACCGTCGGCGTTAACCGGTGAGTAGCCAGTAGCGAGCGACAGGTGCTCGATCAACTGCATCATGTAGCCTTCGTCGATCTTGGTCGCAGCGACAAAGCCATACATTTCGGGCGGGTTGTGCAGGGCTGTCATTGCGGCTTGCACGTTAGCGAAAGAAGACGGTGCTTCAAGACCGGCTGCTTGGAACAAGTCAGCGCGGAAAACAACAAGCTGGGTCCAACCATCGGTCGGCACAGCAACGATCTCTCCGTCAGACATAGCCATTCCGACTGGGCCTTCGGCGAAGGTATCGATGCCGAGGTTGTCCATGACTTCGCTTGCAGCAGCCGCATCCAGCAAACCGGCTTCTGAGTATGGCAGGATGTGGCTAACGGTCAGGTTGATGACGTCAGGCAAATCGCCAGCAGCAAACGCAGCAGTTGCGCGTGCCTGGATGTCGGATTCTTCGACTGGGATGATCTCTACAGTGTGGCCAGTTGCAGCTTCAAAGCCTGCAACCATCTCTTCCTGAACGGCGATACGCTCTGGCTGGACTTCCATTGTCCAAAACCGGATCGTGTCCGCATTTGCGGCACCTGTAAGAACGGTTGTGGCAAGTAAACCTGCCATTAGATGTGTAGTGCGTTTCATTGAATTTCCTCCCGTTTTGAAACGTTTATTAGGCCCGCCACCCTCCCTAACGGTCCGTCGGTCTCGCGGCGCAGTAGTTGTGCGCGCTGCAATTCTTGGTGTTTGGTCGGATCATCGCCGTCGATGATCGCAAGCAACATGTCCCCTAACCTGCGCCCCGCATGTGCAAGCGGCTGCGCCATCGTCGTAAGCGGTGGATTGGTGTGAACGCCAAACTTGAGCCCATCATACCCAATCACAGAAACATCCTTACCTGGCCGCATTCCGCGCGCTCGAATTGCCGCCAAGGCACCAATCGCCATCGAGTCAGTCACGCACACAATCGCCGTCGGCGGCTCCGGCAGATCAAGCAACATCGAAGTGGCAATTTCGCCGCCATCATCGCTGAGATCCGCGATCTGGATCAGGTCGGGATCGACGGGCAATCCGTTGGATTTGACAGCTTTGTTATAACCGTTCAACCGGTCTTGCGTGAACTGGTATTGCAAAGGCGCGCCGACAAAAGAAATGCGGCTGTGACCAAGTCCGACCAAGTGGTCAACGGAAGTGATAAAGGCATCTTCACCGTCCACATCAAACCACGCATAATCGTCACTGGCCTCCGTTCTACCATGCACTACGAAAGGGCACTCCAGCCCATGCAATAGGCGGATGCGCGGGTCATTTTTCAGTGGGCGTGACATCACAAGCCCTCCCACTCGACCGGAGCGAACCAATCGGTCGATCTGCGCTAATTCATCCTTGGGTGAGTCTGCGTGAGCCACGAGCACATCCCAGTTCCGCATGCTCATTGCCTCGCCCAGCCCCTGCAAAAGCTGCGCAACAAACGTCTGCGCAATCGAATTACTGTAGCGCGGCAAAACATAACCAATGGTTTCAGGGGTGCCTATGGAAAGGCTGCGAGCGGTCTGGTTGGCACGATAACCCAATTCGTCTGCAACGCGCTTCACTCGCTCGCGGGTTGCTGGACTGATATCGGCATAACTGTTCAATGCGCGACTCACAGTCCCGACCGATAGGTCAAGGTGTGCTGCAAGTACTTTTAAGCCGACCGGCTTCCCAGACATCGTTTCCCTCCCATTGGAAGAAGCACTAGCCGAAACCGGTTTCGCAAATCAACCGAAACCGGTTTCGGATGGTAATTTTTAGTTGTAGGAAGAAGCGATTGAATCGCATAATTGCGTAATTCCCCTTATAAATCGCGACCAAATACATGGGACTGAAACAGATGAAACGCTCACGCATCAACGATATTATTGCGGAATCTGACGACATGATGCGCTCCTTTGGGTTCGTTCTGCCGCCTTGGGCCTATTGGACGCCCGAAGAATTCAAAGCGCGTTCTAGGGAGGCAGCGGCTGTAATTGACGCCAAAAATGGTTGGGATATCACCGACTATGGGGACGGTGATTTCGACAAAATGGGACTGTTTTTGTTCACCCTGCGAAACGGACGTTTGGCCGATCTGCAACGGGGAGGTGGAATGTGCTACGCGGAGAAACTGCTTATTTCGAAGCAGGACCAACTTAGTCCGATGCACACCCACGTCATAAAAGCCGAAGACATCATCAACCGTGGTGGAGCTACGTTGGTGGTCGAACTTTTCGGCTCAGACTCGGATGGCAGATTCGACGAAACAGCCGGTGGCACGGTGCTCTGTGATGGTCTGCGTCGCGACTATGGTCCCGGCGAAAAACTGCGCCTTAAGCCTGGTGAAAGCGTCACCCTTATGCCTGGCGATTGGCATGCATTTTGGGGCGATGGCGGCAATGTTCTGATTGGTGAGGTTTCCACGGTCAACGACGACGAAACCGACAACATCTTCCGGGATCCGATTGGTCGATTTGCCGAAATCGAAGAAGACGACGCACCCAAGCACTTGTTGGTTAGCGATTACCGAACTTGGCTGGTCTAGACGATGATTGCTGATGCTTCTCCTGAAAGCGGATTTTCGAGCGATTTGGAAACAGCACTACTGGCGGACTTAAGGGCCTCGTCCACTCAGACTCACAGGGTCGGATTGACCTGGCGGTGCGAGATGATGACGGAGTACTTCTTGCAGGATTGGCTGCGACCACGTCTTACGGCTGGCTACGAGTGGATATGCTATGGGTTCGCTCGGGTCATCGGCGTACATGGTTGGGGCGGCAGTTGATGCAACGCGCATTCGACACGGCTGCACCGATACCGCTGCTTGCGCCAGTGATGATTACGACTTTGTCTTTGAGATGCATGATGTGTCTCCTGATCTGATGACTGGAGCCTGAATGCGACAAAGTTACCCGTCGAAATATCCGGTTCTTGTTGTCGAATCAGAATTATTAGACCCAAACTGTCTGACGTCAGCGCCTATGGGTCCAAATAGCGTTATTTGATAAGAGAGTGTTTCTGGC
>NZ_JAHHIR010000061.1:9383-19292 GCF_018678075.1 Epibacterium ulvae | reverse complement strand
AGATCGAAGTCACAGATGGCGGGCTCGTCACCGAAACAACCATCACCGTCGAAGTTCATCAAGACGACAACATCATCACTGAAAGCAATGTTGTGGGCGAGCTGCTCAACGCAGGTGACGGTGACGCGGATGTGCTGCAGCTGACGGCCTATGAAGGACGTGGCCGTATCATCGGATCGATCAACAGCTATGGCGAACAGTTTGGTGAATTGTTCAACCAAAACCTGGTTGCGGATCGTGATGCATCGGCCATCCGTATCTACTCTTCCAACTATGAGGTGGACGAAAGCACCGGATTGACCGCACGCGAAACACGTGACGCGGAGCTAGACGTCGCCCTGACCTCAGCCAACTTTGCGGTGAACTTCGAAGTTGTCGTCGGGACCGAGTATTACGACACTCTGTTCGGCTCCAACGCATCGGACACCTTCTATGGCGGCGCGGGATCGGACTTCATCCACACACGCGGTGGGGACGATGTGATCTCGGGTGGTGATGGTTCTGACAACATCTTTGGGGGAACTGGCGCAGACACCTTTGTCTTTGACAGCCTGGACGGTGTGGACCGCCTGCGCGACTTCTCGTTCGAGGAGGGTGATCAGCTGGATATCTCCGCGCTGCTCTCCAACTTTGACGCAGATATCAGCGCAGTAGCCGACTACGTCGCCCTGGGCGTCAACGCCAACGGAGAACAAACCCTGGCGATCAGCGCAAATGGCGATGGCAACTTCGTCGACATCGCCACCTTCGCTGATGACGATGGGTTCACAACCTCATTGGCCGAACTGCAGCAAAACAACGCGCTGCTGTTTGCGTAAACCTCGCAGACCTCAAAAACAGAAAGGGGCCGCAACAATGCGGCCCCTTTCTTCGTTCGGATCTATGGGTTTTAAGCTTCAGCCATCAAGGCTTTCCAATGGTGGCACATGACCTGATGAGCACTGCCATCAGACTCCAGCGCAGGTTCTTCGCGTCGACACAGATCGTCCGCATGGGGACAGCGGGTGTGGAATTTGCAGCCCGAGGGCTGGTTGGTCGGTGACGGGATTTCACCCTGCAGTTTTTGCACCGTTCCACGATCATCAGGGTCCAACGACGGGATCGCGGAAAACAGCGCCCGCGTATAGGGATGGCGTGGTGCCTGAAACAAGTCCCGAGTTGGGGCGCTTTCGACGATCCGGCCCAAATACATCACCGCAACATGATCACAGGTATGGGCCACAACCGACAGATCATGGCTGATGAACATAAAGGTCAGACCCAGATCCCGTTGCAATGACTTCAAAAGGTTCAAGATATCGGCCTGAATGGAGACATCCAGCGCCGCCACAGATTCGTCCGCAACCACGAACTGAGGCCCGCAGGCCAGCGCGCGCGCGATGGAAATTCGCTGCCGCTGACCGCCGGAAAACGCATGAGGAAAGCGGCGCAGATGTTCCAGGTTCAACCGACATCTGGCCGCGATTTCACGCACGCGTTGGTCGGTTTCCTCACGGGTTTTGGTGATCCCCATCACCTCCAAAGGCTCGGCAATAATGTCGCGCACGGTCATTCGGGGCGACAGAGCCGCATAGGGGTCTTGAAAGATCAGCTGCGCCAGCCGCCGATAGGATTTGAGGTCGGATGCCGACATCTTGTCCAGCGCATATTCAACCGTGCCGTCGTCATAGGTGGCAGATCCACCAGCAATCGGCACCGCGTTCAAGAAAGCCCGCCCCAGCGTCGTTTTGCCCGACCCGGATTCCCCGACCACACCAAAGAACGAGCCTTTGGGGATGTCCAATGTAACCCCGTCCACCGCCTTGAGACTTTGACGTTTGAAAATCGAGTCACCGACAGAGAAGGACACCGACAGGTTGCGGGCTGAGATCAAAGGTCTGTTGGTCATTGTCCCGCTCCGTCCAATACCAAGTGACAGGCGCATTTATGGTCCGCGTTGCGATGGCTCCATTCTGGCACGCTGGTCTGGCACATTTGGCCCAACGATTGGCTGCAGCGGGTGTGAAACACGCATCCCGAAGGGCGTTCCAACGGGCTGGGAATGTCGCCTGGGACTGGAACCAAAGGCGCGTCCAAATCGTCCAGCTTGGGCAAGGCGTCAATCAGCCCGCGCGTATAGGGATGTTGCGGGTTGCGGATCACATCGCGCACCGGCCCCTGTTCAACCATGCGACCCAGATACATCACGGCAACCTTGTCAGCGGTCTGTGCGACCACGCCCAGATCATGGGTGATGAAAATGATACCCATGCCAAATTCCGTTACCAGCTCCTTCATCAGGTCGATCACCTGCGCCTGAATGGTCACGTCGAGCGCGGTTGTCGGCTCATCCGCGATCAAAAGCTGCGGTTTGGTCGACAGCGCCATCGCAATCATCGCGCGTTGACGCATGCCGCCGGACATCTCAAACGCATACTGGTTGAAGCGGGTGGCGGCATCCGAAATGCCAACACGATCCAACATTTCGATCGACAGCGCCTTGGCCGCGGCTTTTGACAGGTCGGCGTGGATCAGAAGCTGTTCCACCATCTGTTTTCCAATCGGAAGCGCCGGGGCAAAACTGGCCATCGGTTCCTGAAAGATCATCGAAACCGCGCCCCCGCGCACAACTTGCAGATCTTTGGGACGGTTCAAGGACATCACGTCGACAGTGCTGCCATCCCCCAATTGCAAATCGATCCGACTGTCGGGTCCATAGGCCGCGTTTTGGGCATTCAGCTTCATCAGTGCTTTGGCGGTCACCGACTTGCCGGATCCGGACTCGCCCACCAGCCCCATGACCTCACCCTTTTCCAAGGTAAAGGACACGTCATCCACCGCCGTCACCAACCCCTCGTCGGTTTTGAATTCAAGCGTCAGGTTTTGAACGTCCAACAGGCTCATTTCTTGGCCTCCGCATAAGGATCCGCCGCATCGCGCAGCCCGTCGCCGACAAAGACAAAGGCAAGCACCAGCGTGATGAAGAAGAAGACCGGAATGAAGTACCAGTGATAGTTCAGCAGCACGTCCGCCTTGGTCACGTTTTGCAGCATCACACCAAGGGAGTTCACCGGATCCTTCAACCCCAATCCGATGAACGACAGCGCTGTTTCGGACAGCACCATATAGGGAAAGGAAATCACCAGATCGACGATGATATAGCTGGTGAAACTGGGCAGCAGATGGCGGCGAATGATGTGACCGCCGCTGGCACCACAGAGCTGCGCGGCCAGCACATACTCCTGGTTCCGCTCAGTCAACAAATGGGTGCGGACACGCCGCGCGAGCGTTGGCCAGCCGATCAGCCCCAGGATCATGGAGATAAAGAAAAACCGCATCTCTGCCGACCAATCCGCCGGTACAAAGGCGGCGATCGCCATAAACAGCGGGATCGCAGGCACTGTCCGGATCGCATCGGTGATCATCTGCACGATACTGTCCAGCCAGCCGCCGTAGTATCCAGAGACACCGCCGATCACCAAGGCCAGCACAAAGGAGATCAACACCCCAATGGTGCCCACCTGCAATGACGTCCAAACCGCGTGAAGCGTGCGTGAAAAGATGTCCTTGCCCGCGCTGTCGGTGCCAAACAAGTGGATCTTACCCTCTTCCATACCAAACAGGTGAAGCGAGCCAGGAATGAAACCGAACAGCTTGTACCGGTCACCTTTGACAAAGAACACCATGTGCACGCGTTCGTCTTCGTTGACCTTTTCGACCCAGCGAAAATTGGTCTCAATCGAGCGTTCACGGGTTACCGGGTGCACAAACGGTACGATAGAGCAGCCGTTTTTATCGCAGAACTGCGGGATCTGCGGTGCCCCGTTCAGGTAATCTTTGTCCCGCCCGGCAACTGTCGGATCATAAGGCGACAGAAACGGTGCAAACAGGCCGGACAAGACCAGCACAACCAAGACAACCGCAGCGACCATCGCCGTTTTTTGTTTTTTGAAACGCGCCCAGATCAGTTGCCCTTGGGAGGCGGTGAAATAGGCCTCTTTCTTTTTGCTGGACCGGTCGGGGGAGGTTTCCAATGTCGCGTCGCCCATCTTGTTACCTCAGAATGCTTTTGCGGACGCGCGGATCAATCGCCGCCAGCAATACGTCCGTTGCAAAGTTCAATGTCACAATGGATGCGGTCAAAAGGAAGATGATCGCACCGGCCAATTGCTGGTCGTTTGACCGCGCCAAAGCCTCCAACAGCAGCGAACCCGCCTCAGTCAAGGTCAGGATCAGCGCCACCACGGGCAGCTCGTTAAAGATCCGGTTCAGGTCAAACCCAAGGCTGTTCACAATCGGCCCCAAGGCATGGCGCGCCGGGTAACGCCAGAGCAGGCGCATACCAAAAACGCCGCGCGCAGAGGCAGCCGTCACGTAAAGTTTGCCGATTTCATCAGACATCAAGGCCCGCACGGTTTGCAGCGCAAAGGCGGTCGCCGACCAGCCGAGGATGAAAACAGGCAGCCAGGCGTGTTTGGCCAGGTCTACAAATTTATCCCAGCTCCACGGAGCGTCCTTGTATTCGGGGGAAAACAGACCCGTCAGCGTGTTGCCGTAATAGACCGTGGCAAACAGCATAATCATCAACGCCAACAGGAAATTCGGCAGCGCCAGCCCCAGATAGGACAGAACCCGCAGCACGTTGTTCAGCGCCGCATTGCGCGACGCGGCGGAGATAATGCCAACTGGAATGGCAATCGCATAGGCCAGCATCAAAGCGCCGAGGCATACGGATAGGGAAATCCAAAATTTCGAGCCCAACAGCTGAGCAATATCGACCCGCAGGATACAGCTTTCGCCGAAATCCCCTTGAAAAGCTCCGCCCAGCCAGCTGACCCAACGTTGCAAAAAGGGTTTGTCCAGACCAAGCCGGACGCGTTCGGCCTCGATATCGGCCAGGGTAATCGCCTGCCCTTGGGTGTTTTTGTAGGCCAGATACCGTTCGGCACAATCGCCCGGCACCAATTCCATCAAAGAAAAAACAACCAGCGAGACAATGACCAACGTGACCAAAGCCATTGCCGCTCGTGTTGCAGCAAACCGCGCGAAATTGAACATTTCCGTCTCCCCGGTGACAAGCCGGGCGCCTGTTTCAGCGCCCGGCTCTGCGGTTTAGATTACTCGCTCAACCACCACTGGGTCGCGCGGTAAGGATAGGTGCGGTAGAATTCATAAGACGATGTCTTGAACTCGGGCACGTTATTCAGCTTGGTGCTGACATAGATCGGCGCAGGGGCGGACACGGTGCCGATGAACGTCAGCGAACCGGTCATGGTTTCAACCATGCGTGCGCCAATTTCCTGTTGCACGTCCGAACCCGGGATCGAGGACTGATAGGCGGCGGTGTCGTCAGACAGCGACTTGGCCCATGCCGGTGGTTCAATACCTGCGGCACCATCAGAGGACACCCATTCCGCCCAACCAATCGCTGGACGCAGACCAAAGTAGTCCGAATACGGTGGAACCCACAGCTGCGTATCACCCAGAATCGAACCTGCAGGCTGGCCAACAACCCACATCAGAACGTCCAGATTGTTGGAAGATTGTGCCGAGCGATACTCGTCAGAGGTCACTTCCTTGATGTTGGTGGTCACACCCAGGTCGGTCCAGTTTTGCGCAATCAGCTCAACCATTTGGGAGGAGGCCGCTTGGGTGGCGAATTGCCAGTCCAGCACAAAGGGTTCGCCATTTGGCAGGTCACGGTCGCCATCGCCATCGGCATCAACCAGACCGATTTCGTCCAGCAGCGCATTGGCTTTGTCCGCGTCAAACGCGATCTCGTGGCTAGCCCATTTTCTGTCGATAAAGTCCGGCAGCGGAGAGAAGCCAACATATTGCTGCGGTGTGCCCAGGCCGAAATAAACTGTCTCGTTGATTTCGTCGCGGTTCATACCAATAGACATCGCAGTGCGGAACCGGATGTCCGTAAAGATGGCGCGCATGGCTTCATCTTCATGGGTCAGGTTGAAGGCAACGGATGGCATCGCGATGGTAGGGCGAACCGAAATACCGTAGCCGCCCTTTTCCTGACCTTCCAGAAGGACAGGTGCAGACGACAGGTTCACGGCTTGCGATTTATAGGTGACTTCGCCGTTCAGCAGTTTCAGCGTCCGAACTTCTTCGTCACCGATATAGGCTTCGTTCAGTTCGTTGATGTAAGGAAGCTGGTTGCCCGCAGTATCCACCATAAAGAAATACGGGTTGGCAACAAAATGGCGCCCTTCCGCGTCTTCTTTGACAACGATGTGGCTTTCCAACGTTGGGGTTGCGTGCTTTGACAGACCGGCCAGTTTGTCGCCCGCTGTCAGCATTGGGGAAGGCGTGTCTGTCCAGTCAGAGTTGCCATAGTAAGCTTTGATCAGGTCATAGCCGTTCTCATAGCCTAGTGCCTGCGCTTTTTCATCCGCGTCAGCGGAAATCGCCGGGTGGAATTGACCCAGGAAATGCACCGGCTGATAGGGTTGCACATATTGCGCTGCAAAGGTTTCGATGAACCCAGGCTTGGGCGCTTTCATTGTGAACTGAACTGTGGTCTCGTCCAGAGCCACAACGTCCATCGGCTCACCGCCAGCCAGCACATAGGCTTTGGCTTCGGCGATGACATTCGTGTCCATCATCAGGTTGTTGTACCAGAACAGGATATCGGCCGAGGTGAACGGCGCGCCATCCGACCATTTATGACCCTTGCGCAGCTCAACAGTCAGCTGGGTAAAGTCGTCATTCCAGGTAAAGGATTTTGCAACGTGGGGCACGATGGTCTGCAGGTCATCCGCGTAACGCACCAGCGAGGTGTGACGCACTGACAAGAAGTCCGAAGTACCGGATTCGGTTGCATTGGACAGCGCTTCGAGCTGGCCACCATAGTGACCGATGCTGTCATATGGCGCTGAAATCAGCGGTTCTTGTGGCAGACGGTCCGCCAGTGCAGGCAAGGCTGGGTTGCCAAAGATCTTGCTGTTGAGATCCGCAAGAGCGGGGTTCTCGGCAAAGGACAGCTCACAAGCCGCTTTGCTGTTAAACTCGCCCAGTTCATATTGCTGCGGGAAATCACCGGCAGCCACACCTTTACCGTCGGCAATGGTCACTGCCGGGCAGGCAGCGGCTACGATACCGGGCAAAAGGATTGCCGCGGTGCTGGTCAGAAGAAGATGTTTCATGTTGCTCCAAGCCATTTCTAGGGGACCAAGGTTTGAGATAGGAAAAGAGGTTGTTAACTCGGTAGGTCTACGTCTTTGATTGCGGCCGCAGCGGGGTCTGCCACATGCGTGCGAATGCCCCATCCCTGCAGCGCATCTTGCAGCGCGGCATCAGGGGCCGCTTCGGTCACAAGGTCGGAAATCTGTTCTGGATCGCAGGCGACACAGGCCGCGCGGCGGTTGAATTTTCCACTGTCGGTCACCACGATCCCGTTTTGCGCGTGCTCAACCGCCGTACGGGTCAATTCCGCCTCTGCAGGGTTGGCGATCAACACGCCCATGTCGGCGCAAACTGCATCACAGCCAAAAATGGCCGCGTCATAGGCGAATTGGCGCACCAAAAGCTCGGCCCTGCGCCCGAAACATCCACGTTCTGCCCGCATCACCTCACCACCTGTCAGGAACACGCGCGTTCCATTGTGTTCTGCCAAGGCACCGACAACCGAGATCGAGTTGGTCACAACCGTCAGATTGGCCCGTTCTCGCAGCTGTTCCGCGACATATGTTGTGGTGGAGCCTACGTTCACAAACAGGGTCATGCCATCGTCGATCAGCGACAGCGCGGTGCGAGCAACTTGCGACTTTTCAGCTGCGTTCTGCTCCAGCGCACCGGAATACATCGGCGCGTCTTGCTCCACGCTCAAATAGGTGCCGCCATGGACGCGCTGCACTTTCCCTGCTTCCGCGAGGCCTTTGACCAACCGGCGCACGGTTTCTTCTGAAACACCCATCACCTGCGCAATTTGAGCGTTGCGGGCTGACCCACCCAGGCGGGCCAGCACCTCCAACAACTCGCGTCCGCGATGAGGTATTTTATCAGTGGCGTCGTTCATTTGGGGGTGATCCACAAAAAACCTCGATATCCCACAAAAATACACAAGACTGCATAAGTTTTGTGACATTATATGTGAAACTTATGCAACAGCGTGGGAGTTTCGGTTGTGGCTTCTGCTGCGTTTACGGTGTATTTCCCCAGAGAGACGCCGATTTTCTGGTCAATTTGGGCTCCGGATCACACCAACAGCGCATCAAGACATCAGCGATCCCGCCTGCGTTTTACAGCTAACGATTGCGCAATTTTTCCGAAGTTAATGTTTATTTTCAAATATCTAACAGGAAACCAAATTCGGCATTTTTGCGCTTTGAGTCGTATACACGTGCGCCACGGCAGCCAAAGGCCCCGCGCCGATTAACAAAAAGTCCAGCGACTCCCAGCCTATGCTCATTTTTTCAACACACCGTGGCGTTTTGTGGGTTTGCTTAACCGGATCAACAAAGGTGGATCCGAAATTCTTCTGGGCACATGCCGTTAGGATCAAACACTCGACCTTCGAATCGAGCGCAAAAGATGGAATTCAGGTGGGCAGAGGTTCCGGCAGACAAAGCTGACCATTGGCCTGGATCCAGCTTTCAACCACGCGCGCGGCGGGGGAGGTTCGAAATCACGCGCGCTCAGCAGATACCGCTTCCGCACAATGGGCGTAGGCACCGCATTTAAAACAACAAGCCGATCGTTATACACTTCGTTGGGCACCGTATGGGCTGAGATCAACGCAATGCCCAACCCGCTGTCCGCGCCCGCGTCCTTGGCAATGGCGCCCAGACCTTTGTCGCCCGAATGCGTGCGGCGCGCGGGATTGGCGATCACGCGCATGATCGGCTCTATGTAGATTTTGTTGCCCGCTGTGACACGGCGGTCGAACTGATCGATCGCGCCCACCCATGGAGTGCTCAAACAATTGGAACTGAATGGTTTTTCTAAACCATCAGGGGTGGTGACTGCATGCCGATGCACAAACCGGACCCTTTTGCCATTGACATTAGGGTACCTCGAACATGTCCCTGACCTCTGCGTTGGGATAGAAAGCGGCGGGCCTGCGGCGGCAGGGGTTTGACGATGGTTCGGATGGGTTTCTTTGACCTTTCAGACCGCTATGTGAGCCTTGATGCCTAGCGTGACCCTATGGTCGAGATTGACGCCATCGTGCCGTGGGAGGGGGGTCGCCCGACGCTGGAGCGGGGCTGGCGCAAGCCTGCGGCGGCGCGCTAGTCCCGGGCGGGCCGCAAACCGATGGACGCTGTGGTGATGTTCAAGACGCTGGTAGTGGGCACGCTCTACAACCTGTCCGACGACCAGACCGAATATCAGGTGCGTGATCGGCTGCCCTTCATGCGCTTCCTCGGCCCCGGGCTTTAGGACCGGGCCCCTGACGCCAAGACCGCGTCTGGCTTTATCGCGAGGGGCTGGCGCAGGCGGGGGTGGTTGAGGCGCTTTTCCAGCAGTTCGACGGTTACCTGGCACGGCAAGGTTACATCGCACGCGGCGGGCAGATTTTGGATGCTTCCATCGTGCGGGTGCCTAAGAACCATAACACGCGTGATGAAAGTCAGGCCATAAAGGCGGGTGAAGAGCCCGACGGCTGGGCCGACAAACCGGCCAAGCGGGCGCAGAGGGGCACTGACGCGCGGCGGACGAAGAAACACGGCAAGAGCCATTACGGCTACAAAAACCATGTGAATGTGGACCGAAAGCACAAGCTGGTCCGGCGCTACCATGTCAGCAACGCCGCCCTGCATGACAGCCAAGCGGTAGATCATCTGCTGATGCGGGGCAACACCGGAGCGAA
This sequence comes from Epibacterium ulvae, assembly GCF_018678075.1. Classification (GTDB taxonomy): domain Bacteria; phylum Pseudomonadota; class Alphaproteobacteria; order Rhodobacterales; family Rhodobacteraceae; genus Epibacterium; species Epibacterium ulvae_A. The sequence continues at coordinate 9,490 of NZ_JAHHIR010000061.1, read as the reverse complement.
CGTCCGGGCAGACCCGGCCTATCGCTCACAGGAAATGGAAACCAAGCTGCGTGCCCGTGGCCTGAAGAACCGCATCCATCGCAAAGGCAAGGGCAAGGGCAAGGGCA